>JAFXSQ010000047.1 GCA_017525525.1 Lachnospiraceae bacterium | reverse complement strand
GTTTTTAAATGCTCGTGTAAACCCATCCATCGATTGATAGCCATACTTAAAAGCAATATCCGTCACTTTTTTGCCATGAAGCAAATCATAGTTTGCCTCAGACAATCTTCGGTTTTTAACATATTCATTGATAGACATACCTGTTAGAAAGAAAAAAACATTTTTAAAATGTAGTTCCGAAACGCTGACTCTTTTCATTGCTTCGTCAATCACTTTTTCATCCAATAAATGTTCTTCAACATAATTGATGGTGTCGTTTAATTGCTTAATCATTTCCTTACCTCCTTGCCACAAATTATAGCAGCTTTAGGAAACCTTTGCTCGACTTTATCATTAAAAAAAAATCGAAGACACTAATTAACTTTTGGTAACTTCAAGTCTTTCTCATTTTAAATACTTATCAACCAATTTCTTGATAATCTTTGTATTCAATACATCCTGTTCTGTCTCAAATGTAAGAATCAAACGTTCTCCCGGCATTATTCCGTTCATCTGATAACAGTTGAGTTTTTTTACTGCTGCTCTTGCGTATTCCTGTCTGTCTATCATTCCTTCATGCTCCCAATAGATTTCTGTTCCAAGCCTTTTCGACAGGAATGTAAAATCAGGGTATACTATTCCGTATCCATCCAAGCTCAAAGGCTTTTCGTATTTATATAAAATATTGTTTCTATAAAAATAATCTGCAAGAATTTTCTCTGATTTTGATCTAACACGTTCTCCCTTCTCAGATAAAATCACAGCTGTTCCTTCCTGAAACATTTTCCCTGTATATGTTTCGGAATACCATCGTTCTTCAAGTTGATTAAATGTCGGTTCTACCGGAGTGATAAGCGTCTTCCTTTCGGGATGAAGCGATTCATATAAAAGATCAATTTCATCATCATTGTAACCCTTGATACACCTGTTAATAAGCTTAAGTCTTGTCTCTGCAGCTTTTACCACTGACTCATCATATGCCTTTTGCGCTAACATATGCGGAAGTTTATCATTCTCCTTGGGAATGTACACGCCGTATCTGTCATCTAAACAATGGTAATATCTGACTTTGCCGCTGTCCACAGAAATCCGTAGTTTTCCTTCCGGTGAAGCTCCGTTATCAACACTCGCCTTAATTATCAATTCTTCCAGGTGTTTTTTCTCCTGCAGCAGCATTTCCTTTAATCCCTGCAATAAATTATACCCCCTTCTTTTGCTTAGTATATGTTGGAATTCTATTATAAAATTCTTTAAATTGACTCCTTTGGAACATAGTTGTTTTCGAGTCATAGCCTTTCACCCCGGCGGTTGACTCTATTGTATATTCATCAATTTGCAGTCATGGTGTTAGAGTCAGGCTGAATCGACCACTCAGAGTCGCATTGAAACAACCATTTTTATTCGGACGAAATTAACCAATTAAAGCAAAAATCCAGAATAGAGGATCCGTCCGCCACCCTTGACTGAACCAGCTGGAAACGCCGTAAAGTCTATGCCGACGGTGAATATGATGAGAACAGCCTGTCGCGCAATAAAATGGCGAATTCTATCCGGCTATAATTGGCTATTCTTTTCCGACCCGCAATGGTTCATTCTCTCCGACCGAGTGGCTAATTTCGCCCGACTCTAACAATGTCTTTATGTTGATGTCATTGACTTTCTAAGCAATAACCTGTACTGCGGTCACCTTTGCAACTCTTTCAATTTGACTTATTTGGGAAATAGTTGATTTCAAGTCATAGAATCTCACCCTGGCGATTGACTCAGATTTAACTATATTATAATTGCAGTCAACCCCTTAGTAATAATTTGTTGACTTAGATTGAGAAATTGTGGTTTGCAGTCACCCCTTTCAAATAATTTGTTGACTTAAATTGAGAAATGGTAGTTCGCAGTCAACCCCTTGCAATTAATTGGTTGACTCATATTGAGAAATGGTGGTTTGCAGTCAACCTCCTGTAATTAATCGGTTGACTCATATTGAGAAATGGTGGTTCGAAGTCAACCCCTTGCAATTAATCGGTTGACTCATATTGAGAAATGGTGGTTTATGGTCAATCTCTTGGGAATAATTGGTTGACTTAAAATGAAAAATGATGATCTATGGTCAATAAATGAAAATATAGAAACCCGGAAGCCCAAATATGGCTTCCGGGATATTGAAATCTTGAGTAATCTCGTAAAGAGAAGTGATTATCTCTTGCTGAACTGCGGAGCACGACGAGCTGCCTTTAAGCCGTACTTCTTTCTCTCCTTCATTCTCGGGTCTCTTGTAAGGTATCCTGCCTTCTTAAGAGCCGGTCTGTATTCTGCATCAGCCTCAAGGAGTGCTCTTGAGATGCCGTGTCTTATAGCACCTGCCTGACCTGTGAAGCCGCCGCCCTTAACATTTACAAGTACATCGAACTTGCCCTCTGTACCTGTAGCAGCAAATGGCTGACGAACGATAACCTTCAAAGTATCAAAGCCGAAATACTCCTCGATATCCTTCTTATTTATGGTAATCTTGCCGTTACCCGGTACAAGATATACTCTGGCGATACTGCTCTTTCTTCTGCCTGTTCCGTAAAATCTGGTATTCTTAGCCACGAACGTTTCCTCCCTTAATACTTAATCTCAAGAACCTCAGGCTTCTGTGCCTGCTGCTTGTGCTCAGGTCCTGCATATACATAAAGCTTCTTGATCATCTGTCTGCCGAGAGGTCCCTTCGGAAGCATACCCTTAACTGCAAGCTCTAAAACCTGCTCAGGCTTCTTGTCAAGCTTCTCTCTTAAGGTCTGCTCCTTCATACCGCCTACATAGTCCGAATGATGATAGTAAACCTTCTGATCAAGCTTCTTACCTGTAACCTTGATCTTGTCAGCATTTACAACTACTACATAATCACCTGTGTCGATTGACGGTGTGAAGGTCGGCTTCTTCTTGCCTCTTAAGATAGCTGCGATCTCTGATGAGAGGCGGCCTAATGTATGTCCTGTAGCATCAACTACATACCATTTTCTCTCAATGTTTGATGGGCTCGCCATAAAACTTCCCATTGATACATCCTCCTGATATTTAAACTGATTGATAAGTTCGTATCCTTGCGCATCGCCTAAATACTGCTGTCCGGGGCATGGTCAGCACTGCTTCATGCACGCACAAAAATACCGCCTGTTTTTGTCAAGCTTTTGCATTGTACTACACGGCACCGCGCGTGTCAAGAGATTTTTACCTTATAATATCTTTTTATAACTAAAGTATCTTTATGCTTATACCTACATCAATGAAATCTGTTGTAGATGATCGCTGTTATGACCAAAAGGAACAGTACATAAATCATAACCCTCGCGGTGTTCCTTTCAAGCTTTTTTCGGGCGTTGATTGCCTCGCGCGCCGTGCGTCCTTTTCTGTCGCGAAGCTCCTCTTTCTCATCGAAAGCAACCGTGTCGATTCCGTCTAACAGCTCCTGTGCCTTTTTTAAGTAAGCTTCCTCACAGGAAAGAACCCAGTCTCCCTTCGGTGCCTTAAAATGAGCCTCACCCAGATACTCTGGTTTAAGTTCGCATCTGATTCCCTGTTCTTCAAGCAACTGTTTTTTGGTCTGCAACAGAAACGCTCTTTTGTCACGCAGCAATTCTTTCATGACATACCTCTTTCATTTCATATTTGCGGCACAGACTGTGGATTTTCCTATACGTTCTTGCATTTGTAGATGATGGTCATCACCACATGTCCGTTTCTCACGCCCACCTGCACATCATCCGCAATATTTGACACTATGGATTTTTCAAGCTCATCCCAGCGTTCCTTGTGCTCCGGACTGTCCTCCTCATCCTCCACGCTTTTCTTGTAGCCGTCAAGTGTCCAGTAAACCCTGTCCATAAGCCTGTCGGGATATACATTCATCGGCATCCCCGTCACCATGAACGGTGAGCTGTAAGCAGAAAGATCCGAACCGCCCGACATCATAGACGCCGTTTCAAAGGCATCCCTTACCTTACCCATGATACCCTTCGCCATGGCATTTTTTCCTGTGGAGGATACAGCGAGAATGTTCTCCTTCTTGACGATATTCATCATAGTATCCGTCTCCACACGGATAATGCACTCATCTTCCTGTCCGATAAAAGAGAGTATAAGCTCCATCTCACCCGTGAGCGTCTTGATCATCCCCATGGTTTCCTCTGTAAGAAGCATCACCCTCAAGGAGTCCTTTGCAGCCAGATTCATACTCTCCGAAAACTTTGCTGCCTCATCTAAAACCGCGTCCAGATCGTCTCCGTTTGACACCAATCTTATCTCCTGTGTTTTTTTCATCTTCTACCTCCTATATATCCGCAGCGTGTTTTAGTCTTCATCAAAGATACTATGCGCATTTTACCATTAAAACGTGCATAGCGCCATAAAAATAAATAACACCTGTATCAATTAATTAAGTTTCTGTCCGCCAGGCATTAACAGGATATTTCAAATCACAGCATTTATCGCATCACAGGTCGGATAAATCCATTATACCAAGACTGAAACGACCGCAAATACAATGCCTGCGACTGCCCAGGCTATGACGCACTGCAAAAATACCATGCCTATCGCCCACTTTCTGCCAAGCTCTCTTTTAACCGAGGCAATAGCCGCCACACAGGGAGTATAAAGGAGGCAGAAGCACAAAAGAGCTGCTGCCGACGCGGTTGATATGGTTGCAAGAAGCGCCGCCGTATCCTCAAAGAGTACGTTTAATGTGGATACCACACTCTCCTTGGCCATAAAGCCGGATATAAGCGCCGTTACTATGCGCCAGTCGCCGAAGCCGAGCGGCGCGAACACCGGTGCCGCAAAGCCCGCAGCAACCGCCAGTATACTGTCGCTCGAATCCTCAGCCAGGTTAAGATGCATATTAAAGTTTCCAAGGAACCATATGACTATGGTCGCAATGAAGATCACCGTAAATGCCCTCACGAAGAAGTCCTTCGCTTTCTCCCAGAGAAGCTGCAGTACATTTTTCATACCGGGCATACGATAGTTCGGAAGCTCCATCACAAAAGGAACAGCCTCCCCCCTGAACCCGGTTCTCTTCAGGATAAGCGCCGTGATTATACCTGTCAGTATCCCAAGCAGATAAAGCCCTATCATTATAAGAGCACCCCTCCCAGGGAAGAACGCAGCGGTAAAGAAGCCATAAATAGGAAGCTTCGCCGTACAGCTCATAAAAGGTATCAGTAATATGGTAAGCTTTCTGTCCCTCTCGGACGGCAGTGTACGACTCGCCATAACTCCCGGAACCGAACAGCCGAAGCCGATAAGAAGCGGAACTATACTTCTTCCCGAGAGTCCGAGCTTTCTAAGCAGCTTGTCGGTCACAAAGGCGATCCTTGCCATATAACCCGTATCCTCAAGAAGCGACAGGAAGAAGAACAATATGATTATTATAGGAAGGAAGCTTAATACGCTTCCCACGCCTTCAAGCACTCCGTTTACCACCAGGCTGTGCAGCACTTCATTTGCGTCTAATTCGGTAAGCAAAACATCTACTCTATTAGTCAGGAATCCGATGCCATCTTCGAGCCAGCCCTGGAGTGTGGCGCCGATCACATTAAAGGTCAGGAAGAACACAAGCGCCATGATACCTATGAACGCCGGGATGGCGGTATACTTTCCCGTAAGTATCATGTCTATCTTCTCGCTTCTCTCACGTTCTTTACTCTCCACCGGTTTTACCACGGTTTCGGTCACAAGCTTATTTATAAAGGAAAACCTCATGTCGGCCATAGCCGCCGCGCGGTCCAAGCCTCTCTCCTCCTCCATCTGAAGGATGATATGCTCTATCATCTCTTTCTCGTTTTCGGACAGATTGAGAGCATCTATAACCCTCTCATCACCCTCTATCACCTTGTTTGCGGCAAATCTGATCGGTATGCCGGCCCTCTGTGCATGATCCTCTATCAGGTGCATGATCCCGTGCACACATCTGTGCACGGCACCGCCATGATCCTTCTCATCACAGAAGTCCTGCTTACCCGGGCCTTCTCTGTACTTTGCCACGTGAAGCGCATGGTCGACAAGCTCGTGCACACCTTCATTCTTGGCCGCCGATATCGGTACAACCGGTATTCCGAGCAGCGCCTCCATATCATTGATCCTTACCGATCCGCCGTTTCCTCGCATCTCATCCATCATATTTAACGCAAGTACCATGGGGATGTTGAGCTCGATAAGCTGCATGGTCAGATAGAGATTGCGCTCTATGTTCGTCGCGTCGACTATGTTGATGATACCCTTAGGCTTTTCTCCCAATATATACTGCCTTGAGACTATCTCCTCATCGGTATAGGGCGAAAGTGAGTAGATACCCGGAAGATCAACCACTTCGGTAAGCGGCTGCTCCTTTATGGCACCCTTCTTCTGTTCGACCGTGACACCGGGGAAGTTGCCCACGTGCTGGTTTGAGCCCGTCAGCTGATTAAACAACGTAGTCTTTCCGCTGTTTTGATTTCCCGCAAGGGCGAAGGTAAGCACCGTCCCCTCCGGAAGAGGATTCTCACTCTCCTTCTCATGGTATATACCGCCCTCACCGAGTCCCGGGTGGCTTCTTACCTGCTTCTTCCCCGATCTATCAGTTTTTTTATTTTTTTTGCTTCCCTGCAAGGGCTGTATCGGCTGCTCCGACCTCTCCGGGTTCCCTGTCTTTTGAACAACTTCAATCTCGCCGGCGTCATCTATGCGAAGCGTGAGCTTGTACCCATGTATGATCAGCTCCATGGGATCGCCCATAGGGGCATACTTGACAAGAGTCGCCTCCGCACCCGGGATGACCCCCATATCGAGAAAATGCTGCCTTAGGGCACCCTCACCACCGACCGAGGTTATCACTGCCGACTCGCCGATTTTTAAGTCTTTTAACGTCATTACTTTTATATCCTTATGATAAGATTCTTCCTGTTGCTTCGCAAGCCCTCGCATTTCGTCATAAGGGGTACCGCTTGCGGTGGATTCCTTATGACATCGAAGGCCGGCACCTCAACGCTTCGCATTGAGGTCTGCGTC
>JAFXSQ010000046.1 GCA_017525525.1 Lachnospiraceae bacterium | reverse complement strand
CGAACCGGTAGCAGAACCGGAACCGGTAGCGGTAACACCGGTAAGCGACGACCCGAACAAGCAGCTTAGTCCGGATGAGATAGCAGCATTGTTTGCACAGGCAGCACCCGCACCGAAGGCAGAGAAGCCCGCACCCGAACCGGATGCGGAGGAAGCTGAAGAAGAGAGCATGGATAATGTGATTCAGTTCCCGGGCGCAGCTATTACACCTCCGAGTGATGATCCGAACAAGCAGCTCAGCGCAGATGAGATTGCAGCGCTCTTTGCGGCTGCATCACCTGCACCACCGATAAGGACAGAGGCTGAGGTTGCCGAGGCAAAGGCAGCTGAAGAAGCGGCAAGAGCAGCCGAGGAGGCGGCAAAGGCAGCAGAACAGGCAGCGGTAGCTCCGGTAAATGATGATCCGAACAGGCAGCTTTCACCTGATGAGATCGCAGCGCTCTTTGCGGCTGCAGGGCAGTAAGTCAATATGGATAATTATTATTACATCGTTCAATCTTACAATATATACAAACATTGGAAAGGTTGAACGATGTTTTAGAATAATTATGTATATGTGAAGGATCTTATTATCAGGGAGGGGATTTATGATAACTGAGATACTGGACAAGATTGACAGCTTTATGTATTACCCGCTTTTGATCATCGTTATGGCTATAGCGGGAATCTACTTTACGGTTCTTACGAAGGGGGTACAGATCAGACTGTTCCCGGAGGCCATACGGCTTCTTATGGAGCCACCGGAGGACAAGAAGACTGTGTCTTCGCTACAGGCTATGCTCGTATCTACCGCATCGCGTGTAGGAACCGGAAATATAGTGGGAGTGTCAACGGCTTTGTGTCTCGGCGGACCGGGAGCCTGCTTCTGGATGTGGATCATGTGTATAGTAGGTGCGGCATCGGCCTTCATAGAGAGTACGCTGGCTCAGATATATAAGAGAAAGAACAGCGACGGTGAGAGCTATGGCGGTCCGGCATACTACATAGAGAAGGCGCTTCATGCACCTGTGCTTGCCGGTACATTTTGCGTATTTCTTATAGCAACCTATGCGGTGGGATTCAATCTGCTTTGTTCGTACAATCTGCAGTCGACCTTTGAGGCTTATTCTTTTTATGACAAGAGCATCACACCTTGGGTTGTGGGCGGAATACTTGCCGTGCTGACCGGCTACTGTCTGCTTGGCGGCGGCAAGAGAATAGTGAAATTAACAAGTGTAATAGTTCCGGTCATGGGTGTGGCATATGTCGCAATCTCTCTTGTGGTTATCTGTGCGCATATTACGCATGTTCCGGAGATGTTCGCGATGATATTCAAGGACGCATTTGACTTTAAGGCAATCTTTGGAGGAGTTGCGGGCTCGTGTATGATCTACGGTATCAAGCGAGGGCTTTATTCAAACGAGGCAGGTGTGGGTTCGGCACCAAATGCTTCGGCCTCGGCGAAGGTTTCCCACCCGGCAAAGCAGGGCCTGGTGCAGACCTTATCGGTATATATCGATACGCTGCTTCTGTGCACGGCGACTGCTTTGATGTGCCTTGCGAGTGGAGTGGAGAGAAGTGAGGCGGTTTCGGGGGCGCCTTATGTGCAGAATGCGATATCTACGGTGTTCGGCAAGGTAGGTCCGGTGTTTATCACCATAGCCATGGTGCTCTTTGCATTTACCACCCTGCTCGGAAATCTGTTCTATGTGGACAATGCGCTTATATTCCTGAACAAGAAGAGACAGCCGTCAAAGATGTTTATGCACGGATTTCACGTGGCCTGCGCGGTGATCGTTCTGGTCGGTGCCGTGATCCCGATGAATGCTGCATGGGCTATGGCCGACATCACTATGGGCGGCATGACCCTGATCAATCTGCCCTGCTGTATGCTTCTTGGCAAGGTTGCGATAGATGCGCTGAGAGATTACGAAAAGCAGAAAAAAGCGGGAGTCAAACCGGAGTTTAAGGCTAAGGTCATTGGACTTGCGGAGGATGAGTTAGACTTCTGGAAATAGCCGATGACAATGCAACACATATTGCATTTTGAGCCGGACGGTTTTGAAGCAGTCATCTTGAGTGAAAAAAAGTAACCGAGATATTTAGTATGTTAAAATTGCAGGGAAGTATGTTTGATGAAGGGACAGCATAGTGTTCGTGGATGAAGAAGACCGGTTTATCACAAGTAGAGATTTCGCTGCTGCTGTGAAAAACTCTGACAATTATTATGTCCTTGTAACACGCGACAGCTTACACAATCTCCCCTATAGCGTGGAAGAGATATATGGCATACATCAGTCCGGTAAGTATACGCAGCTCGACAGGACGTATAATGAGTTTTACAGGATATACGCTCCGGAGAGGTTTGAAGGATAAGATAATCAAGAATATTGATAATATGAGTTGGATAAAAAAATATTAGGAATATAGAAATGTGAATCTGAAAGTAGGAGGTGCGAGGCAGAAGTTTATCCCTTGCTTTGTTGAATCTTTTATTTGACCGGTCGTTGACTTGCAGCGTAAAAAGATTGAGAATGCCAAGGAAAAACTTGATTTCTTTCACTAACACCCCTATAATTATAGGTAATAAGCAGTGATTAAGGAGAGTGTAGTCTGTAAGGCGCTGAAAACTATGTAGGCACCGGAGGAAATCATCCTTTCTTGTGTCTGCTTTATGATATGATTTCTAACTTTTGAGAATGGAAGAAAAAAGGAAAACAAAAAGATGATGCCTGCCACAAATGAAGAATTAAAGCTTAAGGAGCTTCTAAAAAAGAGCAATGCAGAAGTTGCGATAGGATTTTTCTTCAACTTGAGATAATAGGGAAAAAGGTGATGCGATGGATATAATGGAGCTAAGAAATGCCTTTACCTCAGGTGTACCGGTAGAATATAAAGCTCATTGTTTGAAGAGAATGCTTGAAAAGGGATATATCCAAAAAAGATATCGCGGATTGTATTCTTTGTGGTGAAATTATAGAAGATTATCCGCTGGATGAGAATAATGCCCATGAAGCATCATATCCTTCGTGCTTAATTCTGAGAATGCTTGTACATACGCATGATGCTATTCATGTGGTGGTGGGGTTTAATGGCAGAAGAATAATTATTATTTCGGCATATTATCCCGACTTAGAACATTGGGAATCTGATTATAAAACAAGAAAGGAGAATTAACTATGTGCAATTCATGTTTTAGAGATGACAAAATCAATACATCCACTACTTTTACAGTAGAATACAAGGGCTGCATTATAGTTATAAAAAATGTCCCTTGTCTTGAATGTCAGATATGCGGAGAAACTACTTTTAGTGATGAAGTTTCGGAGCGATTGGAAAAACTGGTCAATTCTGTTAAATCTGTCTTACAAGAGGTATCTGTTATTGACTACTTGAAGGTTGCATAATTGATAAAGATAATGCAGCCAGCTATATAGTTGGTTGCATTTTTTCTTTATCGTTCTATATGATACATTTCCTTATGTGATCAAGTCGAAAAACTACATCGCATATACTTTTAGGAATTCATACCTGCTAAATCAGCATTATGATAAAGGTTGAAGATGAAATGAAACAAAACAAAAAGATAATCGCTTGTTTTCTTGCCATAATAATAACGATTCTAACTCTGCAGATCATGCCTGCGTCAAAGGCGGCAGCAGCGCCTTTTACCATAAAGTACAGGACATATGTTCAAAGCTACGGTTGGCAGGATTGGATGAAGAACGGTGTTTTTTCCGGAACCAAGGGACAGTCCAAACGTTTGGAGGCTATACAGATAAAACTCGAAAATGCTCCTGTAAGCGGAAATGTACTCTACAGAACCTATGTACAGAGCTACGGATGGCAGGATTGGGCGAAAAACGGAGCTTTATCCGGAACAAGAGGAGAGTCTAAAAGGCTTGAAGCTATACAGGTAAAGCTTTCGGGGATGCTATCCGAAAAGTATGACATATACTACAGGGTATATGCACAATCATACGGCTGGCTTGGATGGGCTAAAAACGGTTATCCGGCCGGAACCAGTGGTTACTCTAAAAGGCTTGAGGGAATTCAAATATGTCTGGTAAAAGCCGGTGGTAAAGCTCCGGGAAACACGTCAAATCCCTACGTGGTTAAATCAAAGAATTACATCGCGTATTCTTTCAGGAATTCCAATCTGTTAAATCAGCATTACGATAAACACGGAAAGGAAATGGGATTTGCCTCGGCACAAAAATATGAAGCGGCTGCTTCTAACGTGATAAACAACAGCAAAGCTCTTCACAAAAAAGAAGCAGATGACGGAGATGATGTATACTATTTGGAAGCAACCAATGAGTTTGCAGTGCTCTCCACGGATGGATACATAAGAACTTACTTTCAGCCGGACAGTGGCATCGATTATTTCAACAGGCAGTAACACTCTGAGCTTTAGGGGATGAGTAAGACTTTTGAGAGTAAAAGGTGAAGTTAAACTAAAGAACGGTAAGAAGCTACGGGAAAGTCTGATAGTGCGCTTTCCCGTGGTTTCTTTGGCGTCGCTTATCATGGCGATGAATATCAACACCTTTGTTCACACCGGTGGTCTGCTCCCGGGCGGTGCGAGCGGACTCACTCTTCTGCTTCAGGAGGTCTTTCTGAAGTATTTTCATATTTCGCTTCCGTATACACTTATCAATCTTTTGATAAATGCTTTTCCGGTATATATAGGTTTCAGGTTTATCGGAAAGAAGTTCACTTTGCTTTCGTGCTGGGTGATCATTCTCACGAGTGTTCTTACGGATGTTCTGCCTGCTCATATGATAACCAAGGACACTCTGCTGATCAGCATTTTCGGCGGACTTATCAACGGTGTTGCCATAAGTATATGTCTTATAATGGATGCGACGAGCGGGGGAACTGATTTTATAGGTATCTATCTTTCTGAGAAGAGGGGCGTCGATTCCTTCAATATCACTTTGATGATAAACGGCTGCATTCTTCTTGCGGGCGGGCTGCTCTTTGACTGGGATAAGGCTCTTTACTCTATCATATTCCAGTATGCGTCGACCGGCGCGATCCGCATGCTATACAGGAGGTTCCAGCAGCATACGCTATTTATAGTCACAAATAAGCCGCGGGAGGTCTGCAGTGTGATCTCGGAGTTGAGCAACCACGGTGCGACCATACTTGAGGGCGAGGGCTCCTACGAACACTGCGAGCGAAATGTGGTCTACTCGATAGTCTCGAGCGAGGAATCGAGCAAGGTTATTACCGCGGTCAAACAGGCGGATGAGTCCGCCTTTGTAAATGTGATCAAGACTGAGCGGTTGAACGGAAGATTCTATCAGAAGCCTAATGACTAAGGGAAATAATAATGAAGCACAGAATCATCAATGAAAAGAATCATCAATGAAAAGAATCATTGAAGTAAAGATGCTTTGAAAAATCATAGATGAGAACGAATCATCGAAGAGAACAAATCATAGACGAGAATGAACCGCTGAAGAACACGATCATCGAAGGGAGGCACGGCTTATCATGAAGACTATCACACTTGGAAAAACGGGTATAACCACACCGCAGAATGCGTTTGGAGCGCTGCCGATACAGAGAGTCAGTATGGAGGTTGCGGTCAGGCTCTTAAGGGGAGCTTACGAGGGCGGCATGACATTTTTTGATACAGCACGTGCTTACTCGGACAGTGAGTTAAAGCTCGGCGAAGCATTTGACGGAATGAGGGAAAAGGTATATATATCCTCCAAAACCATGGCCAAGACCCCGGAGAAGTTTTGGGAGGATCTCGAGACTACGCTTAAAAACCTGCGCACCGATTATCTTGATATATACCAGTTCCACTGCGTGAATCAGTGCTACAGACCCGGCGACGGAACGGGGATGTATGAAGCCATGCTCGAGGCTAAGGAGCAGGGGAAGATAAGGCATATAGGTATAACCGCTCACCTGATAGGAGTGGCGGAGGAGATAGTAGAAAGCGGACTTTATGAGACCTTGCAGTTTCCGTTCTCCTACCTTGCGAGTGACAGGGAGATAAGGCTTGTCCGCGATGCGGAGAAGGCAGGCATGGGATATCTCGCCATGAAGGGACTGTGCGGCGGACTGCTGACCAACAGTGAGGCCTGCATGGCATTTATGAAAGATTACAATGTGCTTCCCATATGGGGTATACAGAGGGAAAGCGAGCTTGCGGAGTGGCTTGCGTTCTTTGAGAAGGATGCGAAGATGACGGATGAGGTAAGAAGCATCATCGAGAAGGACAAGGAGGACTTAAGCGGTGATTTCTGCAGGGGCTGCGGTTACTGTATGCCGTGCACGGTCGGGATACAGATCAACAACTGCGCGAGGATGTCCCAGCTTATCAGACGCGCGCCCTCGGCTAACTTCCTCGGAGAAGAGTGGCAGGGTCTCATGGGCAAGATTGAGGAGTGCATCGACTGCGGACTGTGCAAGTCGAAGTGTCCTTACGGTCTCGATACACCGGCACTGCTCAGAAAGAATCTGGCAGATTACAGGGATATCCTGGCCGGAAGGGTTGAGATATGATCCGGCATACAGAACTGCGAAAGTAAAATGAGAAAACTGCTGGAGCTTTTGGAGGATAAAGATGACTAAGAAAGCGATGCTTGAAATCAAAGGTTACACGAAGGTATACGGTGAAGGTAAGAAGGCGGCGGATAACGTGAGCCTGACCGTGGAGAGCGGAGACATCTACGGGTTTATAGGGCATAACGGCGCAGGCAAGTCCACTACCATAAGGGCGGTTGTGGGAGTGCTTGATTTTACCGAGGGAGAGATACTGATAGACGGTCATTCCGTGAAGAAGGAGCCGCTAGAGTGCAAGAAGCTGACGGCCTATATCCCGGACAATCCTGATCTGTATGAGAACCTGACCGGCATACAGTACTTAAACTTCATAGCGGATGTATTCAGGATAGATTCAAAGCAGAGAGAGGAGGCTATCAAAAAATACGCCGACCTCTTTGAGATAACGGGAGACTTAGGGGACCTGATAAGCTCGTATTCCCACGGAATGAAGCAGAAGCTTGCGATAATCTCCGCGCTGATACATGATCCCAAGCTTATAGTCATGGACGAACCCTTCGTGGGACTTGATCCTAAAGCTTCGTTTACGTTAAAACAGATAATGCATGAAATGTGTGAGAAGGGTACAGCAATATTCTTCTCGACGCATGTGCTTGAGGTGGCTGAGAAACTCTGTAATAAGGTAGCTATCATAAAGCAGGGCAAGATAATCGATGCGGGAGATATGGATGAGGTGATCGGAAACCAGTCTCTCGAGGAAGTCTTCCTGGAGGTGCAGGATGAACAAAAGTAGCCTGGTACTTCTAAATACTTTACTTAGATCGACGAGCCAGCTGAATATCTACAGGAATTGCAAGGATAAGAAGAAAAGAGGGCGGATAATCGGAGCTTTTATAGGCTTTGGTTTCGCTTGTGCTGCGATAATGGGATACTGCGTTCTGATGTGTGTCGGCTACGGAAAGCTCGGGCTTACCGATTCGATACCGGCGACCTGTGCGCTGTCGCTTGCGGCGTTAAGCTTTTTCCTGACGCTGTTTAAAACAAACGGATATCTCTTTAATTTTAAAGAGTATGACATGCTGATGTCGCTGCCCTTTGAGGCTAAAACCGTAGCAGGCTGTAAGTTTCTGTACATGTATGTGAAGAGTCTGACATGGTATATGATGGTTTCCGTGGCGATGCTTATCGGATACGCATATTACGCAAAGCCGCAGGTAGCGGTGTACCCGGTGTGGATCTTACTATCATTGTTTATACCCATTATTCCCATGCTTGCGGCGGCGTTCATAGGCTTTCTGATTGCAAAGGTGAGTGCGGGACACAGGAAGACAAATATAGTGCAGACGATATTGATGTTTGCCTTTTTGATCCTCTGCTTTTCGCTTAGGTTCATAATAGAGAAGATTGTAAAAGAGAATAAAGCGGAAGCTATAATGACGGATGTTTCAAAGGCTATGGACAAGTCTGTGGGGGCGTATCCTCCGGCAGCCTGGTTTGTCGGTGCGGTAAAGGAGCTCAGACTGTCGGATATGCTTCTTCTGGCTGGCATTACGATCCTGCTCTTTGAGCTTGTGTTCATACCGGTTGGCAGATCCTACCGTCAGATCAATTCAAAGCTGAAATCACACGCAGCTGCCAAGAGATTCGTTATGGGAGGACAGAAGAAGAGAAGCGTGGTCGGCTCCGTTGCCTTCAAGGAATGGAGGCGCATGGCGGGTTCGGCAAATTATATGGCAAATGCGGGCTTCGGAAGTGTTATGGCGTTGCTGATAGGGCTCGTGCTGCTCTTTGTGGATGTTGACAAAGCTTTAGCTGTCGTGCTCAAAGACGCGCCGGTAACGAAGGAGATGCTCTTTCCTGCGGTGCCGTTCATAATCTATTTCTTTATCGGAATGGTGGCGACCACAGCATTCTCGCCGTCGCTTGAGGGAAAGAATTATTGGATAGTTCAAAGCCTTCCTATAGATAAAAAGGAGCTTTATAACGGGAAGATGCTCTTTCAAATGTACCTTTCGGTACCCTTCATGGTATTTGCGATAGTGTGCATAAGCATTTCCGCGAGAATGCCGGTAATTACGGCAGTTTTGTCGGTGCTGCTCGGTGTCTGCCTGTGCGCTTTTTCGGCAGCGTGGGGATGCGTGTGCGGGATAAAGCACATGCGGCTTGACTGGGAAAATGAGCTCGAGGTCATAAAGCAGGGCGCGGGCGTGGCCATCTACCTCTTCCCGAATATGTTCGGATGCATGGGACTGATAGTGCTTGTTGTATTCCTTGGGATGAAGATAGATCATAACCTGATTTTAGGAGCGCTGATTGCAGTGATAACCGGCCTTGCAGCCCTGTGCTATGGGAAGGTAATGAAGCTTTGCAAAAAGTGAAATGAATCATAGTCCGGTATCTGCAAAAGAGCGTAAGCTCCTTGCAAAAAAGGGCGTTTTTTGATATAATTTTGATAATTATACTAAAGAAAAAGTCTCAAAGCTTACATATGGGGGTATGGCTTTTTAGCTAAAAGGAGATTGGTATTTATGTACTACGCAAGCTTTGGTGTTTTTTCGTTAATAATACATTTCATTATCAATTATGAGATAATGAAAAAGCCGGGGGAAACGGAAGATAAGGCAGTCAGGGTGCGCTATAGGCGCTTTCTCTTCAGCCTGACCTTATATTATGTTGTGGATATTCTTTGGGGCAGCTTGTACGGTCTTAGGATAAGAACGCTTGCTTATGCCGATACGGTGCTGTACTTTTTGAGCGTGGCATTTTCTGTAACGCTCTGGACGCAGTATGTCGTTACATTTCTTAAGCAGAACGGTCTGTTCGGAGTAATGATTACTTACGCGGGCTGGGCCATATTTGTGCTTGAAGTACTGGTGCTTGCAGTAAATTTTGTTGCGCCGATTGTCTTTGCGTTTGATGAGACAGGTGAGTATCATACACTTCCGGCGCGAAATGCAACACTTGCTATACAGATAGTTCTGTTTCTGGTTACATCCATATATGCGCTTGCTTCGGCTTCAAGGTGTGAGGGAAAGTCAAGGATACATTTTCAATCGGTCGGCTTTTCGGGATTGATTATGACGTTATTTATAATACTTCAGACATACTACCCATTGCTGCCATTTCATTCAGTGGGCTCGGTGGTTGCGACCTGCTTTATCCACTCGATGGTTATTCAGGATGTGAAGGCAGATCTCGACAGAAAGCTTGGAACCGTCAAGATAAAGGCGTATATAGATCCGCTTACCGGTGTCAGGAACAAGCTTGCCTACCTGGAGACGAAGAATACCTTCACAAACCAGATTAAGGAAGGCGAACGCGAGGCATTCGGTGTTGTCGTATTCGACATTAATGATCTTAAGGTGATAAATGATACGAAGGGGCATGACGAAGGAGATAAATATATTCAGACTGCCTGCGATATGATATGCGATAAGTTTAAACACAGTCCGGTATTCAGGATTGGCGGAGATGAGTTTGTTGCTTTGCTTGAGGGAGAAGACTACGACAACAGGGCGTCGTTGCTACTGGCATTTGAAAAGCAGATGGAGGCCAATGTCAGAACAGGCCGCATAGTCATTTCTGACGGTATGAGTGTGTTTGACGCGGAAAAGGACGAAGATTACGATGTGATATTCACCCGTGCGGATAAGAGGATGTACGAGAGAAAGAGTGTCTTAAAGAACATGAAACAGAATTGACGGAACATTTTTTGCAGAAAATGTGATATATGCCTTGACATACGGCGGCGGATTGTGGTATCATCCCGATTTGTGAGCTGCCGTAGACAGCAGGTGCGGGTAACCGCGTAAGGATTTAAGACGCCTGCCGAGGAAGAGTAATCATTTTTTGAATTATTCATACCCTGCGGTTTTGCTGCAGGGTATTTCTTTTGCGCACACATGCGTAATACAGTGGCTCCTATTATTTAGAAAGGGAGGAAAAAGATTTGGCAAAGGTAGAGTTAAAGCAGCCTATAGTTGCAGAAATCAAGGAGAATGTCAAGGACGCAGCTTCAGTAGTACTTGTTGATCACCGCGGACTTACGGTAGCTCAGGATACACAGCTTCGTAAGACCATGCGTGAGAACGATGTAATCTACAAGGTATACAAGAATACCATGATCAAGCTTGCACTTGACGGTACAGGTTTTGAAGAGCTTGACAAGGATCTTGAGGGACCGACAGCAATCGTTGTATCAAAGACAGATGCTACAGCACCGGCAAGACTTGTTCAGAACTTCGCTAAGACAGCTCCCGCTCTTGAGATCAAGTCAGGTATCGTAGAGGGTAATTACTACGATCAGGCAGGAATCAAGCAGATTGCGCTTGTTCCTTCAAGAGAAGAGCTTCTCTCAAAGTTGCTTGGAAGCATCCAGTCACCTATCGCTAACTTCGCTCGTGTTATCAAGCAGATAGCTGAGAAGCTTGAGGCTAACGGCGGAGCTTCGGCAGCAGACGTGGTTGCGCCCGCAGAGGCGGCAGCACCTGCAGAGGAAGCAGCAGCCGAGGTACCTGCAGACGCAGCGCCGGCTGAGGCATAAGAAAAGTAGCAAACAGTTTACATGTGAAAAGTATTAAAATTCAGAAAAGGAGATTAAGTTATGACAACTCAGGAAATAATCGAAGAGATCAAGAAGTTATCAGTATTAGAGTTAAATGACCTCGTAAAGGCTTGCGAGGAGGAGTTCGGCGTATCTGCAGCAGCAGGCGTTGTAGTTGCAGCAGCAGCAGGCGGTGACGCAGCAGCAGCTGAGGAGAAGGACAGCTTTGATGTAGAGCTTACAGAGGTAGGCCCGAACAAGGTTAAGGTTATCAAGGTAGTTCGTGAGGCTACAGGCCTTGGCTTAAAGGAAGCTAAGGACGTAGTTGAGGGTGCTCCGAAGGTAATCAAGGAGGGCGCTAACAAGGAAGAGGCTGAAGAGATCAAGAAGAAGCTCGAGGATGAGGGCGCTAAGGTTACTCTTAAGTAATTCGCTTTTCCGTAAGAAATTCATAAGAAGTCTATTATACCCCCGTGGGAAATCCTGCGGGGGTGTTTTTTGTGCACCCGCCCGCGTAATGTAAATAGTCACTTCGTATTCCCTGCTCGATTTTATTTTTATTGAAAAATCGGGGGTTTTGAGGTATCATTAAAATAATTATGGGTATCTATACCCTGTTGAAAAAAAGGAGACATGAGATTATGAATAGAATAAAAGAGATTAAGGGGATAATAGCCATAGCGACGGCAGTATTTATGCTGCTTTCTTTTGCTATGCCCGGTGTGGGGAGCTTCGGGGAGATAAGGGTGAAAGCAGAGGTAACGTATACAGTAGATATGGATATAGATGAGCTTTTTAAAGCGGAAAATGTTGGCTCGACTAATGCATATTTTGATATAACAGAGGATGCCGTTACAATAAAGAATGGCACTTATAATCTGGTGTCAACTAATTCTTCTTTAGGTTACAAGCTTAATAAAAATCTGATAATGACCGGTGGAAAAATTGTTTGCAAGAAGTATGCGAACGATTCGGCGCATAATTTTCAGATAGTTACAAATGGTTTTGATGTAAGTATCAGCGGAGGAGAGATTATCCCGGAAGACGATAAGGCTTATGGAGTGATTTATTGTACGGGTTCTGACGGTGACTCTACAGGTTCGGATGAATCGATTGTTTCGCTAAGCGGTACCGGGAAAATAACCGGTGTGTATATGGATGATTCGTTTGACGGTACTTTCGTTATGTCAGGCGGAAGCATAGAGAACGATGGTGGAGTGTGTATTAGATCTAATGATGAAACATCCAAGATTGTATTAACAGGCGGAACAATAACAAAAACGGGAATAAACCAAAGCCTGCCGGGGAACGGTAAAGCTATTATGGTCATGGGTGGAACTGTAGAAATAGGAGACGGAATCGGAACGAAAACTGTTAACATATCGTCAAGTGAGATTGGAGTATATGTAGAAAAAAACACCAAGCTTACAATAAAAAAAGGTGCAAAGATTACAGCGGCCAATTATGCGGTAGAAAATCATTTTTTGGAGACAGCGGAGAATGCAGTCGAATCCCCGGTTATCACAATCGATGGCGGAGAGCTGAAAGCAACGTCAACCAGTGATAGAAACTTTGGATATGGTATACATCATCCGGGTTATGGAACGCTTACGATTAACGGTGGAACAATCGAGGGCGCAGGTTGCGGGATTGATGTCGAAAACGGAAAGGTTGATATAAAGGGCGGAACGATTAAGAGTACTAACACGGGAACGACGTTAACGGTTGAAAAAAAAGAAAATGTTCTTGTTGCAATGGGAGCGGGAATATCGATTGCTCCGAGACGATACTATACTGATATCGACGTAAGCATTTCGGGAGGTACAATTGAAGGTTTAGGCGCTTTATATGCGTATAACCGCTATAAAATCAAGTATGTGGGAGCAAGTACGGGGGAACCCTCCACGGAGGGATATGGAGAATACGGAGTTGGATATAAAATCCGGCTGGCGATAACGGGAGGACAATTTACAGCTACAGGAACCGATTCGAAGGCAGCGGAAATAGTCATTGACGATGATACAAAGGGTTTGGCTTTGAAGCTGGAGGACGCGACTGAACTTACGGAGGTGCTTGAAAGCAGTATCACAGGAGGAGTTTTTAATACCTCCGAGGATGATTTTGCGAAGACAGCAGAAAAGTCTTCTGTTATCACTCCTTTTTCAAGCGGCGATCCAAAGTCGCTCTATCTCTATGGCGATGCTGCGGATGAACTGTTAGCGGCAAAGAAGCTGATTGTTTCCGGTGCAACCTCACTTGCCAAGGGTGATAAGGTTCAGATTACGAAGGGTACGGTAACTCTTCCGGCGGTATCTTCGGCGAAATGGTACTCTTCAACCGAAGCGGTGGTTCCTGCGGGAGCGGTTGAACATAAAAGCGGAACTGCTTTAGAGAATACCTATACATTAAAGACAGACAACCCCGCGGTAATAAAGGATACCGCAACCCTCGAGGTTAACAAGAATATAAAGCTCGTCGACAAGGTAACCGGCAAGCCGGCGGACAGCACGCTTACATTTGCGTTTAAAACCGTGCTCGATGGATGTACGCTTTCGAATACCGGTATAACCGATACGAAGGTAACAAACGGAGTATTCAATTCAAAGGATAAGACCGGAGAGTGCATAGTAACGGCTACTGTCGGTGCGACGGATGAGTATACTAAGAAAACCGCGGAGATTACGGTTTCGGTTACACCGCATACCCATAAAGGCATGACCAGGACTGCCGGTAAGGCGGCAACCTGTACCGAAGGAGGAAATGAGACTTATTATACCTGCTCCGATTGCGGAAAGAAGTACTCTGATGAGAACGGAACCTTAGAGATAACGGACGTCAATATAGCTGCGCTTGGTCATCAGCTTACGCATGTGGAGGCAAAGGAAGCAAGCTGCATAGCAGAGGGCAATAAGGAATATTGGAGCTGTTCGCGTTGTGGCAAGCTCTTCTCTGATGCGGAGGCGACAAAGACTACAACCTTAGCTGCGACTAAGATTGCGAAGACTAAGCATGCCACCTCCTATCATGGTGCAAAGGAGGCAACCTGTACAGAGGACGGTAACAAGGCCTACTGGCAGTGTGATACCTGTAAGAATTATTTTACTGATAAGGAAGCGACAAAGCCGACTACAGCGGATGCGGTTGTTATTCCCAAGCTTAAGCACAAGATGACGGCTCATGAGGAGATTAAGGCGACTTGTACCGAGGACGGACAGAAGGCTTACTGGACCTGCTCGGTGTGCAGGAAGACTTATACCGATGCGGGCGGTACCAAAGAACTGAATTCAAGCTCGGAGCTTGTGATAAAGTCGACGGGACATAAGATAAAGGAAGAAAAGGAGATTGCTCCGACTTGTACCGAAGCCGGAAAGAAGGCGCATTTCTCCTGCTCCGAGTGTGGGAAGCTTTTCTCGGACAAGGATGGCAAGCTTGAGGTAAGCGGAGCGTCACTTGTTGAAAAGGCCTTGGGACATGATCTCACACTTCATGCGGCAAAGGCGGTAAGCTGCACTGAGGACGGAAGCAGAACCTATTGGAGCTGCGGGACCTGTAACAAGCTCTTCCTGGATATAGACGGTATAAATGAAACGACTCTTGAGGATGTCACTGTAAAAAGCGAGGGACATAAGCTGACAGGGCATGAGGAGATTAAAGGAAGCTGTACTGAGGATGGAATGAAAGCTTATTGGGACTGTTCGGTGTGCAAGAAGTACTTCAGTGACGCTGCCGGCAAGAATGAGATAGCAATTGCTGAGGTCTATCTTCGGGCTGAGGGACACAAGCTGACACATATCGGTGCTATGGAACCGGGCAAGACAACTTATGGCAATACGGAATACTGGAAATGCTCAGTCTGCGGCGCATGCTTCACTGACAGCCTTGCAAAATCCGAGATAGATGAGGAGGACACCAAGATACCTCCTACTGAACATATTCTTGTGAAGCATGACAGGGAGGAAGCTGATTGTGAACGGGAGGGACATGCCGAATACTGGCATTGTACTGACTGCGGAAAGTATTACTCGGATGCGGAAGCAAAAAATGAGATTGAGGATTTGGAGAGCATTAAAACTCCTGCCCTCGGGCATGTGTGGGGTGGCTGGACCATCACAAGGGCTGCAACGAAGACTAAATCAGGAGTAAAGACAAGGACTTGTCTGAGGAACAGCCTTCATGTTCAGACTGTAGGAATAGCGCCTACAGGCGATGAGGATTTTCCGGAACTTAAGGCGCCGAAGCTTAGCTACAAGGTGTACATGCAGAAGAAGGGCTGGATGAAGTTCGTTGGAAACGGTGAGGTTGCCGGAATAAAGGGGCAGGCTTTGAGGCTGGAAGCATTTAGGATAAAGCTTGAAAATGCCGATGGCGGTATAAGATACAGGGCTTATGTACAGAAAATGGGCTGGCAGGCTTCGAAAAGTAACAATATGATAGCCGGAACCATGGGCAAGTCAAGACGTCTTGAAGCAGTACAGATCAAGCTTACCGGAGCGGTTGCTTCGGAGTATAATATATATTACAGAGTGTACACACAGAAATACGGATGGCTTGCCTGGACTAAGAACGGCGGAACTGCCGGAACTCAGGGCTATGGTTACCGTATAGAAGCTCTTCAGATAAAGCTTATTGAAAGCGGAGCTGAATCACCGGTAAAAACAGGAGATGCATATCTTAAAAGCTCTGACGAACAGGAGGTTTATGTCATAAGCTCGATAGAGGATGAAACGGGCATACCCAGGACGCTTTCTTATAATATATATGGAATGCTGGCGAAGGATTCCTATAAGGATTTGTGTGACGTTACATACTCCTATAACAGCAAAGGCCTGATAAGTAAGGCTGTTGTCGAGATCAAGTCCGGCGAGCAGGAGACATATAAATATTCTTACGACAGCAGCGGAAGGCGTACCAAGGTCAACTTCATAGGAACGACGGGGACTTCGAGACAGATGATGTATTCCTATGATTCTGCCGGGAATCTTTCAGGCTACAGTGACAGAAGCTACAGCTGTGACAGCTCCGGAAGGATAGAGAAGCTCAAGACCTATTCGATTTCGGCTTGGGAGGAGGTAAGCTACGATTCGTATGGCAATATCAAGGCTATAGGAACGAGCAGTTATGGAAATAAGTATGTGGATTCAAAGCTTGTTCAGAACCTGTACGGTAAGTATACATATAAGAAGATAAGAGTGCGAAATGATAAGATTGACCTGGTGAGAAAACAGCAATGGTCGCTTTTAAACGGTGATATCGATGCATTGTTCACGGTGGTAATCGGCTGGGGTTAATCGGAATAAAATGGATTGAAAAAACAGGGAATGGATTTAAGAATCCATTCCCTGTTTTGTTGTTAGAGTTTACCTTTTGCTGCGCTTTTTGTAGTCGGCACTTATTTCCTCGGACCATTCGCAGTCGTCAAGGCAGGCATCCATTTTTGCTCTGGAGGGAGCGGCCATTACCGCGCAGGCTGCTTTGGCTACGCCGGCGAATACATTTGCTGTACCGATACTGTCGTGTACGTAATTGACCGTGCGCTCCTTTTTGATACCGAATTTCTCGGACTCGGCGAAGGAGTCGATGTTTGCTCCGATGAAGATGAATTCCCAGCCGTATTCCTCCTGCTGGCGCTTGACCATCTTCTTT
Organism: Lachnospiraceae bacterium; assembly: GCA_017525525.1. Lineage (GTDB taxonomy): Bacteria > Bacillota > Clostridia > Lachnospirales > Lachnospiraceae > Coprococcus_C. The sequence continues at coordinate 60,931 of JAFXSQ010000046.1, read as the reverse complement.
ACCTTCTTATAAGAATAGTTGCGGCTGGCGTTCTCCATGCCGTCCGTTGTGATGACGAAGAGAGTCTTCTCCGGCCGGTCCTCTTCCCTGGCGTACTTGTGTATGTTGCCTATGTGGTGGATGGCACCGCCAACCGCGTCAAGCAGGGCTGTGCAGCCGCGCACGTAATACTGCTCGTCGGTCATCTTCTCGACCTTGTCAATCGGAACCCTGTCGTGAAGAACCTCACACTCGTTGTCAAAGAGGATAGTGGAGACAAGCGCCTGCTCGCCTGTCTTCTTCTGCTTGTCCATCATGGCATTGAAACCGCCTATGGTGTCCGCCTCAAGTCCTCCCATGGAACCGCTTCTGTCTAAGATGTAAACTATCTCTGTTAATCCCTTCTTCATAATGATTACCTCCTCGTTTTTTGTGTCATTCTGAGGGCGAAGCCCGAAGAATCTTTTGATGTGGTCTTTGTTTGTTGTGAGGTAAGGATATCATGAAAGCAAATAAAAAAGGTCAACCCGAAGGCGACCGTATGCGCACGCATGCGTAAGGAAGTCAGTCACTGCGTGACACGCATGCGGCGCGGGAACAGAATAAAATGCGCACGCGCGCAAAATGAAGTCAGTCACTGCGTGACACGCATGCGGCGCGGGAACAGAAGTATCTGATTGATTTATTAGTTCTTCGACAGAGGATCGAGTCCGTAATCAAAGAGCACGATATCTATCTTGATTACATTGTAGTCCTCGTGGAGGATGAAATACCTTACCACTGCGTCTGTCTGCGAGATGGGGGAGAGGGCGTAGCCTGCAATTCTTAGGAAGTCGACGGTTTCATCCAAGTTGAGTCTTAACCCGATCGCGAGGGCGAGCACCTTCTCTTTTGAGGGCTTAACCTGTCCTTTGAGCAGCTTTGAGAAGTATTGCTTTGATATGTTAGCGGTGGCGTAGACCTCCGAATTTTTCAATCCCTTCTTATTTATAAGCTGCTGTAGATGCTTCTCGAAGGATTCGGTGTATATGCTTTTTAATGTGTCCTCTAGGGAAAGCTCGGCTTCCGGGGCGAAGAGCGCATCTTCAAAAGTGCATTCCTCAATGGCATCGAAGTCCGTTTCCGCTTTGCGAGCCGATTCTTCTTTGATCGAACTATGTTTTGCGGCACCGAATAAAGCGTGCTTAAAGGAACCGCTCTTTGCCTTCTTTTCTTTATGCTTTTCTTTGCGGGCTGCGGGCACCTCTGCGTCCTCAAGACTTATCGAACCCTTGCGCGGCTGCTCAAAAGCAGCTGCGCTGCCGATAAATGGCGCGGTTAAAGGCTGCATGGCGGAAGAAAACATCATGCCGGATGCGCCTGCAAGGGCGCTTGCTGATGAACCCGGCGCTGCCCCTGGAGTTCCCCCGAATGCCTGAGGTGTGTATTCTTTATTAAGAGCGCCGGCTACATAGCTGTCGTCAACGAAGCTCTTTACCTCATCGGCAAGTCCACCGGACACCTTTACGGACCGGTCGTCGAAGACGACGAGAGTAATCTCCATTTCGTGCTCTTCAAGGAACTCCGTAAATGTATCCACGGCAATCTGAAGCCCGAGCTCTGCCGGGTATCCGAAAGATCCGGTGGAAAGGAGCGGGAATGCGATTGACGAGCAGTTATTATCAACTGCAATAGACAGTGCGTTTCTATAGCAGTTCTTCAGGATATCCGCTTCACCGTTATCGCCGCCGTTCCAGACAGTACCGCACACGTGGATTATGAACTTTGCGTCAAGGTCAAAGGCCGGTGTTACGGCAGCAGTACCGGGCTTTAATTCACCGATAGCTTTTCTTGCCTCAAGCAGTCTGTCCCGCCCTGCAGCATTATAAATCGCACTTTCCGTCCCTCGCCCGATCACAGGCCTTGGATTGGCGGTATTGACTATTGCATCGGCTTTGACCTTTGTTATATCATTTCTTATTATCTGAAAAGGCATGCGTATCCTCCCCGGTTATGATTTTTTGTTCCATATCTTAAGTGTTTCAAGAAGCTTTTCCTTATTATCATCGTTCATAAGTGAAACCTCTTTGAGTATGGCGTTGTCTAAAGAACTTGGTTTGTAATCTTCGGCTATTTCGCCTACGAGATAGTCGAGCGATACATTTAAAAGGCGTGCGTAATATATGAGCATGCGCAGGGACATGGCGGTCCTTCCGTTTTCAACATTGCTTATGTATCCGGGCGTGGCGTTAAGAGCGTCTGCTATCTGGCGTTGTGTTAGACCGGTTTTTATACGCAGCTGTTTTATCTTTTCTCCGTAATCTGTTTCGTTCATGTGTTCAACTCCTATTATTGTGATATATTTATTATATATAAATATTTACTTGAAGTAAATAGAATAATAGTATATAATATATACAAATAGTATATTGTATAGGAGGAAAAAATATGAACAGACTAAACGATATGTTCCCGATGCTTAAGAGCAGGGAAGCGGTAATTGAAGAGATAATGAATAATCGACGCATGAAATTGTGGTTTGAGGGACTTGGTGAAAATGAACGGGAGCTGTTTCTGGATATATGTACGGGTGCCCGCGGTATGAGAATAACATATGATGTATATTTTAAGTATGTTTTTGATACCGAGATACACCGGGACAGGCTTGAGGACATGCTTTCGTGTATACTGAATATGAAGGTAAAGATAAAAGAGGTTCTTCCGTTGGAGAGTATATGTGTGGCTTCGGATACAACGTTGCTTTCAATGGATATTATTGTGGAGTTTGAAGATGGAAGCATAGCAAATGTTGAGATTCAGAAGATAGGGTACAAGTTCCCGGGAGAGCGCGCAGCCTGCTACGGAGCGGATCTTTTGTTAAGACAGTATAAGCGTGCTAAAGCAGACAGAGGAGAAGATCGGAAATTCAGTTATAAAGATATCAAGCCGGTGTACACTATTATCTTTTATGAGAAAAGCCCCGGAGAGTTTAAGACAAAGGAGCTTGAAGGTATTTACAAGCACTATGTGTCGTATGTATCAAATACACCGTTAAAGCTCAATATGCTTCAGAATTATTACATGATTTCCCTTGACATCTTCAGACGTATATACGAAAATAAAACTGTTAATACCAAGGAAGAAGCGTGGCTTGCGTTTCTTTCTATGGATAAACCCGAGCAGATAGTAAGGCTGTTGGAAGTATTTCCGGAGTTTAAGGATATATATACTGATGTGTATAGCCTTGCGTCAAATACGGAGAAGGTGATGGAGATGTTTTCGGAAGAATTAAGAGAACTTGATGAAGGAACCGTGCAGCTGATGATAGACGAGTATGAGGAGACCATCAAGGAACGTGGGAAGATTATAAAAGAGCAGGGTGAAGCTATAAAGAAACAGGATGAGATTATAAAGAAACAGGATGAGGCTTTAAAGAAACAGGATGAGGCTTTAAAGAAACAGGATGAGGCTTTAAAGAAACAGGATGAGGCTTTAAAGAAACAGGATGAGGCTTTAAAGAAACTCGAAGAAAAATGCAATAAGCAAAATGATGCTCTGGCTGCGTATGAAGAACGAATAAGGAAACTTGAGGAAAAGCTCTCGCAGTGATTTGTCGGTAGGGAGAAAAGCTTTATTGGATCTTTCAGCTAAAGTGCCGGTTGAAAACGCCAGCACTTTAATCATTATTGTATATGGTAGTATTTCTGTAAAAAATAATTTAAAAAAGTTCTTGCATTATTCTTTCATTTCTGTTATTATACCGTTTGCTGTGACATTGATAGCGTGGAAGCGGAGGTTGCCGCTTGGGAGTTTGGAAGCAAGCGGGTTATTTCGTGGAGCGAATGTCAATTAATGATAACTGGCGACAAGTCACTGTATAAGCAATCATCCGGCACGTCCGGAAATGACGTGTGAAAGTCATATAGCTTATCAAGGAGATACGGGAAACCGTATCATTATCTTTGAGGGCGTTAGGACACACACGGGAAAGTTGTACAGTCACCACTTGTCAAGTAATTAAACAAGGAGGAGACTTTTTTTATGGCAAGTCAGGTAATGAGAATCACACTTAAGGCGTATGACCACAAGCTCATCGATCAGGCAGCAAAGCAGATCGTAGAGGCTTGCAAGTCAGTTGGAGCAAAGGTAAGCGGACCGGTTCCGATGCCTACTAAGATTGAAAGGGTAACAATCCTTCGTGCTGTTCATAAGTATAAGGATTCAAGAGAGCAGTTCGAGCAGAGAACCCACAAGAGACTCATCGATGTCATATCACCGTCTCAAAAGACAATCGAGACCTTACAGAAGGTTGAGATGTCAGCAGGCGTGTATGTCGATCTTAAGATGATGAAATAAACAGTACCTAATTGCACTCGCGCTTAAGTTCCACGGAGCGAAGGAGTGGATTTAGAATGATTGTGAAGTCGCTCAAAGCCCTCATCGCCGGGTGGCTAGCCTTCGATTTGCGAGCAAATCGAGGCCAATCCGCGACGGGCTCCCCGCTCCCTACGGTCGGGGGCAAAAGCAATCCGCTGTGAATTTAATAATTAGGAGGAAAGAAAATGAAGAAAGTAATTATGGCGACGAAGGTCGGTATGACACAGATCTTCAACGAGGACGGAGTATTAACTCCCGTTACCGTACTTGAAGCCGGACCTTGTGTGGTAACACAGGTTAAGACAATGGACAAGGATGGCTATGAGGCAATCCAGCTCGGCTTCGGCGAGAAGAAGGAAAAGGTAATAAGCAAGGACGGCTCAGGCAAGAAGGTTATCAAGAACCCTCACGGAGCTACAAAGGCTGAGGCAGGCCATTTCAAGAACGCCGGCACAACACCTAAGAAGTTCGTTAAGGAGTTCAGAGTAGAGAACGTTGCAGACTACACAGTAGGTGAGAGTGTTATAAAGGCTGACATCTTCGCTGAAGGCGATAAGATAGATGTAACCGCTAAGTCAAAGGGTAAGGGATATGCAGGCGGTATCAAGAGATACGGTATGCGTTCGGGCCCTTCGGGACACGGTTCAAAGTACCACCGTCATGCAGGTTCAAACGGTTCCGCAACAACACCCGGTAGAGTATTCAAGGGCAAGAAGATGCCCGGACATAAGGGTGCGGTTCAGGTAACTGTACAGAACCTTGAGGTAGTTAAGGTAGATGTAGAGAATAACGTAATCCTTGTTAAAGGCGCTGTACCGGGACCGAAGAAGTCTCTTGTACTTGTCAAGGAGACGGTAAAGACCGGTAAATAAGCGTAATTGAAAGGAGGAGCTAACAAATGGCAACAGTATCAGTATTTAATACCGAAGGCATGGAGGTCGGTACTATCGACTTAAATGACGAAGTGTTCGGTGTTGAAATAAATGAGCACCTTGTACATCAGGCAGTTGTTACTCAGCTTGCTAACAGCCGTCAGGGTACACAGAGCGCAAAGACACGTTCAGAGGTTTCCGGTGGCGGAAGAAAGCCCTGGAGACAGAAGGGAACAGGTCATGCAAGACAGGGTTCAACCCGTTCACCTCAGTGGACAGGCGGTGGCGTAGTATTCGCACCGAAGCCGAGAGACTATTCCAAGAAGATGAACAAGAGAGAGAAGCAGATTGCATTAAAGTCTGCTCTTACAGCTAAGGTAAATGACAAGAAGTTCATCGTAGTTGATGATTTCAAGCTTGACGAGATCAAGACAAAGAAAGCTGCCGAGATCTTAAAGAACCTTAAGGCTGAGGAAGCATTTGTTGTAACAAACGGCGTTAACGACAATCTTGTTAAGTCCGTTAACAATCTTCCGGGTGTAAAGGCCGGCACAATCGAGATTGTTAAGAGCGGTGAGGCTACAGAGGTTAGAAGCACCCTTAACGTATATGATATATTAAAGTATGAAGCATTCGTAATCACCAAGGATGCTGTAGCAGCAATCGAGGAGGTGTACGCATAATGGCAGATATCAAGTATTATGACATCATATTGAAGCCGGTTCTCACAGAGAAGAGCATGAATGCTATGGCTGAGAAGAAATACACCTTCAAGGTAGCGCCCGAGGCTACAAAGAGCCAGATTAAGGAAGCTGTTGAGAAGATGTTCGACGGCACCAAGGTTGCTAAGGTCAACACCATGAACTACGACGGCAAGACCAAGAGACGTGGCATGACCTTCGGTAAGACTGCAAAGTTCAAGAAGGCAGTCGTTCAGCTTACAGCCGACAGCGCAGACATCGAGCTTTTCGAAGGACTGTAAGATCAAGATAAGATACAATTAAGCTGACGAAGCGATAATTCGTAAACGAAAGGAGAACTTAAAAATGGGCATCAAGACATATAACCCATATACACCCTCCAGAAGGAATATGACAGGACTTGATTTCGCGGAGATCACAACATCTACTCCGGAGAGATCACTTCTCGCTAAGAAGTCAAAGACCGCAGGAAGGAATAATCAGGGCAAGATCACCGTTCGTCATCACGGCGGCGGCAACAGACAGAAGTACAGAATAATAGATTTCAAGAGACTTAAGGATGATATACCTGCAAAGGTAGCTTCCATAGAGTACGATCCGAACAGAACAGCTAACATCGCACTCCTCAACTACGCAGACGGTGAGAAGGCATACATCATCGCTCCGGTAGGACTTAAGGTAGGCGACGAGCTTATGAACGGACCTAAGGCAGAGGTTAAGGTTGGCAACTGCTTGCCGCTCGAGAACATCCCCTTAGGTACAGAGCTCCACAACATCGAGCTTTACCCGGGCAAGGGCGCACAGCTCGTTCGTTCGGCAGGTAACTCAGCACAGCTCATGGCTAAGGAAGGCAAGTTCGCAACACTCCGTCTCCCCTCAGGAGAGATGAGACAGGTTCCGATCATCTGCCGCGCAACCATCGGCCAGGTTGGAAATATAGAGCATGCACTTGTAAATCTTGGTAAGGCAGGACGTAAGCGTCACATGGGTATCCGCCCGACCGTCAGAGGTTCGGTCATGAACCCCAACGATCACCCACATGGTGGTGGTGAGGGTAAGACAAGCATCGGTCGTCCCGGTCCGTCAACACCTTGGGGCAAGCCGGCACTTGGCTTAAAGACCAGAAAGAAGAATAAGCAGTCTAACAAGTATATCGTAAGAACCAGAGACGGCAAGAACGTAAAGTAAGGAGGTAACCATGGCTCGTTCATTAAAAAAAGGACCATTCGCAGACGAATATTTACTCAAGAAGGTTGATGCGTTAAATGCGTCGAACAGCAAAGAGGTCATCAAGACCTGGTCACGTCGTTCAACCATCTTCCCTTCATTTGTAAGTCATACATTTGCAGTATATGACGGAAGAAAGCACGTGCCTGTATACGTGACTGAGGATATGGTAGGACATAAGCTCGGTGAGTTCGTTCAGACCAGAACCTACAGAGGCCACGGTAAGGACGAGAAAAAGGGCAGGTAAAGGAGGTAAAATCTAATGGCAAAAGGACATAGATCCCAGATAAAGAGACTCAGAAATGAGAATAAGGATGAGAGAGCGAGAGCAACAGTATCCTACGCCAGAGTATCGGTTACCAAGGCCTGCTTCGTCTTAGACGCTATAAGAGGTAAGAGTGTAGCTGAGGCACTGGGTATCCTTGCTTACAACAACAGATACGCATCAAAGGTTATAGAGAAGCTCTTAAAGTCAGCAATCGCTAACGCAGAGAACAATAACGGACTTAAGGCAGAGAACCTCTATGTAGCAGAGTGCTACGCCAACAAGGGACCGACAATGAAGCGTATTCAGCCGAGAGCACAGGGTAGGGCTTACAGAATCGAGAAGAGAACAAGCCATATCACTGTTGTGTTAGATGAAAGGTAGGAGGTAAGCGATGGGACAGAAAGTTAATCCACACGGTTTAAGAGTCGGAATCATCAAGGATTGGGATTCAAAGTGGTACGCTGAGACCAAGAACGGCGAATTCGCTGACAACCTTGTTGAGGATTATAAGATAAGAGAGTACATAAAGAAGAAGCTCTATCAGGCAAACATCGCCAAGGTAGAGATTGAGAGAACTGCTGACAGAGTAAAGGTTAACGTACATACAGCAAAGCCCGGTGTTGTAATCGGTAAGGGTGGCGCAGGTATTGAGAAGATCAAGGGCGAAGTTCAGAAGCTTACCAAGAAGAAGCTCTTCATCGAGATCTTAGAGGTTAAGAAGCCTGACTTAAACGCACAGCTCGTAGCAGAGAACATCGCTGAGCAGCTTGAGGCTCGTATCTCCTTCAGAAGGGCTATGAAGTCCTGCATGGGAAGAGCTATGAAGGCCGGCGCTCAGGGTATCAAGGCTGCCTGCTCAGGAAGACTTGGCGGCGCAGATATGGCAAGAACCGAGTTCTACAGCGAGGGTACTATCCCGCTTCAGACACTTCGTGCCGATATTGACTATGGATTCGCAGAGGCAGATACCACCTACGGTAAGGTCGGAGTTAAGACCTGGATTTACCATGGTGAGGTGCTTCCTGTTAAGAACGATAAGGAAGGGAGCGATAAATAAATGTTAATGCCAAAACGTGTAAAGCGCCGTAAGCAGTTCAGAGGAACCATGGCAGGTAAGGCGCTCAGAGGAAACAGGATTACAGACGGTGAGTACGGTATCGTGGCAGTTGAGCCCGCATGGATAAAGTCCAATCAGATTGAGGCAGCCCGTATCGCCATGACAAGATATGTAAAGCGTACAGGTAAGGTTTGGATCAAGATATTCCCGGACAAGCCGGTTACTGCAAAGCCTGCAGAGACTCGTATGGGTTCCGGAAAGGGTGCTCTTGAGTACTGGGTAGCAGTAGTAAAGCCCGGCAGAGTTCTCTTCGAGATTGCCGGTGTACCGGAGGATGTTGCAAAGGAGGCTCTTCGTCTTGCAACACATAAGCTGCCTGTAAAGTGCAAGATTATGTCCAAGGTTGATCTGGATAAGGAGGTAAACGGCAGTGAAGGTTAAAGAGTTTAAGGAAGAATTAAGCAAGAAGACCATTGAAGAGTTAAATGGCGATCTCGTAACTGCCAAGAAGGAGCTCTTCAACCTTAGGTTCCAGAATGCTACCAGTCAGCTTGAGAATACAAGCAGAATCAAGACTGTAAGAAAGAATATAGCAAGAATTCAGACAGAGATTGCCAAGAAGGCAAACGCTTAATTTTGAAGTAAGGAGGAATAAATACCGTGGAAAGAAACTTAAGAAAGACACGTGTAGGTATCGTATCAAGTGATAAGATGGACAAGACCATCGTCGTTTCGATCGTTGACAATGTAAAGCATCCTCTTTACGGCAAGATTGTAAAGAGAACCTATAAGCTTAAGGCTCATGATGAGAACAACGAGTGCAAGCGCGGTGACAGAGTAAGAGTTATGGAGACAAGACCTCTTTCAAAGGATAAGAGATGGAGACTTGTCGAGATAGTCGAGAAGGCGAAGTAAGGAGGCTCATAAGATGGTTCAGCAGGAAACAAGACTTAAGGTTGCCGACAATACCGGTGCTAAGGAAATCCTCTGCATCCGCGTTATGGGCGGTTCAACCAGAAGATATGCAAATATCGGTGATATCATAGTTGCCACTGTTAAAGATGCAACACCGGGCGGTGTTGTAAAGAAGGGTGACGTGGTTAAGGCCGTTGTAGTACGTTCCAAGAAGGGCGCACGCCGTAAGGACGGTTCTTACATCAAGTTCGATGAGAACGCAGCAGTTATCATCAAGGATGATAACACACCGAGAGGAACTCGTATATTTGGACCTGTAGCAAGAGAGCTTCGTGACAAGAAGTTCATGAAGATCGTATCCCTTGCTCCGGAAGTATTATAGGAGGTTTGACTCATGGCTACAATGAAAATTAAGAAGGGTGACCTCGTACAGATTATTGCCGGCAAGGACAAGGGCAAAGAGGGCAAGGTCATCGATGTAGATACCAAGAACAACACAGTAACCGTTGAGGGCTGCAACATAGTTCACAAGCACACAAAGCCGAACATGCAGCATCAGCAGGGCGGTATCATCGACAAGGAGGCACCGCTCGATGTATCTAACGTAATGTATCTCTACAAGGGTAAGACCGTAAGAGTCGGTTTTACCGGTGAGAAGAAGAATAAGGTCAGAGTTGCTCATGTTAACGGCAAGCTCGAGACCATTGATTAAGCGGAAAGGAGGTCAGGATTTTGAGCAGACTTAAGGATATGTACAGCACCGAGATAAAGGATGCTATGATGAAGAAGTTCGGATACAAGAATGTAATGCAGATACCGAAGCTCGAGAAGGTTGTTATCAACATGGGCGTTGGTGAAGCAAGAGAGAATGCAAAGCTGCTTGACGCCGCTGTGAAGGATTTAGAGATCATCACAGGACAGAAGGCTATTATAACAAAGGCAAAGAAGTCAGTCGCTAACTTCAAGTTAAGAGAAGGAATGCCTATAGGATGTAAGGTAACCCTTCGCGGTGAGAAGATGTACGAGTTTACTGACAGACTTGTAAACCTGGCACTTCCGCGTGTGCGTGACTTCAGAGGTGTTAACCCTGATGCATTTGACGGCAGAGGTAACTATGCTTTAGGTATCAAGGAGCAGCTTATCTTCCCCGAGATCGAGTACGATAAGGTGGATAAGGTAAGAGGTATGGATATAATCTTTGTTACTACAGCACAGACTGATGAGGAAGCCAGAGAGTTACTTAGACTCTTCGGTATGCCGTTCCAGAGATAGGGAGGAGAACACTTATGGCAAAGACAGCTATGAAGATCAAGCAGCAGCGTCCCCAGAAGTTCTCTACAAGAGAGTACACACGCTGCAGAATATGCGGACGTCCGCATTCAGTTTTAAGAAAGTACGGAATATGCAGAGTCTGCTTCCGTGAATTAGCATACAAGGGAGAAATCCCGGGCGTTAAGAAGTCAAGCTGGTAAAAGGAGGAAAAGAATAATGCAGATGAGCGATCCGATTGCAGATATGCTTACAAGAATCCGTAATGCAAATACTGCAAAACATGACACAGTAGATGTACCTGCATCCAAGATTAAGCAGGCGATTGCCGACATCCTCCTTGAAGAGGGCTATGTAAAGGCAGTAGAGGTTATAGAGGAAGGCACCTTCAAGACTTTAAGAATCACCTTAAAGTATGGTGCTGACAAGAACGAGAAGGTCATCACAGGCTTAAAGAGAATTTCAAAGCCGGGTCTTCGTGTATACGCAAGCAAGGATGAGCTTCCGAAGGTTTTAGGCGGAATGGGAACAGCTATCATTTCTACCAACAAGGGTGTGCTTACTGACAAGCAGGCTCGTAAGGAGAATGTAGGCGGCGAGGTTCTTGCTTTCATTTGGTAGACATTGAACACTTAACGAAAACAAGCTTGCGAAGTTTGAGTTTAGTGTGAAAGTCCTCACCGACACTTAATGAGAACGAGCTTGCGAAGTTCGAATTTAGTGGAGTGTGAGCGATAGAAGAGATTTGAAATATTATTAGGAGGAACGGCGAAATGTCACGTATCGGAAGAATGCCTATCGCCATCCCTGCGGGCGTAACCGTAGAGATAGCAGAAAATAATAAGGTGACTGTTAAGGGACCTAAGGGTACCTTAGAGAGAGTGCTTCCTGCCGAGATGGAGATCACGCAGGAGGGCGCAGAGATTCTTGTTAAGAGACCGAACGACTTAAAGAAGATGAAGTCACTTCACGGCCTTACAAGAACACTTATCAACAACATGGTTGTCGGTGTAACAGACGGTTACACAAAGAACCTTGAGGTTAACGGTGTCGGTTACAGAGCTTCAAAGCAGGGCAAGAAGCTCGTGCTTGCACTCGGTTATTCACATCCGGTTGAGATGGAGGATCCCGAGGGCATCACAACAACTGTACAGGATATGGTTATCAGCGTAACAGGTATCGACAAGGAAAAGGTTGGTCAGTACGCTGCCGAGATCAGAGACAAGAGAAGACCTGAGCCTTACAAGGGTAAGGGTATTAAGTACCAGACAGAGACGATCAGACGTAAGGTCGGTAAGACCGGTAAGAAATAATTAAGGAGTGGGATAAGATGATAAAGAAGGAATCAAGAAGCGATATTCGCGCAAAGAAGCATTCAAGAATCCGTAACCGTTTTAGCGGCAATGCAGCTCGTCCCAGACTCGCCGTATTCAGGAGCAACAATCATATGTATGCTCAGATCATAGATGATACGGTAGGTAAGACGGTCGTTTCGGCTTCTACTTTACAGAAGGATGTTAAGGCAAACTTAGAGAAGACCAATGATGTTGCAGCAGCAGCTTACCTCGGTGAGGTTATCGCAAAGAGAGCTCTTGAGGCAGGCATCAAGGAAGTTGTCTTTGACAGAGGCGGATTTATATATCAGGGTAAGATCAAGGCTTTGGCAGAAGCAGCAAGGCAAGCAGGTCTATCATTCTAAGAGGGAGGAAAAACTACACATGAAGCATGAAATTATAGATGCAAGTAAGTTGGAGTTAGAAGAGAATGTAGTAGCCATCAAGCGAGTAACCAAGGTCGTAAAAGGTGGTCGTAATTTCAGATTTGCTGCACTTGTTGTTGTAGGTGACAAGAATGGTCACGTAGGCGCCGGACTCGGTAAGGCTACCGAAATTCCGGAGGCTATAAGAAAGGGCAAGGAGGATGCGACAAAGAAGCTCGTATCCGTAGCAATAAATGAGAACGGAAGTATTCCGTATGATTGGACAGGTGAGTTCGACAGCTCCAGAGTACTGTTGAAGTCAGCTCCCGAAGGTACCGGTATCATCGCCGGAGGTCCTGCACGTAAGGTGCTCGAGCTCGCAGGCATCAAGAATATCCGTACTAAGTCACTTGGTTCAAACAATAAGCAGAACGTAGTGCTTGCTACCATCGACGGACTTGCTAAGATCAAGTCTCCGGAGCAGATTTCTAAGCTTCGCGGTAAGTCTGTTGACGAGATTCTTAACTAAGGAGGTAGTAAGAGATGGCAGACAAGACTTTAAAGGTAACACTCGTAAAGTCCCCTATCGGCGCTATCCCGAAGCACAGAGCTACAGTTAAGGCCATGGGTCTTACAAAGCTTCACAAGACTGTAGAGCTTCCGGACAACGCAGCAACTAAGGGCATGATCGATCAGGTTAAGCACCTGGTCAAGGTGGAAGAGAATTAGGGAGGTACTTATCATGGATTTATCGAACTTAAAGCCTGCAGAGGGCGCAACAGCAAGTGACGCCTTCAGAAGAGGCCGCGGACACGGTTCGGGAAATGGCAAGACCGCCGGTAAGGGTCACAAGGGACAGAAGGCACGTTCAGGCGCGCCGAGACCCGGCTTCGAGGGTGGTCAGATGCCTCTGTACAGAAGAATCCCCAAGAGAGGCTTCAAGTGCAGAAATCATAAAGAGATAGTAGCCATAAATGTATCGGCTTTAGAGCGTTTTGAAGACGGCGCTGAGGTAACCGTAGCAGCTCTTATCGAGTCAGGACTCGTTAAGAACCCGAGAGACGGCGTGAAGATACTCGGCAACGGTGAGCTTACCAAGAAGCTCAATGTAAAGGTAAATGCAGTAAGTAAGGCAGCCGCTGAGAAGATAGAGGCTCTCGGCGGAAAGGTAGAGGTGATCTAAGCATGTTCAAGGGCTTAAGGAATGCACTTAAGGTTAAAGAGATAAGAATGGGCCTTCTTTTCACATTCTTTATCATGATAGTGACAAGGCTTGGCTCACTCATCCCGGTGCCCGGAATCAACGTTGCGGCTGTTCAGGAGTACTTAGCTCAGACGCTCGGCGACTCAAACAGCTTCCTGGCATCCTTCACCGGCGGTTCATTTACGCAGATGTCAATATTTGCCTTAAATGTTACCCCGTACATTACATCATCCATTATCATCCAGCTCTTAACCATAGCAATTCCTGCTTTGGAGGAGCTTCAGAAGGATGGAGATGACGGAAGAAAGAAGATTACCGCTATCACAAGATATGTGACCATACTTCTCTCCGTAATTGAAGGTTTAGGTCTTGCAATCGGCTTCGACCGCGGCAATTACCTTACCTTAGACAGCAAGATTCTTGCATACCTTGTAATAATCATCACGCTTACTACCGGTAGCGCATTTGTTATGTGGCTCGGTGAGAAGATCTCAGAGCACGGAGTAGGCAACGGTATCTCGATTATACTTCTTGTAAATATCGTATCGAGAATGCCGAGTGATTTCCAGAACCTTTATGACAGGTTCATAAAGGGACAGGATATAGTAGATCAGGTTATCGCAGCAGCTATCATCCTTGCGGTAATAGTTGTAACAGTCGTGCTTGTTGTTCTTCTTCAGGACGGCGTGAGAAAGATACCTGTTCAGTACGCGCAGAAGATGCAGGGCAGAAGACTTGCGGGTCAGCAGGGAAGCTTCATCCCTTTAAATGTTAACCCGTCGAACGTTATCCCGGTCATCTTCGCATCCTCCATTCTTTCGGTGCCTTCGGTTGTTATGAACCTTTTCAACGTGAATGCATCCGGAACATGGGCTAAGATTTTAAGGGGTATGAATCAGAACTATTGGTTCAACAAGTCATATCCGTGGGCAAGCCTCGGCTTACTCTTCTATATACTTATGGTGTTCTTCTTCGCTTACTTCTACACCTCGGTTACCTTCAATCCTATGGAGATAGCCAACAACATGAAGAAGGGCGGCGGATTTATCCCGGGAATCAGACCGGGCAAGCCTACGCAGGAGTACCTTAACAGGATCCTCAACTACATCATATTCATTGGTGCCGTAGGTCTTATAATCGTAGCTGTAATTCCGATCTTCTTCAACGGAGTATTCGGCGCGGATGTATCCTTCGGAGGAACATCACTCATCATTATCGTCGGAGTCGTAATCGAGACTATCAAGCAGATCGAGTCCAAGATGATTGTGAGAAACTACAGCGGATTCTTAACAGAGTAATCATTACACAAAGTGTGCTTTCTTTAGGGGAGCACACTTTGTGGTATCATTAGTAGAATAGATCCTTCGCTTCGCTCAGGATGACAGCGGGAAGCAAAGCGCATCCGTAAAAGGTGTCATTCTGAGCGAAGCGAAGAATCTTTTATAATTGTATTGGGAGGTAATCGTATGAAGATAATCATGTTAGGAGCACCGGGAGCAGGCAAGGGTACACAGGCGAAGATGATCGCTTCAAAGTATGGTATACCGCACATTTCAACCGGTGATATATTCAGAGCAAATATTAAGAACGGAACCGAGCTTGGCGCTAAGGCTAAGCAGTACATGGACAAGGGTGAGCTTGTACCGGATGAGCTTGTTGTAGATCTTATCATGGATCGCTTCAAGGAGGATGATGCTAAGAACGGATATGTTCTTGACGGTTTCCCGAGAACCATCCCGCAGGCTGAGGCTCTTGACAAGGCACTTTCAGCTGCAGGCGAGGATATCGACTTTGCAATCAATGTTGAGGTTCCGGATGAGAACATAATCAACCGTATGTCAGGAAGACGCGCATGCGTAGGCTGCGGCGCTACATATCATATAAAGTACAATGCTCCCAAGGTTGAGGGTATCTGTGATACCTGCGGCAAGGAGCTTATCTTAAGAGATGATGACAAGCCCGAGACTGTAAAGAACAGACTTGAGGTTTACCACAATCAGACACAGCCCCTTATCGATTACTACGAGAAGAAGGGCAAGCTTAAAGAGGTTGACGGAACGGTGGATATGAATGATGTATTCAATGCCATCGTGGATATCCTCGGGGCTTAAGGTGATAATATGCCGATCACGTTAAAATCCAAGGGAGAGGTTTCCCTTATCCTTGAGGCAGGAAGAATACTTACCTTAGCCATGGAGGAGATGAGGAAGGCGATCGTCCCCGGGATCACTACATATGAGATCGATAAGATCGGCGAACAGACCATGAGAGACTTAGGAGGCGTTCCCGCCTGTCTCGGTTACTGCGGCTATCCTGCCGCAGTATGTGTGTCTGTTAACGATGAGGTTGTTCACGGGATACCGAGCAAGTACCGTGAGTTGAAGGATGGCGACATTGTCAGTCTTGATACCGTAACAGCTTACCAGGGTTATCACGCGGATGCGGCGAGAACCTACGGTGTGGGCAAAATAAGCGAAGAGAAGGAGAAGCTCATAAGAGTAACAAAGGAAAGCTTCTTCGAGGGATTGAAGCAATGCGTTCCCGGAAATCGCATAGGAGACATATCAAGGGCGGTGTTTCAACATATAGTTAAGAACGGGTTTTCGGCCAACAGATACTATACCGGACACGGTATAGGGCAGGAGATGCACGAGGCGCCGAACATCCCGAATTTCCCGAGGTTTTTAAAGGGACCCAAGCTTAAACCGGGTATGGTCCTGTGCATAGAACCTATGGTTAACATGGGAAACCACGAGGTTGAGCTTTTAGATGACGATTGGACTGCGGTAACTGCGGACGGAAAGCCCGCAGCGCATTACGAGAACACGGTACTGATAACTAAGGACAAGCCGGTGATACTCACCAAGGCACATGGAATATCAGTTTAGGAAGGGGAGAGAAATATGCCAAAGGCTGATGAAATCGAGATGGAAGGCGTAGTGCTTGAGAAGCTGCCTAACGCCATGTTTCAGGTAGAACTTGAGAACGGGCTTAAGGTACTTGCTCATATAAGCGGAAAGCTTCGTATGAATTATATAAGGATACTTCCCGGAGATAAGGTGACAGTTGTTCTTTCACCGTACGATCTGACAAAGGGAAGAATCACCTGGAGAGCGAAGTAGCGAGCGCAAGAGAAAAACAAGCGGCCGCGAAGCGGACATTTGTTTTTCGCGGCGAGCTGACTTGCAAACAGTGTGCGAAGCACACGGTAAAGCGCGAAGCGCGAGTTTGCAAGGTAATAGAGTGCAAGAGAAAAACAAGCAAATATACATTTTAAAAAAGTGCTTGCATTTATTTTTAAAAAGTGATATTATGTCGTTTCGAGCGGACTCTTCCGGAGCCCGTTGTTTATGCGCACGCCCGCATAATGTAAATTGTCACTTCGTGACATGCGCGCGGCGCGGCAAGCAGGGTACGACTTCGTCTTCCCTACTTGATTTTAACCTTTTAAGGAGTATTATTGAAAGGAGTGCATTTTAATGAAGGTTAGAGCATCAGTTAAACCTATTTGCGACAAATGCAAAGTCATTAAAAGAAAAGGAAGCATCCGCATAATTTGCGAGAATCCCAAGCACAAGCAGCGCCAGGGTTAATAGGAGCTCCTTTTCAAACCAATTATTTTCATTAGCGGCTGATTGCATCTTCGGGTGCAGATTTTCTGTTTGTTAAGATACAGTTGTCATTTGCTGTATCGGCACTTCATGAGTGTCACGAGGGTATGCATTTCACCTTTTGCGATTAATATGCGCGGCTGCATAGCAAAAGATACTTGTCGGACAAAAGCATGAATAGTAAGAGACTTATTTGATTTAGTTGATAATTGGAGGTATATTTTCATGGCACGTATTTCAGGTGTTGATTTACCAAGAGATAAGCGCGTCGAGATTGGTCTTACCTATATATATGGTATAGGAAGAACTTCTTCTAACAGGATTCTTAAAGAGGCTAAGGTTAGCCCTGATACAAGAGTTCGTGACTTGACCGATGATGAGGTTAAGAGAATTTCAGAGATCATTAACGAGACACAGATGGTAGAAGGTGATCTTCGTAGAGAGGTTGCACTTAACATCAAGCGTCTTCAGGAGATTGGTTGCTATCGCGGAATCCGTCATAGAAAGGGACTTCCCGTTCGTGGACAGAAGACTAAGACCAACGCAAGAACACGCAAGGGACCGAAGAAGACAGTAGCTAATAAGAAGAAGTAATCAGGTGATCAGGAGGAATAACTAATGGCTGGTAAGGCAACAGCAAAGAAGACTGTTAAGAAGCGCGTCAGAAGAAGCGTAGAGCGCGGTCAGGCGCATATTCAGTCATCTTTCAATAATACAATTGTAACATTGACAGATTCCGAGGGTAATGCTCTTTCATGGGCAAGTGCCGGCGGACTTGGTTTCAGAGGGTCAAGAAAGTCTACTCCGTATGCCGCTCAGATGGCAGCAGAGACAGCTGCTAAAGCAGCGCTTCCTTACGGGCTTAAGACTATAGATGTTATGGTCAAGGGACCGGGATCAGGCAGAGAGGCAGCTATCCGTGCTCTTTCAGCTTGTGGACTTGAGGTTGTAAGCATTAAGGACGTTACTCCGGTACCGCACAACGGATGCCGTCCGCCTAAGCGTAGAAGAGTCTAATCGGGAGGTATGTTAAAATGGCAGTAGATAGAACACCTATATTAAAGAGATGCAGATCTCTTGATTTAGAGCCTGCAGTTTTAGGCGTAAATAAGAAGTCTAACAGAAGACTTAACAGATCCAGCAGAAAAGTAAGTGAGTACGGCTTACAGCTTCGTGAGAAGCAGAAGGCAAAGTTTATATACGGTATGCTTGAGAAGCCTTTCCGTAACCTTTACGACAAGGCAGAGAGAATGCCGGGACTTCCCGGTGAGAACCTTATGATTCTTCTCGAGCTTCGTCTTGATAACATCGTATTCCGCATGGGATTCGCGCGTACAAGACGTGAGGCTAGACAGATCGTAGGTCACAAGCATGTTCTTGTTAACGGCAAGTGTGTAAACATTCCTTCTTATAAGGTAAGCGTAGGCGACACTATAGAGATCAGAGAGAAGAGCAAGTCTCTTCAGAGATATAAGGATATCGCAGAGGCTAATAAGGGCGTTACAGCTCCTTCATGGATGGAGAGCTCAATTGATACTTTCTCAGGCAAGATTCTTGAGAAGCCTTTGAGAGAGCAGATAGATGTTCCGGTTAACGATACACTTATCGTCGAGTTATATTCTAAGTAATATAATATATCACTCCGCAAGGAGGCGCACGGATTTTGTAAGGTTTTGCCGCTTTCAGCGGCCAAAATTCGGCGCGGAAAACGACAAATATCGTATTTGTCGTTTTCCGTATATGAACCATAAGACGACGACATAAAAGAAGGAGGAGGGGCAAACGTGTTTGAGTTTGAAAAGCCAAGGATAGAAATAGCCGAGCTTACCGACGACGGAAAGTACGGCAGGTTCGTAGTTGAACCTTTAGAGAGAGGTTACGGCACCACTTTGGGAAACTCCTTAAGAAGGATCATGCTTTCCTCATTGCCGGGTACGGCTGTGAGCTTAGTTAAGATCAAGGGTGTGCTCCATGAGTTCTCGTCAATCCCCGGTGTTAAGGAGGATGTGACCGAGATCGTTATGAACATCAAGGAACTCTGCATTAAGAACAACAGCACCTCAAATGAGGTAAAGACCGCGTATATCGATGCATCAGGTGACTGTGTTGTAAAGGCATCTGACATCCAGACTGACGGTGATCTTGAGATAGTAAATCCGGATCTTGTAATTGCGCATCTTTCAGGCGCTGACGCAAAGCTGGAGATGGAGCTGACCATAACCAACGGAAGAGGTTATGTAAGCTCAGATAAGAACAAGAGTCTCGATGCATCCATAGATGCCATCGCTATAGATTCTATATACACACCGGTTGAGCGTGTGAATTTAACCGTAGAGAATACCCGTGTAGGTCAGATCACAGATTATGACAAGCTTACACTTGATGTATTCACCAACGGCGCACTTGCTCCGGACGAGGCAGTAAGCCTTGCCGCTAAGGTTCTTTCGGAGCATTTGAACCTCTTCATCGATCTTTCAGAGAACGCCAAGACAGTTGATGTCATGGTTGAGAAGACTGATGATGAGAAGGAAAAGGTTCTTGAGATGAATATCGATGAGCTCGAGCTCTCGGTTCGTTCCTTCAACTGCTTGAAGAGAGCAGGCATCAATACCGTTGAGGAGCTTACTAACAAGACTCCGGACGATATGATGAAGGTTCGTAACTTAGGACGTAAGTCCTTAGATGAGGTTCTTGTAAAGCTCAAAGACTTAGGTCTTTCACTTAAGAACGGAGACTAATAGAAGGAAACAATCCTTGCGGATTGCTTTGAACTCGCTCAAAGCCCTCATCGCCGGGTGGCTAGCCTTCGATTTGCAAGCAAATCGAGGCCAATCCGCGAGGGGCTCCCACGATCAAAGATCGTGGGCAATACCGCTTAAGCCGAAGTGTCGGGAGTTCGCCCGGCGACTCAGTAAGCAAAGCGAAGACCCTTAACATGGGTAGGAAAGGAATATTATTATGGCAATGTACAGAAAACTCGGTAAGAAGTCAGACCAGAGAATGGCTCTTTTAAGAAACCAGGTAACACAGCTTTTATATCACGGCAAGATTGAGACAACTGAGGCACGTGCCAAGGAAGTAAGAAAGATTGCCGAGCACCTTATCACACTTGCAATCAAGGAGAAGGATAACTACGAAGAGGTTACCGTCAATGCCAAGGTTGCAAAGAAGGATATGAACGGTAAGAGAGTTAAGGCTGTTGTTAACGGCAAGAGAGTAACTGAGTACGATACAGTAGAGAAGAAGATCAAGAAGGATAAGCCTTCAAGACTTCACGCAAGAAGACAGATGCTCAAGGTTCTCTATCCGGTAGTTGAGATTCCGGAGGAGGCAGCAGGCAAGAAGGCCGGCACAAAGAAGGTTGACCTTGTGGCAAAGCTCTTCGATGAGTATGGCATAAAGTACAAGAGCCGTGAGGGTGGCTACACCAGAATCATCAAGATCGGTGAGCGTCGCGGTGACGGAGCTATGAAGGTTATACTTGAGCTCGTATAGTAATATGGTATCAGGGGCTGTCATTTATATGACAGCCCTTTTTCAGTATCGCAGAGCCGCCGTATGGAAAAATGTCGGCTGAAGCCGACCGGCGGCTCGCGGGCGATTGGGAAAGACTGCGTCTTCCCCAATCGATTGGAGGAATGAAAACATATCCATGATTAAAATCCGAGACATGGCATTTGAATACTTTGACCGCGACGAGGAGGGTAACCTCACTGAGATGGTAAATGCAATCCGGGGCATCAGCTTTGATGCTGCTCCGGGTGATTTTGTCGTGGTTGCGGGAAGGAACGGATCGGGCAAGAGTACATTTGCGAGGATACTGAACAGGATGTTGGTTCCGATAGAGGGTAAGACGGAGATTTTCGGATTTGATGCCTCGGAAGAAAAGAATATATATGAGATCAGAAAAATAGTTGGGATGGTATTCCAGAACCCGGAGGAGCAGTTTGTGGGCAGTATAGTCGAGGAAGAAGTGGCTTTCGGCGCTGAGAACCTCGGACTGCCTGAGAAGGGCCTTAAAAAGCGCGTAGACAAGGCTTTGGCTGCGGTAGGCCTGGAGGCCTCGGAATATGCCATGAGGGGAATAGACGAGCTTTCCGGCGGTGAGAAGCAGAAGGTAGCCATAGCGGGCATTTTGGCCATGGGGACAAAGTGCATGGTGCTTGACGAATCGACAGCCATGCTTGACGGAGCATCACGCAGGGAACTGATCATGCTCTTGAAGCGGCTTGCGAAGGATGAGAAGCTGATTGTGATACTGATCACGCACAATATGGAGGAGCTTACCTTTGCAGATTACATATACGTGATGGACAAGGGGCGTATCGTCCTTAAGGGGCGCAGATCCGCGGTGTTATCCGAAGGTGATAAGCTTCAAAAGGCGGGACTTGCGTTGCCGAAGGTGTGTGAGCTTAGCACGAGGCTTAAAGCCAAAGGCGTTATAAGGACGGCCGAGCTTTACGATATCCCGTCTCTAGCGGACAGGATAATGAAGGAGCATATGCATAAGTTTACCGGAGACGGTACATTTCCTGCGCTTAGAAGGACAGCGAGGAAGGTAAGTCCCGTAAATGCGGTGATCATGCAGAAAGCTTCCTGCTATTACGGAAAAAAACAAGTTATAAAGGATGTCAGCTGCACTGTCGCAAAGGGAGAATTCGTGGCGGTTATGGGAGGCACGGGCGCCGGAAAGTCAACACTGCTTAAGGCTATGATGGGGCTTCAAAAGGCTAAGACCGGCATGGTTTACGTGGACGGTCTTGACGTAAACGACAACTCCACGGACATGAAGACCTTGAACCGTAAGATGGGTTATCTGTTTCAGAATCCCGAGCAACAGTTATTTTTGAAAAATGTGTACGAGAATGTGGTTTTCGGTCCCATGAATCTCGGAATCAGCGAGGTGGAAGCGCAGAAGAGGGCGTATGAGTGCATAGAGCTTGTGGGGCTGCCGCAGGATGTGTATGATCTGCCTACGTACAAGCTCTCGGGCGGCATGAAAAAGAGGGCGGCGCTTGCGGGCGTACTGGCCATGGAGCCGGACTACCTGATACTGGACGAACCCACAAGCGGGTTAGACCCCGAAGGCGCGGCAAATCTCCTCGAGCTGATAAATGCGCTTCACAGGGACGCGGGGATAACAATCATCATGGCGACCCATGATGTTGAGGCTGTCGCGGCGCTTGCGGATAAGGTAATTGTAATGGATAAGGGAGAGGTTATCTACGAGGGACGCCCCGGGGAGGTCTTCCTTGAGGCTTATGTTGATGAAGACGGCAGGGTGCCTGTATTGCCGGCAGCGCAGGAGCTTCTGGCTGAGCTTCGGAAAAGGGGACTGGCTGTCAATCCTTATCTGACCGATACGGATGCCGCGGTGAGTGAGATAGCGGGATTTATGTGACATGAATAATAGGATTTCTCTTGGACAATACTATAGTGTAGATTCTGTGATACACAGGCTTGATCCGCGCCTTAAGATAAGGTTTGTTTTGTGCTACATCATATTGCTTTTTATAGGGCGGACTGTGCCTTTGTTTGCGTTTCTTTCCGTAATCTGCGCATTGGCGCTTATTATGTCAAAGGTGCCGCCCGCACACCTTGTAAAGGGCACGGGAAAGCTGATGCTCATCATGTGTCTGCTGAACTTAGTGAATTTATTTACGGCTTACGGCGATGTGCTTATAAAGCTTGGTTTTATAAGGATAACCCGTGAGGGAGCGGAAAGATACGCCCTGATTCTTTGGCGTTTTGTGCTGCTTATTGTCATGGCATCGCTTCTGATGTACACAACCCTCCCGTCACAGCTTTCCGACGGTTTTGCCAAATGCTTTCGCCTGAAGGGAGAGACTGCCATGAGTGTCACTATAGCCTTGAGGTTTATCCCGCTTCTGGCCGGGGAGCTTGACAGCGTAAGGATGGCGGTAAAGAGCAGGGGTGTGGACTTTAAAAGCGGAAGCGTGAAGCACAGACTCAGCGCGTTTAAATACATGGCGGTTCCGATGTTCCAGAGCGCGGTTGACAAAGCCGGCAATCTGTCCGAAGCCATGGAAGCGAGGTGCTACCGCGGGGCGAAGGGAAGAACAAGGTTGAAGAGACTTGCCTATGGAGGGAACGATATTGTTGGCTATGTAATCCTTTTGCTGGTAATAGCCGGCGCCGTATGGATAAAAGTGAAGCTTTAGGTTGATTTTTGGTATAAATGACAGTTTTTTATTCTTGCTTTTTGGCATGTGATTTGGTACAATGACTATGTAATCGGACATGGAGGTAACGATGAAGACATACGTCTTCGGGATAGCAGGGATGCTGTAAAGAAAAGAGGTTTTGATTATGGGCATGAGCATTTTACCTTTAAGCAGTACTAATATCAGTGTATCGGGAACAGAGACCATGACTCCCATCGATACCAAGATTCTTGCTAAGACGCTTGATACACTTGAGCAGAGCGGCGATGCGATGATTAAGATGATGGAGCAGTCGGTAAACCCGAACATCGGAGCTAATTTTGACATGCGTGTATAAAGTATCACTGCGGATGCAAGCGCAGATAAGCAGCCCGGGAAGAGATATATTCCCGGGCTGTTTATCTATGTAAGTATTCATAGGGAGACGTGACGCGACCGAGCCGAAGTGTAGCTAAGGCGAGGTTAGGGCGGATACGCAGTGATATGAAAAAGGAGGAGAAGATGGCGGAGCAGTTGTATACTATTCCGGTGCACGATGCATTTGCGGAGGACTGTGAGTGTCCTCTGTGCCTTATGCACAGGGATTTGGAGCAGAGCGCAATAGAGTTTACCATGGGGCCGAGCTATATGGAGGATGACAACCGTGAGGTTACTGACAAGCTGGGCTTCTGCACGAGGCATTTGGAGAAGCTTTATTCCAATAAGAATCGTCTCGGGCTTGCTCTTATGCTTAAGACGCATACGGACAAGACCATAAGGGATATAAAGGAGGCAGCCGCAAAGGGACCTGCCGCAAAGTCGGGTTTTTTGAAGAAATCAACGGATGCTCCGGTTCTTGAATACATACGCGAGCTTGAGGATAGCTGCTTTGTATGTCAGAGAGTCGAAAGGCTTTTTGCGAGGTATATAGACACAATCTTTCATATGTGGAAGAAGGAGGAAGAGTTTAAGCAGAGCGTGAAGGAGTGCAAGGGCTTCTGCACTCTTCACTACGGAATGCTCTATAAGGGCGCTTTAAAGGAGCTGTCAGGCACATCACAGGAGGAATTCCTGAATGTGATCAATCAGGCTTATATAGCCGGCATGGAGCGTGTTAACGGGGATGTATCCTGGTTTATAGATAAGTTTGACTACCGCAATCAGGATGCGCCTTGGAAGAACTCGAAGGATGCGCTACCCAGAGCGCTTATTAAGGTCGGTCATACTATGGTCGAATAACCCACGAAAATCCCCCTGTTCTTCACGGGCTTTGTAGGGTTTTTGCTTTGAAATATGCACGTTTTTCCTTGACAAAAGGGTTTTTTAAGAGTATAAAGGTGCGTAGGGCATTTTCAAGGGTGCTACAAAAGATGCCGCTTAGAGGACGGCGGCTAATGTTTTAGGAGGATTTTCAAAATGAACAAGAATGAGTTAGTAAGCAGCATTGCCGATAAGGCAGGCATCAAGAAGACAGATGCTGAGAAGGCTTTAAAGGCATTTATCGAGACTGTAACAGATGAGCTTAAGGCAGGCGAGAAGGTTCAGCTTGTAGGCTTCGGTACATTTGAGACATCTGAGAGACCTGCAAGAGATGGCAGAAACCCGAGAACAGGCGAGACAATGAAGATTGCTGCTTCAAAGTCACCTAAGTTCAAGGCCGGCAAGGCTTTAAAGGATGCAATCAACTAATAATTGCGAGAACTTAAATTTAGGCTGCCAGAAAAATGGCAGCCTATTTTAGTAAAGGGAGGTGCGATTATGACGAAGTCATAATTTAGCATCGCACCGACTTTCGTCATAAGGGGTACCGCGAAGCGGTGGATTCCTTATGACATTAGACTGGGCAGGATTACGAAGTAATCATGCCGTTACATATTTACAAGGGAGGTGCGATTATGCGACTTGATAAGTATCTCAAGGTATCGCGTCTTATAAAGAGAAGGACGATAGCCAACGAGGCCTGCGACGCCGGACGTGTGGCGGTGAACGGCAAGGTTGTAAAGGCGTCGTATGACGTGAAGATTGATGATGTGATAGAGATAACCTTCGGCAATAAGACCGTGAAGGCAAAGGTGTTAAGCCTCGCGGAGTCAACCAGGAAGGAAGATGCAAAAGAGATGTTCGAAATAGTGAGCTGAGCGGCATCCACGCTTGCGTGGATGACATTCAGCGAACGAAACGACCGAGCCGCAGGCGAGGTTCGAAATAGTGGGTTAGCAAAAGGAGGGGATTACGGTATGTACAGTAACGGTAAAGTATGGGTTGCGAATACTGCAGAGGGGCAGCGCGTGGAATTAGTCCCGAAGCTTGCCAACAGGCACGGCCTGGTTGCGGGAGCTACAGGAACGGGAAAGACCGTCACCTTAAAGGTTTTGGCTGAGAGCTTCTCGGATATGGGAGTTCCGGTTTTCATAGCGGATGTAAAGGGTGATATAGCCGGCATGGCAAAGGCCGGCACCGACAGCGCGGATATGCAGGAGAGGATCACGAGGTTCGGGCTCGGCGATACATTTGCTTATAAGGGATACCCGGTAGCGCTGTGGGATATATTCGGCGAAAGAGGAGTAAAATTAAGGACAACCATCTCGGAGATGGGCCCGCTGCTTCTGGCAAGGCTGATGGGGTTAAATGAGCTCCAGTCGGACATCCTTTCGATAGTGTTCAAGATAGCGGATGACAGACAGTTGCTTTTGATAGATACAAAGGATTTGAAATCCATGCTCAACTTCGTCTCGGAGAATAACGCGGAGTACGAGGCACAGTACGGCAAGATGAGCCCGCAGTCCATAGCCGCAATTGTCAGGGCGCTTGTTTCCCTTGAGGTTGCGGGCGGAGACAGGTTCTTCGGTGAACCGGCGCTCAACCTGGGAGATTGGTTAAATACGGTGGACGGCAAGGGCGTGATCAATATCCTGGATTCGGCAAGCCTGATAAACAACGGCAAGCTTTACTCGACCTTCCTTCTGTGGATGCTCTCCGAGCTTTTCGAGCAGCTTCCCGAGGTAGGAGATATGGACAAGCCGAAGTTCGTGTTCTTCTTCGACGAGGCGCATCTTTTGTTCAACGACGCGCCCAAGGCATTGGTAGATAAGATAGAGCAGGTGGTAAAGCTCATCCGCTCTAAGGGCGTGGGCGTCTACTTCTGTACACAGGCGCCGAAGGACATACCCGACGGAGTATTGGCGCAGCTTTCCAACAAGATACAGCACGGTCTCAGGGCTTACACGCCTGCGGATCAAAAGGGCGTGAAGGCGGCAGCAGAGTCCTACAGACCCAATCCCGCATTTGATACCTATGATACGATACTTAATCTCGGAACCGGTGAGGCCGTAATCTCCTTCTTAGAGGAAAACGGTGTTCCCGGCATGGTGCAGAAGGCTTATGTTCTTCCGATACAGTCAAGCTTCGGCGCGCTTTCATCGGACGAGAGGGACAGCATAATAAAGCAGAGCCTGCTTTATACAAAGTACGAGAGAGATGTGGATCCGGACTCGGCTTATGAATTCCTTGAGAGATGGAAGGTGCTTTCCGAGAAGGAGGCGCAGGAGGCCAGAGAGCAGGCCGAGGCTGCCAAGGAAGCGGAGAGGATAGCCAAAGAAGAAGCCAAGGAAGCCGAGAGACTTGCCAAGGAAGAGGCAAAAGAGGCCGAGCGCCGCGAGAAGGAAAAGGCGAAGACCAGGCAGGAGTTCGCCAAGGGAGCTTCAAGAGCCATGGAGCACTTAGGAAGAGGTCTGATGAAGACGTTTTTCAAGTTTTAAGAGCATTTTATGGCATTTTTCTGTTGAAATTTATTGAAAAATGCTGTAATATGGCTGTATGGCTAAAAAAAGAAAAAGAAAAACTTCATCAAGGAGACAGAATCCGGTTGTATCGTTACTGATAATTGCAGCGGTTGTGATTGTGTGTCTTGTCTGTTTCTCGAGGACGATGGCGCTAAAGAAGGAGAGAAAGACGCTGTCGGAGAATGAATATATTCTTAACCAGAGGCTCGAAGAGGTAAAGGCGGAAAGCGAACGGCTTGATGCACAGGAAGAATACATGCAGACCTCTCAGTATATAGAGGATGTGGCGAAGGACAAGCTTGGGCTTGTATATCCGGATGAGTATGTTATTAAACCGTCAGAATAAAGCAGGAGAGGATTATTTCTCTCTTGCTTTTTTTAAGGAGAAGTTTTGTATATGAATTCGTTCGAAAGAAAAGTCTATGTATATATAAAAGAGAATAAAATGATCGGGGCCGGGGATGTGGTCTGTGTCGGCTTGTCCGGAGGCGCGGACTCGGTATGCCTTCTTACAGTTTTATCAAGCCTTTCTGAGAGGCTTGGGATAGAAAAGCTTATTGCAGTGCACGTGAACCACGGAATCCGCGGAGAGGAAGCCTCAAGGGATGAGGAGTTCGTGAAGGAATTCTGCGAGAAGCTTAAGGTAAGCCTTTATGTGAAACATATGGATATACCGGCGCTTGCGCAGGCGAGGCACGAGACTGTGGAGGAGACGGGAAGGCACGAGAGATACGCAGCATTTGAGGAAGTTTTATATGATGTTCGGAAGGAAGTCGGCATAGAGGAAATACATGAGGGGAAGATTGCTGTGGCGCATAACCGCATGGACAATGCTGAGACAGTTTTGTTCCACCTGATAAGAGGAACGGGCATAAGAGGCGTATGCGGTATTCCGCCGGTAAGGGGTCATATTATCAGGCCACTGCTTGATGCGGGCAGGGATGAGATAGAAGCTTATCTTAATGAGCGCGAGATAAGCTATGTGACGGACAGCACGAATTTCCTGACAGATTATGACAGGAACAAGATAAGGCACGAGGTGCTGCCTATATTAAAGAGTATTAATTCCGCCGCGGTGGAGCATATAACAGACTTTGTTAAAGATGCCAAGGTGGTGGAGGAAAGGCTTGAACAGGACACTCTGAAGAACTTAGACGAGGTTCTGATCGGTCAGTCCGATATGATAGCCTTAAGCGTAAGCAGGCTTTTGCTGATGGACGATTTCATGCAGAGAAGGGTGCTTTATGCGGCGTTCGAGAAAGCCTCGGGGAAGAGGAAGGATGTGACCGCGCGACACATAATCAATATGCAGAAGCTGCTTAAAGGGGATACCGGGGCAAGGACGGATCTTCCCTACGGGTTTATATGCAGAAAGAATTACGATACGCTAATCATAGAAGGGCGCAAGGCTGTCGGAGACGACATTGCTCCCATCGAGCTTGACAAAGAAGGCAAGGTAAGGCTTTCGGCCGGATGTGTTGAGATGAAGATAGTTGATATAAATAATCTGGATATTGATTACAAAAAAACTTGTATTAAGGCCTTTGATTGTGATAAAATAAAAGATACTCTGTGCGTGAGGATGCCGGCTGACGGTGACTATATAGTGATTAATGCGGACGGCAGGAGAAAGAGCATAAGTAAGCTGTTTATAGACTTGAAGCTTGACCGTGAATCGAGAAAGCAGGTGCCTGTCGTATGCATGGGCAACGAGGTGCTCTGGGTCGTAGGAATAAGGGGCACGGAGAATTACCATATTACGGAAGAAACGAAGAGAGTTCTGGTTTTAAGTTATACGGAATTGAATTAAACGAAGACAAGGAGGTGCGGTAATGGCAAAGAAGATATCGGTTCTGATCGACGAACACAGGATACTTGAGCGCACGAAGGAGATAGCGGCTCAGCTCAACGAGGAATATAAGGATACGAGCATACACATGATAGGCATATTGAAGGGAAGCGTGTTCTTCATGTGTGAGCTTGCAAAGCAGCTGGAGGTTCCGGTTACACTTGATTTTATGTCGGTTTCGAGCTACGGTGACGGGACTCAGTCATCGGGAGTTGTGAAGCTTGTCAAGGACTTGGACGAGTCCATAGAGGGCAAAAATGTAGTGCTTGTTGAGGATATCATGGATTCGGGCCGCACACTGTCTTATCTCGTGACACTGCTTAAGGAGAGAAAGCCGAACAGCTTCAAGATAGTGACGCTTTTGGACAAGCCGTTAAGACGCGTGGTCGACATACAGCCGGACATAACCGCATTTGAGATACCGGACAGGTTCGTGGTGGGCTACGGACTTGACATAGCTCAGAAATACAGGAATCTTCCGTATGTTGGAGTTATTGAAGAATAAAGTTACAGAAAACAATCAAACTTCAGTATGTCGGAGTTATTGAGGATAGAGATATTTATAAGAAAACAAGAGAGCTTCGGTACGTCGGAGTTATTGAAGAATAGAGAAATATATCATAGAAAACAAGAAAGAAATTTAGAAAGGAAGCAAAGATGCGTAACGGATTAGGAAGGGGACTGGGCATATATCTGATATTGTTTTTGGTCGGATTCTGCATAGTCCTTTGGATGCAGCAAAAGAACAAAACGGTGGATACCTCCTATACAATCGATGATTTTCAGCGTGAGATAGGTGAGAAGATGATCGACGAGATCAAGATCTACCAGAACACTGAGACACCTACGGGTACTGTGCTCGTGGCCTACAAGGGCTCGAAGCAGACTCTGCAGTTCTATGTATCTGATGTAAATGAAGTGCAGAACATAGTCATGAAGCTGGGCGACGGTACCGTGAAGATGAGTCTTGAGGATGTGGAGAGGCAGAGCGCCTTCTGGTCATGGCTTCCGCTAATCATCTCGGTCATATTGATAGTAGTTATGTTCTCTGTGCTGATGGGAAATGTCTCCGGAGGCGGAAGCTCAAGCGGCGGCAAGGTGATGAACTTCTCAAAGAGCCGCGCAAAGATGTCCACTGAGAAGGACAATAAGATTAAGTTCGCAGATGTGGCCGGACTTGAGGAAGAAAAAGAAGATATGACCGAGCTTGTGGACTTCCTTAAGGATCCCGAGAAGTATAACAGACTCGGCGCGAGAATACCCAAGGGCGTGCTCTTAGAGGGCCCTCCGGGAACAGGTAAGACACTTCTTGCCAAGGCAGTTGCAGGCGAAGCAGGAGTACCGTTCTTCTCGATATCCGGTTCGGATTTCGTAGAGATGTTCGTCGGTGTCGGTGCATCCCGTGTGCGTGATCTGTTCGAGGATGCGAAGAAGAATTCACCCTGTATAGTATTCATAGATGAGATAGATGCGGTCGCAAGAAGAAGAGGCTCGGGCCTCGGCGGCGGTCATGACGAGCGTGAGCAGACCTTAAACCAGATGCTTGTTGAGATGGACGGCTTTGAGAACAATGAGGGTATAATAGTTCTCGCTGCGACCAACAGAGTAGACATACTCGATCCCGCTATCTTAAGACCGGGACGTTTCGACAGAAAGGTTATGGTCGGCAGACCGGATGTCAAGGGACGCGAGGAGATACTGAAGGTGCATGTAAGGAATAAGCCTATCGCCGATGATGTGGATCTTCATGAGATAGCAAGAACCACAGCGGGCTTTGCGGGCGCGGATCTTGAGAACCTGATGAACGAGTCTGCCATCGCAGCAGCAAAGGCAAACAGGGCATTTATCAAGAAAGAGGATGTGGACAAGTCCTTCGTTAAGATAGGAATAGGCGGAGAGAAGAAGAGCCGTCTCGTTCCCGAGAAGGAGAGGAAGATTACCGCTTACCACGAGGCGGGACATGCAATCCTGTTCCATCTTTTATCTGAGGTAGGGCCGGTGCATTTGGTTTCTATTATACCGAACGGCAGGGGCGCAGGCGGATACACCATGCCTCTTCCGGAGAATGACAACGTATTCCTGACCAAGAAGAAGCTTTTGCAGGATATAGAGGTTGACTTCGGCGGCAGAATAGCCGAGGAGCTTATATTCGGCGATATCACGACCGGAGCTTCACAGGATATAAAGCAGGCAACTCAGACGGCTCAGGCTATGGTTATAAAGTACGGCATGAGCGACAGGGTCGGCTTGCTCAATTACGAGACCGAGAGCGAGGAGGTCTTCCTCGGCAGAGATCTCGGCCACAGCAGAACCTACAGCGACAAGATGGCCGCTATCATCGATAAGGAAGTAAGAAAGATAGTTGACTTCTGCTATGCAGAGGCAAGAAAGATAATTACCGAGAATATGGATTATCTTCATCAGATAGCGTCTATCCTGCTTGAGAAGGAAAGAATCGACAGACCTGAGTTCGAGGCTATCTTCCCCGAGGGTATGGAGTCAAGCTTCGACGGCGGAGTTGAGTTTGAAACTGCGGGAGCGTAGAATATGGCAGTTGACGTTGGCAAAAAGAGAAGAAACGGTGAACTTGACATCCTTAGGCTTTTCTTTGCGATAGCCATAATGTTCTATCATGTGGACAAGGCGGACAGAATAAGAGAGGGCTTCTTCGCCAACGGATGGTTTGCGGTGGAATACTTCTTTGTTCTGTCGGGGTTGTTGCTTGCGCGTCACGCGTTTGCGGTGAGGGAAAGGTATCTGACGGAAGGAAAGACGGACGCGGAGGCGCTTGTCCGCGATATCCCATCCGAGGTGTGCAGGTACACTCTCAAGAAAGCGGCGTATTTTTATAAGTATTTTATCGTAACTTTAATTATATTCTTCGGGATGCAGATTGCTAACCAGGTGTCTTTATACGGAGGCAAAACAGCTGTTACACAGGCGTATAAGCGGATTGTGGACAGTATCCCGCATTTTCTGCTGATAGATGAGCCGCTGCACAAGCAGGGCAGTCTGTATGTGACCGGAAACTGGTACCTGTCGGTGCTGGTGGTGGCGACATTCATCCTGTATGCGCTGATCCTTCGGTATGGCAGGAGCTTCACGGTGCTTGTGTGCCCGGTGGCGTCACTGTTTTTGACCGGGTATATAACCTCGGCGGCCGGTTCGTTCCATCCTGTTCATGCGGGTTCGGTAAGCTTCGGCTTTTTAAGAGGCCTGGCCGAAATGTGCATGGGCGCGTGCATGTATGAGCTTTCCGCGGTGATAAAGGATAAGGTCGGGGATAAAAGAGGCAGCAGAGTTCTTGTGACTGTGGTCAAGTACCTGCTTTTTGTCGGCATTATGCTCTTTGCCCTCGGCGCGATTGATGAGGCTTACGCAGTTTCGTTTTATCTGATGGCAGCCATAGCTGTATGCCTTTCATACTCCGGAGCCGGGTACGGAATTGCAGGAAATGTTATAACCGACCACGCGGGGAAGATATCCCTGATCATATATCTGGTTCACGGGCTTGTGCTCTATGAGATGCAGCACGTTTCGACTGACAGCGGCACAAAATATTCGCTGATTTATGCTTCGGCAGTGATTATTGGAGCTGAAATATTGTTCTTTTTGGTAAATTTTATAGTAAAATGCATTTTTTCAAAAAGAAAAAATGCTTAGTATCAGCTGAAAACCGGCTTAATTACGGCATTTTCGTTGTGTGGATTACATAACGGAAATGCCGTTTTTTATACAAAATGCACAAAAACCCGAGAAAAATGCTCCAAAGCGTCAAGTAACAATGGCAAAACGCACAAAACATTTTTTTAATTTTCTAAATGTTTAGGCACACTTTTTAACTTATATGAGTATAATAGCTATTGTAACCCCCCAATACATTATATAGTTTTGCTACACCCCAAGTAACAAAATACCTTCTCCGAAAGGCCCTGCCGAGCGTTGGCAGGGCCTTTTACTTTGGTCCGGATAATTATGTCCGATTTGCGGAAAAGGAAGGTATCATCCCTGTAAAGTCATTCTTCGGGTTTCATCTTCAGCTGCTTCCTGTTCTTCTTGACCTGATACATATCGCGGTCGGCGTCCTTGATGCTTTCTCTTACCGTATCCGTGGTCACACCGTTCTTCAACACCTTGCCTACCGAAAGCTCGATCATATAATCCTTGTTGCTCCGGCGGTTGGCACGGTCGACGGCGTCCAAGAGGGTGGACATAAACTGCTCGGGGAAATCCATACTGTCGACGGGGCCGGTCACTACGAACTCATCTCCGCCGATTCGGGCGGTCACGAAATCATTGAACCTGCCTGTCACATCCTCAAGTATGCCGGCTACGATCTTCAGGGCTTCATCGCCCTCGTCGTGTCCCCACATATCGTTGATCATCTTGAAACCGTCTATGTCTATATAGCTGTAGAATAGTATACGGTCGTTAGTGTCTTCTTTTTCGCAGAGTTCATCCAATACCTGTGACAGACCGCGGCGGTTCAGCATGCCGGTCAGCTGGTCGTGTATGGAAAGCTCCTTTAAGGCGCTGTATGAATTCTGAAGAACTGCCATAAGCCGGTCTGAGGTCAGTCGGTCTCTTACAACCCGGATTATGGTGGAGATGTTCTGGCACAGCTGCGACGAATAGTAGCCGCCGCGCAGAGTGTTCGGGTCCGTCTCCGTATCGGAGAATGCAAAGTAACCGATCACTTCGTTCTGGAAGTTTAACGGTACTATGACCACGACGCCGGTCTTTTCAAATGTTTCCTCGAAGCAAGGAAGAATATCGTTGCGGTTGAAACGGATGCCGTACTGACAGCGATCCTCGTAATCATCGGAGTCTCTTGTTTCCTTATTGCCATCTACGAAAGGCTTATATATCTCAGCGACCAGATCCTCATCGAAATGGTTCATATCATGCTCGTAATCAAATTCTCCCGAGGTACCGGGTACATTGTCCCAGAAAGACGGATTGACCACCACCCAGGTATTGTCGGAGAGATAGGTCGACATAAGCTTGAAAATCTCGTGGCCGTTTAATGCGAGGATCTTGTTCTTCATCCTTATAAGATGCGCTTCATTTCCCATAACCTGTGTCAGGCTTTCCTCAAGAGAGAGCATCCTTGCGCTGATATCGGGGGCGGTATCCATATTGCAGCCGCAGCTTGCGTGAGTACAGAGACGCATGGGTATGCGTGAAAGTCGCGGCTCGGCTATCTGATTTCCCTCGATCAGTCTTATGATCTTCTCGGCAGCTTTTCTGCACAGGCTGTCGGAATCGGTATCTATGGTGGTTAGTCTCGGCTTGTTGAAGATTCCGAGATCGATCCCGTCCATTCCGGTTACGATGACATCTTCGGGACACCTTACTCCGTGCTCGGCGAGCTGCTCGATAGCTGCCGCGGCCATGACATCATTGGCGGCGCATATAGCTTCAGGTATGGGTTCGCCGGATTCAAACATCTCTTCGACGCATTGCTTTGCGGCCATGCCCCAGAATCTGCCGTAGTATACCTTCGAATCGTCCTCACTTATCCTGTTTTGCTTGCAAATATTCTTAAAGACCTGTATTCGCTCTTCGGAATAAGGATTGTCCTTTATGCCCGCAATCATGAACACGCGTCTTTTCTTATGGAACTCGATCACATGGCGCACTACGGCGCCGAAACCGCCCTTGTAGTCGTGGTTAACGCTCGGGAGCTTAGGATAGTCGTAGTCAAGTGAGACAGTGGGTATACCGCGTGTCTTTGCGCTCTTTATGATAGCGTCGGCCTTTGGCGTATCCTGGAAGGTTCCGGGCATGATAATAAGTCCCGAAATCCTGTCATAGGGGATCAGCTCCAGGACGCTTCGCTCACCGTAATCATTCTTGTCCTTCACGGTCAGATCCGTAAATGTACCGAAGACCATAAGGCCGTAGCCCTTGTCATAAAGCTCGGCTTTGAGACGGTTGATAATATCCAGATTGTATTCTCGCTGTGGCCGTAAGACCACCAATGCTATTATTTTTCTCATAGGGTGTATTTTAGCAGATAAATATATGCTTTACTACCGTAAATATTAGTGAAGATCAACTTTGAGAACGATCCGGTTACCATTCGGCGACTGAGCACTGTATGATGTTCTTGAAAAATGCGACCGGTCGATGATCGGTAATCCCGATTTGATTTTGCGTAGGCAGCGGAACAAATATTTGAAAAAGGGTGGGGATTTTGCTATACTGTATCAAACCGGATGGGCTCGCGTATAGTGTGCAGAATGGTTTGGATGCACAGAGGCGAGGTAGAAGTTGCAGAGGAAAAGGATTAGAGGCTTGTAACATATGACTGTAAATGAGATAAAAGAAAAGATTGCAGTGATCTGCCGGAAACCTTTGTGATATTTATAACTGAGAATGATGTGCTCGGTGGCGGTTTGCCGATATATACCATAGATGATATATAAAGTTGAGACAGAAAAAATGTTGAAACATAAGCAATGCGAATTATCTGAGTGACTCTGTTACGAAATGATCGGAGATAAATAATATGGATCAGGATGTGTTTGATATAAGGAAATTTGATGAATATAAGGAAGATAACCGTCGTGAGGTAAAGAAGGCCAAGGGAGGGCTTCCATTGAGCCTTTGGGAATCATATTCTGCACTTGCGAACAGTAATGGCGGAGTGATTCTACTGGGAGTTTTGGAGCGGGATGATGGCTCCTGGTATACAACCGGATTGAAAAAAGAGGATACAAGAAAGCTGATCAAGAATTTCTGGGATACGATCAATGATCGAAAAAAGGTCAACATCAATCTTCTCACGGATAAGGATGTGGAGCCTTATGAGGTTGGAGATGATCTGATCCTTGTGATCAGAGTGCCTATGGCAAGACGTGAGGATAAGCCGGAATATCTTAATGATGATATGTTTGGGCATACTTTCCGGCGCAACAGCGAGGGTGATTATCATTGCACGAAGGCGCAGGTAAAGGCGATGCTTCGTGACCAGCCTGAGAATACGATGGATATGGAGGTCCTTGAGGATATTCCGATGGAGTATCTGAATATGGAAACAGTACACGGATATCGAAACAGGCATAAATCACTTAGACCCGGACATCCTTTTGAAAGATATTCAGACGATGAATATCTTCGTAGTATTGGAGCGGCAGCGATATCCGGAAGAGATGGGAAATATCATCCGACAGGCGCCGGTCTGCTTATGTTTGGAGATGAGTATAACATCGTCAGACAGTATCCGGAATATTTCCTGGATTACAGAGAAATGCTGGATCCTACAATACGATGGACGGACAGATTGCAGTCCAGCTCCGGCGAATGGTCAGGAAATGTATGCGATTTCTATTTCCGTGTGTATAACAAGATCATAAAAGAGGTTAAAGTTCCGTTTAAGATGGTAGGTGGCACGAGGATTGATGACACCCCTGTTCATAAGGCTTTGCGAGAGGCTCTTGCCAATTGTCTTATGAATGCGGATTTTTATGAAACGCGTGGCGTAGTTATCAAAATGGAAAATCACAAGCTGACATTAGAAAATCCGGGTTATATTCGTGTCGGGAAGAAGCAGATACGGCTTGGTGGCATCTCTGATCCGAGAAATAAAGGCCTAATGAAGATGTTCAACATGATTGATATCGGTGAGCGGGCTGGAAGCGGAGTACCGGATATCTTTAATGTCTGGGATGATGAGGGCTTTGAAGCACCGGAGATTATCGAGGAGTTTAATCCTGACAGGACAAGACTGGTGTTATCGTTTGAAAAAAAACGACAGAAAAAAGCGACGGAAAAAAGCGACGAAAAAAAAGCGACGAAAAAAAGCGACGAAAAGCGAATTTCATCCAAAACAAGAGGGCAGCTTGATAAGATATTAGATAATATGCAGGATGGTATGTGGTATAGAAGTGCTGATTTTGCGGCTATTCTTGATCTAAAGGAGACGAGGACAAAAGAGTTACTCCGGATATTGGTTGATAACGGGGAGCTTGTGGAAGATGGAGCGACTAAAGGTAAACGATATCGTAAAAGCTGAGTCGTGATACCTTTTTGATCAATGAGGAGTTTGCCAATGTGAAAGCTGAAGAGGAAGGGCAACATCAGGTCGCTCAGGATACAGAGACAGTGACAAAAGTAAAAAATGTCACTGAGAATGTCACTGAGAATTTGCCCGAAGGAGCTTCTGTATTTTTGATGAATTATTCAAATATAAAACGGGTGACGGCTGCGAAAATAATGGTGGCAATAGTATCGAATGGGACAATAACTATACCCAAGCTGGCTGAAATATCCGAAGCAAGCGAACGCACTGTGAAGAGATACTTGAAAGAGTTTCAGGACGGTAATATTTTGAAACGAGAGGGTAGCGATACAAGCGGACGATGGATTCTTTCGTGAGAATTTGTGACTGATAAGGAGAAAAGATGCGACAACTGATAATTGTCAGGAAATATCTGACAATGTTGCGTAGTAAGTAGATGCATGATTTCTTCTGCTCGAGTGCTGATGATACGCATTTCAAGGAGCTTGCTGACAAGGTTCGGTATTTCAAGGAAGATGAGAAGGGAGTGGCGGTCATGTGTAAGGTTATGGAAGATATGAGAAAAGAATCTAAGTGGGAACAGATCGTTGCGAGTGTGCTTCGTTGGCTTAGTATGGGTCTTTCTCATGAGCAGATAGCGGAAGGCGAGGGCATTACGCTTGAACAGGTTCGTGAGATAGCAGGTATGAAGAAAGCTTAATATGTTTAGGAAGTAATGGAGGTGTATAAGTCACTGTAACACCGAAAAGCTGGAGTTAGATTGCGCGCAACCTTTACCCAATTGGGTAAAAGTTGTAGCAAAAAAATGAGACCGTTTGGAACTTGAAGCCATTTTTCCGATATGTTAAGATATAATCACCAGAGATGAATGATGCGAGGCAACAAATAAAATGTTGCGCTCGCATTTTTTATGCACAGATTTCGGCATAAACTTAAATAAGATGGTAATGTCCGGCTGCTCGTGGGATAGCGACGAGCATATCAGGCTGATGAAGTATATCTTCGTGTCGGAGACAAGAGTAAGAAGCTTTCGTTTCAAGATAGACTGACGCTTATGTACGCAAAAGGGTTAAGGTATTTTGAGGACGAGCCGGTCTATAATGCAACTATGGAAGATATAGACATGGATTTCGTCCGGAACTACATCAAGAGGATAGGTTATACCAAATCGGCAGAGGAATATCTGAAAGAAAACAAGAAGTTCGTTGTATTGAAAGATGGCGGAGAACAGGTTTCTGTGACGGCAATTTTGCTTTTCGGTAAAAATCCACAGCAGTTCTTTCCGAGAGCCTTTATTAGATTCATTAGATATGATGGAATTGAAGCGCAGGTCGGTAAAGATATGAATGTCGTAAAAGATGTTATATTTGACGGACGAATTCTTGAGCAAGTAGAGAAGGCGGTTGAATTCATCAAAATTCAGATGAAAGAGAAAACATATCTCGGGCATGATGGTATTTTTGTTACGGAAGAAGAGTACAGTGAGTTTGTTCGAACAGAGATTGTTGTCAATGCTGCCACACACCGAGACTACGGGATAAAGGGAACGGATATTCAGATCAAGATGTTTGATGACAGGCTTGAAGTGGATAGCCCCGGAACATTTGCCGGAATGGTAAAGAAGGAGAATATCCGGTATACACATTTTTCCAGAAACCCCAAGATTGCAGCGTTTCTTAAGGATTATGGTTATGTAAAAGAATATGGAGCGGGTGTAGACCGTATGTGCCGTGAACTTGAGGCTGCGGGTTTGCCTGATCCGGTATTCAACAGTAATACATTTATTTTAAAGACAACAATAATGAGTGCTGCCTTTGAAAAGTCGGCGGTACAAACTGAAAAAGTCGGCGGTTTTGAAGAAAAATCGGCGGTTCAAGCTGAAAAAGTCGGCGGTTTAGATAAAAAGCCGGCGATTTCGATGATTGAATTTTCAAAAATCATTAATTTATGTACAAAAATGGGATATAGCAAGCCTACCATCACAAACATAGAAACCTTGTATCATAATGTGGAAGTAAATCAAGTATTTGGCGCAGCATATGTTAGAAAGGTATTATCATGTGCAGATTCGACAGCGAGAAGTCTCATAAGTAAATTACGGGATATGGAGGTTGTTGTATCGGTTGTCGGTAAAGGTAAGGGCATGTATAGGTTTAAATACACAAGTGAGATGGAGATTGATGGTGAGTGATAAGGATGCTATACTCATTTTATCATGGCAAAACGACAAAATGACAAAATAGGAGCAGTCGTGAAGGATGATGACTATGAGGTGGCATTCAAGGCTGGCGTGACCGTGGAGGTTGAGATTTGACGTGTAAATCGCGGGCAGCATATCACTGTGGAAAGGTGGTAGAGCTGCCCGATTTTTTGTCTTTTTTTCAGGAAAACTATTGACAAGCAAAAAGTAACGTGGCAGACTGTCTACCGTATTGATAATAGTGTGGTTAGTGCGCCTTTTTATAGGTAAGGCACAGGGAGAGCGGTAATGCGGGACAAGGCAAAAGATGCAGCGCAGATGGCTATAAAACGCAATGATTTTCTTGCGAAAAGTTACGAGTTATTTACGACGAAGAACATTGAATCAGTGTCAATGATAGAGGTTGCGGAGAAATGCGGTTATGGAACGACTACCTTGTACCGCTATTTTCCATCAAAGCCTATCCTTGTCGTTGCTGTGGCCACATGGATATGGGAACAGACCATCAGGGAGAACGTGGAACGCAGGCCGAGCCGGGATTTCAGCGGGATGACCGCGGTGGAGATTCTTGATTTTTACCTTGAATCCTTCATAGAGCTTTACCGGAACAAAAGAGACCTGCTGCGTTTCAACCAGTTTTTCAACATATACATTCAGTCTGAGAACATTGATCCGAAAGTGATGAAGCCATATCGGGATATCATAGAAGGACTGAAAGTCGGTTTTCATGTGATGTATACGAGGGCGGAGCAGGATCATACAATTCGGATAGATGAAACAGAAGAAGAGATGTTTAGTACCACGCTCCATCTGATGCTTGCGGCGGTAACGAGATATGCGGTAGGACTTGTGTATATCCCGGAGAGCGGGTTTGACGCGGAAAAGGAATTGGAGAAAATGAAGATGGCTCTGCTTCACGAATATGAGGAGCAGGGATGACCAATCACGGCTGAGGATATCACTGGAAACACAGGCCAAATTGTATATCCAGGGGAAAATATTAGCGGATGATTTTGAATTGGCATCATCCAATATGCTGGGTTATGAGTGTTCAAGAAATCCACACGAGATGAGGAGAGCAACCATTCGGAGCTTTCTGGATCAAAATACAGTGGTTTACCTTGATGAAGCAGGCTATAAGCAGCAGGTAGACCTACCGGCAGAGGAGATAACAGCAACCGGGGTTAAATCTGCCGACGCAATTCACACGGCTTGTGCCATTCTTGCAAATTGCGATTATCTACTTACAACGGATGACCGTTTATTGAAATACAGTTCAGACCGGATAGATGTTATTGATCCGATTGAGTTTATTAAAAGGATCGGAGGTAAAAATAATGACTAAGACAGATGCTTATATGGCAAATATGAATCAAACGGAAATTTTAATTGATGGTGTTGACTGGCTTAGACAGAAATTCGGAGACGTGGGAACGGAGTTATTTATTTCCTTGATCATTCATGAGAAGTTTGACTATACAAAGTGGAGAAGACAATTTTTCGGAGACTAAACAGTGAGCGAGATAAATGAGGAGGCGGCGGAATACTCTCGTAACCATCCGTTCACGCCACAGAGACCGCAGGTTCCTATACAGAGGAAGGGTTGAAGATTAAGGGCTTTTCATCAGCGACACTGTTAAAAGGTATGTGCTGAAGGAAGCCGGAGTATAGAGCAAATAATCTGTTGATAAGGCAGTGCGTATAAAGGAGACAGAAAGAAGATGAAGAATTTGAAGAATGACATAACAAAAATTGTGATGTTAGGTGTTATTGCCCTGCTGCTTGCGGGATTTGTCCCGACGGCGGTGTTGGCGGAGGGGACGGACGGGTCGGAAACCATGTCCCGTACCGAGATGCAGGATCTGATAAACGATGCATCAAACGGCAGCACGGTCAAATTGGAGAAGGATGTCGTATGGACAGACACAGAGCAGGGGGATGGTTCGCTGGTGATTCCCGAAAGTAAGGGCTTCACCCTCGACCTGAACGGCCACACCATCGACCGCGGGCTGGCAGGTAAAACTGCTGTTGAGGGCGGCAATGTCATCACGGTACAAGGAAATCTGACCCTCACCGACAGCAGTACCGGCACGACCGGCAAGCTCACCGGCGGAAATACCACAGGTAACGGCGGCGGTGTGTATGTTGCTCAGAATGCCACGTTCACCATGAGCGGAGGAACTATCAGTGGCTGCACTGCGAC
The DNA here is from genome assembly GCA_017525525.1 of Lachnospiraceae bacterium. GTDB lineage: Bacteria > Bacillota > Clostridia > Lachnospirales > Lachnospiraceae > Coprococcus_C. The sequence continues at coordinate 19,549 of JAFXSQ010000046.1, read as the reverse complement.
CGGCGAATACAGTAAAGGCGGCGGCGTGCATGTCTCTGGCGGCACATTCACTATGAATGGCGGCACCATCAGCGGCTGCGGCGCGACCGATGGTGGCGGCGTGTACAATGCCGGTACGTTCAACATGAGCGGCGGCACCATCGACAGCTGTAATGCAAAATATGATGATTTAGATGGATTTGGCGGCGGCGTGTACAATGCCGGCTGTACGTTTAACATGAACGGCGGCACCATCACCAACTGCAGTGCAGAATATGATGGCGGCGGCGTGTACAATGCTGGCGGTACGTTTAACATGAGCGACGGCAGCACCATCGTCAGCTGTAATGCAAAAAAAGGTGGCGGCGTGTGCGTGAACAATGACGGTACGTTCAACATGAGCGGCGGCACCATCGATAGCTGTAATACTGAGGCCGCTGGCGGCGGCGTGTGCAATTACGGGGAGTTCACCATGGAGGGCGGCACCATAAGCGGCTGCACTTCGGCCGCTGGCGGCGGCGTGTGCAATGGCGGCACGTTCACTATGAATGGCGGCACCATCACCGGCTGCGGCGCGGCCCAAGGTGGCGGCGTGTGCAATGACGGTACGTTCACCATGGAGGGCGGCACTATCAGCGGCTGTAGTGCGACCATCGATATCAGGTGCGGCGGCGGCGTGTACAATGATGGTACGTTCAACATGAGCGGCGGCACCATAAGCGGCTGCACTTCGGCCGCTGGCGGCGGCGTGTGCAATGACGGTACGTTCACCATGGAGCGCGGCACCATCAGTGGCTGCGGCGCGGCCCAAGGTGGCGGCGTGTACAATGCCGCTACGTTCACCATGAGCGACGGCGTGTACGTCAAAAAAGGCGGTATGTTCAACATGAGCGACGGCACCATCAGCGGCTGCAGCGCAAATGATGAAGGCGGCGGCGTGTACGTGAAAAATGACAGTACGTTCAACATGAGCGGCTTGCCCGTGATCAGGGACAATAAGAAGGATGGCAATGCTAACAATGTTGTGCTCGATGGCGGCAATACCATCACCGTCATCGGCACGCTGACGGACGGCGCTGAGATTTTGGTCAATGCGGATAAGGGCGTTGCGTTCGCGAAGAATGGAGAAAGTTACAGCATCACCGACACCGACCTGGCGAAGTTCCACAGCGATACGGACAACAGCCTTGTCGCCGCAGTGGATAGTGACGGATCATTCAAATTCTTCACCCCATGGGGAGCATTGCAGGCGAAGTTCTATAATGCTAGCACGGTTTCAGGAAACCCCACGCTGATAACACTGACAGACGATATCACCGCAAGCGGTAACGAAAGTGCGCTGGTGATCCCTGCAGGTAAGTATATCATCCTCGACCTGAGCGGCAACACCATCGACCGCGGGCTGGCAGGTAAAACTGCTGTTGAGGGCGGCAACGTCATCACGGTGAACGGTAACCTGACCCTCACCGACAGCAGCACGGATCATACCGGAAAGATCACCGGCGGAAATATCGATGGTGACGGCGGCGGAGTGTACGTCAATGGAGGCGGTACGTTCACCATGGAGGGCGGCAAAATCGATAACTGCACTGCGACCGGCGAATCCTGTAAAGGCGGCGGCGTGTACAATGCCGGTACGTTCAACATGAGCGGCGGCACCATCGACAGCTGTAATGCAACATTTGTTGGATCAAATGAAGAAATATATGGATTTGGCGGCGGCGTGTACAATGCCGGCGGTACTTTTAACATGAGCGACGGCAGCATCATCGTCAGCTGTAAAGCAGAAAAATATGGCGGCGGCGTGTACAATGCCGGTACGTTCAACATGAGCGGTGGCACCATCGACAGCTGTAATGCAGAATATGATGATTATTATGGCAACGGTGGTGGCGTGTACAATGCCGGTACGTTCAACATGAGCGGCGGCACCATCGATAGCTGTAGGGCGCGATTTGATGGCGGCGGCGTGTACAATGCCGGTACGTTCACTATGAAGAACAACGGCACCATCAGCGGCTGCGGCGCGGAAAAAGGCGGTGGCGTGTGCGTGAACAATGACGGTAAGTTCACCATGGAGGGCGGCACCATCAGCGGCTGCGAAGCGTACATTTGTGGTGGCGTGTACAATCACGGGGAGTTCACCATGGAGGGCGGCACCATCAGCGACTGCAGCACAGATAATCAAGGCGGCGGCGTGAACAGTGACGGTACGTTCACCATGAGCGGCGGCAAAATCACCAACTGCATTGCAAAAAGTTATGGCGGCGGCGTGTCCAATGCCGGTACGTTCACCATGGAGGACGGCACCATCACCGGCTGCAAAGCGGAAGGTCTACATCCCTTTGGCGGCGGCGTGTACAATGACGGTACGTTCAACATGAACGGCGGCACCATCAGCGGCTGTAGCGCAAATGGTGAAGGCGGCGGCGTGTACAATGACGGTACGTTTAACATGAGCGACGGCACCATCAGCGACTGCAGCGAAAATTATGAAGGCGGCGGCGTGTACGTCTATGCCGGTACGTTCACCATGGAGGGCGGCACCATCAGCGGCTGCACTGCGACCAATGCTGGCGGCGGCGTGTACGTGAAAAATGACAGTACGTTCAACATGAGCGGCGCGCCCGTGATCAGGGACAATAGTGCTAACAATGTTGTGCTTGATGGCAGCAATACCATCACCGTCATCGGCACGCTGACAGACGGTGCGGTGATCTATATTAACGCAAATAAAGGCACAACTGTAGCGCAAATAGGAGCCCCTCGCACGGATCCCCTTACAGAAACCGAGACGGGATACTTTAAGAGCGACATCAACGAGACATTCATCGGTGGGCTGAATGATGATGGGAAGCTGGCTATCAAAGCTCCCTTACCTGAGCTTACAGGTGCTGGCAACCTGACATATAACGGCACCGAACAAACGCCTGCGCTTACATTTTCCGGTGATCCTGATCCTGCGCTGACAGCAGGTACGGATTACACCGTAAGCTATAAGAAGGTCTTCGGAAGTACGGAGACCGTAATTAACGGAGCACCGAAGGATGCCGGCAGTTATAAGGCAGTTGTTACCGGAACAGGCAGCTACAAAGGCACATACGAGGCATCGTTCACGATCGCTCCAAAGACAGTCACGGTAAGAAGCGGTATATCGGCTAACAACAAGACTTATGACGGAACTACTGCTGCAACACTTTATTCGACGGAGGCTACCGTATTTGATGGAATATGCACAGGCGACATCCTGACGGTCAGCGGAAACGGCACATTCGACAGCGCGTCAGCAGGGTCCGGCAAGACTGTAACAATAGATCTAAACAGCCTCACCCTCGGAGGCACAAGCTCAGGCAACTATGTGCTTGCATCCGGCGGAAACCAATCCGAAACCACAGCGACCATCAACAAAAAGAAGCTGACTATCACAGGCGTTATTGCTGCTGATAAAGAGTACGACGGGAATACCACAGCGACTACTGATACCTCTAAAGCTACGGTAACCGGTCTTGTGGACGGTGATAATGTAGAATTTACTGTAAGCGGATCTTTCGAAGATGCAAACAAGGGTGAGAGCAAGACTGTCACCCTTTCCGGCTGGACATTGACAAGCGGCGGCAAAAACTATGAAATTGACGCAGAAAACAGCCAACCGACAGCTGCCGCCGGCATTGAGCAGAAGGAAGTAGGTCTGACTTGGAGCAACACATCGCTGACCTTCAACGGCTCAGTGCAGGCTCCCACGGCCACGGCGACAGGAACTGTGAACAGTGACGAGATCGGCGTTACCGTCAACGGCGGGCAGACCAACGCGGGGACGGGCTATACCGCCACGGCGAGCGGTCTGACCGGCGAAAAGGCAGGCAACTACAAGCTGCCTGAGGCGAAAACTGCGAACTTCTCTATAGGAAAGGCGGCGGCACAGACCATCACGGATGTGGCGTCAAGTCAGGTATATACCCTGACCGGCATCAGCGCTTCTGTGGCGGGCAAAATGCCTGAGAATGCCGGAACGCTGACTTATACGGCGGGAACCGCCACCAAGACCGGCGATGTTACGGTTTCAAACTTTGCAGTAGATAACAGTGGCAATGTAACGGCGAACATTTCCGGTGGCGCAGAGACTGATACCATCACCCTGCCTGTGACTATCAGTTCTACCAACTATGCCGATTCTGCGGTCAATGTTATGATAACACTGACACCAAAGGAGGACGCAGAGCTGGGCATCACAGGTGCTCCCACATCCAAGACCTATGGCGAGGATTTCACACTGACCGGCAGTGTGAAGAAAGAAGGGATCGGAACGGGCAACTGGACATGGACCACCAGCGATGCTACGGTGTTCCGGATTACGTCGAATGGAGCAGCCGCAACCGTTAAGATTTTGAAGGCAGGTTCTGCTACGATTACAGCCCGGTATGAGTCTGATACAACGGTTGATACGAAGACCACAGATACAATTACCGTTAATACAAAGACGCTTACGATCGGGGCCAAGGATCAGAGCATCTATGTAGGCGGCACAGTGCCCACACTCTTCGGCACGGATTTCTACACTGTAACGGGACTGGTGGGTACGGATAAGCTGACTGCACAGCCAACGCTGGCTTATCAGAAGGACGGAAGCGCTGCAACTCCCGATGGCAATACAGCCGGCACTTATGACATCGTTCCTTCCGGAGCGGCCGCAAGTGAGAATTACACGATCAGCTATACAAACGGTATACTGACGATCAGGGAAAAGGGTACACAGACAATCTCCGCTGAGAATGTGACCGTGACCTATGGTGACACGGACAAGAGCGTCAGTGCCAACGTCACTGAACCTGCCACGGGCGGTGGCGCAATCAGCCACGCAGTCAAGGACGGCAGTGCGGATTACATCGATGTGAACACCTCCACCGGCGCGCTGACCATCAAGAAGGTTCCTGCGGACGGCAAAGCCTATGTTGTTGTGACGGTGGCGGAAACTGCTGCCTATGAGCAGGCGACCAAAGAAGTAACCGTGACGATCAATAAGGCGAACACAGTCCCGGCTACAGTCTCCGCAAATAACTGTACATATGATGGTAATGAGAAACTGTTGGTGACCGTCGATGAATCAACACTGGTAGGCGGAGAAATGTGGTATGCCCTCGGCGAAAATGCCACTACCGCCCCCGTGGATAACCTTTATACCACATCCATCCCTGCAAAAACCGATACCGGAATCTACTACGTATGGTACAAGGTGGTTGCTGATGGAAATCATATTGATACAGAACCTGCCTGTGTGACAGTAAAGATTGCTCAGTATATACCTCCGCACTACCATTCATACACAAGCACTGTGACGGAAGAGCCGACTTGTACGGAAGACGGAGAACGTACATATAGCTGTTCATGCGGAGCCAGCTATAAGGAAACTATAAAAGCTACCGGTCACACCATTGTGGCTCACGAAGCTAAGGATGCTACTTGTGGTGAGGACGGAAACAAGGCATATTGGGAGTGTTCAAAGTGCAAAAAGTTCTTCTCAGATGCAGAGGGTAAGACAGAAGTTGAAGAGAAGAATATAGTAATCGGAAAGCTGGCTCATAAGCTTACCGCTCATGAAGAGGTTAAGGCAACCTGCACAGAAGATGGAAAGAAAGCATACTGGGAGTGCGCGGAGTGCAAGAAGCTCTTCGCAGATGCGGAAGGCAAGAAGGAAGTTACAGAGGAAAGCCTGATCATCAAGGCATTGGGACATAAGCTTACCGCTCATGAAGATGTTAAGGCAACCTGCACAGAGGATGGAAAGAAAGCATACTGGGAGTGCTCGGAGTGCAAGAAGCTCTTCGCAGATGCGGAAGGCAAGACCGAAGTTAAGGAAGAAGACCTTGTGATCAAGGCAGAAGGTCATAAGCTTACTCATTTTGAAGCAGTAGAGGCTACAACAGAAAAAGAAGGCAATATAGAATATTGGATCTGTTCTGTGTGCGGAAAGTACTTTGCTGACGCTGAGGGTAAGACCGAGATCACAGAGGAGAAGACCATACTTCCGAAGTCTAAGCATAAGCTCACTCTCGTACCGGAGAAGAAGGCAACCTGCACCGAGGACGGAAATACAGCTTATTACACCTGCGCGGATTGCGATAAGCTCTTCGAGGACGCGGAAGGTACGAAGGAGATAACCCTTGAGGATACTGTGATCAAGGCGGAAGGTCATAAGATGACTCATGTAGAAGCTAAGGAGCCGACAGTTGAGGAAGAGGGCAACATAGAGTACTGGACATGTGAGGTATGCGGAAAGTTCTTCGCGGATGCTGAAGGCAAGAACGAGATTACGGAAGAAGAGACGAAGACAGAGAAGTTAAAGGACATAGCTGATTGTGAGATAAGCGGACTTGCGACGCAGGCATACACCGGCAAAGCTGTCACTCCGGTGGTAACGCTCAAGTACGATGGCAAGATCTTGAAGAAGGGCACAGATTACACTGTAACTTACGCTAACAACACCAAGGCCGGTACTGCGACTGTGACCATAAAAGGAATGGGAGACTACGCGGGAACGATAACCAAGAAGTTCCTTATCAAGCAGGTTAGCCTCAAGTACAGAGCTTATGTGCAGAAGAAGAACTGGATGACATGGTCTACAGCTAAGGTTTCGGGAACGGAAGCCTCGAAGATGGCCGGTACAACCCAGGATCTCAGGATGGAGACAATCCAGATGCAGCTTTCGGGAGTAAGCGGTTCGGTTGAGTACAGAGCGTACTGCTCCAAGAAGGGCTGGACCCAGTGGGCAACTACTGCAGACACCTCAACCTACGCCGGAACCAAGGGCGAGTCGAGAAGAGTAGAGCTTATCCAGCTCAGAGCAAAGGGCCAGGTAGCTACACTCTATGATATGTACTTCAGGGCTTACTCAGAGAAGCTCGGCTGGCTGAACTGGGCAAAGAGCGGAGAGAAGGCCGGAACACAGGGCTATGGATATAAGCTTGAAGCTTTCCAAGTCAACTTTGTGAAAAAGGGTGAGGCATTTAAGCTTGCCTCACAGAACAAGATGGCTAAGAGCTTCTACGACAAGACAAAAGACGGAGCTGATCCGAAGTAAGAATTAGTATAGTTTAGTTACAAGGGACGGGGCTTGGTGACGAGAATGTCACCAGGCCCTGTTTTTATTGTGTCATTGTCAATGCTACCACACACCGAGACTACGGGATAAAGGGAACGGATATTCAGATCAAGATGTTTGATGACAGGCTTGAAGTGGATAGTCCCAGAACATTTGCCGGAATGGTAAAGAAGGAGAATATCCGGTATATGCACTTCTCGCGAAATCCGAAAATTGCTGCCTTCATGAAGGACTATGGGTATGTTAAGGAATATGGCGAGGGTGTTGATCGTATGTGTAGGGAGTTGGAGGCGGTTGGTCTTCCCAATCCGATCTTTAATAATGACTATTTTATACTTAAGGCGACGGTGATGAGTTCTGCGTATATTATAAAAATATTGGATTGCTCGGATAGGACTGCAAGAAATCTTCTGGCGAAACTGAGGGAGATGCAGGTTATAGTTCCTGTAAAGGGTAAAGCTAAGGGCATGTATAGGTTTAAATATGCAGATGAGACTGACATTGATGGTGAGTGATAATGGGTGCTATACTCATTTTATCATGGCAAAACGACAAAACGACAAAATAGGAGCAGTACTTTATGATAGCCCGCGGATATTTGAAGGATGTAAAAGCAAAAGAGGTCTCCTGGCTTTGGAAACTTTAATATTTCATCAGGAAAAAATCAACATATTGTTTGAAACTCCCTTTTTTGATATAATGAAAGAGCTTTTTATCAACCGGCATAAATGAAAGGGGGATTTCATATGATCTCAGCAAAGGAAGCGATTCAAAAGCTTAAGGACGGGAATGCCCTGTATGTATCGAAGGATACCTTTTCCTCCGACATCTCCTCCCAGACCTTGGAGCACTTTGCAAACAACGGACAGGAACCCTACGCGATCGTGATCACCTGCTCGGATTCCCGCGTGATCCCGGAGAGGATCTTTCACGCGGCCATCGGGGATATCTTCACGATCCGTGTGGCAGGCAATGTGATTGACGATCATCAGCTCGGAAGTATCGAGTATGCGGCGGGGCATCTGGGTACCAATCTTGTGGTGGTGCTTGGGCATACGCAGTGCGGGGCTGTGGGAGCGGCCATCAATCATGATCCGGACGGTTACATCAAGTACATCACGGACGAGATCAAAAAAGCGATCGGAAAGGAAAAATCGGATTACAAGGCAGCCGTGTTAAATGTGAAGCAGAGCGTGCGGATCATAGAGTCCAGCTTGGAGATCCAGAAGGATGAGGAAGCGGGCCTGCAGGTGGTGGGCGCAATCTACAAGCTCGAGGACGGAACCGTGGATTTTGATATTTAATACCCATGCGGAAGGCATGATTGCAGCGGGAGGGCTGTCACAGGGAAGCTGTGACGGCCCTCTCCGAAATTGCGCAAAAAAACGCATCGATCAGGCTGTTTTTAAGGCATATCAGCAACACCGTTATTCTTGGCAGATTCTTTATGATCTTTTGATTCCGTTACACCGGATATTCATTCACATCCACATTTACATTCACATTCACTTGCCGGATTTCCCATATGCTTCGTTGCCGTCAGCCGCAGCAGCTGGCATCAAAATCAAAAAATATATTGCAAAAGATAATCTGGCGATATATAATGACAATATACATTATATATCGCCAAAACTGTGTATTAGAGTGTGGTTATGGCGGATTATAGCGAGAGGATATGGCATGAAAATTATTGGAAGAAAAAATGAAAAGGAAAAACTGTTGCGTTGTCTGAACTCAAAAAACCCGGAATTTGTTGTTGTTTATGGGAGACGAAGGGTAGGGAAGACATACCTCATAAGAGAGTTTTTTAATAAGCAATTTTCTTTTTATGCTACGGGATTAACCGATGAGAAGACAAAAGGCCAACTTCGTGCTTTCAATGAAAGCCTTATTAACTATGGTAATAAACAGAAAGAGTTGCCCAAGGACTGGTTTGAAGCGTTTTCACGTTTAAGGGAGCTTCTTGAATCTCCAAAGGTTTATCGAGAGCCTATAAATAATAAGCGTGTCATCTTTTTGGATGAGCTTCCCTGGATGGATACCGCAAGGTCTGATTTTAAAAGTGCGCTGGATTATTTTTGGAATAGCTGGGGGTCTGCGCAAGATGATCTTGTGCTCATTGTATGTGGGTCGGCAACGTCCTGGATAATAAATAACCTGCTTTCCGGTAAAAAAGGATTTCATAACAGAGTGACAAAGCGTATCCGATTAGCCCCATTTACGCTTAAGGAATGTGAGGAATTGTTTGCGCTTAATGATATCGTTATGACTCGTAGTCAGATGATCGAGAGTTACATGGTGTTTGGTGGAATACCTTATTACCTCAATTTGATGGATTCACGATTAAGTCTTGCTCAGAACATTAATGAATTATGTTTCAAGGAATATGGTGAACTACACAGTGAGTATTATAACCTTTTTCGTTCTTTGTTTGTAAAGCCTGAAAAACACATGGCGATACTGGAAGAGTTAGCAAAGAAAAAGGATGGTATTACCAGATCTGAACTGGCTAAAATAAAGACAATAGGAGGGGGATCTGTCTTAACAAAGGATCTTAGAGAACTGGAGGAGTGCGGATTTATAAGAAGATTCAGCAATTATACCAAGGAAGAGAATGATGCATTATACCAACTGATAGATCCGTTCACTCTGTTTGCTGTGAATTTTATTGAGAGTAAGAAATGTACATCATGGAATGAGTATATTAATTCGCCGGGATATAATTCGTGGCGTGGTAATTCATTTGAAATAGTCTGCCTGAATCACATAGATCAAATTAAGGCTTCGTTGGGTATCAGTGGGGTAGAAACGAATGTTTATTCTTGGAGAAGCAGCAGGTCTGAAAAAGGTGCTCAGATAGATCTGATCATCGATAGAAAGGACGGGGTTATCAATTTATGCGAGATGAAATATACAAATGAAGAATACGCGTTGGATCGAGACGAGTATTATAAGATTCAAAACAGGCTGGCGACATTTCAAAAAGAAACGGCAGTTAATAAAGCTATTCATGTAACTTTGGTTAGTGGAAACGGATTTAAGCGAAACAAGTATTCAGAGATTGTTCAGAATACAATAGTGGGTGAAGAATTATTTGACTAAAGGCAGCCGGTAATGGCAAAGTCGTTATACATCACAAATCCCCGATATTCTCTGCACGAGTGCTGATGATATGCATTTCAAGGAGCTTGCTGACAAGGTTCGTATTTCAAGGAAGTTTTGTATACCGCGGCTTCTTATACTCTGATGGCGTTTCGAACCGAAACGGGATTTGTATCTGATAATGATTGACATAATGCAATAAAAGAAATGAAATGCAATAAAAGAAATGAAATGCAATAAAAGAAATAAGAAGGTGATTGCCGGGCGAGATGATTATTTTGATCCCTCATTCGGGAACAGACCGCAAAACCTGATCGGTCGAAACAAATATATAAATGAATTCAAAAATACTTTGGAGACGAGGCCGGGAAGCAGAGAGCGTTCGATATTGCTTTTAGGTCAAAGGGGATATGGAAAAACAGTAATGCTCCTTGAAATGGCTGACATAGCCGGTCAAAATGGATATATTGTAGCTTCTCCGACGGTCACATCTCCTGAGCTGACAAACAGAATCCTCGAATGTAAGTTAACAGGGATGGGGCTTGGTGACGAGAATGTCACCGGGCCCCGTTTTTATTGTGTCGCTATTTTTATTCTCTCTTGACAAATGTATTGCATTTAGATACACTTTGTATCATGTCGGCCAGAATTAACGCCGTGCTTTTTGATACAGATATTTATGAAAGAGATTGACTTAATATGTGGACTACTTCAAGAAACGAAGAAAAAAAAGAAGCAAGGAGAGAAGAACTTCTGCAAAAAGGCTTTGAGCTCTTTTCAACGAAAACAATTGAGACTGTCAGCATGCGTGATGTGGCGAGTGCAGTAGGCTGCGGAAGTGCAAGTATATACAGGTATTACAGCTCAAAGCCGGATTTCGTGGTCGCTGTTGCTACCTGGAAATGGGAACAGTTCCAGCAAGGGAGCCGAAAGCGTAGACCGGGTGAAGGCTTTGAGAGTATGACGGCTGCGGAGGTTTTTGAGTTTTACCTGAATTCGTTTTTAGAGTTATATCGGAACCATACAGACCTTCTCAGGTTCAATCAGTTCTTCAATGTGTACGTGCAGGCGGAGCATATAGGGGCAGAAACCTTGCAACCGTATCAAGAGATGATAGCGGGACTGCGGAAAGGGTTTCATGGGATGTATTTGAAGGCTGAACAGGATAAGACCTTGCGCACGGATGAACCCGAGGAGAAGATGTTCTCTAAGACGCTTCACCTGATGCTGGCCGCGGTGACAAGGTACGCCGTCGGACTGGTGTACATCCCGGAAAATGGGTTTGACGCTATGGAGGAGCTGGAATTTCAGAAGAACGCGATTATGAGGGAGTATAGAAGGTAGTCGAGTTTGTCATAGAATTGCTCCGGGTTGGTAAGATGATTAGAAACTCAACCTATCGGTGCGGTTGTTGTTATGTTTACAACAGATAATAAAAGGAGATTGATAATAATGAAGAAATCAAAGATATCACTGGTAAAGAGCGTAATGGCATTTGCATTGGCTGTAGCACTGGTCGTGGGAATGGTGCCTTTTATTTGTGCTGTTACGGTGGTTAAGGCAGACGGCAACGTTACGATGACTGCACCAATCTATATCAACAACGATAACAGAGCGCAGTATGACGGAAAGACAATAACCGGCACATTTTCCCCAAATAAAACTAATTCATGTTTTGATAACCCGCCACTGAATACCGGATATTGGCAGGGTGCGATTATCATCAACGGAGGTACGACAAACCTGACCATCAGCGGACTGACGATTGATATAGGAGGAAATCATGATAGTACCCGAGGAATCAGCGGTATTTATTTAACAGGTGGTGCTACATTGAACCTTACCCTGCAAGGGACTAATATAATAAAAGCTGCCGGAGACGGTGCCGGAATCTGTGTGCCTGACGGCTGCACATTGAATATATCCGGTACGGGAAGTCTGACAGTGAACGGAGGATGTAACAGCAACGATACAGCTGCCTTTGGTGGCGCAGGTATTGGCGCTGAGGGCGCAAGCAACAGTGGTCTCGGAACGATTAACATCAATAGCGGTACAATCAACGCAAGTGGTGGCTCAACCGGTATGGTGACGAGCATCGGAGCCTCTGCTATAGGTGGATCGTTCAATTCTACACAGGGAAGTATTACCATTAACGGTGGAAATGTGACCGCGACGGCTTATTATGGAAATGCAGGCATTGGAGGCGCATACAGCCACAGTGTTGATAGTATCAGTATTACCGGCGGTACTGTTACAGCGACCGGGGGAAAAGTGTCATCAAGCGGGGTTGAAGGCGCTGCAATCGGATGTGGTGGAAGCGGAAATACAGAGGATTCGCTTTCTTGTGGTGCAATCAGTATTACGGGAGGAACCGTGACAGCGAACGGAAATATAGGCTACGGTAAGAATCTTTCAGGCACAGCAGGAAACAGTGGTGGCAGTGTGGCAATCGGTGCGGACGCAGATGTAACCTGCACAGGAACTGTAGCCGGTGAGAACACAGAGTGGAAGGTCGGAGTCAGTTTTGATGCAAATGGAGGTTCCGGAACGATGAGTTCCGCAGAGATTGCCAGAGGTGATTACGAACTGCCTGAATGCGGGTTTACGGCTCCCGAAGGAAAAATCTTTTACAGATGGGCAATCGGCGAAACGCAGTATGAAGCCGGTGAGACTGTATCTGTGCTGAACAGAACACAAATCCGGGCAGAATGGATTGAATATGTAACGGTTAGTTTTGCGGTTGGAGATGGAGGTTCCGGTACGATGACTTCCGTAAAGGCCGGAAAGGGAGTAGCTTATAAATTACCCGCCTGCAGTTTCACACCAAATGACGATAAAATGTTCCTAAACTGGAGATTAGGCAATAATACAGATAAACGACCGGGAGAAATTGTTACACTCACAGAGGACACAACAGTAACAGCAATCTGGGGCAATAAGGCATCAGACTGGAGCAGCGACATATATATCGGTGGTAACATTACGTATTCAAACAGGATTAATGTTAAAGGGACAGTTGTGCTTGAAATTGCGGAAGGAGCAACGCTGACTGTTCCGAAGGGAATGCATGTTACCGGAGACAACAGCCTTACTATCAAGGGAAAGGGCAAACTGATTATCAATGCTGTAGAGAATAGTAATGCAGGTATTGGCGGTGATAAAGAACAAGCAGGCGGTACCGTTATCATTGACAGCGGAACAGTAGAAGTGAACGGTGGAAATTATGCTGCCGGCATTGGCGGCGGTGAATCTGGAGCCGGCGGAAATATTACTGTCAATGGTGGTAAGATTACTGTGCGTGGAGGAAACACACAAGGTGCCGGTCTTGGAGGAGGCTATCAGAGAGGTGGTGGCAATATTACAGTTAACGGAGGTACAATAGAAGCATCCGGTGGTTATAATGCCGCCGGAATTGGTGGTGGGCAAAACGGTGAGAGCGGAGTTATTACTGTCAATGGAGGAAACATACAAGCTGTCGGAGGAGATAAAGCAGCCGGCATAGGCAGTGGATACGGGGGAAATACATTTGACATTACCATAAAAGACGGCACCATCAATGCTACAGGAGGAGGAGATGCTGCCGGCATAGGCGGAGGTTATAGCAGCCGAAATGGAACAATAACGATTCAGGGAGGAAAAATCACTGCAATCGGAGGCGGAAAATATAATAGTGGTAATAGGTGTCATGGCATAGGTTCGGATTCTGACCGAGATTGCACGGTTTCAATAGGTTGGACAAAAGCAACGGATAGTATTGATGCCAATAGCTATGGCGGAACAATTACATTTAACAATAACAAGCAATTTGTCTTCAGCGATACCGGTGAGGAAGTAACAGCAAGCAATATCGCAGGAAAAATAGTCCCTGCTGTTACTGTCACGATTGATACTTTGACAAACGGCACGGTTAGGGCTGACAAAACTATACATGCTGTAGGAAGCACAGCGACGCTGACGGTTGAGCCTGCGAACGGGTGTGCGCTTGGTACTTTGACCGTAGCTAAAACCGGCGATAGTTCGTCGACGGTTGATATCAGCGGAACGGGAGATACACGCACCTTTATCGTGCCTGATTATGATGTGACTGTCAGCGCTACCTTTATCCCGCCGGCGGTTTCCTACCTGGACGCAAGCGGCATGGAACGGTCCAACAATTCCTATACCATTCTTACCGGGGCGGAGACTGAGATTGGAAATGGCTCCTTTGAGAAGTGGTATGTCGTAAACAGTGACATTTCTTTTAATCATAAGCTCACGCTAAAAGGAGATGCGAACATAATACTCGTGGACGGAAAGTCGATGAGTTTTGGATCCGAGTCTGACCGGATCACAGATAGTTGCATTGATAGTTTGACAACTACCAGTACTCCTGCCGGTCCTCTATATGATCTTAATATTTATGGGCAGAGTGGCGGTACGGGTGCATTAAAAATGTATAGCAACTCAAGCTCCGGAGCTGTCTGTGTGGACGACTATTACCAGTATGGCGGCAAAGTTACAATAGATAATACCGGTGGGAATGGTATAGGAAAGACACGTGGAAGAGTTGAACTTAATAGGTGCAGCTTATCGGTTACTTCTGGCAGTGTTTATGCAATAAACGCAAATGAAGGGGTGCTAATCAACAATGCCGAAGTTACCGCCCAAGCTACCGGAAGCAATAGCTGCGCAATAAACTGTGAGCTTGGTAGGATTACTATCACCGATAGTAAAGTGACTGCTATAGGAAGTGGATGCGGAATTTGGACCGATAATACTAATACCACAGCATATACAAAAATCTCGATTTCGGATGCGGATGATTTTGTCAATGCAAGCAGCTATAGCGTCGGCACATGTCAAGTATATGTATCGGCAGGAAATTACCTTACCGATGGAAACAATAATCTTTACGGTGGTCCAGTGCTCACATGTCTGACTGACGACCAGATTGATGCCATCTCAAATAAGAAGCTTGTTCCCGCCTATGGGGTCGGGATTTCGGACAGCATCGAGCACGGCACGGTAACGGCGTCTCCAAAGGTTTTCCGCAAGGATACATTCAGCAATCTTGCCGATGCAGGAAAGACCGTCGCGCTGACGATAACCCCGGAAGCAAGCTATACTCTTTCCGCACTGACAGTAACTAAAGCAAGTGGCGGTACGGTCGATGTCAGTGGTACGGGCAATACGCGTACCTTTACTATGCCAGACGAAAACGTGACTGTCAGCGCGAGCTTCGCACAGCCTGCTGTCAAGTATTTGGACGCAAGCGGTGCGGTACAGTCCTGTCCTTCCTATACCGTCCTCACCGGTGGAGAGGCGACTACTCTGGAGGAGGGATGGTATACTGTACAGAAAAATACGACCGTCAATTATACAGGCAAACTAACTTTAAACGGAAATGTAAATCTCATTCTTGAAGACGGCGCAAAGCTGTATGTCGGCACGGAATCTGACCCCATCTCCGGCAAGGGTATTGGCAGCAATACAAATACCCACAATAACTATGGATACAACCTCACCATTTACGGTCAGAGCACTGCCAAAACCACTGCCGGAACACTGTATGTTTATAACAATAGCGACTCGGACACCGATTATGGCGCCATTGCCCTAGGACAAAATAGCATTTTCACTCTGAACGGCGGCAATGTAGTGGTCAACCGTTCCGGCAGTAAAGGCAACGGTATCTACAGCTTTAATTTCACCATGAACGGCGGTGATTTGCAAGTCAATAGTGAAAATGCAGACGGCATCTATATGTATAATGATATTATCATAAACGGCGGCAGCGTTAGCGCCACGGGTTATAAATACGGCCATGCCCTATGCGCCGCAAACGGCAGTATCACGATAAACGACGGCAGCGTCTCCGCCACCGTAACGGACCCCGACAGTGAAACACCTTATCCTGCCATATACACAGCGAATGGCAAAAACAGCGATACCAACACGACTAACAGTATTGCCATAAACGGCGGCAATGTGACCGCAAATACCGGAATCGAAGCCACCGGAGAAGGCAGCATCATTCTTGGGTTTTCCAATGCTGACGACAGTATCATGGCAGCCGGATATAAAGCTGGTGGAGGTGTCAAGGTAGTAGACGGCCTATGCTTCTGCACCGCAGGTAACGACACGAAAGCCTACAGTGGTACGCTGACGAGCGACCAGCTCACCGCCATTGCGAACAAGAAACTCTATCCCGCCTATGGTGTATTCATCGGAACTGTCAGCAATGGCATGGTGTCCGCCTCCCCTGAGGCCTTCGCCATAACAGATTTTGACAGCGCAAACAAAACAGTTACACTGACGGTAACACCTTATGCAGGCTATGCAATTGATAGTGTGAGCTACAACGACGGCAGTAATCACACAATTATGCCGTCAAATGAGACATATACATTTACTATGCCTGCGCAGAATGTTACCGCTGCAGCGACATTCAAAAAAACACTTAATCACAGTGATATCAGTATTGAAACTATCGCCGACCAGACCTACACGGGCAACGCCATCACGCCGGCAGTCACGGTCAAGGACGGCGAAACGACGCTGGAGCAGGAAACGGACTATACGGTTTCTTACAGTAATAACGTTAATGCAGCATCTAAGGATGCGACAGTCGCGCCTACTGTAACCATCACAGGCAAGGGCACATACCTTGGATCCGTATCGAAGACATTTACGATCAACAAAAAAACGATCACGCCCGTTGTCAGTATCAAGGGCTGGACTTATGGAGATACGCCTAATAGTCCGAGCCTGACGGCGGAAAGCAATCCGGGCGGCGGCGCCGTGAGATATCAATACAGATTAAATGCGAATGGTGCTGGTGATTTCTCCGATGTCGTTCCGACTAATGCAAATCATGTAGGGTATACAGTGCGGGCGACTATTGCAGAAACAGCTAATTACTATGGAGGCGAGGCAACGGCAACTTTTAAAATTGCACAGAAGCCTGTTACAGTCTCGGGACTTTCCGTTTCCGACAAGACATACGACGGCACGACAGATGCAACTGTCACGGGTACGGCGGTTATCAACGGTTTAGTTGGTAATGATGATGTTACTGTAGCCGGAGGAACAGCGACGTTCACAGATAAGAATGCTGGTACAGACAAGACCGTCACATTCAGCGGATTTTACCTTTCCGGTGAATCGTTAAATGATTATGAGCTCTCCGCTCAGCCCGCGAGCGTGACGGCAGATATTACGCCAAAGACCGTGACCATCACAGGCCTGACTGTTACCGATAAGACTTATGATGGTACGACTGCTGCGACGGTTGATTGTTCAGGAGCAACATTTACGGGAAAAGCAGATGGTGATTCTCTTTCCGTCAGTGGAGTGACCGGTACTTTTTCTGATAAGGATGTGGCGGAGGCCAAGACCGTTACCCTTAACTTTGGGAATGCTGTCCTTGGCGGGACGGATGCAGGGAACTATACGATAGCGGAGTCCGGGAATCAGTCTGAAGCAACGGCAGCTATTACAAAGAAAACCGTATCGGCCGTATCGGAGATCAGTAGGACTTATCTCTATACCACAGGGGGGCGGGGAAGTATAAATATAGCAACATTGCTTCCTGCAGATTGCGGAACAAACGCTTATACAGTGACGAAATCAGGGGGTGTGACCTATTCTGTTGATCCGGCAGTAGCGGATGGAATACTGACCTATACCGTAGATCCCGGCACAAATAATACGACCGGTACCATCGTCGTAAAGGCTGAGACATTAAACTATACGGATATTACGATCACGGTAAATGTGAAGCTGGCAGATCAGAAGCCGGTGGAGCTGAAAGACGGAACTTCGGTCGTATTGAATAAGAGTACGCTGACCTATGGCGAGGCTCTCTCCGCTTTGACATTTAAGACAGATACAGCGGTCTTTGTGGAGCAGGGCAACACTTCAAATGCTATAGCAGGATCCCTTTCCTGGAAGACATCTACGGCTGTTCCTGCCGTGGGAACTACATCGGCAACATGGGTATTTACTCCCGAAGATGCTGCTTATGCGCCCCTTGAGGATACAATTGCGATCACGGTAAATAAGGCGATACCGCGTATTACGAATGCTCCTACAGCATCAGCGATCACTTACGGTCAGACACTTAATGACAGCCGCCTTGAAAATGGTACCGCAAAATCAGGGGATACTGACGTTGCAGGTACATTTGCATGGAATGATACGACGATTGCTCCTGCGGTCTCGGACAGTAATAATAAGGAATATACGGTAGTGTTTACACCTACGGACAGCGATAACATCAGCGGGGCAACCTGTAAGGTTAAGTTGATTGTGAATAAAGCGGATATCATTACTGATAAGATTACCGCCCCGACTGCGAAATCTCTGACCTATAACTGTTCTGCACAGGAGCTGGTAAGTGCGGGCAGTGTAGCAGACAACGATGGAACGGTGCAGTACGCAGTTGGAACGGATGCAACCGCTGCACCTGCAGAATCGGCATATACAGAATCTGTACCTAAAGCTAAGAACGTCGGAACCTACTACGTATGGTACAGGGTCAAAGGTAATGCAAACCACAATAATGTGGCGGCTTGCAGCACGCCGATCAGCGTAGGCATTGCCAGGGCTGAGAGCAAGAACCTTACAATCAACAAGAGTATAACTCCCGGGACTACGAATATGAGCGTGGATATCTCATCATCCATCCCGGCTGACGTGGGAAGCGTGACAGGTTACGCACTTGGAAGTGTAAGTCACACAGGTGATGTAGATGTCAGTGGCTGTGCAATCAGTACTTCGGGTGTTATCACTGCTACACTAAGTAACGGTAAATCAGGCAATACAATTACTGTTCCGGTTACATTGACGGTGCAAAACTATACGACATGTACCGCAGAGGTGAAGATAACGCTGGTTACACCGCACACCCACTACTATACAGCAACAGTAACCAAGGAGGCTACCTGTACCGAGGACGGAGAACGCACATACAGATGTACTTGCGGAAGCACATACACTGAAGTGATCAAGGCCGAAGGACATAAGCTGACTCATTTCGAGGCTGTTGATGCGACAACGGAGAAAGAGGGCAACATAGAATACTGGTTATGCTCAGAGTGCGGAAAGTTCTTCGCGGATGCAGAGGGCAAGACCGAGATCACTAAGGAGCAGACCATCCTTCCGAAGTCGGAGCATAAGCTTACGCTTGTGCCTGAGAAGAAGGCGACATGTGAAGAGGACGGTAACAAGGCATACTACATCTGTTCACATTGCGACAAGCTTTTTGAGGACGCAGAGGGTAAGAAAGAGATATCCGAAGAGGATACAATCATCAAGGCAGAGGGACACAAGCTTACATACCACGAGGCTGTAGAGCCGACTGTAGAGCAGGAAGGTAACATAGAGTACTGG
>JAFXSQ010000045.1 GCA_017525525.1 Lachnospiraceae bacterium | reverse complement strand
TACACTCCACAGTCGTTAATTCCCGACTAAGCCATCGGTACATATCCATATTGCCTTGTATGTGGCATAATATGGATTTCATCTAAATAGTAGACTCTCCTTTCTTAATATTTTAATTTGCTACTTGGTTTTTGTAGTCTTATACCATTACTCAAACACAACCATCAGGTTTCTACACCATAGTTAGCAGGACTATTTCAAACTGCTCTGGTATTTCCTGTGTTTTCAGTGGTTTTAAGTTACCAACTAATACTCTGGGTTTTGAGTATCTTTGAGTATATTTACTCACATTTGATAATATTATTAGTTACTTAAGAAATTCTCCTTATTATAAGATTCTTCGCTTCGCTCAGAATGACACAATGCATGGTCTAAATAATCTACTGTACCTCTCCCATGTGGTCATCATCGAAGTGATCATGATCAAAGTCATGGTCGTGGCCGTCACTTATGTACTCTCTGGTGGAGATTCTCTTTCTCTCCCTCTCCTCCTCGACTAAGTTGGAAAGCTCCTCCTTCACATCACGGGCATTCCTGATGTTTTTGAGCTCGAACTTCCCGAGTGTCTTGTCCGAACTGTCTACCATGATAGTCGCCATGCCGCAAAGCCTCTGCCAGAAGCTCTGCTTGAAAGACAGATCGAGGATACGGTAGAATCTTACTTCATCTTCCGTTACTGAGAAGAATCCCTTCTTTACGAAAAGCCTGTCCTTTGTATAGCTGTATACCGTAAAGGTCCACGGGAGCCCCATCCAGTTTCTCTTTCGCTGTTTCCATATTATATCCACGAATCAAACCTCCGTATTGCTTAACCGCCTGCCTTGAGCTTTAATTCAGGCAAGGGCTAAACTCTCGTCATCTTCTGCCTGTCTTTACTCCTTATCATCCTTCTTGAATTTTGCCATGATCTTCTCGTCGATATCAGTCTTGTCAAGTACCTCCTGCACCTTATCCTTAATGATAGCAGGATTCTCCTTGATCTTCTCGTCGATATCAGTCTTGTCAAGTACCCCGTTGATTGCATCCTTAAGTCCCATAATGCATGTTTCTCCTTTCAATCCATATAATGATGCCGGCCTATCGCTCAAAAATAAATGGGAGCGCTTCAAATGTCCCGGCGCTCCCTGATTTTACCATAAAACCACACTATATGCAAGATTATTGAATTGTCACTCTTCTCCCGTGACAGGTAGGATTATTGTTCTTTCTTCTGCTGCTTTGGTACTCTGTACGCCTCCGGAATTATCTCATCATAGCCCTTTGCAAGCCCTGCCACGACACGGTTATATACCTCATCATACTTTGCTTTGTCAAGGAGACCCTCGCCACCGGCAAAGTAATCATAAGCCTCTTTTCCGAAAGATGCACTCTTATCTCTCTGGACTAAAGTCTGAGCATCCGGTTTCATCCCTTTCTTCAGGTCATACTCAGCCACAAACTTTTTAATCTTGGCCGGAGTAAGTGAATTATACTTTCCTTTCATTGTCTTGTTTTCAAGACCGTGGTACAAATTGGTGTACTTATTTGATCCGAATATAGCATGAAACAGATGCGGCTTCTCTGAGAAGACAAGCAGCGCTGCGTACTGCATTTTAGCCGTCCCCTGCTCCTTTTCGCTTAATTTTCCTCTTTTATCCTCGCGGACATACTCGTCAGGAACCATCTTAATTTTAGAGCGCCAATTGATATAAGCAGACTCTATCTCTCTGTAAGCATTCAGCCTTGCATGATATGCAGCACCTATTATATCTGCGCTTATAAACTCTCCCATAAGTCTGTCAAATACGTTCTCAAGTATGGTGCCCTTCTTTGTCTTGAACACTCCCTCAACCCCGTAGTATTCATTAGCCGAGAGTGAGCAAAGCTTATTGAGGATCTCGTACTTTTCTTCAGGCGTTTTGGCGGAAAGAAGCTTCTTTCTCTCAGCATAGTATAATCCTTCATAGAAGGCTTCACCCTCAGTCTTGTCATCATGCTCCATTCCCTCTATGCCGTCACTAACTACAAACATATTCCTAAAGACCACATTGCTCTCTTTCCTCATGCGGTCATTAAGCCTGTTACTGTTTGTCTCAGACTCCCAGTCATTTCTGCTTAAGATCACTTTGCCTGCATTGAATTTAAAGTCATTCTCCTGCTGCTGCATGAGCTTGTCCTGCAGAACCACCAGTCTCTCGCCAAATGCTGCTATTTCCTTCTTACTTAACAGATCACCGCATATAACACCTATATCCTCCGGTTCCATGGTAAGGATTGCATTTGCAAATTCCTTGTCAATCCCCGGGAATTTCGACAGATCAAGATTCTTCTTAAGCTTCTTAGCATCATACTTTCCCGAGAAACCTTCTAACATAAAATCATAATACACACCGTCTACGTTATATATGATCTTATCGCCGACTTCCTTCCTTGAATACGACAAAGTGAAGCTTGACTCTGCATCCTTCATATCGTTTCCGCACAGAATGCCGAGCAGTTTTAAAGAAGACATCTGACGGATTGCTGTTGAAGAGTAGGTAAGAGTCACCGGCATTTTGGACTTGTTACGTTCATCTTCCACAATCTGCTGTAAATCTGTAACAGACTTGTTTTCCTCAGAGAAATACCCTGCCCTCTTCATGCCGAAAAGTCTCTCTCCCTTACTGTTTTTTGCTGCCACTATCTCGGTTTTCCTGACTAAGCCACCCTCACCGAGGAAGCGCGCCAGCCTGCTCATGGATGTTGTACTCTTCGCCACTGTAGATATACGGTTAGTCTCTTTGCTTATATAATACTCGGTCTTATTGCCTCCGTCAGCATTTTCAAACTCTTTATGGTACATATCGCCAATCTCATCCCACTTGGTTGCATCCGCACCACCGATCTCCTTACTCCTGTAATCCGCAAGACTTATACCAAGGATGTTATAAAAGAGAAGTCCCTGACCCTCTCCTGACTCTCTTATCTCCTTTATGCTTCCTCTGTCCGAGAAGCATCTGCGGCAGTTCTTTGCATAAGCAAAAAGTTCCTTGACCATGCGGATTCTGCCTCTTATCTCCTTCGAAGTTCCCCATGTCTTGTCTATGTAATCCTTACATGCGCGCATAAGCTTGGCGTAAGCCGAGGTCACACTCTTAAGGGCTATCTCAAATCTGATATCATCCTCGGGCATTTCCTTCTGAAGCAGCTCTGTAAGCTCCGACATAGCAGTCTTTACCATGTCCATGCGCCTAAAGTCCTTAAGCTTCTTGCTCTGATTTGCGTTCAACAGCCTTTGGCGAAGGCTCATATGATTGTCATATGCAGCCCTGTACTGTGACTGTTCTGCCTCCTCGGTAAGGTCAGTCCACTCATTGTTTTTAATTTCGTCCACATGGACAGTATGCGCCTCGAAATTCTTCTTCTCACTGATATTATCCTTTGTAACAAAACCTTTCATGTCCGACATTTTCTTTTTCTCCTTTCACACATTAAAGATATATTAAGTGCTGAATTCAAGTACAGCTTTCGTTCATCGGGCGCATTATAACTCCCTGTAAGTCACATAACAGTCACTGTTTTTCAACTTTACATATTTAGCTGTACATATACCATAAAAGCATATATGCAGCTACAGGTGAAAGTCCGGGAAGACTGCACACATCAAGCTGCTTTATCAGATTCTCGCTTTCATAATGTGTCTCTTTTAATCTCGAGAGGACATACACCTTAACCCCCGCTCTTTTTGCCCTGTCACACAATTCTTCAAGCTGACCGTCCGCAGTATTCACCGTTCCGCTGTGGTATGTGTCAAGCAGCACTGCACTTACATGGGCAGGGATAACCGGAAGAAGCTGTCCGGGAAGCGGTTTTATAAAAAGAACGGGACACGGGGAAATAAGCCTCGTGTCCCTGTTCGGAAGTTTTATTCCGGTTTCTTCTATGCGTGCCACAGTCTGCCTGTCGGTTCCGCTCAATTCAAACGCCCTGTTATCATACGGCAGATGAGGGAGCATGGAAAGAGAAGGTATGCATCTGCCGTCAAATGCGGCATAGCAGCCCCTTATACCCTTATCCCCCGCCTTTGAGATAAAGTCTACCGCCTTAGACATATTGTCTAAAGCGTTAGACCTCGGATCCTCTATAATATAATTCGTCGCAACAAATACGACCGGAACCTGCGACTCTCTGTGGCAAAGCCCGACAGAGGCCACCGAATACTGCAGTGTATCCGTTCCGTGAAGCACGATGATACCTGCCACCTCACCATTTAAAGCAGCTTCATCAAGCGCATCGCTCACTGCCCGGTTAAGTGCGTTAAAGTGCTCCGCACCTATATTCTCGCTCAGGATAAAGAAAGGGCTTTTGCACACAAAGTCCACATCCACTGCAGGATGCGACTTTTTGTACAGCTCGATTATCCTTGCTTTCTTACTCTCATCCGGAGAGAGTATGCCGCTTCCGTCATCCGACGAGCAGATAGTCCCTCCGGTGAAAAGTGTGATTATCTTCATCATACATTTATCTCCGCAACCGCACCTAAGATATCCTTGTTTGCATCAAGTATAGGCTGTACGCACTCGCCTATGAATTCCTCTGTCTGCTGAGGCGCGCGTCCCACGAAATTGATTGGCTTAAGCAGCGCTCTTATCTCATCCTCGTTCATGCCGAAAGCGGGATCGGCGGCGATAAGCTCCACAAGGTTGTTCTCCTTGCCGTATTTCTTTACCTGCTCGCCTGCCTGCATGGAGTAGGTTCTGATCTTCTCATGAAGCTCCTGACGGTTACCACCCTTCTTTACGGCATCCATCATGATATTCTCCGTAGCCATGAAAGGAATCTCCTTCATGAAGTGCTGCTCTATAACCTTGTCGTATACCACAAGTCCATCCACTACATTTAAGTAGAGGTCTAAGATACCGTCTATCGCAAGGAAGCCCTCAGGCACTGACAGCCTCTTGTTGGCCGAGTCGTCAAGCGTTCTCTCAAACCACTGTGTGGATGCAACTATGGCAGGGTTTAAGGCATCCGTCATAACATAGTCCGCAAGAGAAGCTATTCTCTCGGAACGCATCGGATTTCTCTTGTAGGCCATGGCGCTTGAGCCTATCTGATTCTTCTCGAAGGGCTCCTCTATCTCCTTTAAGTGCTGAAGCAGTCTTATATCGTTCGAGAATTTGTGAGCCGACATGGCTATGCCCGAAAGCACATTCAATACTCTAGCATCAACCTTTCTCGAGTAGGTCTGGCCCGAGACCGGGTAGCAGGCATCAAACCCCATCTTCTCGGCTATCTTGCCGTCTATCTTCTTTACCGTCTCATGGTCACCGTTGAAGAGTTCGAGGAAGCTTGCCTGTGTTCCGGTTGTTCCCTTCGAACCAAGAAGCTTCTGCTGGCTTATCTGGTAATCTATATCCGACAGATCGAGAAGAAGCTCCTGAAGCCAGAGAGTCGCTCTCTTTCCCACGGTTGTCGGCTGTGCCGGCTGAAAATGTGTAAATGCAAGTGTAGGCAGATCCTTATACTTCATAGCGAACTCGGCAAGCTTGCTTATGACATTGATAAGCTTCTTTCTGACGAGCTTTAATGCCTCGCGCATGATGATAACATCGGTATTGTCGCCCACATAGCAACTGGTCGCACCGAGATGTATGATGCCGGCCGCATCCGGGCACTGTACACCGTAAGCATAAACATGACTCATGACATCATGCCTTACCTCTTTCTCGCGTGCCTTGGCCACATCATAGTTTATATCCTCGGCATGGGCTTTGAGCTGGTCTATCTGCTCCGAGGTAATACGCGGATTGCCCTCGGCATCCTTGAGGCCAAGCTCCTGCTCGGTCTCGGCCAAAGCTATCCACAACTTCCTCCATGTCTTGAACTTCATATCCGGAGAGAATATATACTGCATCTCCTTGCTTGCATACCTCTCGGATAATGGACTTACATACTTGTCGTTACTCATTTATTCTTACCTCCGTTATTGTGATTATTATAAGATTCTTCGGGCTAAAGCCCTCAGAATGACACTTGTTTTTTCAATACCTTCTTCAATGTCTCCTCAAGAACATCCATATCTATTGGCTTTGCAACGTGGGCGTTCATGCCTGCGTCCGTCGCCTTCTTTACATCCTCGGAGAAGGCATTGGCAGTCATGGCTATAATCGGGATGCTTTTGAGCCTGTCGTCCTCAAGTGACCTTATCTTCTCCGTAGCCTCATAGCCGTCCATAACCGGCATCTGAATATCCATCAGAATTCCGTCAAAGTAACCGGGCTTTGAAGCCTTTACCTTGTCCAAGGCCTCCTGTCCGTTCTCGGCGCTCTCAATCTCAAAGCCAAGCTCCTCAAGCAGCACCTCCGCTATCTCCCGGTTCATCTCTATATCCTCTACCAAAAGAAGCCTCATGCCCGCGAAGCCTTCGCCCTCAGTTTTCCTGCCCTCTTCGCCTTCGGCGCTGTCCGAAACGGGCTTGTCGATTATCTCAAGCGGAAGATGCACTATAAAGCTTGTTCCCTTGCCGGGCGCGGTATCTACACTTATATCGCCGCCCATAAGTTCAACTATGCTCTTCGTTATAGCCATGCCGAGTCCCGTGCCCTGTATGCCGCTCACGGTGGAGGTTCTCTCCCTCTCGAAAGCCTCAAAGACCTTCTCCGCAAACTCCTCCGTCATACCTATACCGCTATCCTTAACGGAGAGGTAATATTGCCCGGTGTTCCCGCCTGAAGCGCTTAATTCCTTCAGGCACACAGTTACATTTCCGCCCTCCGGTGTAAATTTCATGGCGTTGCTTACCAGGTTTAAAAGGACCCTGTTTAAACTGTTGCTGTCACATTTTACCAGATAATGCTCAATCTCGCTATAGTACACATTGAAGTCTATCTTCTTTGCGGACATCTGGTTGACAAACATATCCTTCAACCCACCCATAACTTTTCTCAAGTCGGTGTCTACCAGGTCAAGCTCCATCTTACCGCTCTCTATGCGACTCATCTCGAGGACATCGTTGATAAGCGCAAGAAGGTGCCGGCTCGAACCGTCTATTTTGTCAAGATAATCCTTCACCTCGTCCAGACCTATGTCATCACGCTTAGCTAAATTCGTGTAACCGATTATGGCATTCATCGGCGTCCTTATGTCATGGGACATATTCGAGAGAAAAGTACTCTTGGCCCGGCTGTTTTCCTCAGCCTTCGTCTTCTCTATCTCAAGCTTCCTCTCACGCTTCATTATAGCTGCGTACATGCTGAACAGCACAAAAAGCGCTATAAGTATGATCACAAACTGGACAAGGCTGTTGGTAAGCAGTGCGTTGCTTGAGGATACCATCTGGTCTTCAAGATAAGCCTTTTCCTCCTCGACATCCATATCCTCCCTCGCAACTCCTGCCTCTGTCATCTCGTTGGTATAATATGTGCTTATTTCATTCGCAAGCTTCTCGGTGCTTCTGTGCATAGCCTGGCGCATCCAAATAAGTGAGGTGAAGAATATGAGGAACAACATGGCTATCCAGGCTATCGTCGACTTACCGAAGCGTTGACCCGTATCATGCCTGAATACATATCGAAAAACCAGGAAGCCGAGTATACTCCACACAGCAAGTATTAGGTAGGACTCCGCCGCAAGGGTAGACACAATCCATATATTCGGTATCAGCAGCACTATACAGAACAGTACCGACACTACAACACCCACTATGCCCGTCACCCTGATACGTGCATTTTTTTCCTTTACCGCCTGCTTTAAGGCTGCAGCTGATGTATAGCCATAAGCTATCGTAGCACCCACCGTAGTCACATCCACTATCCAGCCCGTAGGCGTTCTTCCGAAGAAAGGTATAATGGCAGAGACAATGATGATCACTGTAAATGCTCTCGCAGGCGAACCGTTCTTATTAAGCTTATCAAAACCTGCCGGAAGTGTGCCGTCAGCCGAAAGCACATAGAGAATTCTGCTTATTGCTATCATATTTCCCACGATACCTGTTATGATACCGCACAAGACCACAATTCCGAGAAGCTTTACTCCCATTGCACCCACGCTCTCGTATATCGCATTGAACACAGGCATGGACTGTCTTCCCGACAGGCTGCCCAATCCGGAAATGTATGTCTCCCAGCTGTCAAAGCCCTCGGGCCTTACGTAAGCCGCCATCAGTATCGGCAGACAGTAGGCAACTATTCCCGTGATGATTGCCGCCGTCATTATTCCGAACACCTTCTTAACCGGGAACTTAAACTCCTCCGCCGAGTGTGACACCGACTCAAAGCCGATAAAAGCCCAGGGCGCAAGCAGCATAATATTCAGCACCTGGATAACCTTGTTTCCCTCACTCCTAAAGGACGGCAGAAGTCTCTCCGGTTCAAAACCGTCCTTATTGAAAACCATGCATGCGCACACGATTATACCCACAATAAGTATCACGGCACAGATAAGCTGCAGCACTGCCGAGCCCTTCTTTAAGTGTATGCATGCAAGCCCGCACAGAACGAGGACAAGCACTTCGAACAGAATCTCGCCAAAGTAGATGTCGTAATCAAAAAGCTTGTAGTGGAAACCGAACTGAAGAGTCTTGCCGAATACATTCCTCACTATCAGGGCAAGAGCCGTTACATTTGCCCAGACGATGGCAATGTAGGTTAAGATCAAGAACCATGCGTTAAGAAATCCATGGTCGTACCCGAATGTCTTATTCGTATAAGTGAAGGCGCCGCCCGCATTGGGATAACGCTTCATCATGTAAGCATAGTTCACACCCAGAATTATCATCAAAAGGCCGCCCAGGACAATACCGATTACCGAGCCGAGAGGACCTGCCGCCGGGAGAAATGTATTGCCGGGCATAACAAAAGCGCCCCATCCCACGGCACAGCCGAAGGAAAGCGCCCACACCGCAAAGGGTGAAAGATAAGGTCTTAATTTGTTTTCCGGATTGCTATCCATCAAGCGTTCTCCCCATAAGAATTCTGACTATAAAATTTTACCACTCGGGGCTTTTTTTGTAAACAAAAAGAGCAGTTTACCAAGTGTCTGGCTCGGCTGCCCGGGATAATTGTTTTCAGAGTGCTTTGAAATGCACTCTGAAAACATTTTCCCGTCGCGCCGAGAATGTACTTTGTTGAAACTGCTCTTAATATCTTAGTTTACTTGTCTACCTTAGGCATTGCTGAGATTGACTTCTGCAGATCCTCGTCCGTCGGTATGTAGTCACTCATCTCTCTGTCATTGTATTTCTGATATGCTACCATGTCGAAGTAACCTGTACCTGTGAGACCGAATACGATATTCTTCTCCTCACCTGTCTCCTTGCACTTTAACGCCTCATCTATGGCAACTCTAATAGCGTGGCTTGACTCAGGCGCCGGAAGTATGCCCTCAACTCTTGCGAAGGTCTCCGCAGCCTCGAATACGCTTGTCTGCTCGACGCTTCTTGCGGTGATAATCTTCTGGTCGTAAAGCTCAGATACTATCGAGCTCATACCGTGGTAACGAAGTCCGCCCGCATGGTTTGCGGATGGAATGAAGCCGCTTCCTAAAGTGTACATCTTCGCGAGCGGGCACACCTTTCCGGTGTCACAGAAGTCGTAAGCATAGACACCTCTGGTCAAGCTCGGGCATGAAGCGGGCTCAACAGCGATTATCTCGTAGTTGTTCTCGCCACGAAGTATCTCGCCTGCGAAAGGAGAGATAAGACCTCCTAAGTTTGAACCGCCGCCTGCGCAGCCGATGATGGTATCAGCCTTTATTCCATACTTGTCAAGAGCTGCCTTTGTCTCAAGACCGATCACACTCTGGTGAAGGAGAACCTGTGAGAGCACTGAACCGAGCACATAACGATAACCCTCCTGGGTCGTAGCTGCCTCAACAGCCTCCGATATGGCACATCCAAGACTTCCCGTGGTTCCCGGGAACTCAGCGTTGATCTTTCTTCCTATCTCTGTCTCCATCGAAGGTGACGGTGTAACCTTTGCGCCGTATGTTCTCATAACCTCGCGTCTGAAAGGCTTCTGCTCGTAAGAAACCTTAACCATGTACACCTGGCAGTCAAGGTCAAAGTATGAACATGCCATGGAAAGTGCCGTACCCCACTGACCTGCTCCGGTCTCGGTGGTAACACCCTTCAAGCCCTGCTTCTTTGCGTAATAAGCCTGAGCTATGGCTGAATTAAGCTTGTGGCTTCCCGAGGTGTTATTTCCCTCGAACTTGTAGTAGATGTGTGCCGGTGTGTCAAGCTTCTTCTCAAGGCAGTAAGCCCTGACAAGTGGTGACGGACGGTACATCTTGTAGAAGTCGCGTATCTCATCAGGTATGTCAATATAAGCTGTAGTATCATCAAGCTCCTGCATGGCAAGCTCGCGGCAGAACACGCCCGAAAGCTCATCAACAGTCATGGGCTCCAAAGTGCCCGGGTTAAGAAGCGGTGCCGGCTTCTTCTTCATATCGGAGCGTACATTGTACCACTGCTTCGGCATCTCGCTTTCCTCAAGATAGATCTTGTAAGGGATCTTGTTTTCTGACATAGTGTAATCCTCCTTTTCATTTTAAGGGACAAAAAAAACTGTCCCCTCAGTAGTTACTGCTGGGACAGGTATCAATTCAACCTGCGGTGCCACCCGGCTTGATGCTTTTGCATCCACTCATCGCATACTTTCATATGCCGGCTTTGATAACGGAGGCCTCTCCGTCTTCCCTACTATGATTTCAGGTCGCCCTCGGAAGTCCATTCGCACAAGGTGTCTCTGCCGCAATCCCACCGCCTGCGGCTCTCTTAAAAGAGCTTAACCCTGCCTACTACTCTTCGTCAACGGTTTATGCGACTTTAACACATGGAGCATACATTTGTCAACCGCGATTTTTCCACATACGATTTTTGTATAAGTCATTTTTCCACATACGATTTTTGCTTCGGACGTTTTTTGTTCTGGTTTTGCTCCGGTTTTCGGTTCCGGCTACCTTTTCCTTAGTTTTTTACTGTTTTGTTAGCCGTTTTCCGTTTTTTTGCTCCGGTTTTCCTGATTTCGGCTACCTTTTCCTTAGTTTTTTACTGTTTTGTTAGCCGTTTTCCGTTTTTTTGCTCCGGTTTTCCTGATTTCGGCTACCTTTTCCTTAATTTTTTACTGTTTTGTTAGCCGTTTCCTGTTTTTTTGCTCCGGTTTTCCTGATTTCGGCTACCTTTTCCTTGATTTTTCGCCGTTTTGTTAGCCACATCTTTTTTAGAAAGCAACAGGGACTCGGGATGGGTTATTCATGCTTGTATGTAATTCTTACATAGCTCTCGTCGTTTTGCGGAACTATTTTATCCCGTAAGCTGCCTATGTTAAGCTCAGGGAATGCATCGGCGCGTTCCGTATGCATCGGGTATATCTTATCAGTCGGAGCCACCGCATTTATAACCTCTTCGATCATCGAAGCTGTCGCGTGTCCGCTTGTGTGAAGACGCTTTACCTCTATTCCCTTTGCTTTCTGCTTCTCAATAAAGGCAATCCACTTGTCCTTTTGTACTTTATCATTTTTCGGATTTATATACTCTTCCCACATTGAGTAGATCAGCACCGGCTTTTGATTTATTCGCCCGGAGTTGTAAGCCTCCATGAACATATCAATATACTTTTCACAGAAATCCTCCGGCTTTATCACTGCAAGAAATCCGTTGCGCTCCATAAGCTGCCGCTGTGTCATGGGTTCGGTCATCCTCGCACTCTTGTGCTGCTTATCCATATTATCGAGCAGATCCGTCTTTAAAAATCTGTATATCGTCGCGTAAGAACCTGCCGTATGGGTATAAAGCTCCAGCTGCTTTAAAAAATAATTACTGTAAACATACATATACCTTCCATGCGGATATCCCCCCGCCCACTGAGCCGCCTCGTAAAAGCTCGCAAGCGAATCAACATTGGTCGATGAGCAAATCAAAAAAGCATACTTGTTCTTCGTCAGATACTCTTCGGCTTCACGCTGCATCTGCTCCTCGGTCAGCACCTTCTCTGTCATCCTGCTCATCATGGTACCCTCTATCACCAGAGCATCGACGTTTCTCTTTCCTTTACGGCGCACGGCTTTCCATATCAGCGGGAGCATGACATGGCCTCGTCTTCCGTGTCCCCTGAAATCGCCGGTGTGAAGCACTCGATATTTACCGTCAGGCCTGGTGTCATCTTCCAACTCTATCAGAAACATATACGCATCATAAGCCGAATGATCGACACTGAAGGGCTCTATGTGAAATCCCGGGATGTCATCAATCGGATCATAGAAGCTTCCGTTGTAATTAAACACATTTACAGTCTCATCATCCTGTAGCAGTTCAAGCTTCTGCCTGTGAAGCTCTCTTTCCTCCTCGCTGCTTTTTCTGCTTTTTGAAAGAGCATCCTCGATATTGATCATCGCCTGCCTCGCCGTCGCTCCCATGTACAGCGGGATTCCCCGTGGTATCTCCGCTATCCTTCCCACATGGTCACCGTGATAGTGCGTGAAGAACACCGCATCCACCGGCTCATCCTCCCACGGATAATCAAAGTCCTTTTCCACCCCACTGCCCGGAAGCGACGAACCGTAATCTATCATAATCCTGCGCGTCTCACCGTTATGCACGACCGTAATGACCGTCACACACCCGCCTATCTGATTGCCCTGATATATCCGAATATGGTTCATACTATGCCTCCGATTTACTTTCAACTCTTCTATATATCTCTTCTATAATCTCCTTTATCGAAGCCCATGTTCCCGATTTTTCCTGGTTCAATGAAAAAGTGTTTTCTTTTATCAAATCTTTTAATGATACAAAACTAATGTACTTCTCTATATTTGAATATCTATTTCGTAATTCTTCGGTTAGCTTCTCTTTCTTAAATTCAATAGAATTAAATAACAAATACACAAGTTTTATAGGTTTAGCATTTTGTTTTACTTTTTCTCTTAGCCTTTTAATAAAAAGATCTTTTTCTTTATCTTTATACGGTCCTACATATACTTCATATATATGTTTTGCCTGCTTTTCATACTTATTATGTACGATATGATTTTCGGAAGAATTATTATCTATCTTAGTTTTTCCAAAAAAACTCTGTATTATTCTGCTCTCAAGAATTTTATAGTAAAAACCCCATAATCCACACCATTTGTATTCTTCTTTTTTGTCTTCATCTTTCCCGACATAATTACAGTAACGTTCAAACTGCTCGTAATCAAAACTGTAATTGGTAGTTTTAAGCTCGACAAAATACAAGTATTCAGGGCTATCAACTAGATAATCAAGTTTTACATTCCTTAAGCTTTTGCTGTCTTTTTCATCTTGTTTATCTTTACAGACTTTCAAAGGAAACTCTTTTGCCAAAATTTTGAATCTATTATCCTCATTTGACTTGTTTTCTTCTATGAAGCAGATTATATCCGGAATAAATTCCGACAAGAGCATATCCCAGATCACCTCAGCTTTGGTTCCCGGGTTGTAATAATCCTCCACCGTCCAATACTTAACCATTTCAAAGAAATCTGATCTTCGTTTTTTCTCAGTATTTTTTTCCTTCCCCATAACCTTTTTCTCCCCTCATTCCTTAAGATCCTTCGCTTCGCTCAGGATGACACGTGCCTTTCTTTCCTACTCATCCAATAAATCACCGAATAAACAATCCATATATACCCTGCGCTTATTGTAATGTTCACACACATATTGTCCCTGAATATGATCATCAAAACCACGAAGCTTATTGCTATCAGAATCATCTGCATATAGAACTTCGCAGTCGGCCTGCACACCGTCCTTGAGTACCTTCTTGTGAGGAAAAGGAACACAAAAAACGTGAATAACGATCCGATAAGGAAAGCTTCCTTCGGCAGCAGCTTCATGTTCCCGTCACGCATAAACTCAAGCGAACTGGTGATGCTGTTCTGAGCAAAAATTATAAAGATATGTAAGAGCATGTAGAACAGTCCGTTATTCTCCTGCTCACGATCTATAATCTTATCATAAAATGTACCGTAGCTTAGGAACAGCCCGACCACAATCAAAAAGGCCATCAGCGAAAAGTATATGCTGTTGAAATTCAGTTCACCGTCAAAATACTCCGCTATGGCAATTACCATCTCACCAAAGGTGAACACCACATAAAGCATGGCTCTCTCCGAAAGATGCGCGAAGTCAATTCCCGCGTTCCCCTTACGCTCCTTCTTTACGGGAATCAGCGATACAACTATCCCGAATATAATCGGCACATACGAAGCTCGTTTCTCTCACGCCGCATATTAAAACACCTCGCAGCATTTACCACGAGGTATTTATATTCGGCTATTGCCTTGCTTCGAGCCTGTTGATTATCGTTTCATAATCTATATCCTGTACCGCTTTCTTGAGAACATCGAACAACTCCTTTTCATCCTCCGGTATGCTGTAATCCTTCATCTCATCGAGTATCATCTCTAGACTTTCGATATCCATTTCGGCTGCGGCGCTTTTCATCTCATCATAGACTGCCGAAAGCAGCGCACTGTCCGCAATCGGCTTATCTTCATTCTCGTCACTCTCGTCCTCTTTCAGCATTCCGATTGCATGCTCAAGAGGCTCCTTAACCGCCAGATACCTCTCGATAAACGCATCATGATGCTCCCTGATGTATGCTATATCATTACTCTTGCCGGCATTCTCGAGTGCCTGCGCTTCCTCTCCGAGCTCCCGAGCTCCGATTATTCGCGCCGAGCTCTTTAACGCATGCACCTTGATGGTATAATTCCCGAAGTCACCTGACCTATAGTGTTCTTCTATCTCAGCCTTGTTGCCGTCTATCGACTTGCAGAACACATTCAAAACAGATATATAAACCTCGAGCGAACCGCTGCTTTCAACGCCTGACGCTACATCGATACCAATATCTCCGAGTCCCGCGAGAGCCTCCGGCAGCTCCTGCGTATTTTCCTCTGCCTGCGAAGAATCCTCCTCTGCTTTTGTCTTCGTAACCTTAGCCTCCGGCAGATATCTGATCAGCATCTTCTCAAGCTCATCGGTATTGATAGGCTTGGTCAGATAATCGTTGAAGCCTGCATTGATATACTCCTCCCTCGCGCCGGAAATAGCATTGGCCGTAAGACAGATATAAGGCGTATCAATATTGGGATTGGATGGGTTTTCTTTTAATTCATGCAACGTCTCCACTCCATCCTTCTCCGGCATCATATGATCGAGAAAAATAACATCATAATGCTTCTTTAATGCCAGCGTGATTCCCTCATCGCCGCTCATACACTTATCTATCCTGATCTGTGTTCGCTTCAGAAGACTGGTAAATACCATGAGATTAAGGCTGTTATCGTCCACAACAAGGATATCGGCTTCGGGAGCCACGAACTTCTCCTTATAGGCAGCCATCGACTTTACTGACTGTTTCCAGGTCTCTTCGTAATCGCCGAGAGGCTCCCACTTCACTACCTTCTGCCTGATAGAAAAGCTGAATACCGAGCCCTCTCCGTACTTGCTCTCCACAACCAGTGAGCTTCCCATCATCTCAAGAAGCATCTGAGTGATGTTCATTCCCAAACCTGCGCCCTCGATACTTCTGTTACGCTTCTCCTCTATACGCTCGAATCTCGAGAAGAGCTTCTCTATATCCTCATCACGGATTCCTATACCTGTATCCCTGACAGACACCTTAAGATCGATAGCATTCGGATCATCCTCGACTTTTTCATAAGACACGCTGAAGGTCACACTGCCCTTCTCCGTATATTTTGCCGCATTGGACAGTATATTGGTGATTATCTGCTTTATCCTGATCTCGTCTCCGTTAAGCATCCTCGGAGTGGTCTTATCAAAATCAAGCTTCAAGTAAAGCCCCTTGTCATCGAGCCTTGTTTTAATCATGTTCACAAGATCGTTCACTGCCGATGAAAGATCGTAATCAACATTGATTATCTCAAGCTTGCCCTCTTCTATCTTGGAGAAGTCAAGTATATCATTGACGATGCCCAAAAGCGTATTGCCGGCCGTTTTAATATTCTGCGAGTACATGCGGATATCCGAGTCTGCCTCATTACTCTCGCGCATGATCATCTCGTTCATACCGAGGATTGCATTTATCGGCGTACGTATCTCATGAGACATATTAGACAGGAAGGAGGTCTTGGCCTGACTGGCAGCGATTGCCCTCTCGGAAATGGCCTGTATACGGTTCCTCCTGTCGTTCATACGCTTGACGATGATGGCGATGGATACTGCCGCAAGCATAAGATATACAAAGATTAAGAACAGGGTAAACGGTATCTCGGAATTGACCGTTGCCTTGTCCTGCACGACCGTTATTAAATAGTCCTCCATATTCCGCATGGCGCAATATGAATTGTTACCTTCAAGAGAAGCAGTAAAGTGTCCCACTGCTTCTCCTTCCATATCGTGTCCGGCCAGACCCACATCGGAGAGTGTCATCCCGATGTAATCCGTATTTGTGGAACCCATGATTTCCTTTGTGTTCCTGTCCGCAACAAGTATTTTCACGCCTTCGTAAGCCGGTATATTTGCCACGACCTGAGAGATCTCGTTGCTCTGCATCTCCTCTATAAGACGAGTGGGTTCTATTCCGGCCTGTATG
Organism: Lachnospiraceae bacterium; assembly: GCA_017525525.1. Classification (GTDB taxonomy): domain Bacteria; phylum Bacillota; class Clostridia; order Lachnospirales; family Lachnospiraceae; genus Coprococcus_C. The sequence goes on along the minus strand of JAFXSQ010000045.1, from coordinate 43,263 downwards.
ATACGTGTACCGCTGTCGTTCCAGCATATTGCATACATCATAGGCTTGCTCTCTGCGGTATTCGGCGTGACATCCTGACACATAGAGAGAGTTTTATCCTCAAGCATGGGCTTAAAATATGCCATCTGCTCTCCAGAATCAAAGCTGAAGCCGTAATACTCCGGCACCGTTCCGCTGTATATAACGCCGTCTGCTGTAAACAGATGTATCTCATCTATGGACATGAGCTTGGCAATGCGCTTGAGTTCTTCGAGCGAGTACTCGGTATTAGGTATATTATCTATGATAAATGCAACCGCCTTGGCCTTGGAGATGTAACTCTCCTTCAGCGAATCGGTTAGGGACTGCTCTTTGCGCTCATTCCCGTGAATCACGTTCTCAATCTGGTTTATCAGAAGATCCGAAGTCTGATACGCCTGATCCCTTTTAGACTTGCTCAGGGCAATATAAACTATAAGGAGCATTATCAGTATTACGAGTCCGACTATCAAATACAGACGCCAAAAGCTGCCGACTTTTCCTTTATTTATATCTTTTTCTTCAGAATTTGCCATTACTATGCTACTCCGATTATTTTATCCTGCAAAAAACCTATAACTATATTATTATACAATATTCTTCCGCAATTATCTACATTTGCTTTATACATTTTTTATTCTGTCTGCTCCGACAGAATGTTTTTCACGCCTTTCTCCCCGTCAGGTAGTAAACCGCCAACGCTGTCCGATGCGACAGGTTCTCCTTCGACAGTATTGAAGTAATATAATTCTTTACCGTGCCTTCGGATATAAAGAGCTTGGTTGCTATCTCCTTATTGGAAAGCCCTTCGGATACTGCCTTCACAATATCGAGCTCTCTGTCTGTATAACCCGCAGGATCAAAGCCTCTTCCCGCCTCGGAGACTGTGTCCTTTGAAGAAGCGACCGAACCTGCCAGGCTTTCCAGGATGCTATCCTCCATAACGCCCGTTCCGCTCACCACGGATTTTATCATCTGCTTTAAGTGGTCCGGCGTATGATTTTTAATCAGGTACCCCTTTGCTCCGCTCTTTAACGCATCCTTGACAAGGTCGTCATCATCAAATGTGGTAAGAATCAGCACCTTGCCCAAATTATGCCCTACTATGTACTTTGTCGCCTCAATCCCATCCATTTCAGGCATCTGGATATCCATCAGGAAAATGTCCGGCTGCTGCTGCTTCGCAAGCTCTATTGCCTCGCTGCCGTTTGATGCGCAGCCGATTACCTCAAAGTCCGGATCCACATCAAGTATTATCCTCATGCCGTCACGCACAAAATCGCTGTCGTCTGCTATTATCACTTTTATTGCGCCCATGTTTGCCTCCGTTATTGTGTTTTCGATGTTTTAAGATTCTTCGCTGTTGATTAAGATTCTTCACTGTTGATTAAGATTCTTCGCTTCGCTCAGAATGACACTGTGCTATGCTTAAGTCATGACACAGCGCTTTGCTTAAGTCATGACACAGTGCTATATTCAAATCCCGGCACGTTTTTAATTCTCCAGCGGTATTATCATGATTACGCGGAAGCCGGGGTGAGTGTCAAAGCTTATGGTTCCGCCCACAGCCCTTACTCTCTTTCTCATGCCCGACAGCCCCATTCCGTCAACTATCTTATTGCACCCTATTCCGTTATCGCTTATGCTGCAACGGATGACCTGCTTCATCACCTTCAGGTCTATGTCTATCCGGTCACATTTTGCATATTTCATGGAGTTTGTGACCGCCTCATAAGCATTGTCAAGGATCGCCTCCCAGGTATCATCCTTAATCAAAGACAGGTCTCCTTCGGTGTTAAGCTCTGCGCATACGCCCTTCTCATTGCAGTCGGCGCAGAGCTCATACAGCTGCAGCATGGCCATTTTCTTCTTCTCGGGCCTCTTCTTTCGAAGAATTGCGCGTATCTCATCCATACCGGTGCGAAGCCGGTCGATAACCGCCTGAATCATCCCCTTTGCCTTATCCGGGTCGGCATCCATTATGACCTTGCTTGCCTCAAGCTGGTAGATGGAGCCGTTTATATTGTGTCCGAGTTTATCGTGAAGTGTCTGTGAAAGCTCAGCTCTTTCCTCTAAAATCCTGTTCTCGGCCATGAGCTTATTCTTCTCAAGCTCCTCCTTAGCCTCACGGTCCCTGCTACTTATATCCTGTTTGAGCTGCTGGTTTTCAATTGTATCCTCACGCATCAATTCACGGTAATAGCTTACCACGAACTCGTGCTGCAAATAGCACACGAAGAGCATCGTAAGCGCCAGAAACCGAAGGAAAAAATCCACCGGACTATCCATAAACAACAGAAAATATGTCAGGAAATACCAATAATAATTCACCTTAAGATCCCTTAGAATCTCAAAGCAAAGAAAATAGAAAATGAGTATAAATCCATCACCCGCATACTTAACTTGAAGGAAAACCAGCGCCCCCGCTATCGCAAGAAAGAAAAGCTTCTTTTTTCCTTCCACGGTTTCCTTCAGCAAAAACACGGAGGCTCCGAACATAACAAGCAGGAGTACCTTAGCCGATACTCCTGCCTCATCAACACTCTCCACACACCCATAGGCGCCGAACACCACCATGAGCACGATTCGAACCAGTGTGAAGTAATTCTCTTTTACGAATCTCCCCATTCGTCTGCCCTTTTCATTTTCAGTCCCAGACTTCCGAGACTTATTATTACCAGCAGATATGCTGCTGTAATACATAATAACATATAACAGGCCTTGTTGTCGCCTACAAAAATCATTTCCGTTCCTTCAAGGAACCAATGCTGCGGCATAAGCGACGAGATGAACTTGATTCCGGCCGAGGTGTCCTTAAGCGGGAAGTAGAGGCCCGAGAACAATGCCGACATGCACCATACTGTGAACGCCGCTACATTTGCGCCCATCACATCTCCTATCAGGATGCCGACCAGCATGCTTAATGAGCCAAATATCAATCCCATCAGAAATATCATCATCAGGAACTTCAATCTGTTCATTCCCAGGTCTTCCATTTTGAGCGTCAGGCTGCAGACTGCCATGACCGCCGTAATCATAACCGTCACAATAAGAGTCGTGACAATCTTTGAAGCAAAGTACTTTAAGGTGGTTGCCTTAGTTAGATTGATTCTCGTGTATACACCGTTCTTCTGCTCATTTATCGCTGTATGAGCAACGAAGATTCCGCAGAACACAAAGCCCAAGGTCATAAAGGCAAATGCATAGCCGATCTGAGTCTTTTGATTGATCTGATCCTTGGAAAGCTTTCTGCTGCCTGCTCCCGCGATGCTGACAACCTCCTTCTTCGGCATCATCCTGTCAGCCTCTTCGATAAACGATACATTTCTTATCCTGTCAAGCTGAGCCCTGATCTCTTCCTCAAGGACCTCATTTCTCTCATCATTTGATAGTATGAAGATTGTAAGCGCCTTTGACACATCACCGTTACGTACCTCTTTATCAAAGTCCGAGCTTAAGTAAAGAGCTGCGCCCATCCTATCCTCGAATCCATCAAAATCTATGTGCTTCTTTATGAACTCGTCTGTTACCGTCTCACTGTTAACCTCAGGGTTCTTAAGATTAGCCCTGCACACGGTGAACAGGCCGCAGTGTGATATCTTGTTCAGAAAATATTCGGAGAGCTCGCTGTCGGAATTATCGTACACCTTGATCAAATACTCTCCCTGTCCTCCGAAGTAAGCAACCTTATTATCTACGCTATCAAGCTCTATTATCTCCTCATCGGCCTTATCCGTATAGGCAGCCGAGCTGTCGAACTTCACATTCAGGATAACCGTCGAAAGAATCGGCGTAATCACCAGGAAAAACCAAAAGACCTTTGCCCTGAACAGTAATCTCAAACTTGTTTTAACCAATACCTTCATGCTCTTCCTCTCTTTCTTATCATGCCGGCAAGTATCGCTACCGCAGAGGATACCACTATTATCGCCACGCTGTATACTATCGCGCTTACCACATAATCACTCTTTCCCATGCATGAAAGCTCAACCAAGGCTCTGTTTGTATGATAGAGTGGAGAGATAAGCTTCAGGCTTGTGGGATGCGACGAGAACATATATGTCTCAAAGCTGCCTCCGAGGAAGCCTGAGATCCACACTACCGTGAATACAAATATTATGGAAGCAACCATATTATCGGTTACGTATATGAACATAAGCCCCAGGGCCGTTGCCGCAGTTATCGCCAGGAACACCAGGAGCGCCGAGAGCAGCGGATTGCCCCAATGTATACCGAAGAGGACGATTGACAGAGCCGTTGCTATTGCCGAACCTGCTGCCACAACCGCCGTCATGGAAATGAGCTTTGCTATGAAAAGCTTAGTCTCACTTATGTCCGACACCCTAAACTTCTTCACTATCCTGTTCTTCTTCTCACTCGAGAACAGTCCGGCTCCGCAAACTATGGCACAGCAGCCGAAGTACACTATCTCGATGATGCCGTAGTAGTCCGTAGAATCAATAGGTTCCATATATTCGGGATGCTCTGTCTTAAGCTCTATAGGGGTTGTCTCAGTCTTCACGGATGAAAGCGCCTGCGCAACACTCGTGGTCCACCTGTCATAGAAGGTTCCTATTGCATACTCCAGAACCTTGCCTTCGTTCTTATGATCTTCGCTTAAGAATATCTTATACGAATCTTCTCCGAATACCACGAAACCGCATAAGTCATCCCTGTACATGATTTCCTCAGGTTCTCCGCTTGTATACTCTCTTAAAACCAGGCTCTCATCATTCGAACCCGATACAAGCTCATCAATCAGTGCCTTATACTCTTCATCCCCCTCATATCTATAGCCTGCGGTTATCTTATCGGTACCCTCATACTTCTCCATCAGCTCGCTGAAGGCGCTTGAGAGCATCGCTATCAGGATTACCGGAGCTATAATGAACAGGAGCACATTTGAGGCGCTTCTCATCATCAGCTTTATGTTGTTCTTTATAAGATAGCTTATCATCATTCTTCTCCTATACATCTCTGAGCTTTTTGCCTGTCATCGTGAGAAATACCTCCTCTAGGGTAATGGACGAGGTATCGTCAACTATCATCTTCTTAAGCTCTTCGCTTGTTCCCGTTGCTATCACCCTGCCGTTGTCCATAATGGCTATCCTGGTGCAGATGGCCTCGACCTCCTCCATATAGTGGCTGGTGTAGATGACCGTCGCGCCGTTCTTGTTCGACTCCTTAATCTTATCAAGGATGAAGTTCCTCGACTGGGGATCTATGCCTACCGTCGGCTCATCGAAAATCATAAGCTTCGGATGGTGGCCTATAGCGCACGCTATGTTCAGCCTTCTCTTCATGCCTCCCGAAAATGTCTTGGCGAACTCGTTTCTCTTCTCGAGCAGACCTACATACTCAAGCGATTCGTCGATTCTCTCCTTAAGCTCAGCTCCCTTTATGCCGTATAACGATGTGAAGAGTTCGACATTCTCCCATGCCTTCAGGTTGCCGTGGATTGCAAGCTCCTGCGGGATGTAACCGAGCTGGCCGATCAGCTTCTTGCGATTCTTGGCAAAGTCCTTGCCCATAAATTCGACTTCTCCGAGTGTCGGACGGACTATGCCGCAGATCATGTTCATGGTTGTGCTCTTTCCGGCTCCGTTCGGACCAAGGAGACCGAAGATTTCACCTTCCTCGATCTCTATGTTCAGGTTGTCTACTACAATGTGCTTGTCGTATTTCTTTGTAAGGTCTTTGGTTTTAAGAATTGTGCTCATATTGTCTCTCCATATTTAATGCTCCGGCTTTATTACCGGGTAACTTCAACTTACGACGTCATTATATTAGATTTGAAAAATGCTCGGTAGTGAAAAAAGAAATATTTGATATATGACTTTTGTCATATTATTATACATCGATGAAGCTGCTTCGATTACGCAGCCGCGGCACACATATTAAGTACGCAGGACGCTTAGGTAATGACACGACTCATTCTTAGCTTTGCATAAGTTCGACTGACGAAATCAAAGATTTCGAGCCTCACTTACGTCGTGTCCAGTCGTCGTGGCGCATGCAAGAAATGTCTTCGTCATTTGCGCCCCTCCTCGCACTCCGGTCGCGACTTGCGGTTCGGGCTTAGCCTCCTCGCAAGCTCGTCGGAGCCCTGTCGCATGGGCGGTACCAACGACTCACTTCGTTCGTCGGGTACACGCTCCAGCCGTTCTAAGCGGTCAAAGAACGCCCGCAAAGAACGGACGTCGTACAGCGGCCTGCTTAACTTAAATATGTGACCCCGGCTGCTGGGTAGATATGGATTAAGATAATAGTATATAACGACAGTTTCTGATTATTAGAGAAATAATAAATCAAAATAATCAAAATTTAAGAATTAATTAAGACTATTTTAATTGACTTTATATGTTGGGATTGATAAACTGATAAACGTTTGAAGTAATATATACTACTACACATTAATAAGGAGACTTGCTATATGAACAGCGATGAGTTTTTAAAGGAACTGCAATATAAGCTGAGGGGACTGCCCGAGACAGAGAGGATTAATGCGGTACGCTTCTTTGAGGAATATATCCACAAGGCTAACCTTTCTCCGGGTACGGATGTGACCACAATCTGCGGTACGCCCGAGGAGGCAGCAAGGCAGGTTATGTCGGGCAGCATAGACAATAAATCGGTCAAAAGAAGCATCCGAGCTCACGAAACCAAGGAGCAGAAAGAAAGCAGACACAACGGAATACTCGGTTTGCTCATAGTGCTCGCCCTGCTGATCTCCGGCGGACTTGTGACAATGGGAGTTTTGGGTCTCGCCTTTGACTTCAAACACTTCAAGTTCTACGGTTCCTCCAACAGGATTACCGAGTCAGTTACCAACATCAGCGAATTCAGTACAGTTGATGTGGATAGTGATGTATCAAAGGTTGAGCTCATTGCGGACGGTGACGACTACAGAGTAGATTACTCTCTTCCGACCGACGATCTTAAGTACGAGGTAAACGGCGGAAAGCTTACCTTAAAGTATGACAGTCCTAATGTATGGGGGTTTTTGAAGAGCGGAAATAATTACATCACCATACATGTTCCTAAGGGAACCGATATGGGAGATGTAACCTTGAATTCGGATACCGGTGCAGTCGCGCTGACGGATATTACCTGCAAAACCGCTAAGCTTGATACAGACACCGGAAGCACAAAGGTCAACGGCAGCCATGCAACCTCAATGGAATTATCATCTTCCACCGGTTCCATAAATGTCGACAAAACCACAGTGGAAAACACCTTAAACATCGACGCCGACACCGGAAGCATACATATCGACAATTCATCCTTTAAAGATGCTATACTGGAAAGCGATACAGGTTCTCTCCACGTGAACAACACAAGCTTTGATAACATAGAAGCTAATCTCGATACCGGAAGCATTCATATCGATGCTCCGGGCAAAGCCGAGGAATACAGCTTAGAGCTTGAAACAGATACCGGAAATGTGTATATCGACGACAATAAAGAAGGAAAGTCTTACAGTTCAAGCGGCACTACAGACAAAGGAATCAAGGCCGAGACCGATACAGGAAGCGTAAGAATCAACTTTGATTAAATATAATAATCGAGCAGTGAAGACAAAGCTCACACTGCTCGATTTTTTTTATGCTCTATAATTCCTCCTCCGAGGACATAATCGCCATCATAGAAGACTGCAGACTGTCCTGGAGTTACTGCCCTCTGGGGTTCATCGAAGATAAGCATCACATGATCATCATCTATAACCGTCATCTCTGCCGGCTGTTCCTTCTGTCGATATCTCAGCTTCGCTTTAAGCGCAATTCTCTCACCGGCCTTCGGTGTCTCACCGGTTGTCCAGTGAAAATCCCTGACATAAACCTCCGTTTCAAACAGGTCCTCATTATCCGATAATACAACCCTGTTATTATCCGGGTCGAGCTTTACCACATAGAGTCTTCTGTCCGAGGCAACACCTAAGCCCCGTCTCTGGCCTATGGTATAGTTAATCAGTCCGTCATGCTCGCCGAGCACATTTCCTTCCGAATCAACTATCTCTCCGTGCGGGTATTCCTTGCCGCGGTAACGCCTTATCATACCGGCATAATCACCGTCGGGAACAAAACAGATATCCTGACTTTCCTTCTTTTTTGAATTGACAAAGCCGTACTCATCCGCTATCTCACGGACATGAGCCTTGGTATGCTCACCGAGAGGGAAAAGAGTTCTCTTAAGCTGCTCCTCCGTCAGGTTATGCAGTACATAACTCTGATCCTTGGTTAGGTCGACAGCCTTCTTCAAGAAGAAATGCCCGTCCTTTTCCTCTATCCTCGCATAATGACCGGTAACTATGTAATCAAGTCCCATCTCCCTTGCTCTCTCATACAGGGACTCAAACTTCATATACCTGTTGCAGTCCACACACGGATTTGGTGTCTCGCACCTCTCATAGCTTTGTACAAACGGCTCGATTATCTTCTCCGTGAATTCCGTCTCATGATGAAATATCTTATACTCTATCCCGAGCCTGTCACAGACCGCCCTCGCATCCTCGGTGTCCTTCAAGGAACAACATGTATCGAAGATGCTCTCGCCTATCATATCATTTTCATACAGACGCATGGTGCAGCCCATGCACTCGTATCCTGCCTTCGCAATAAGAGCGGCCGCAACGCTTGAGTCCACTCCCCCGCTCATGGCGATCAATGCCTTTTTGTTCATTAGAAATACGGCTCCTTGATAATTGCGGTACCGATACCTTTCTCGGTAAAGAACTCCAAGAGCAGACAATGCTCTACACGACCGTCGAGCATATGCACTCTTGAAACTCCGTTCTTCATGGCTTCGATACAGTTAGCAAGCTTCGGAAGCATGCCGCCGCCGACAACTCCCTTATCTATGAATTCCTGAGCCTCATCTATATTCATTTCGGATACTAAGGTGGACTTATCCGAAGGATCCATGAACACACCCTCAATATCAGTCAGGAATGCAAGCTTCTCGGCGTTTACGGCCGTTGCTATGGCGCAGGCCGCATCATCTGCATTTATGTTATAGCCGTGATCATCCTCAAGGCCGGTGCCTATCGGAGCGATAACAGGAATAAAATTATTCTTAATCAGAGTATCGATTATGGATGCGTCGACCTCCTTGACCTCTCCCACATATCCTATATCCTTGCCACCCGAAAGCTTCTTTGTACACTTGAGCAGGCCGGCATCCTTGCCCGAAAGACCGCAGGCTTTAAGCCCCAGTCTGTCCATCATGGCAACCAGGCTCTTATTGACCTTGCCGAGTACCATCTCTGCCACATCAAGGGTTTCCTCATCCGTCACGCGAAGACCGTTGATGAACTCCGACTCCTTGCCTATCTTCTTAAGCCAGGAGCTGATCTCCTTTCCGCCTCCGTGAACAATGATAGGCTCGAAGCCCACCAGCTTAAGGAGCGCCACGTCCTTGATTACATTCATCTTCAGGTTCTCGTCAACCATGGCGCTTCCGCCGTACTTGACGACTATCTTCTTTCCGTTAAACTTCTGTATGTAAGGAAGCGCCTCTATCAAGGTCTGCGCCTTGGCAAGATTAACCTCCAGTGATTCTATGTTTGTCATTGTTTCCTCCAATTAACGACGCAATTCAGCGTCATATAGTATACTGGCTCGGAGCTTTGCATAAGTTCGAACTACGCTCGCAAGCTCGCTAAGGTCTCACTTATCCCGGACATGTGTTTTTCGGTCGATGCTCCCTCAAAACACATGCTCCTCGCGCCGAGAATACTCTTTATTATTTATTACGGTGAATTATCAGCTGCGATAGTCCGCATTAATCTTTACATAATCATAAGTGAGGTCACAGCCATACGCCGTGGCTGAATAGTTTCCTGCTTTGAGCGTGATAAGCGCTGTAATCTCCGAAGGAGAGAGAATCTCTGTTGCCTCCTCCTCAGAAAAGTCCGTGTACTCTCCGTTCTCGCAGAGCTTTATGGTACCCTTCTCGCTTATGATGGTCACGTCTGTCTCTTCCGGCGTGAACTGAGCGCCGCTATAGCCCATGGCGCAAAGGATTCTTCCGACATTGGCATCCTTGCCGTATATAGCGCATTTTACGAGGTTCGAGGTTATTATCGACTTTGCAAGCGTTCTTGCATCCCCAAGGGAAGCCGCGCCCTCAACCTTGGCTATAAAGAGCCTTGTCGCGCCCTCGCCGTCACCTGCTATCTGCTTTGCAAGGTAGAGACACATCTCGTGGAGCACCGCCTTGAAGGTCTCGTAGTCCTCGTTTTCCTCTGTTATAAGCGCATTCTCCGCCATACCGTTTGCCATAAGCAATACGGTGTCGTTGGTAGATGTATCGCCGTCCACCGAAACCATGTTAAAGGTATCCTCTATACACTCGCGCAAAGCCTTCTGCAACAGGCTCTGTCCCACAGCGCAGTCGGTCGTAATAAAGCCGAGCATGGTTCCCATATTCGGGTGTATCATACCCGAGCCCTTGCACATACCGCCCATGTAGCAGTTCTTTCCGCCCACTGTAAACTTGTACGCGATCTCCTTCTTATGAGTATCCGTCGTAAGTATCGCGATAGCCGCATCCTCCGAGGTCTCAGCCGAGCTCTTAAGCTCACCCGCAAGCTGCTTTATGCCGCTTCTTATGATGTCCATCGGCAGCTTGTAGCCTATAACTCCCGTTGAGCAGACAAGCACCTGCTTTTCGCTTATGTCAAGAGCCTCAGCGGTAAGCTTTGCCATCTCCTCTGTATTCTTATAGCCCTCATCACCGGTGCAGGCGTTCGCAACGCCGGTGTTCACGACTACGGCCTGAGCTATCTTCTCGTCCTCCACGACACGCATGTCATATACAACCGGCGCAGCCTTCACTGCATTTTTTGTAAATGTACCGGCAAGCGCCGCAGGTATCTCGGTATAAATCATGGCCATATCCTTCTTAGTGCTCGAAGCCTTTATGCCCGCTCTTACACCTGCTGCTTTAAATCCCTTCGGAGCCGTAACTCCGCCTTCGATAACTTCCATATTTCCTCCTGAATTATATGTGTTTCTATTCTTTAATTAAGGGAATAACGGAGGCATTGTAAGTCCCTCTTTCTCGTCAATTCCCATAACAAGATTCATGTTCTGTACAGCCTGTCCGGCCGCGCCCTTCACAAGGTTGTCAAGCGCCGCCATGGCAACAACTCTTCCCGTGCGCTCGTCAACCACGAAATTAATGTCGGTAAAATTGCTTCCTTCAACCCATCTCGTCTCGGGGCACACGCCCTTGTCAAGAAGCCTGATGAAGAACTCATCCTTGTAATACTTCTCGTATGCTGCGCGAAGCTCATCCCAGTCAGCTTTCTTTGTAAGCTTTGCGTAAGCCGTAACAAGTATGCCTCTGTTCATCGGAACAAGATGAGGCGTGAAATTCAATGTAAGCGGCTTGCCTTCGTAAGCGTAGCCTAGCTGCTCCTCGATCTCCGGAGTGTGTCTGTGAGTCGTGACACCGTAAGCCTTCATGCTCTCGTTAACCTCACAGAAGAGATTAGCAACCTTTGCTCCTCTTCCGGCGCCGGAGGTGCCCGACTTTGCATCTATAACAATGGTATCAACATCTATCAGTCTTTCCTTAACAAGCGGATAGAGCGACAGTATCGAACAGGTTGTATAACAGCCCGGATTAGCGATAAGTCTTGCTCCCGGTATGTCCTTTCTGTTGATCTCACACAGACCGTACACAGCCTCTTTAATATACTGTGGACTCTTGTGCTCTATTCCGTACCACTTCTCGTAGACGGACACGTCCTTTATTCTGAAGTCCGCGGAAAGATCTATTATCTTAGTCTTCGAAAGAACCTCATCATTTACCAGCGATGCGCAAAGCCCCTGTGGAGTTGCGGTAAATATAACATCCGCCGCGCTGCTCAACTCATCCATATTATCGTCCAAGCATTTGCTGTCTACCAGCTTAAACATATTTCCGTATACGGAAGCGTAGCTTTGGTCGATGTAGCTTCTCGAGCCGTACCACACGATCTCCGCATCCTTATGGCCGAGAAGAAGTCTTACCAGCTCCTGTCCCGCATAGCCTGTTGAACCTATTATTCCAACCTTTACCATTACTTCATCCTCTTTTCTTATTAATCAAACGCTTTTTTAACCACATGCCTTGCGTATGCAGTAATCAATCCCATATCTTTCAAAAAAGAATCCACAAGCGCTATATAGCTTTCCTTATCCTTGTAATTCTTCTTATACCCGGAAACTATCCCGTCATCCACCTGGGAGATGTAATAGCCTTCCTTCCTTGTGTAGCAGGTTTCCTTCTTAGCCTGCTCGCGGTAGCCCTTATCGACGAAGCTTGCAACAGACTTGTGCACCGCCATATCCTCGGTAGGAAGATAATAGTATTCTTTATAGTTATCAAAGAAGAACTTAAGCTCGTCCCTGTATATCGGCGCCGTAATCGTCGCCTCGTCCTTATAGCCAGTAATCTGTATCGCTGACACGGAGATATTGAACCTCTTTGGCACTCTGTGGTTCAAATGCAACGAGAACACAAGATGATTCTCCTTGACCTGCATCTTTACCACTTCGAAGTCACCCATCCTGAACCTGTTGTAGGCAAGCATCGAACAGCAGGCGATAAAGCCCTCTATGTCCTCGTAGTTGTGCTGCAGAAGAAGCTTTTTCTCCTTCTCCCCACCGGTCTCCAAATATGTATTGTAGACCTTGATCAAATCTCCGCCCGAATACTTGTCTAAGCGCTTTATGCCAAGGAAGTTCTCCACGGTCTTCTGCTTTAGGTTGTCCAAATGAAGGATGTCCTTCATATGACGAAGCTCCTTGTACAGGTCCACGCTCTCGAAATCGGCGAAGTCGTCCCTGATGAAGTAAGAATGAAGCTTCTTCATAAGGTAGGGGATATCGAACCCATCTCCGTTGTATGTAAAGAGAAGCTTGTACTTGCTTATGGCATCCATAAACTCAGTGAGAATCTCCTCCTCAGACTCACCGTCATCATTGAACCACTGCGTGATCACGAAGTCCTCTCCGTCATACACCGCGCAGCCGATAAGGTAGAGCTTTGTGGTTTCCGCAGCAAAGCCCGTGGTCTCGATGTCGAATATTGCGACCTCGTTCAAGTCGTACATCGAGCTTAGGTAGTCGTATTCAGTTTTGCGGGCTTTGTTGGTATATATTATCATTCAAATCTCACATGTATTGAATTAGCATGCGCGGTAAGTCCTTCGGACTTCGCAAACTTCTCTACATCTTCGTGAACCTCGGCGAGGGCTTCACGGCTATAGTAGATAATACTTGACTTCTTGATGAAGTCGTCTACCGAAAGCGCCGAGAAGAACTTGGCGGTTCCGTTGGTCGGGAGCACATGGTTGGGGCCGGCGAAATAATCGCCCAGGGGCTCCGAGCTGTACTCTCCTATGAAGATGGCGCCTGCGTTCCTAATCTTAGTCATGACCTCGAAGGGGTTCGCGGTCACTATCTCAAGGTGCTCGCTTGCTATCTCATTGACTGTATCTATTGCGTCCTCCATACTGTCGGCTACAAGTATGTACCCGAAGTTATCGAGTGACTTCTGTATGATCTCTTTTCTGTCTAATACATTAACAAATCCGTCTACTTCGGTAGACACTTTTTCTGCAAACTCAGTTGAGGTTGTCACTAAGATTGCAGAAGCAAGCTCATCATGCTCTGCCTGCGAGAGAAGGTCTGCTGCCACATAACGCGGATTCGCTGTCTCATCCGCAAGCACCATTACCTCGCTCGGTCCCGCAACGGAGTCTATGCTCACATGTCCGAACACGGTTCTCTTCGCAAGCGCCACGAAGATGTTGCCCGGGCCCACAATCTTATCCACCTTCGGGATTGTCTCCGTACCGTAAGCAAGAGCCGCTATAGCCTGCGCGCCGCCTGCCTTGTATATCTCGTCTACTCCGGCCTCATTTGCCGCAACTAAGGTCATGGGATAAACCACTCCCTCACTGTTGCACGGAGTAGTCATTACTATCCTGTCAACGCCTGCAACCTTGGCAGGAATTACATTCATCAAAACAGACGAAGGATACGCAGCCTTACCGCCCGGCACATAAACTCCCACCTTCTCTAAGGCAGTCACCTTCTGGCCGAGCATTATGCCCTTCTTGTCCGTATCAAACCAGCTTCTCTGCTTCTGCTTCTCATGGTAATCACGCACATTCTTTATAGCGCGTCTTATAACCTCAAGCAGCTCCTGATCAACTGACTTATAAGCCTCATCAATCTCCGCCTTGGTCACCTTCATAGTCTTACTGTCAAGCTTAGCGTGATCGAACTTCTCGGTGTATTTCAAGAGAGCCTCATCCTTATTCACATGCACATCTTCCACTATATCCTTAACTATCTTCTCATACTCCCCGTAGTTATCAGGACTTCTCTTTAACAGATTACTAAGCAAGTCCTTCTTGCTTGTCTCATCTAACTTTACAATTCTCATCCTATATCCTCCGATCATAAAACATACAATTCTTTATAAAAACCGTATTTGGGTAGCCATATTCGGTAATTTTTAAGCTTATTTTTTCGTTTTTGGCTACCTTTTTCGGTGTTTTAACAACTTTTGGTAGCCAATCTCCGCGATTTCCGGCTGTTTTTCTCGCTTTTGGCTACCTTTTTCGGTGTTTTAACAACTTTTGGTAGCCAGTCTCCGCGATTTCCGGCTGTTTTTTTCACTTTTGGCTACCTTTTTCGGCGTTTTAACAACTTTTGGTAGCCATTCTCCGCAATCCCGGGCTCATTTTAGCGTTTTTGGCTACCTTTTTCGGCCTTTCTACAACCTTTGGTAGTCAAGAGCCACGAGCCACGGAACCAAGAGCCTTCCTAAAGCCCATCTCAGCCTTCTTTCCCCGCTTGTTATCGCTGAATTGCGTCGCCTTAGCCGTAATAAGTCACTTCGGCCTTTATAGCCACTACAAATCTCTATTGCTCTTCTTTAATCAGCTCATTAATCTTATCAAGCAGCCCCTTTATCCTGTCGTGCTCGAGCTTTAAGCTGACGCGGTTCACAACCACTCTCGCCGAAAGCTCGCATATCTCCTCAAGCACGGTAAGCCCGTTCTCCTTCAAGGTCGAACCGGTCTCAACTATATCAACTATCACCTCCGAGAGATCGACAATCGGCGCAAGCTCCACCGATCCGTTGAGCTTGATGATCTCAACCGTCTGGTTCTTCTTCTCGAAGAAATAGTTCTTCGCAATATTCGGGTACTTGCTGGCAACCCTGATTATCTCATTCCTGTTAAGGAGCTCCCTTGCACTTTCGGGTCCGCACACGCACATCCTGCACTTTCCGAAACCTAAGTCCATAACCTCATACAAGTTCCTTCCCTCTTCAAGGATAGTGTCAAGTCCTACCACTCCACAGTCTGCCGCTCCGTACTCCACATAGGTCGGCACATCCGAAGCCTTCGCAAGAAAGAACTTCAATTTATGCTCTTCGTTTGTAAATATAAGCTTTCTTGTATCCGGGGCAAGCGCCTCCGTGCAGTCGATACCCATCTCGTTAAACAGCTTTAGGGTCTTCTTCGCAAGCCTTCCCTTAGCCAGCGCAAATGTCAAGTATCTCATGACCACCGTCCTCCTTAACCCTGTAAATGTGACTTATATGCATCCTTGACGCATATTCCCTGTAATCCTCGAGTGTAAACCTTGCCGACTTTCTGACAAGCTCCACACGCTTACCCTCACCGCGAATTTTTGCGGCGAGCTCTATAGCTATGCTTTGCTGCTCACGCTCGTAGAGAATAAGCTCATTCAGTATGTCTACATCAAGCTCAATCTTATTCCTGCTCAATGCATTCATCAGATCATCCACATAAACCGAAAAGCCTACCGACGGAGCCTCCTTGCCGAACTTTGTAAGAAGATTGTTATACCTTCCGCCCTTGACCACGGCATCTCCGGTTCCGTAGGTATATGCCCTGAACACTATGCCGGTGTAATAATTATATCTGCTGATCATCGAAAGATCGAAGCTCACGTATTCGCCGTAGCCGTACGCCTCTATAGCGGCATAAACTCTCTTAAGCCTCTCCACCGCCTCGATGGATGTCTTATTTCCCGTAAGCTCTGCGGCCTTATCTAAGGCCTCAATCCCTCCGAAGAGGTTTTCAAAACCGTTTATCGCTTTCTTTATATGCTCCGGGATATCAAGCTTTTCCACATAACCTGAAAGTCCGTAGAAGTTCTTGATATGTATAAACTCTCTTATCCTGTCCGAGGTATCCTCATCAAGTCCGGCCTCTTCCATAAGCCCCATAAAAAAGCCCACATCCGAAAGCTCTATCTGAAACTCTTTAATGCCCACCGCCAGCATACACTCTATGGCACAGGCAACTATCTCCGCATCCGCTGCGGAAGAGTCGTCATTTATAAACTCTGCTCCTATCTGGGTGAACTCCGAGAGCTTTCCCTGGTGCTGATGGGCATTTATAAATGCACTACCCTCGTAGGCAAGTCTTACCGGAAGCTGCTCCTTTGCATAATACTTCGCGGCGCACCTTGCCACACTCGGTGTAAAGTCAGGTCTTAAAACCAGCGTGTTGTTCTCCCTGTCGAAAAACTTGTACATCTCATTTGACTTTGCCGAGCCGGTGTCCATATTAAATATATCGAAATACTCAAAGGACGGTGTCTCTATGTCCCTGCAGCCGAAGCTGTGAAGCACATCCCTTATCCTTCCCATGGCGTATTTCTTCCTAGCGCACTCAAGGTCATAGACATCTCTCACGCCCTCCGGCGTGTGAAGTAAATTCTTACTCACGGTGTTCCTCCTAATAATAAGTTACTTTTATTCCCTGTCTCTCTTTCTTCTGTCCATTTCAGGGTGTTCAGTATAATACAATTCTTTGTCCTTGTACATACTTTCGTCGGCAGCCTTTATTCCTTCGCTTAAGTTATAATCGCCGGTGCAATAAGCCGTACCGACTGCGAAGCTTACATCGTTTGCATTATCCGCAAGTCTGCGAAGCTGACTTACCTGATTGTTAAGCTGCTCCTCTTCGATATCGGGGCACAGTATCAGGAATTCGTCACCGCCCGCACGGAATATCTCGTAATCACCGAAGGCAATCTTTAATATGCCTGCCGCTCTCTTGATAAGCCTGTCGCCGGACTCATGGCCCTGCTCATCATTTACCTTCTTAAGGCCGTTTAAGTCAGCGGATACAATACCCATAACCTCAGGCTGGGTAAGCTCTCCGGCCGTTGACCTCTCAAGTCTCTCATTCAACGCAAGCCTGTTGTTAACCTGGGTCAGCTCATCTAAGGTTCCCTTAAGCTGCAGCCTTGACACAAGCTGATGGTTCGCAACCACAGCGCCTATCGGATAAGCCGCAAGCTCGAGCGTATCCTTGATAAGCACCATCTTCTCGGAATCATAGTTTGCCGCCCAGATAAAGCCCACAAGCCTCCGATTGTAATGTATCGCGCAGAGTATGATATTATGGATACCATGTTGCAAAAGCGAATTGTACCATATAGGATCCTTTTCTTCTATAACCTTCAGATTCTCAAGCAGAAGGAAATTGCTGTCTCCTATAATCTCTTCCCACTTCTCCGCAGCCTCCAAAGGCGTACGGTTCATCTGGCTGGTAAAGAGCTCCATGAATTCCTTCTGCAAGCCTTCGTCATTGATCATGGCACACTTTCCGGAATTCTTGTCCATCGTGTAGACAGCGCATCTTTCAGCGCCGAAAAACTGCTTTAAGTACGCCACGGTGTTGGTCATATCACTAAAGTAATCTCGCGTCTCATGCAGCTTGACGCTTATCTCGGATATCGCGTACACAACATCCGGAGATTTCTTGGACATAGCCTCGGTCTCAAGCTCGTCCGAATAGGTCATGACATTCAGGCAATAAAGCGTCTTAACCACGCCCTCCGGCTTTTCCTCATCCTCCGGAAGCTCATCGGGAGGAGTAACCGGAACAAAGAACTCCTTCAGCCATACCCCATGATTCTTCTCATACGAATAAATGGGCTGGCAATTGCTTGCGCAGTTGTAAACGAAGTTTTCAAAATTAGGATCATGCCAGTAGCTGCGGTAAGGAATACCCGGATAAAACTCCGGTGCATCCGGTATCATGCTCAACATGGCCTTGTACTGCCTGTTTGAGGATGTGAGCTTTATTTCCCCAAATGTGCCATCCTCCATTACATCAAACGAACTGATTGTTGCAAGACCATCAATACGCTCAATCCAAAACTGATAATTCATATGTTTATCCCCCTTATCTTCTTTTTACGGAGTATACGCTCCAGTATTTTTTATTATTGTAAGTCTTAAGCTTCATTTTAGCGGTAAATCTTATATCAAGCGGATTCATATCATGTTCATCTTCATAATCCGTACCGAAAAGCTCGTAATCAAAGTAGTAGTATCTTCCGTCAGTCCTTATCTCCGTAACCTCTATCGGACAGTGCAGTTCCCCGTACGGCGTGCTTGAGCTGACTATATATGACGAGTAATACTTATACGAATTATAATAAGTCGTGCTCGCATTATATACATCATTCATCTTCTTTATATTCGCATCGGACATATTGAGCACATTCTTACATATCCACTCATAATCTTCTATGGATATCATCCAGTATCCGTCATCCATGAATTTTCCCTGCGGATCAAATTCATCCGATTTCTCGACAAATACCGGGAACTCGCAATATGTATCTATTCCAAGCACAGAAGGCGATCCGAGCACCGAATACATAATACCGAAGTAGGAGGTATCCGGCTTGGTGTAGTCATAAGTCCAGGTTAATGCCTTATCATTGGTAGTATTCTGGAATCTGAAGAGCAGATACTCCGCAGCTTCATACTCAGGTACGGAAGCCTCCGTTACCTTCCTCATGGTAACATACGGGTCCTCCGTCGAAGTCGGAGCCTTGTTGCCCTTGGCCACAAGCTTTATCTGTATTCCCTCAAGCCGAAGGCCCAGTCCGCTGGTTCCTGCCGAAGCGCCGTTCTTTGCCCAGCCGAGCCATCCGTAGCTCTGCGCGTATACCCTGTAATAAACGTCAAACTTCTTAGTCGCATCGCCCGTAAGCTTTATCTGTATAGCCTCAAGCCGAAGGCCCTGACCCGTGGTGCCTGACTTCTCGCCATTCTTTGCCCAGTTCTGCCAGCCTTTCTTCTGCACATAGGTCCTGTAGGATACTCCACCCTTTAAGCCGTTCAGCTTAATCTGTATGGTCTCAAGCCTGTAGCCCTTTCCTTTAGTGCCCGAAAATGCCCCGTTGTTAACCCAGCTCTGCCAGCCCTCCTTCTGCACATAGGTCCGATAGTTAATTCCCATGGACATGGCCGCCTTTGCTTCCCCGGTACTTAGCTGTGCAAGTGAAAATGCAACAGCCAGCGTAAGCATAAACGCCATTATTCTCTTTGCAACCTTCTTCATAAACTACCCCTCCGATTCTTCTGCCAGCTTGAGCTTCTCTTCACGTGACAGATGCTTTATCTGCCACTCCCTGCTCATAGCCTTCTCCTTTGTGTCAAATGCCTCATAGTACACCAGCTTTACGGGAAGCCTGCTTCTTGTGTACTTCGCGCCCTTACCTTCATTGTGAGCCTTCATCCTCTTATCAAGATCATTCGTCCAGCCGCAATACAAGGTTTTGTCCGCGCATTCAACAAGGTAAGTGTAATTCATAATGAACTCCCGTAATACTTATTACAAAACATAGGCTTAGGTATTATACCACACCAGAACACTTTTTTCCAACTTTTTCATATTATTTTTCACGCCATTTTTCATTCTGTTTTTCAATTATTATTTTCCGTTTTTTCATGAACATTTGTTTGCATTTTGTCGAAATGTATGATATTATAGAACAAACGTTTTTCGATTATTCATATTTCAACAAAAGGAGGGCGCGCTATGGCAGGTAATAAGCTTACCGCAAAGCAGCAGGAAATACTTGAATACATCCGCGATAATATAATTGCAAAGGGCTATCCGCCCGCAGTCAGAGAGATATGCGAGGCTGTCAACCTAAAGTCCACCTCATCCGTGCATGCACATCTTTCAACACTTGAGGAAAAAGGCTTTATCAGGAGAGACCCGACCAAGCCCAGAGCTATCGAGATTTTAGACGACCAGTTTAATCTTCCCAGAAGAGAGCTTGTGAATGTTCCCATTTTGGGCAATGTCGCAGCAGGCGAACCGCTCTTTGCCGAACAGAACATCGAAGGCTACTTTCCGGTTCCGCCGGAATACCTAAAGTCCAATGGCAAGAATACCTTTATGCTTAAAGTGCGCGGTGACAGCATGGTAAATGTCGGCATCTATGACGGAGATCTGGTTATGGTTGAGGAAAGCGATACTGCTTCCAACTCAGAGATAGTTGTTGCCCTGGTAGAAGACGGAGCCACAGTCAAGAGATTCTTCAAGGAGAACGGACACTACCGTCTGCAGCCGGAGAATGATTACATGGAACCGATAATCGTTGATAAGGTTTCCATCGCCGGCAAGGTTATAGGACTTTTCCGCACCTTCAGATAAGGTATGCATATAAGGTATGCAATCGATTAGGGAAGACGCAGTCGTGCCCTAATCGCTTTGCCGCACGCGCGCCGCAAAGCGGCAATCTACATTACGCGCGCGCATAAAAGCAAAAAGAAGGAGATGCATTCAAATCATGCATCTCCTTCTTTTTGTCATTATCAATTATAATACAGCCCAGGCTGCAAAATTGCCAAACTTATTTATGTACTCTTCTATCTTGCTCTCATCATAGTAATAGTTCTCATAACCGTCGTTGCCTATCTTGTCGGGAGTCTGGAAGAAGAACATCATCCTGTTCATCATCGCGTATCTCTCACAGCTGTCTCCAATCTGCGGATCCGTGAAGTACGGTTTTCCATTCAGCATCACATATACCCATTTATGCTCATTGTATGTTAGATTACCGTCTATCCAATATGCGTCAACTCCAATTGCTCTTGCAAGTATAACAAATGCCGCTGCATAATTATGACAGCTTCCCTTACCCTCGAAGAGGATTGAATAGCTTGCGTTCACAACCATTGCATCATAGTTTGTATAATAATTCATCTTAGAATTATTCCAGTTATAGGATGAGTAGATTGTACCCTCGCCGTACTCGGAATTATCAACTATCCAGCTGTAAGCTGCTGCAAGCTTCTCATAAGTTGTCATATTGCTTGTGATGACCTCATCAAGGATTTCCTTAACCCTTGCATCGAGGACCTCATCGTGTGTGATCTGAGGATTAAGCGGATAGGCGTTAAGCATCTCCTCCACGCTTGCCTCTCTGGTGAAAAACTCCTTAGTCACATACGGCTCTGTTATGGAACCGTTCACAGGCTTCTTACCGCCGCCGTCTTTTCTGACAAGCTTTACCTGAAGGGACTCTATACGCTTTGAAGCGCCGCCCGAACCGGCCTTCTCTCCGTTCTTGGCCCAACCAAGCCAGCCTGCGCCCTCAACATACACTCTGTAGTACACATCATAGTTCTGAAGGAGCTGTCCTGTTATCTTGATCTGTAACGCTTCTATCCTAAGCTTCTGGCCTGTAGTTCCTCCGATGGCGCCGTTCTGCGCCCATGCGGTCCAGCCAAGCTTCTGAACGTAAGCTCTGTACTTTATATTGCCCGTAAGCTTTGAGGTGACCGTAAGCCTAAGCGCCTCTATACGCTTGTTCACGCCGATATTCCCTGATTGCTTACCGTTCTGAACAAAGGGCAGCCATCCATAGCCCTGCTGATGAACCTTATAATTAACAGTAGCCGGCACAACCGATGTTGCCGCCTTTGCGTCCGTCGCCGGAGCGCCTGCAACAAATGCGCTGAGTATCATTCCAAACACAAGTAAACTTGCTATTAATCTTTTGATTTTCATAACTTAATATATCTCCCGAATTTCTATTACTTTTCTTAACATTCTTTGTAACACTTTCGTAACAATATCACTTATGTAAACTATTGTCAACTATTTTCGTGTTATTCTCATCAAAATTTTTTTCTTTATTTTTTTGCAAAACATAAGTATAATGGGGATGTTTTACATCCACTATAACAAAAGAAAGGGATATAAAAATGGCCGGATCATCTTTCGGAAAAATATTTACAGTTACAACCTGGGGAGAATCACACGGTAAGGGCTTGGGAGCAGTGATAGACGGCTGCCCCGCAGGCGTGCCCCTATGCGAGGACGATATACAGAAGCTTTTGGACAGGAGAAAGCCGGGACAAAGCAGCTTCTCCACTCAGAGAAACGAAGCTGACACCGCCGTCATACTCTCGGGAGTATTCGAAGGAAAAACTACAGGCACACCGATTTCAATCATGGTCAGCAACACCGACCAGCACTCCGGAGACTATGGTGAGATAGCCTACACTTACCGCCCCGGCCACGCAGATTACACCTTTGATGAAAAATACGGTTTTCGTGATTACCGAGGAGGCGGACGCTCCTCCGGAAGAGAGACCATAGGAAGGGTTGCCGCAGGCGCGATAGCCGAAAAGGCGCTCTCCGAATTTGGAATAAGCTTTCTTGCCTACACCCGCTCCATCGGAGAGCTTACAATAGATTACGAAAAGTTCGATGCTGCCGAGATTATGCGAAATCCGCATTACATGCCTGACGCAGATTGCGCTAATGCAGCCTCCGACTACTTAAAGCACATCATGTCCGAGTATGACTCTGTCGGCTCTTCCGTCGAATGCATCGTAACCGGACTTCCGGCCGGCATAGGCGATCCGGTATTCGACAAGCTCGACGCCAGGCTTGCGCAGGCTGTCATGTCAATCGGCGCCGTTAAGGCTGTCGAGATAGGCGACGGTACCGAGGCCGCGCGAAACCGCGGTTCTCTTAACAACGATCCGTTCTCGTCGGACGGCAATGTTGTAACAAAGCTTTCAAACCACTCAGGCGGAACCTTAGGCGGTATAAGCGACGGAAGCAAGCTTGTTCTTCGCGCCTCCTTCAAACCCACGCCTTCCATCTTCAGTGAACAGCAGACCGTCAACCAAAATCACGAAAATGTAACCCTTGCCATCAAGGGCCGCCACGATCCGATAATCGGTCCGCGCGCCGTGGTTGTGGTTGAGAGCATGTGCGCCATTACAATACTTGACCTTATGCTCTCGAATATGGGCGCTAAAATAGAGAACATGAAGAAAATATACTAATTATGCTATCCGGCAGGACAGACGAAGTCGCGCCCTGCTACTCTGTATAAGTTCGACAACGGAAATCAAAGATTTCCGGTCTCACTTATCGCTACGCTGTCCGCGACGAAGTGACAATTTACATTACGCTAACGTGTACATAAAAAAGTGTCATTCTGAACGAAGTGAAGAATCTTTATTAAGATCCTTCCTGTTGCTTCGCAAGCCCTCGCATTTCGTCATAAGGGGTACCGCTTGCGGTGGATTCCTTATGACATCGAAGGCCGGCACCTCAACGCTTCGCATTGAGGTCTGCGTCGCAATCACTCAGGATGACACTTGCTTTTTTATGTTATACTCACTATGCTCTCATCCTTGCTCTCGGATGCGCCTTTTCATACTCTTCTTTAAGTCTGCTCTGTCGACTTCTAAGGTATATCTGAGTCGTAGATATATCAGAATGTCCGAGCATCTCCTGAACCGCCTTTAAATCGGCTCCGTTTGACACAAGATGCGAAGCAAACGAATGTCTTATCATGTGCGGGGTTATATCCTTATCTATGCCTGCCTTTAAAGCATACGCCTTTATAAGCTTCCAGAAGCCCTGACGCGACATCGGCTGTCCCTTCATGTTCACGAACAGGTACTCCGAATCTCCGCATATAGTCATTCTCACTTCATCCATGTATTTCTTCAAAGCTTCCTCGGCAATCTCCTCAATCGGAATTACCCTCTCTTTGTTGGCATCCTTGCACACAATGAAGCCAAACTGCAGATTGACATCAGTTGCCTTAATTGATATAAGCTCCGACACTCTCATTCCCGTGGCGTACAAAAGCTCCAGCATGGCCTTGTCCCTGACCTCCTTTGCGCCCGAGCCCTTCGGCTGCTCCAGCAGAAGGTTTATCTCTTTTACGGACAGGGTATCCGGTACCTTTTTCTCAACCTTAGGCGACTTAAGCTTGTCAGTCAAATCCTCATGTATTACGCCCTTCCTGAAAAGGTACATAAAAAACGACTTGATAGATGAGATACTCCTCGAAATCGTGGCATGCGACATGCCGGTTTCCTCAAGCTTTAAGATATAAGAGGTAAGATCCGACTCAGTGACATCATTTATGTCTCCGGCTCCCTTCTCCCCCAGGTAATCAAACAACTTGTTTAAATCCCTGATATAGGAAGCCACCGTATTGGCGCTCGACCTCTTCTCCGTATTCAGATAATTAACATATTGCTCTACATATACATTCATACGAACCCTCACTCATGGTTTTAGCAAGGAATATTATAATATCTTATTTACATAAAATCAAATACTTTTTAAGATTTTTTTAACAAAAATGTAACTCTTTTGTAATAGTACAATATATCGATTTTTTTGTTAGTTTCAGTCTATATATAGGGTATTTGCCAAGGCAAAAAAAGAACCGTATTATCAAAATACGGTTCTTTTATCATATTATGCTTAACATTTATGTAAACTGTTACTCTCCGATAAAGGAGCTTAAGTAATTCGTCAGAGCTTCTGCCGTTCCGCCGAGATTCTCATACCCCGACATCTTGATAACGGTTCCGTCGTTAAGCTTAACCTCGTCATCTCCGGAGCGGGTAACTATCTTATCGATACCACCTAAAAGATCACTCTCTGCCTTATTATATGCAGCTTCATCTATCGTTCCGGTGGAATTATCGTGATATACCCTCTGTCCATCCACCGCTTCCGATCCGAGGATTACTTCAGTACCTAACCCTCCTGCTTCATTTACGAGGAATCTGCTGTATGAGAACACTATAATATTGGCCTTATTCATCTGACACAGGTATAGAGTGTTTTCTCCCTTCCTTGTGAAGATAAAATAATCCGCCATCATTTTGTTACTTGTAAGCTGACAGAGGTTCTTTACCGCTCCATCCGAGAAGGTTGCAATATTGATACCGATATCATCAGCCGAAACGATTGATTCATATATCAGCTCGGGAACGGAATCTCCGGTGACATCCATCAAAGCAACCCCTGCGCCTGCAGCCTTATTTGTATCATCGGCATTTAATACATCCCTATAAGCCTTATACATCGCGACCGTCTCTTCCTGGCTTAAACCTTCCTTCTTCTCCTCTTCAGTCTTCTCTTCAATCTTTACAAATGCAGCGCCTTCGCTCTTCGGCGCCTCACCCTTCTTTTTGTCCACAAGCTGAATCTTTATGCATTCCGCTCTCTTATTTCCGCCGTTAGTTCCAGCGGTTTCACCGTTCTTTGCCCAGCCGAGCCAGCCCTGTCCCTGCGCATACACACAGTAGTATACATCGAAGGAATCTGCCACTTCTCCGGTAAGCTTTACCTCTATAGCCTCGACGCTTTTTCCTTCACCCTTCTTACCTGCCTGCTCTGTGTTGCTTACCCAGTCAAGCCAGCCTTCATCGGTAACATAAGCTCTGTATGTGATTCCGCCGTCAACATGCTTTAAGTCCTCGAGCTTCATCTGGAAAGCCTCTATGCGCTTAGACTCTCCCTGCGTGCCCGCTTCCTTGCCGTCCTTGGCCCAGTCCATCCATCCGTTTGACTGAACATAAGTCCTGTATGTAACATGCGCCTCAGCAACCTTTTCCTCAGTAGTTGCCTCAGTCGTCTTCTCGGTGGTCTTCTCGGTAGTTTTCTCGGTTACCTCAGTAGTAGATACCGCTTCCGTTGTCTGCACCGTAGAAGCTGCAACCTCAGTTCCGCTGCTGTCTCCATTCTTTTTGTTCATAAGAATAACAATGACAACTGCTGCGATTACAGCAAGTGCAGCCACGCCGACAAGCACATAGAGCCATGGGAACGGCTTCTTCTTGTTGCCCGGACCGTTAAACGACGGATTATACGGACCTCCCTGAATCACACCCGATTGTCCCTGAAGCATCCCTGACTGTCCCTGAAGATAACCCGTATTCCCATTCAAATACCCGGTTTGCCCCTGAGGCGTACCCGGCTGTCCGACATTATTGCTGCCGTAACCAAAGGCAACCGTCTTGCCGCTGTCGAATGCGGTATTCCCCGGATCGGGACCGGTAAGTATCTCAGTCGGCGTATCATCATTATCCGACTCCGAAGGGTTCGGCACGGTGCCCGAAACAGCCAGTTCTGCACCACAAACACTGCAATACCTTGCATCATCTGCATTCTGCGCACCACAAATACTACAAAACATCTTCTCTTTCCTCCCCGAATATAAACTATTCCAATTATAATACTTTAAGTTTCTTATTTCTACCCCTTATTTTCAAAGCTCACCCTTAAGCTTCTTATACTTATATGCGTAAAGCGCAGCAACGGTTTTGGAATCGATTATCGTTCCGTCCTCTACCAAAGCAAAGGCTTCGTCAATACTCATCTTTATTACCTCAACATACTCCGTGGGATCAAGCTTCTGCTTACCCTTCTTCAAATCAAGGCCAATAAATACATCCGTGGTCTCATCATACGTGCCTATCGAAGAAACCATGTTGGAAACATGTATCATGCGCTGAGGAATATACCCTGTCTCCTCCTCAGCCTCTCTGATTGCGCACACTTCACCTGACTCGCCTATGAAGCTGTATGCCCCGGCCGGTATCTCCAAAACTGCCTTATTAACCGAATTCCTGTAAAGCTTTACAAGATATGTATTCTCGTCCTTATCAACCAGGAGCGCTCCCGAACCACCTCCGCTCTTGTGATGCAGAAGGTCAAAGCATACCTCCTCGCCGTCCGGAGTGATAAGATAATCCTTATAAGCCTCGACAAGTCTTGATTCATAAGCTTTTTCAAGACGAACACGCTTAAACTCTACCATATTCTTTCCTCCATACAATTAGAAAAGGGATGCGGTAGTTCCGCATCCCTCAAGATTATTTCGCGTAATCAATAACCCGTGACTCTCTTACGACATTGACCTTAATCTGACCGGGATATTCAAGCTCATTTTCAATCTGCTTTGAAATATCTCTTGCCAGAAGTATCATGTCTGCGTCACTTACCTGTTCAGGAACTACCATTACACGGATCTCTCTACCTGCCTGAATAGCAAAGGTCTTATCCACTCCCTTGAAGCCGTTTGCAATTTCCTCAAGCGACTTTAATCTCGTGGTATATGTCTCCAACGTCTCTCTTCTTGCACCCGGTCTTGCGGCTGAAATAGTATCAGCTGCCTGAACTATGCATGCAATCAAGCTCTGCGGCTCAACATCTCCGTGGTGTGCTTCAACGGCGTTTATAACAATAGCCGACTCCTTGTACTTTCTACAAAGATCCACACCTATCTGGACATGCGATCCTTCCATCTCATGATCAAGTGATTTACCAATATCGTGCAGAAGACCTGCACGCTTAGCCAAACGAACGTCTAATCCGAGCTCACCGGCAAGCAGACCGGAAAGCAGGGCTACCTCTATTGAATGCTTTAATACATTCTGACCGTAGCTTGTCCTGTACTTCATCTTACCAAGAAGTCTGACAAGCTCGGGATGTATACCGTGAACACCAACCTCAAGGATTGCTGCCTCACCGGCTTCACGCATAACATTCTCAACTTCCTTCTGCGCTTTCTCGACTGTCTCTTCAATTCTTGCAGGATGTATCCTGCCATCTAAGATGAGTTTCTCAAGCGCGATCCTTGCCACCTCACGGCGAACCGGATCAAAGCTTGATAACAGTACCGCCTCCGGAGTATCATCTATGATAAGATCTACACCGGTAAGGGTTTCGAGGGCTTTTATATTCCTTCCCTCGCGGCCTATGATTCGTCCCTTCATTTCATCGTTAGGCAACTGAACAAGTGATATGGTTGTCTCGGATACCTGATCCGCAGCGCACTTCTGTATAGCGCTTACCACATATTCCTTTGCCTTCTTGTCTGCTTCTTCTTTCGCTCTGGTTTCAAGTTCTTTGATCATGACTGCAGTTTCGTGTTTTACTTCGTCTTCAACAGTCCTTAATAAGTATTCCTTTGCCTGTTCAGAGGTGAGTCCCGATATCCTTTCGAGTTCCTGAGTACGTTTTACTTCCAAATCCGAAAGCTCTTCCTTGCGCTTAGCAAGCTCATCTTCTTTACTGCTGAGCTCAGCTTCCTTTTTCTCGCAAGCCTCAATCTTCTTGTCTAAGTTTTCCTCCCTCTGGAGTACTCTCTTCTCCATGCGCTGAACCTCATTACGACGGTCCTTAACTTCCTTTTCCATGTCATTCTTTGTCTTCAACGCATCTTCTTTGGCTTCGAGGAGGATTTCGCGCTTCTTGGCCTCGGCTGACTTTATAGCGTCATCTATAATTTCCCTTGCCTTGTCTTCTGCTTTGCCGAGCTTTGCTTCCGCAACGTTCTTCCTGTATGTGACAGCCGCAAACCATGTAGCAACGCAGGCAACGACGAGAATTATAGCGAAAATAACGTAAATCATTCCCAGGCGCACCTCCTTATTAAATTAGTCGTATAAAGAAATACAACGGTCTAATTCTATACTGTTTACATAAATATGTCAAGAAAAAAATCAGTTGCATGAGCAGAGAAAAAGTGGAGAATATGACGCATAATTTAGCGACACGAGGTTTACCGGCTTGGCTGCCTGGGATAATTGTTTTCGGGTTACTGTGAAAGGCACCCCGAAAACAATTTCCCGTCGCGCCGAGAATTTATTTTAACTCAAATGCCGTTTAATTATGCTGTGAATTGCAAGCGAACACGGATAGTGCTTTAGAAATCGTCTCGTAAGAAAAACCTCTCCGCAATAAAAAGCCATATATTCGGTTTCGGGTTTTCTCGTCGGACAAATCCGCTTCCGGGTATCTTCGGTTAAGTAGTGAAAGAACAGTGTCGACCTCGTCTGTGTCGAGTTCGTCCATCGCACGTGCTATAAAAACATCGTCTACGCCCTTGTTTTTGAGTTCCATTCGGATAACACGGGTTCCGCGATTAAGACTTCGATCCTTTGCATAGCGAAGAGCGTAGCGCTCATCATCTATGTATCTGTACTCCGCAAGCTTTTCAGTTACTGCGGCTATTTCGTCCTCGGTGTAGCCCTTTTCTTTGAGCTTCTTCTCAAGCTCATACCCGGTTCTGTCCTTGTATGTGATTATGTTAAGGGCGGCGTCCATACAGTTGACGCCGCCCGTGCATTTATTACGCTTCACATCGTGCTTCATATCGAATTATATAACTACTCCTCTTCAGCCTTAGCGCTATCGGCATCCTCTCCGCCGAAGCCGAGTTTTGCCCTTACCTGCCGCTCAATATCCGCAGTAAACTCAGGATGCTGCTCTAAGTAGAGCTTAGTGTTCTCACGTCCCTGCCCTATCTTATCGCTACCATAGGAGAACCATGCTCCTGACTTGTTGATGATGTCGTTGGCTACAGCCAAGTCAAGTATGTCTCCCTCCTTGGATATGCCCTTGCCGAACATAATATCAAACTCTGCCTCCTTGAATGGCGGAGCGACCTTATTCTTAACCACCTTTACTCGTGTACGGTTACCTACAACCTCACCGCCGACCTTCAGTGTCTCTATACGACGAACATCAAGTCTTACGGAAGCGTAGAACTTCAAAGCTCTTCCTCCGGTTGTCGTCTCCGGGTTACCGAACATAACTCCAACCTTCTCTCTGAGCTGATTGATGAAGATCACCACACAGTTTGACTTGCTGATTATACCTGTAAGCTTTCTTAAAGCCTGTGACATAAGTCTTGCATGAAGCCCCACATGTGAGTCACCCATCTCACCGTCAATCTCTGCCTTCGGAACCAAGGCTGCAACCGAGTCGACAATTATTACGTCAACCGCGCCCGAGCGCACCATTGTCTCGGTAATCTCCAACGCCTGCTCGCCGTTGTCAGGCTGTGATATATACAGATTGTCTATATCAACTCCGATATGAGAAGCATAAACCGGATCAAGAGCATGCTCGGCATCGATAAAACCGGCAATTCCGCCCCTCTTCTGAACCTCCGCTACAACATGAAGGGCAACCGTTGTCTTACCGCTTGACTCAGGTCCGTAGATCTCTATGATTCTTCCCTTGGGCATGCCGCCGAGGCCGAGCGCAAGGTCAAGGCTTAAGGAGCCTGTAGGTATTACTTCTATATTCATGTTAGCGGCGTTGTCACCGAGCTTCATTACGGAACCCTTTCCGTACTGCTTCTCTATCTGCGCAAGAGCCGCATCAAGCGCTTTTAATCTCTCCTCCTTATCGGGAGCGCCACTCATATTTGTGTTAGCCATAATAAAATAAACCTCCTAATTATGTATTAAAATGTTGAATTGATTCATGTGGAATTCTTTATTGAACATGTGTTCGTGCATAAATATACACCAAGATGACATATTTGTCAATATATTTTTCGAAACTATGTTCGATTTTTGATAATATCAGATTTATTACGGAACAGCAGATTTATTTTACACATTTCCTCTTGATTTGTAAAGATATATATTGTAAGATTTTGAATATTATGGGCTTTAATAAAAAAATACCTACAATTAAATTATACAAATATCCGAAGCTTAAGCTTCCTTTGCCGTCACTGCTCTACTTCGTCACTTTGAATGTGTATCTGGAGCTTATCTTCCACGGCTACCACTTTATTCTGTTGTCCGTCAACACCCTGCGGGCTTTATTTTTTGCTGCCCTGCTTTCGCTCGTTCCGGCTTTCATAGTTTCTCTTCTTCCGGAGCTTGCGGCCAAAATAACGGCAACGATATTCACTCTGCTGATAACGGCTTATTATCTTGCGTGCTTTCTCTACTATTCGGTATTCAAGAACCATTTAAGCTTAGCCGGCACGGTCAGATACGCCAACCAGGCCGCCGACAATTCCGACACGGTATGGCAGAATGTATTAAGACATCCCGTTATGATGCTGCTCATTATAGTTCCGTCGGGAGCGCTTATCTTTGTATTGTGGCGATACATTTTGCTCAACAGGGAACCGCTTATAAACTCCTTTATTCTGCTTGCGGCGCTTGTTGTGCTTTACCCCTCGAGCATCATTTTCATGGGTGCGGTATCGAAGTCGCATTTCTCGGCTTACAATGTGTATAAAACTCTTCCGTCAATCGACCTTGCAGTCGAAAAGCTCGGCGTTATGGAGGCCTTTACCGCCGATCTTCGTCTGGCGATTTTCCCCAACAACAACTTTGAACTGTCATTTGCCGAAACAGGCGGGACAACCGCGGCGCCGACAACCGAAGCGATGATAACCGATATCGCCGAGGACATGAACAAAACCGAGGAAACCACCGTCACAACCACCGAAAAGCCCATTGATACCTCACCGCAGGTTATGGACATAGATTTTGACAAAATATCCGAAGAAGCCGGCGGAGGCGTTGCCTCGCTGTGCGACTACTTTAAGTCATTGACACCCACGAACAAGAACGAGTACACAGGTCTTTTCGAGGGCATGAATGTCGTCTGGATAACTGCCGAGGGCTTCTCGGGTTATCTCTTTGAGACGGACAAATTCCCAACACTGAAGATGATGTCCGAGAAGGGCTTTCACTTCACGAATTACTACCAGCCCATCTGGTACGGCTCGACCTTGGGCGGCGAGTACGCCAACCTCCTCGGAAGTCCCACCAGGAACGGCGGCTATCTTTCCATGTACCAGGCCTCCAACAACAAGGCCGGCATGTACTTTTCGCTTGCCAACAACTTAAACAAGCTCGGCTACCACTCCTACGGCTTCCATAACAACGACTACGATTATTATGACAGAAATATATCGCACCCTCTGCTCGGCTACGAATGGATTGCGAACGGCTCCGGCTTGGAGCCTCAATACTCTGAGTACGGAAATGTACTCTGGCCTCAGTCAGACCAGGTTATGATTGAGGATACATTTGACAAATACACAAAGGATGAGCCCTTCAACCTCTACTACCTCACGGTCAGCGGACACGTCAATTACAACTTTGCCGGCAACGCAATGGCCGCAAGACACAAGGCTGAAGTTGACAAGATGAACTACGACGAGACCACAAAAGCCTACATTGCCTGCCAGATAGAGCTCGAGCTTGCGGTGGAAGACATCGTCACAAGGCTTAAGAAAAAGGGGCTTTACGAGAATACGGTTATAATAATCGCCGGCGACCATGTGCCCTACAACGATCTGAATGTATTGGACAGCTTGGCGCGCGAAGGCTTGGACAAAAAGTTCGAGCTATACAAGAGCAGTCTGATTATCTTCTCGGGCGCCATGGAAAAATCCGTCAGGGTTGACAAGGTCTGCTCGAGCATCGACATACTGCCGACGGTCCTCAACCTGATGGGTGTCGAATACGACTCACGACTGATTATCGGCCAGGACATACTCTCCGACTCTCCCGGCTTTGTCATCTATCCCGACATGAGCTTTATGACGGACGACTTCTGCTACTATGCTCCGTGGAACGAGACATTTGACAAGCGTGGCAACGACAGGGAGGTGGACGAGGCAACCGTTTCCTACTGGAACAATTACGCCGCGAACAAGATGATTGCGGCAAACGGAATTATAGACTACGATTTTTACAGATACATTTCCGAAGAGTAAACAAGTCGCAAATGAGGAGCCGCTTATGAAGGTTACTGCAATCATATCCGAATACAACCCGTTTACGAACGGGCACGCATATCTCCTTAAGAAAATCAGTGAAGAACTAGATCCTGATTTTGTAATCTCGGTAATGAGCGGCGATTTCGTTCAAAGAGGCGAATGCGCCATGTGGGACAAGTATACCCGCGCGCGCATAGCGCTTGAATGCGGGATGGATATGGTCATCGAGCTTCCCTTTGCGTACGCTTCCGGAAGCGCTTTTGATTTCGCAACCGGAGCTGTCAACCTCATCAATTCCCTCAGGGTAGTCGATACCATCGCTTTCGGCGCAGAGACCACCGACGCCCGGCTCTTTGAAGCTGTTGCTGATATCTTGGTAAATGAACCGCCGGCCTATAAGTCTGCCCTTAAGATTGCGCTCTCAAAAGGACTTTCGTTTCCTGCGGCAAGACAGGAGGCTGTCTCTTCCTGCATAACCGATATGTCCCCCGAAGAAATCTCGGCTTTAGACACTCTTCTTTCCTCTCCCAACAATATCCTTGCCCTCGAGTATATATCCGCTATTAAGCGAACAGGTGCATCGATGAACTATCATATAATCGAAAGAAAAGGCGCCGGCTATAACGCAGAGTCACTCGATGCAAACGCCTTAAGCTCCGCTCTTTCTGTCAGAAAAAAATACCTAAGTAAAGAATACATGAACGGTGAACTGTCCGTTCCAGACGGCATAAGCAGTCTTTCAGATGCTATTCCCGCGGAATGCCTTAAGCTGCTTATCGGCGCGCACAGGGTCAGTGCTCCCATAACCTGTGATATGCTTGATGCATACCTTGCCTACGCCGCCGCCATGACAGACTGTCCCGAAGATATCTACGGTTTTACGGAAGGAATCACTGGAAGGTTTTCTTCACTTCTCAAGGCCTCGACCCCCGTTACCTTCAACGGCTTTGCCGATAAGCTTCACACAAAGGATACCACTCTTGCTTCCGTAAAGCGCGCCTTACTTCACCTTATAGCAGGATACAGTGAAGCCGACAGAAAGCTTTTCTTAAGCCACGGAGACCTTTCCTACGCCTGTGTTCTCGGCGCGCGTAAAGCCGCAGGACAGCTTATCAAAGCAATAAACGAACTCTCCGACACTCCTATCATATCCAAGAAATCCGAAGCAATAAAAAAGCTCCGGAATCACGAAAGCTCCGAAGCTCTTTTAAGACTGTGGTCCCTCGATATAAGAACCACTTTTCTTTACAATTCTCTTATTTATAACGCCTACGGAACAGTCACGGAAAACCCATACTCCGCTCCGCTTATAATGGTCTGATATATCTTCAACTCTTTTTTGTTCAGGACAATCTATTCATCAAGAAAATCGTCAAAGTCATCATCATCCGAACCGCCGTCGTCACCGAAGGCAGAATCGTTTTGGGCTGCATTCCTGTCGCCGTAGACATCTATCTCGTCACCGAACATATCCGCATCATCATTCTCAAACACAGAGTCTATAACCTCTGCATCCTCAGATATCTTAGCCGGCTGAGGCTGACTTGTTTCAAAAGCTGTATCAGGCTGATCCTCAAACGGCTGCTCTGCCTCGGCAGGCGCGCCCTCTGAATAACCCATGTTACTCTGAGCCGCAAAGAGGTTGATGTTCTGCTCCATCTCACTCATATTGTTCTCCAAAAGAAGGCTATCGCCCTCGAGTGACTCGATAAGAGTTCTGTAATTCTCCTTCTCAACCTCGCAAACCCTTGCGAATATATCTCTCATACCCTGCAGCCTGTCTCTGGTATAGTACATAGATGAAAGGCGAATCTCATTTGCTTCGTTTGTTGCCTGATTTATAATCTGCTGCGCCTCATGTCTTGCTGCTTCCACAATCTCCTCGGAACGGACATGAGCAAGTCTTGTAACCTCATGCTGGTCTATCAACCTGTTTGCTTCATTCACCGACTCACCGATGATTGCATCCGATCTTGTACGAGCCTCCTGAAGTATCCTGTCCTTGTTGCGAAGAATCTTCTTACATCTTTCTACTTCCTCCGGAAGCTTCATCCTAAGTTCGTTAAGCATCTCCTTTATCTCGTCCTTCGGCACTATAGCCTTGTTCTGAGATAACGTCTGTGTCTTACATCTATCGATGAATATCTCTATCTGATTGATCATATCATCAATGTCATTCCTGCCCATTCCTACTTCCCTCCTGAAAGCGCTGCTGCCGATAATTTAAGCGACAGTTATTTTTTCTTTAAGTTTCTCTATTACACTCCCCGGTACAAACTCCTCCAAGGTAACCCCATACCTTGCGTACTCCTTTACCACGCTCGAGCTTAAGAACGAATACTCTGTGCTCGTGGAAAGGAACACCGTGTCCACTTCGGGTGCCACAAGTCTGTTGGACTGCGCCATCTGCATCTCCACATCAAAATCCGTGAGCGCGCGAAGTCCGCGGACGATTACATTCGAACCCTTCAGTCTTGCAAAATCAACAAGCAATCCGTCGAACGCCTCCACGGTTACATTCCCTAGATGAGACACTACATTCTGCAACATAATAACACGTTCTTCCAAAGAAAACAACGGTTTTTTTGCAGTATTGTTCAAAACTCCCACTATAACATGGTCAAACATCCTCGCCGAACGCTCAATTATATCGAGATGTCCGAGCGTCACCGGGTCAAAGCTGCCCGGGTAAATCGCCTTAATCATCGGTTTCGTACCTCTCATTTCTGTATTATGAAGTCTTTTTTAAGAATACATGCTTGTTGGTCTTGTAGACCTTCTCCTTAACTATCTCAAAGCCAAGCTCTGAAACATCGCTATAGTCAGCGTCCTTCAAATCCTCACACACTATCATGGTTTCCTCGTACTTGAAAGCCTTCCCGGAAAGAATCCTTAAAGCTTCTTTATTCAGTCCGGATTCGTACGGCGCATCCATGAATATCAGGTCGCAGGCTATGGTTTTCTGCGTAGACAGGAAGCTTAGGACATCCATTCTCGATACCACTGCCTTGTCCGAAAACTTTGTGAACTTGAGATTATCTTTTATGCAATCCTGCGCCGCCTTGGCATTGTCCACGAAAATCGCGGATCTTGCGCCTCTCGAAAGCGCTTCTATCCCTATCTGTCCGCTGCCTGCAAAAAGATCCAAAAAGTCCGCATCCGGAACATATGGCATAAGCACATTAAAAAGTGTTTCCTTTATTCTGTCGGTCGTAGGTCTTGTGTCAAGCCCCGGCACCGTCTTAAGCGGCATGCTTCTCGCCGTTCCCGCTATTACTCTCATATCAGTCTCCTCTCATCTTCGACCTTATCCACACTCCCGTATCCGAAAGCTCCGACTCATTCCAGTCAGAAGTCTTCTCGCATGAACTCTTTATAAGCGAAGAGGTCTCGTCTTTGTTTGCAAGATTCCATGCGGCGTAGGAAAGGTTTAATTCATCTATCATGTAGAACCAGTCATCCGCCTCGTAATAATCTATTCCTCCGTTACCCGAGGCATCACATATCGAGAATTCGCTAATGAACACCGGCAGGCCTGCGTTCCTGGCTGCGTATACCTTATCCCTGAGCCAGCCCTTATGCGTAGCCGCGTAGAAATGTAACGCATAGCACACATTGTCCATCTTAAGCGGGTTCTCCGCCGCCTTGTCAAGGTCCTGCGACCAAGTAGGAGTTCCCACTATGACTATGTTCTGTGAATATTTTCTTATAACCGGAATAACCTCCTCGGCATAGGACTTTACATCATCCCAGGTGGTACCGCCGTTGGGCTCGTTGCATATCTCGAAAAGCACATTCTCGTAGTCGGCATACTTAGAAGCCATCTCTTCGAAGAACTTTAAGGCTTCAGGCTTGTAGGTCTGCGGGCTCAGGTCGTGTAGTATGTGCCAGTCTATTATCACATACATTCCAAGCTCGGTAGCGTAGTCGACTCCGTTTTCAACCAGCCGCTTTAATGCCTCCTTGTCGCCGTCCGTACAGTAGCCTCCGCCCTCATCGGTGTACATCGCAAGTCTTATAAGATTTCCGCCCCAGTCATCTCTTATGGTCTTGAAGGCCTCTTTGTTAACAAAGGTCGGGAACCATGCCAACCCGTGTGTGGACACGCCCTTGAGCTGATATTTATCTCCGTTCTTATCCACTATATCCGTTCCGGATATCTTAAGCCTTCCGTGGTTTTCAAGAGGCGTTCCGGTCTCGGTCTTCGGCGCGGGCTTCTTCTCGGCCTCAGCTGACTCCGTGGTCTTCTTGGCGCTTGAATCTGCCTTTACCTCCTTGCCTCCCACGTAGAGCTTCACGTCGTCAGGCATCTGTCTTATGCCGGCTTCACTCTTACAGCTTACGATAAAGCCTACATCCGAAAGCGAGCTTCCGGCATTGATCTCGTTATTATAATCAACGGCCTCTATTATAAGCTTGCCGCCCTCTTCCTTGTAATCTCCGTTCCACCCGTTATCAAGCTTTGCGCCCTCGGGAAGACCGATCTCAACCTTCCAGTTCTTAAGAGGTTCCTTCTCGCCGTTTACCACTCTGAGTGCAAACTGTCCGCACTTTAAGCTTCCGCTCTCCCAGTTATTTGCAAGAGTTAAGACTGCATAAGTATCGCCGGTTGCGGTGGTTGTACCACCCGTTTCTTCTGTTTTGTTTTCAGCCTTTGCTTCTGTTGTAGCCTGAGTAGTTTCGGAGGATGCTTCGGACTTCTTCTCCGTAGTAGTCTCGGTCGCAGGCGCCTCAGTGCTCTGTGCAGCTGCCGTCGTTGACTGCGCAGCCTCGGTTGTGGTTCCCGAATTACCGTCCTTGCTTTTGCTCGAGCCGATTAAGTAGCCCACAAGTCCGACCACAACAAGAGTCAGAACCGCGCATACGCCGATAAGGATTTTCTTTGTCTTGTCCATCTGTCTTTAAGCCTCCTTTTTCCTCAGGTCAAGCAGGTAGCTGTATAGCCTGTAAAGATCTACATCTCTCTCACTCCTGCCGGCAGCTCTGTCTGACTCTATTATGTAAGTCTTCTTCTCCGTCTTTATCGTCAGCGCGTAGCAAAGCGCCGATTTCGACCTCTCAGACATCTTCACATCCTTCATGTCCATGGTCTTTATCTCGTCGAGCTTTATCTCATAGTTTCTCTTTCTGTCCTTATAGAAGAGCACTCCGTTCTCAACCCTGCCCTCTCCCTCGTCCGTGAAGCGATCGTTTCTGTCAGCAAATACAAGCGCAAACGGAATCAAGGCTACAAATAGAGATAGCACTCCTATCGCATTGGCTATCGCCGTCTTCCCGAAGAATACATTGCCCAGCGATGCTCCGAGTCCCACAAAGAGAATCCCGAACATCACCGCGATAAACACTGCCCGGCGCCATGCAGTTATAAAACCTACTTTAACCTTCATCTATCATATTCCTTAATCAGCGTTTTTGAAAAAGAATTGTTGTCTGCACAATCCAAGAGATTATACCACAAAAAAACAAGAAAGAACACAGAATATTTTTACCGCCCCTTAATCTCTATACGGTCAAGAATCCCCTGTACCCCGACATTCCGATGTGTCAGGTACATCCTGTTTACATCTTCGATAAATGTCCGGTCGAATCCGGTCTTCTTCTGTATCTTATCCATAGAAAAGCCCTTATCGATGTATTTTATAATACGTTCCACTACAGCGTATAAATCACTGTTTTCTGACGCGCTTTTCGATACATTTTCCGATGTATTTTTTGATGCTGTTATCGACGCATTATACGGTGCATTTTTTGCCGCTCCGTCAAGCACCGCCGTTTTAGCATGCCCGTAGTATACCGTCTTCGGCTTTAGCTCCAACAGACGTTTCCAGCTCTCTTCGATAAGCGTGCCCTTGTGAAGTTCCAATTCGTAAAGCGGATTGAGGTCGCCCACAAAGAGATATCCGTCGTCAAGCCATAAAGAGATACTGTCATCACTGTGTCCAGGCGTGTACAGCGCCTCCCCCTCAATACCGAGTTCATGCAGGAATTCCCGGCTCTGCGCGATTGTAACCTGTCTTACTCTTTCATCCCTGATTGGTTGAAAGCTGATTTTTGTATCCTTTGCAAATACCGAATCGGCCGCATGAAGGTAATCCTTTTGTACATCCATCAAAACAACAGTCGCGCCAAGCTCAGCAATCTCCTGCGCAATCCCCATATGATCCGGATGAAAATGCGATATCATTATATAATCGATATCCTGCACCGGGATATGAACATCTCCCATGCAGCTGCAAAACGCCGGAAATGTCCCGGCCCAGCCCGTATCAAACAGAAGCTTTCCTTTATCGCTCTCAATCAGATATGTATTCGTATTCGAGTATTTTAATTCATGTATCCTCAAAGCTTTAGCACTCCCGTACTTACTGCTTCAACCTCGATCCGCACTTCGGACAATAAGCCGAGCGGTCGAGCATCCGAATCGTAGTCCATGAGAAACCGCACTCACCGCAGATATGTACACGTTCCTCCGGCGGCGGCCCGTACACGCAGGCATTAAAATTCTCATACGGAAGGAAGTCGCCTTCTCCACGCTTCGTCCCGCAGTATCTGCAGTACTCATCCTCATCATCATCAAATAATGTATGGCAGTTACCGCACCTGCCCTCGTAATCCTTTGATATATTACCCTTACCAAAAATCATAAACTTTTACCCCCATATCAAACAAGCTCAGCTGCGTATACTTATCCGGCAGCTCCTGTATGTATTCAAAACACTCTTCCGGAGTTGATAGGATTCCGTTGCTCTTACATATGTCACGGAAAAGCTTCATTAATCTTTCCGCATTCGGGCTCGGAAGCACATATGAATTCCCGTAAGTTTGGGCATACCGTTTTTTCATTCCCGGGAAATGCTTATCAAGCGCCGCGTAGTAGTACTCCCTGTCTCCTTCACGAAGCGTCAGTCCCATGCCAAAGTCGATAACGCCCTTAACCCCCGTGCGCACGCATTCATTCAGAATAGCTGTTATATTCTCCTCTGTATCATTGATAAACGGTAATATAGGTGTAAGCCATACAACCGTCCGTATCCCTCTTTCCCGCATCTTCCCGAGCACCTCTATACGGCGCTTTGTGTTGCAGACATTCGGCTCCAATATCCGGCACAAATCATCATCATAAGCTGTAAGTGTCATCTGCACCACGCATTTCGCAGATTGGTTGATTTCGGAAAGCAGATCGATATCCCGGAGGATACGGTCGGATTTTGTTTGAACCGTCGCCCCGAAACCGTTCCTTAATATGATTTCAAGGCACTTCCTTGTAAGCTCCAAGCTTTCCTCGCAATGCATATACGGATCCGACATTGCACCCGTGCCAATCATGCACTTTTTCCTTTTTGCCTTCAGTGCCTTTTCCAAAAGCTCCGGTGCATTCTGCTTTACTTCTATATCCTCGAAAGGGTGTGTAAAATGATAGCACAAGCTCCTGCTGTCGCAGTAAATACAGCCATGTGTACAGCCCCGATATACATTTATTCCGCAGTGCCCGCCACTACCTGTAAGTATTCCTTTTGCCTCAACAAAATGCATAGCATTAACCTTCTATGAAATAATTTATCTTGTGATTTTACTTTATCATTTTCACCAACTTGTTTCAAGCAGACATTTACGACGAAGTAAACTTACTGTCATATACCCGTTTTCTCACAAATCATTGAAATATGTTTTTTTATGTATTATCATTGCATACACGATGAAGGTGTTTTCATAAATGTATCAGTTTAGGAAAGGTTGTGGAATCACGTCATAAATTTTAATAAGAGAATATAATATGCTTAACAGGGTAGTCGGGGGACGTGCTCCTCTCTCGCTTCGGCTCTGCGAAGGGAGGTGAGGCTTGTGAGTATCTACGAAGCTTTTATGTTGATTATCTCTTCAGCAAGACTTGCAATAGAGTTCATTAAGTACCGTAAAGAAAACAAGAAAAAGCCGTCCTAACCTCTGGAAAAGCGTGGGCGGCTTTTTCTTAGCCTAAAACATTTTCGCCGGGGTGGGTGAGGTGTAGTCACCCTCCGACTGCTCTGCTAAGCACATTATAGAACAACTGAACCTTTGTGTCAAATACTCTCAGAAATAAACTTTTGCATTTCTTCAAAGGTAACTTCTCTATTTTCTTCTTTATTTACTCTTTTTGCATAAGCCAATGCAGCATTTATATCAATCTTTTTTGCCGGTCGATATTCCCCCGGTAATATATTGGGGTCAGCAAAAAAGCAACCTGTCTTTGGCTCATCTATTATCATATTTTTTCATTCATAATTATAAACCCTTATTAACATAATACTTTACCTCGCCATATCCTTACGGATGAGCCTCTTGATATATCCGGCCTTGTTATCCTGTTTCTCGAGCCACTCGATCACATCCGCATCAGTCTTGTTATTGAGACGAAGGTTTATTATCTTCGTATTGTTCTGGTTGTATTTCTGCGATGCTTTAATCTGCGCCTCCGTTGACATTATATCACTTCCCTTCCTGTTTTCTGATTTTTAACAATAGCACTATAAGAAGTATGTCGAGTCCAATTCCGATAATGTTCAATGCAATCCTCATATCATATTTCTCCTTTCAAAATTCTTTATTGACACCATGTAAGCACTATTTTATAATCTCTGCAGATACGATATTCTTAAACAATTATTGAGTGCTCATCAAACCATACCGACATTTACTCATAGGCATTGACTGTAATATTTCAGCATATTAAGCGTATTTCAAAAATGAATGTTAAATACATAGGTCCAGATTTAGTTGCACTTAAACAAAACAAAATATATGAAGTCTTGGATATCAAACACGGTACCTTCAAAGTCATGACAGAATTAGATGAGACTTATTACGTTCCGGGAAAATTCTTTGAAAAGGTTGAAGAAGAACCGTATGATACCACCCCTTGATATACATTTGCTATTCAACAACTACATTTGCTTCAAAATGAATTCTGTATCCGCAACATTTACATGCATAATCATAATGCACTTTATGTTCCGGAAAAACAGGATACACCATTCCATCTGTGCATTGCGGACAAGGTGCACAGTCATTTTTCAAAAGTTCATTCTCAAACAAACTCGAATCGTCCATAGTCTCCAAAAGCCTCCTTGCTCAATCAATTTCTATAACCGGATCCCAATGATAAGTACTCCCACACACATCGCAAACAAAACTATGGTTAATTTTACAATTAGGATTTAATGGTCTATAAATACCTTTCTTGCATTCATCGCATTTTACTTCTTCGCCTAATAGTAATCTACTCACTAATGAAGTTGAACTGTTCAAAGTCTCCATATCCGCCTTCCTCCCATTTCATGTCACTATAATTGTGCTTAACAGTGTTTACTATATCTTCCCATTCCTCAATAGTTAAATACTCACGATTTAATGCATGCATTTTTTCCATAGCATAACAGATAGCTTCCGCTTGCTGACAGTTTCTTATATTATACCAGAAATAAGCCATTTCGTGAATACGAGTTTGAGCTTCCGCAGTAGTCCGCCTGGATGTCATTCTAACCTCTCTGCCATCTCTTACCTCAGAACAGCCGTTTGACTGTGCAAAGGCAAGTATTGCCTTCTGAAGCTCTGTCTTTGAAGCTTCCTCCTGAGCATCAAACTTAGCAGCCTTTTCCTTGAGAGTGTCATAGTCGTTGTACTTCGACCGCTCTCTCTGCACACGGTCCGCAATGATCCTGTTCATTTCCTCCTGGGTAAAGGTCTTCTGCGCATCCTGTGTGCCCTCAGCATTCTCCTGAGTAGTTGTTCCCTGATTCACAGTTTCGTCCATTCTTCTTTCCTCCTATGAGTATTATCCTCGTTTTAATGCCACGAGTTGGCATAATAAAAGCAGGACAAAAGCCCTGCTTGATTTCACTAAAAAAGCACCCAGTAATGAGTGCTCTTTTTCTAAAACACAAGTTTTGATTCTATCAAATTCTTTACTTCTTTTCGATTTCCCTTATACTTTATCCATCCTAATATATCCAATGCTGCCTCTGCAAAATCTGAGATAATATAATTATTCCAAAAACTATCTTTATTGTTCTTTAGTTTTACCAATTCAGTTTGTTCTATAGGAGAATGTTGCGTGCGTCTTGTAATCTCACAGACTGCGCTACAAACATTTATCGGATTCTTATCGGAAAGCATTGAAACAAGAGTATCGGCAGATACATCAGTTAAATCTTTTCTCATCCCAAACACCTCCTATCCTCTCAATTTCATCTTTGCAGGATTTCTTTAATTTCTCAACAATATCTTTTCTTCCAGCCTGTTTTGCAATATCTATTTCTCTTTTATATGCATTATACTCCATATCGCATCTGCGTTCAATATCAAACAGCCCTACAATTCAGCAGTAGTCCGCCTGGATGTTGTTCTGACCTCTCCGCCATCTCTTACCTCTGGATAGCCGTTTGACTGCGCAAAGGCAAGTATTGCCTTCTGAAGCTCTGTCTTTGAAGCTTCCTCATGAGCATCATACTTGGCAGCCTTTTCCTTGAGAGAATCATAGTCGTTGTACTTCGACCTTTCCCTCTGCACACGGTCCGCTATGATCCTGTTC
>JAFXSQ010000044.1 GCA_017525525.1 Lachnospiraceae bacterium | reverse complement strand
TCTCATAAAAAGTTTGTATGTCCTGAAACCCATATGCCATCTGGCTTATAAGTTCCCTAACTTACTGTTTTAAGGTTTTGTTCCAAAAATTCTTCTCGTTCAAAGCACTCACAATACTTCGTATTGTTCGTCCTTGACGCTCGCGCCAAGATGCTTTGAACTGTGTCAAGATATTTTCGGGGTTGACATGATATTAAGTTGTCAAGGTAATTCGTCTTATCGACGAAACCGGAGAAGGAGGGATTTGAACCCTCGCGCCGCTACTAACGACCTACTCCCTTTCCAGGGGAGCCCCTTCAGCCGCTTGGGTACTTCTCCAAAACGCCTAAATCTTATATCTATGTAGGTCGGCACGAAATGGTCAAAAACGGGCTTCCATTTCTCCAACGGAGAGGGTGGGATTCGAACCCACGCGCCCTTGCGGACAAACGGTTTTCAAGACCGCCTCGTTATGACC
This sequence comes from Lachnospiraceae bacterium, assembly GCA_017525525.1. Classification (GTDB taxonomy): domain Bacteria; phylum Bacillota; class Clostridia; order Lachnospirales; family Lachnospiraceae; genus Coprococcus_C. The sequence goes on along the minus strand of JAFXSQ010000044.1, from coordinate 26,281 downwards.
ACTTCGATACCTCTCCAAATATAATCACATTATAAAACTCGCTGATGTTTCCCGCGAGCGACTTTGATATCTTATCAGAATAAGTAGTCGATGTCAACAGTTTTTTTTAATTTTTTTCATGTTATTTTTATAACAGATTCTACCCTCTCGGACCGTGTCCTTCACCGGGGTCCATTCCGGCATTCGGACCCATTCCCGCACCCAATCCCATCGGGCCTACACCGTTCTTCTTCATAACGAGCTTGAGGAATAACGGCATCACTATAAATATAATAACATACGCTACCAGAAGGCTTATGATAAGGCTCTTTCCGAGCATAGGGCCATATTTCGGTCCCGCGCCTGCAGGCGCACCCGCAGGGATTTCAGACTTTGCATGCATATAAGCTATTGTTACCATCGCAACGGTAAGTATCGGTGTATATATAATATCAGAAATAAGTGTTTCAAAAAACCTTGTGCCAAGCTTTCCCGGCTGAAGCCCGATTTTTCTGTCCAGACTACTGTTTACCTTATTTATAGGAACCAAAAAACTCACAATCATACTTATCACAAAACTGACAGCAAAGTTAATAAGCAACGCAGGCAGCGAAAGTTGTTCTCCTATTTTATCTCCCGCAAACAATAATCCCGTAAATGATAGGCACAGACTTAACGTCACACTCATGAGCAAACTCATTTGCAAACCAATTTTCTTTCCCTTATCCATAACCAAAACCCCTCCCAAATAATTATTGCCGTCAAAATGTAACGTGCTTTGATATTCTACCACATATACCTATTGTTTACAATAATTGAAAATTTCCGGTAAATGTATCGTCAATCTCCCTTCGGGATTAGTCCCGTTACCAGTATAATGATGATCAATATCGGCAGCACATATTTAAAATAACCGACAAGCTTTCTGCTCATCTTCATGCCCTTGCCGGTGTTGACCTCCTCAAGATACTTTTCCGCGCCCCAGCCGTACTTAGTAGTGCAGAATACGTTAAAGATCAGTGCACCTATCGGAAGCAAAAGGTTGCTCACAATGAAATCCTCGCTGTCAAGCACTCCCCTCTCTCCGATCGGATGAAAATCTTTAAGCACATTAAATCCGAGCACACAGGGCAAGCTTGCAACAAGCATGAAAACCGCATTTATCAGAACAGACTTTATCCTGCTAAGCTTAAAGTCATCCATCATCGAGCCGACTAAGTTCTCAAAAACGGCCGTAACCGTAGAGAAGCTCGCGAAGGTCATGAACAGGAAGAAACAACTTCCCCATATCCTTCCTCCTGCCATGTCCGTGAACACACAGGGCAGCGTAACAAAGATAAGCGATGGCCCCTCCGAAGGTTCTATACCAAAGGACGAGCATGCTGGAAATATTATGAGTCCGGATATCAGCGCCACAAAAGTATCGAGGCTGCATATCCTTACCGCCTCACCGGTAAGCGTATACTCCTTGCTCATATAGCTTCCGAATATCTCCATCGAGGCAATGCCGATACTCAAGGTAAAGAAGGCCTGGTTCATGGCCGCGGTAATGACTTTGAACAGTCCTACGCTCTTAACGTTATCTATATTGGGAAGGAGATAAAACTTTATACCCTCTCCGGCATCCTTAAGGCAAACACTGTTTACCGCAAGCACAAGAATGAGCGCAAGGAGGCCTATCATCATGAACTTGTTCACTCGCTCAAGGCCGTTCTTGACGCCGAAGCTCAAGACGAGAAAGCCGGCGACAACAACGACGGCCGTAAATATGCACATCTGCACCGGATCGTCGAGCATGCCGTTGAACACACCACCGACTTCATCACTCTTTACCCCTTCAAATGAACCGGTCAGAAACTTCCAGAAGTATGCCAGCATCCAGCCTGCAACCGTTGTGTAGTACATCATCAGCAGATAACAGCCTGCTATGCACACCCACCCATGGATATGCCATTTGGATCCCTTTTTCTCGAGAGCTTTGTAGCCTTCGATGATCGTCTTTCCGCTTGCACGCCCTATGGAAATCTCCATGGTAAGCACCGGGATACCCATAAGCACCAGGAAAACAAGGTAGAAAAGTACGAATATCGCACCTCCGTTTTGCCCCGCTACATAAGGAAACTTCCACACATTTCCTATTCCTATTGCGCACCCCGCACTTACAAGTATAAAACCCAGCCTGCTCTTGAAGCCTTCTCTTTTTTCCATGTTTTGTTCCATTTTGTTATTTCGCTATCTATTTTTTAGTATTAATAAAGATCCTTCGCTGCGCTCAGGATGACACATTCGCTCAGGACGACACATTCGCTCATGACGACACATTCGCTCAGGACGACACATTCGCTCATGACGATATTCGTCCCATGTTGACTCCGGCATATATGTTCAGTCCGCATATTTCATCAACGCAGCGAGTATGTCCTCATATAATATGTATCCGCCTCTGCGGTAGTAAAGTCCGAAATTCTCTCCGTTTCCTCCGAAAGCGTTGTTATCCCACCAGAGGCATGTCATGCCATGCGCTCTTGCAGCTGCCACATAATAGGCCGAGAAATCAACCCTCGCCTGAAGATTGCCCTTGTTTCTTGCGCCGAACTCGCCTATCACAACCGGAATTCCGTTCTTAATATACTTATCATAAAGCTTGTCCATAAAGCTGTCTATCTCTTTGGTGCTCGACCTTGAGCCCGCGTCAAAGCTGTTGGTTCCGGGGAACTCAAGCGCAAAGCTGTAAGGGATATAAGCGTGCACGGAGACAATAAGCTTGTCACTCACTGTATCGGTCGGGAGCACAAAGCCCTTGTTTAACGCACCATCGTAGGAAGCGTCGTAACCCGGACACATCAGGTAGCGTGTCGCATTGTTTCCGCCCGAAGCCCTCACTGTATCTACAAAGGTCTGGTTCAGTATATTTATACACTCTATGGCCTCCGCCACATCATCGCTCTTGTTCGGTATCCACCACTCATATCTGTTTCCTACCAATCTCGGCTCATTCATCGACTCGAAGATAAGCTTCTCATCATAATCCTTAAATGTATCGGAAAGCTGCTCCCAAATCCTGCTTATATAATGCTTAGACTGCTCAAGGTGCGCGTTGTCCGGATAAAAGCAGTTTGCTTCCTGATGATTATCGTGGTGTATATTTATTATCACATACATCCCCTCGTCATAGGCCCAGTCGACAACCTCCTTTACGCGCGCAAGCCACTTGGCCGAGATTGTAAAATCCTCTTCAAGATGATTATGCCACGAAACCGGTATCCTTATAGTATCAAACCCGGCATCATGAATACCCTTAATTATCTCCCTGCTGGTAGGCATGCTCTGCCACACAGTCTCGGTGTCCATCTCCTCCGCAAGGCCGGTATCGCTGTAGGCATCAAATGTATTGCCGAGGCTCATGCCAATCCTCATGCTCTTTACAAACCTGAGTGCTTCTGTGTCCGGTATTTCAAAGCTTTCTACGCTCACGTCCGGCACCTCTGCCGAGCCGATAAGAGACTTTTCGGGCTCAGCCTCAGTTGTTGCCTGCGCCTCTGTGGTTATAGCCGTTCCTGTCGTTTTTTCCCCGGTTGTTATCTCTCCGGTTACATCCTCGATAACAGCTTCACTTGTTTTACCGACCCCCGTCATATCAGTCGCACCTCCGGTATTATTCCCATTTCCGGCTCCGCAACCGGCAAGCAAACATCCGACAACAGCAAGCAGAGCCATCACTTTGGTCAATCTTTTTCTTATGTGCATACAGTTTCCTCCGTCATATACAGTACTGAATTCCTATAGTATACATCTTTTCCAAACCCTATTCAAGAATACGATTTTTATATAAATGTACTCTTTTATTTTAGAAACGATTGTGGTAGTATTCTCTTTCGGATTTTTCAAATGAACCGCGGAGGCACATCAACATGCTTGATTTCATAAAAGAAAAACTAAAGAACGACACCATACTCGTAGTATCCGGAGTCCTCGCAATAATATCTTGTTTTATCATACACCCGGACAAGCAATACATCGACTACATCAACTTCAAAGTCTTGGCAATCCTATTTGCGCTTATGCTAGTGGTTAACGCCTTAGTCAGAATCGGGACATTTGATTATGTGACAGGCAGGCTTTTAATGAAAATACACTCAGAGAAGAACATGTCTTTATTCTTCGTTACCCTCGCCTACTTTATGAGCATGCTCCTTACAAATGACGTAACGCTCGTAACCCTGGTTCCTCTTGCAATCATGGTGCTCTCTGCCTTTCACGACAGGAGAAGGCTCATGTACACCCTTATCATAATGACCGCTGCGGCGAACCTCGGAAGCATGCTCACTCCCATAGGCAATCCGCAGAACCTGTACCTTTTCACGGAGTACAAATTCAAGCTCGGTGACTTCCTGATTATGATGCTGCCTTATTCAACAGCGTCTCTTATCCTTGTCGCTCTCTGCGTGTTTGTCCTAAATCGCACGGATAAGACTGTCGACGAGGCGGTGGTAAATGTACCGCCCACCCCGCAGCCTATAAAGCTCATAATCTACAGCGTGCTTTTCATAGTCTGCATACTCACAGTGTCTAATCTGTTAGACTATAGAATTATGCTCGCCATTGTTGCAGCAGTCATAATTATAGCCGACAGGAAGGCCTTTGCCGGAGTTGATTACACACTCCTGCTTACCTTTGTCTTCTTCTTTGTGCTTATAGGAAACCTCGGCCGGGTGGAAGCAATACACGATGTTCTGTCTAGCATAGTAGACAAAAATACGGTTATTACCGCCGTTCTCTCATCCCAGATTATAAGCAATGTTCCTGCAGCCATGTTGCTCTCCGCCTTTACCGCAAACGGACGCGCGCTTACGATAGGAGTAAACCTTGGAGGCTTGGGCACGCTTATCGCAAGCATGGCAAGTCTTATAACATACAAGTTCTACGCTAAGCTCGAAAGAGACGAATGCTCAAGCAACAATCGAGTAGAGAAGACGCAGTCGCGCCCTACTCGACGCGCCGCTCGCGTGTCACAAAGTGACAAAAATCATTGCGCGGGCGTGAGCAAAGAAAACGGCAAAGGCTTAAGTTACCTTGCCGCCTTTACCGTTATCAATGTCATTCTCCTTATTATACTTTATGTGATGTACCTTATAGTCGGATAATATCCGGCTTTAGCCGTACCCATTTTCCCATTTCTTCTCAAGCTTCTTCGAAATCAGACTTATGGGCCAGCACACAAGGAAGTACATCAAAAAGACTGTAGCAAATACTCCGAAAGCCGCATTCGGAGATGTTTTCCTTCCTGCCTCTATTATCTGCTGCCCAACCTTCAAAACCTCTACTATGCCTATCATCATAACAAGACTTGTGGTCTTGATCATCCTTGTGACAAGATTGATTGACTGAGGTATGAGACGCCTTATTGCCTGCGGAATTATCACATATACATAGGTCTGCAAGGTGTTAAGGCCCAAAGCCATGCTGCTCTCATACTGCCCCACGGGTATGCTTATCAAAGCGGCCCTCACAAGGTCTGCCATCTCCGCAATTCCCCAGAAGGAAAACACAATAACGGCTGCCGGCTCAGCCTCGAGGTTGATCGACATGGCTTTTGTTGCCCCGAAGTATACGATAAAAAGCAGCACAAGCTGCGGCATGAACCTGACTATATTCAGGTATACCGAAAAAACCGCATTAAGAACAGGCTTCTTCATGCTCAGAAATGTCCCTAAGACAAGCCCTAAACCTAAGCTTATCACCACGGAAATTACGCTTATCCTCAATGCAACGCCCATTCCGGCAAAAAGCCTTGTCAGATTATTTCCTTTCAGCAATATATCAAATCCGAGTTTTTCAGCCATATATCATTCTCCCTCGTATAATGTGTATCGGCATAATTACTTCATGTCATTTAAGCTATCGCAATTCTTGTTTTCTTCTCGAGCACATGTCCCAGGAAGGACACCGGAAGCAGCATAAGTGTATAGAACAAAACCAGCAGCACAAGGCACTCGGTCGTATTGTAATAAAGTCCTATAAGATCCTTTGCCGTGAACATAAGGTCCATAAGGCTTATGGCCGAGAACACGCTGGTTTCTTTCAGCAAAAATACCACATTTGCAACGATTGCCGATACACTGACAGATATAGCCTGCGGAAATATAACATACACAAAGCTCTGCCACCTGCTTAACCCGAGCGCGCGCGCAGCTTCAGTCTGTGACACCGGTATCGCTTCAAGTCCGCTTCGCACCGCCTCTGTCATGTAGCTTCCGCCGAGCAGTCCGAGTCCCGCAGCTCCGCAAACCTCAGCCGACACCCTTATCCCGAGCTTCGGTAATCCAAAGTAGATAAAGAAGAGCTGAACCAGCAGTGGCGTATTGCGAAAAAGCTCCACATATATCTTCATAATCACCGACAATGCCGGGACCCTATAGTACAGGATGAACGCGCCGATTACACCTATCACCAAAGCGATGCCTATCCCTATCCAGCCAATCTTTACTGTGAGCAGAAAAGCCTTCGCATACAGCGGAAGATATTCACTTATAACTGCCGTATTCATATAAGCCTACCTCTTTCTGTGATCGAGCCTTAAGGCCAGCCTCGTTCCTACATTCTGAATAATCTGGAATATAACTATCAACAGCACCACGGTCACTATCATGATGTCCGTCTGCCATCTGTAATAACCATACCTGACGGCTATGTCGCCGAGGCCGCCACCGCCGACCGTTCCCGACATAGCAGAGTATCCGAGCAGGATACCCGTTGTGATCGTAGCTCCGGAGATGAGTGAAATTCGAGCCTCAACCAAAAGAACTTTAGTTATAATCTGAAATGTGCTCGCGCCCATCGCCTTAGCCGCCTCAATCACTCCCTTGTCCACTTCATTCAAAGCCGTCTCGACAACCCTTGCTATGTACGGCGCCGCGCAGATAACCAGAGGAACTATCGTCGCCGTCGAGCCATAGCTCTGTCCGACGATTGCTCTTGTAATCGGAATCAAAAGAATGAGCAAAATCAGGAAGGGTATGCTTCTTATGATGTTGCAGAAGAAGTCGATTACACGATATATAAACTTATTCGGCTTTAGACCGTCCGGCGCGGTTACATAAAGAGTTATGCCCAGAGGCAATCCAACCACATAACCGAGCAGCGTTGAAAGAAGCGTCATATAAAGAGTATCTCCTATTCCTTCAACTATCATATATATTGTTTTTGCATCAAACATCCTTACTCACCTCCCGCTGCCGCTAATCCCGAATTGTTAAATATCTCAAGTATCTCTCCTGTCTCAAAAAGCTTCTCGACCGTATCCTCCTCGACAAGCCTTCCCTTGTCGATAACAGCAACTCTGTCGCAGATTTTTTTAACAACCGACATCTGGTGCGTGATGACCGCTATCGTTATCCCGAGTCTGCTGTTGATATCCTTAAGCAGCGCAAGTATGGAATCCGTCGTCTTCGGATCAAGCGCGCTCGTCGCCTCGTCACACAGAAGTATCTCGGGGTTTGTTGCAAGCGCTCTCGCTATGGCAACTCTCTGCTTCTGTCCGCCCGAAAGCTGTGACGGGTAGGCCTTTTCCTTGTCCTCAAGCCCGACCATCTTAAGCAGCTTTCTTGCTTTCTCCTTAGCTTCCTTCTTTTTTACCCCCGCGATCTCAAGCGGGAAGCACACATTGCTGAGCACATTTCTCTGTTCAAGAAGATTAAAGCTCTGGAATATCATCCCTATCTCGCTTCTTTTCTTTCTGAGTTCTCCTTCGGACAAGCCGGCCAGCTCGACATCATCTATGAGCACGCGTCCCTCGGTTGGCTTTTCTATGAAATTAACCGACCTGACCAAGGTGCTCTTTCCTGCTCCGGACATACCGATTATCCCGTATATCTCCCCGGAGTCTATCGAAAGACTTACATCATCCAAAGCAACCACCGTCTGCCCGTCTACCTCGTATTTTTTTGTAAGATGTTCTAACCTTATCGCGCTCATAAATATAATCTCCCGTTAACCTTTAAGACTCTTCGTTTCTCTCAGAGTGATACCTTCCATTCCGGGACATATGTCTGAGAGGAGAAACCAATATCTGTTATTAGAAAGGAGGGCGTCGAAGCCCTCCTTTGTTTATAATCTTGATTTTAGAACTCGTAGAATATTACTGCTCCGTCGTATGTGTCCTCTATGAACTTCTTAATATCATCCGACCTGAGCACCTTTACAAGTGCCTGAATCTTCGCATCGTTCTCATGACCTTCATATACTGCGATGATGTTCACATAGGTCTGAGCTGCTACCGAGTCAGATGACTCATACGCAATCGAGTCCTTACCTACCGAGTATCCTGCCTCAAGTGCATAGTTTCCGTTTAATACTACATATGCAACTTCATTTACAACTCTTGCAACCTGTGCAGCCTCAAGCTCCACGAAATCTATCTCGTAAGGGTTCTCAACTATGTCATTTACCGTTGCGGTAAGACCCGCGCCATCCTTAAGCTTAATCAAACCGTTATCCTGAAGGAGAAGCAAGGCTCTTGCCTCGTTTGTAGTATCGTTCGGTACTGCGATTGCATCACCCTTTGCTATCTCGTCAAGGCTCTTCTTCTGTCCCGGGTAGATACCGAAGGGCTCATAGTGAATATCGCCTGCATCTACAAGATGTGTTCCCTGCTCCTCGTTGAAGCTATTAAGATAAGGCACATGCTCTACATAATTTGCATCAAACTCACCTGACTCAACCACAAGGTTGGGCTGTACATAATCCTCAAACTCCGTTATCTCAAGCTTGTAACCGTAACCCTCGAGTATGCCTGCTGCCTGCTCAAGTATCTGCGCATGCGGTATGGGTGAAGCCGCGATCTTTATAACCTCACCGTTGCCCTGAGGGATATCAAGCGCGCCTGTCTTATCATCTTCCTTAGCTTCCTCTGTTGCTGTCTCGGTCTTATCATCTGCTGCAGGCGCCGCAACTACTCCGCCTTCAACTACAAGTGTGTCCTCATAATCCTTACCATAGGTATCAAGAAGTGTTGCCTCATAATCAGCGTGGAAGAACTTCTCATCGCCAAGACTCTTAATCTCATCATTGATCCAGTTGAGAAGTGTCGTGTTACCCTTTGTTACCGCCGGCGCAATTGTATCCTGGCTTCCAAGTGAAGGAATGCCTACCACATATCCGGGGTTCTCTATGGCATAAGCTATAACCTCTGTGTTATCATTCGCCCATGCAACACCTGTGCCGTTCTCAAACGATGTCTTGGCCGTAGCATAGGTATCAAACTTCTGAAGCTTGATGTCCGGGTAATTCTTCTCCAAGTAAGTCTCGGCTGTTGTTCCGGATATGACGATTACCTGATCATCTGCCTTTATCTCATCAAGGCTTGAAATAACCCTGCTCTCCGGTGATACAACTCCGAGGGCCACATTCATGTATGGAAGAGCAAAGTCAACCTTCTGCGCTCTCTCCTCGGTCACCGTGAAGTTCGCAAGAACTATATCAACCTTTCCTGTCTCAAGATACTCAACTCTGCTTGCTGCCTCCGTGGATACGTAGTTTATCTTCACTCCGAGGTCCTTGCCGAGTCTCTCGGCAAAGTACACATCGTAGCCCTGATACTCACCGTTCTCATCCACATAACCGAATGGGTTCTTGTCCGAGAAAACTCCTATATTGACTGTTCCGCTCTCCTTGATCTCATTAAGGGTTCTGTAAATCTGCTTATTGCTTTCCTTGGCATTCTCGGCAGAGGCGTTGGTGTTGGCCGATTCCGATTTTCCGCAGCCTGTCAAAGCTGCCAAACTTAATGTTGCCGCGAGCACGCCCGCTGTTATCTTCTTAAATATGTTCTTCTTCATAATTATTCCTTCTTTCTGATTTTTAGACTCTTCGCTTCCTGTTGCTTCGCAAGCCCTCGCATTTCGTCATAAGGGGTACCGCTTGCGGTGGATTCCTTATGACATCGAAGGCCGGCACCACAACGCTTCGCATTGTGGTCAGCGCCGCTCAGAGTGACACCCCCGTGTCATTCTGAGCGGAGAAACGCAATGACAAAGTCATTTTATAAATTCGTTTCGACAACCGGACACGACGTAAGTGAGACCCGAAATCTTTGATTTCGTTAGTCGAACTTATGCAAAGCTATGTCGTGTCAGTACCTCCTCTTTAGCCTGAAGAATCCTATTTTTAATTCGGTGTCCCTGCACATAATTCATACGCATAAAAAATCCGGGGGTTCTCATACTCCCGGGCAAAAAGACTCACAATACTTTTTCCAAAAGCATCAACAGTGCGCATGACACAAAAGCCACACACCCAGCGGTCTTTCATAAACCCGGGAGAACAGCATTCGGTTCATACACATACAACATCTTTTAATTGTCGGATATAAAACTCTCATATCTTTTATCTCCTTTCCTTTATCTTCATCACGGGCGTTACTATACACCCATTTGCCTACTATGTCAATAGGTATTTTATATTTTTTTCAAAAATAATTAGCAGGGACTTTAAATCCCTGCTAATCTGATATTGCATATTCTCTTTTTATAGTTTAAATCTTCCTACCTCTGCAAAGAGCGCGTCTGTCATCTCCCTGCTCTCGCTCGTTTCCACACCTATATCATTCAGGTGCGCCGACATATCCGTGACACTCGCCGCAGCACGCTGTATCTCACCGGTCGAATCCTCCGCTGCCTTGTCTATCGCATTGGTATACTCTCTTATCCTGTCGATATCCGCCTTGATCCCGTTGCTTATATCGTAGACATCGGTCATCATGGCATCTACCTTTTCTGCACTCTCACGGTACCTGTCGCTTGTATCTACCAGATCACCATAGCCCTTCATCGCAGTCTCATTGATAAAAGTGATAAGCTTCTCCGCTTCGTCCGCAAGACCGTTCACCGCTGCAATAACCGAACTTGATACCTCCTGGATCTCGCTTGCCGACTCCGCCGAATCGGAAGCAAGCTTTCCAATCTCGGAAGCAACTACCGCGAAGCCCTTGCCAAGCTCACCTGCACGTGCTGCCTCAATTGCGGCGTTAAGCGCAAGAAGACTTGTCTGCTCCGTAATGTTCAAGATGTCTTTGGTCAGAAGATCTATCTTCGAAACATCCTTTGATTTCTCTATACGCTCTGCAACCTGCTGACGCATCTTCTCAACCTCAGCCTCAGCATCGGTGCGTTCACGCAGCGCCTGTTTTCCTATATCTTCGGCTTCTACTCTCATATGATTTGAGAAATCACTTCCGCCATGGAGCTTGTCCACAATTTCCTTAAACTCATTCATTATACCCTGTATAAGGTCGTTGGACTCGCCTATCGAAGCTGTTGTTTCCTCCATGGACGAGCTTATCTCCTCCATGGTTGCGGATACATCCGTCGCATCATCCATCGTAGTCTGCATATTGCCTGCTATACGTTCGGTATCCTCCTTGAGAGCATCCGAGTAACGTGATATGTTGAGCATTATCTCATGTACATAATCTATAAGTTCGTTTACATTGTCCGCTATAACCTCGAATTCATCTCCGGACTTTATATCAATGGTCTGTGTAAGGTCTCCTCCGCCTGCCACAAGCTCAGACACCTTGTCGTTCAATACACGGAAGCGCTTGCTTATTCCTCTTGAAAGAATGTATACAACAACCGCGCCCAATACCATCGCCGTTATACATACAATCAGAATAAGGACTGCCAGTTTTCTCGTCTGCGACTGAATCCAGTCAAAGCTCACATCTATCGCCGCAAGCGCAACTACCTTGTTACCCTCACCAAATATCGGGCTGTAGGCTGTTATATGCGTACCCCATTCATCGGTATAAGGATGATCATTTACAACTGTCTCTCCTGCAAATGCTACTTCAACGTCATCATCGCCCTCGTACTCATCTCCCGGAAGACCCGGTTCCTCAGGATCAGAGTCAACCACATACTGCGGTCCGTCATCCGTCTTTCTAACAGTGTAGACATACTCTACTCCGGCATTGTCGTAGAATATAGTAAGCTCATCATGAATTGCGTTAAATGCATCGCTTTCCATGTCATCCTCTGACCAAATCTCATCTATCAGCGCCGGATCAACCGATGCAGCGACAACCTTAGCCAGATTCATTGCATTGTCCTTGATCTGAGACTCCAGAAGATTCTTGGAACGCAGGTAAAACACAAGGCCCATGGCAACATCAATCGCAAGCAGAAGTACCATGGTTACGATAAAAATCTTTTTTGATAAACTGAGTCTTCTTGTCTTCAACGTCTCTTCCTCCTGTGTATTATAATAATTCCCAAACTGCAAACTATTGTACCATATACAGTCTTCAATCACAAGAAAAAATGCGGTAACGGACTAATCCGTTACCGCATTATATAATCCCATGTTCTAAAGCGAAAAATCAAAATTGCTTCCGACAGCTCTCTCAGCAGCCGTCTTTGTCCTGTCGGTAAGTACATTCTGAGAAAAGTCCTGAACCTTTCTGAGTAAACCTTCAAGAGAATCGGATTCGAGTGTCTCAAAGCTTCCCAAAATCTCTTTGGCCTCATCCTCCGTAAGGTCATCGAGTTCCTCTGCTTCAGCCCGCTTTTCCTCAAGCTTTTCCGCAGCTTCCTCTTTGGCTTCCTTCTTGGCCTCTGCCTTCTCGGCCTCCTTCTTCTCAGCACGCTTTGCCGCAAGCTTTGACCTTGTGTCATCAAAGGACTTGCTCATGGTTGCAAAGTAGGATACCGTTCCGTCATCCTTCACCTGCATACCGAAGTTCGCAACCTGCGCTCCCGAAGAAGCAAGCTGCTTCTTGAAGTCATCCATCTTGGATGCGCCCTGTGCAATAAGGTTCTCGTACTTCTCACGGTACTTCTCGTCAGTAGCCATCTTCTCGATCTTATCCTCATCGATAAGAACGACAGGTTTGTTGGGATTTGCAAAGCTTCCCGCAAGAGATTTTGCCGTATCCTTCATATCACTGCTGACTAATATGAAGTCCATATTCCCATACTTTTTCTTCAGTTCCTCGTAATACTTCTCAGCCTTTTCCGAAAGCTTTGGCTCACCCACTGTCGTACCCGCAGTATAAAGCCTTCTTGAGGAATCTGTTTGAGAAGTCGAACTGCTCTTTGCAGCGGAGGAAGTCTTCTCCTCGTATTCCGTTTTCTTTTCCGTCTTCTCTGCCTGCTTTTTCGCCTCGGTCTTAACTGAATAACCGTAAGCGGCAAGCCCTGTTGTGATATTGCTTATTCCACCCATATTCAGACCTCCTTGTCCTAATGCGATGTGTGAACGGTTACCGCACCGGCACCACGAATCCTTTCATATGCCGACACATAGTTATTGTACCATATCATATTATTTTCCGCAATAAAAAACTCGGGAAACCTTAGGTTTCCCGAGTTTTTTTACTTACTTGAAATGCGATATCGCCTGCTCTAAGTTCTGCGACATAACATCCATATCCTTCATCTGTCCCGCGATATCGGATACACTCTGAGATATGGTCTCTACGGAAGCACTGACCTCCTCGTTGTTAGCAGCATTCTCCTCACTTATTGCGGAAAGATTCTCCACATGATCTACAAGGATCTCCTTTATCTCGTTAAGCTCAACTGTCCTCTCGCTTATAGCATTTATCTCGGATACGCTTTCCTCTATGGAGCTGTTAAGCACATCGAACTTGCCTCTTGTGTCAAGGACAACCTTCTGCTCATCCTCGATAGTCTCTTTTATCTTCTCGGCGAGCTCAACGGACGCCTGAGAATTCCTGAGTACCTCTGCGGCAACCTCACGGATAACGGTAGCATTCTGATTACTCTGATCCGAAAGACCGGATATACTGTCCGCAACCACCGCGAAGCCCTTTCCCGCCTCACCTGCACGCGCTGCCTCGATTGCGGCGTTAAGCGCAAGAAGGTTTGTCTGATTCGCTATGTCAATAATGAAACCTATTGCCTCATTGATCTTCTCTATGGATTCATTGGTGACAAGTATCTGCTGGTTGATCCTCTCGACTGCGGCGACCGAATTTTCGCTGGATCGCATCACCTCGTTCATATGGTCGGAAGCCTCATCGCTTGCCTTGTGCATAGCTCTGGCATTCTCATTAAGTCCCGCCACATTCTCCTCAATCTCTGCAACCTTCTGCCCCATGTCAACCATACGCTCGTTGATGTCGCTCACATTCTCGGCCATGCTCACCGCTCCGGTTGCAAGCTCGGATACAGCCGATGCAATCTGCGTTGTGGACTCGGCTGACGAATGAGATAATCTCTCAACCTCCTGAACACTGCTTGACAGGCTGTCGGCCTCACCATGGATTTCCTGCACCAGGGTTCCAAGGCTTTCCTGCATATACTTCAGGGAAACTATCATATTCTTATTCTCGGTTACCGAGCTTGACGCCGTGATATCCGAAGTCAGATCACCCGAAGCAAATGTATTGAGCTCATTTGCTATTTGTACCATAGGATTTCTGACCTTAACCGATACGAGTACTATGACAACACTGAATACAATAACCAGGATCAGTGAAACCAGAATCATCAATGAAAGTGCTTTGTTGACAGCCTTTGTAACATTTACATCCGACTCACCTGCAAAGGTCATGCCTATTATGCTTCCGTCGCTGTCTTTAAGAGGCAGATAATCTACAAAATACTTCTTTCCGACTATGTCCACTCCGTCAGATGTATAATGCTTTCCGCCCTTGAGAACCTCATTTATGACCTCCTCCGAAGCCTTGGTTCCCTCTATACGCTCACCCGTACTCTTCTTCAGAGAAGTGAGTGCTCTGGTATCCCCGATGAAGACTGTGAATTCCACATGCAGATCCGAATAACTGTCTACATATGTATACTCCTTTGTATCTCCGGTAAAGGCTTCCTCGCCCTCTTCCTGGTACCAGTCATAGGTATACTGGTTAAACGACCGGTTTGCAATCTCCAGTTTTTCTCTTATACCCCTTTTTACCTCACTTCTTATCGTTATTACCGACGTGATAACAAGTATTATTCCCGCAGTTACAAGCGGTATTATGCCAAAGAGCATAAGCATCTTGAGCATGGTAAAGCCGCCTTTTTTCGTCATTGGTCCACCTGTTTCATTCATAATACACACTCCTCCTTATGTCAGTAAAAAAACTAGCAATAACCTTTCGAAGTGTAACACAAAATGTGAACCAATAAAACCCGATAAGCGATTTATGGCTTTTATTGTGAAACAAATGCCCCTGCAACCAGAATGTCCTCCGGCGTAGTCAGCTTTATATTGGAATAAGAACCCGGAATGATCACGCTGGATACGCCCGCATATTGCTCAACCACCATAGTATCATCCGTGACCTTGGAACGCGTCTGGTCATCCACGCCTTTAAGATTGCGATAAGCTTTCCTTATGGTTTTGAGTTTAAAGGTCTGGGGTGTCTGAATTATATAAAGCTTAGAACGCTCCGGAGTTGAAGCTCCGATCACATTTCCTCCTGACATCGTAACCTGCTTTATCGTGTCCTTCACCGGAACTCCCACGGTGCAAGCTGAAAAGCCTTCCCTTATGCAATCAACAGAATCTGCTATCATCTTTTCTGTCAGAAAGGGACGCGCACTGTCGTGTATCAACACTATACGCTCACCACCCTCTTCATCTTCAATCGCATTAAGACCGTTCTCAACGGAATCGACGCGCCTTTCCCCGCCCGGACAGATACGTCTGACTTTTTTATAGCCGTACCGGTCGACTATCTCGCTTCTGAAAAAGGGTATGTCCTCTTTCCTCGTAACTAAGATTATCTCATCGATCAGGTCGCTTCTTTCGAATACGTCAAGCGACCAGCAGACTACCTTTTTGCCCCCCAGCTCAATAAGCTGCTTGGGAGTTTCGGTCTGCATGCGGCTCCCCGAACCGCCTGCAAGTAAAATTGCGTGTACCATAACACCCCTCCCCAAATTACAGATATGGTCTTTCTCCGATTTTTAAGTTCGGCATAGCATTCAGCGACCACGGGCTTCGCTCGCCCGCCATATATGCATAGTAACCCGCGGCTCCTATCATGGCTGCGTTGTCGGTGCAGAGTATGGGAGAAGGATAGAAGAAAGATAAGCCTTCCTTTTCCACTGCCTCCTTCATGCATTCACGAAGGCGCGAGTTCGACGCCACCCCGCCCGCAAGCGCGAGCTTTCTTATACCGTGATCCTTTGCAGCATTTATCGAATTGGCAACGAGAACATCTACCACTGCCTGCTGAAAGGATGCTGCCACATCCGCACGGTTAATCTCGATATGCTTCATCTCACAGCTGTTCAGGTAATTTAATACAGCAGACTTCAGTCCGCTGAATGAAAAATCATAAGGCGCCTCATCCACGTGGGCGCGAGGGAAACTGATTGCCTCAGGGTTCCCCTCCCTGGCAAGCTTATCAACCTTGGGTCCGCCCGGGTAGCCGAGCCCTATGGCTCTTGCCACCTTGTCGAAGGCCTCTCCCGCCGCATCATCCCTTGTGCGTCCTATGATCTCGTATTCATTGTAAGCCTTTACCAGCACAAGATGCGAATGTCCGCCGCTTGCAACCATGCACATAAATGGCGGTTCAAGCTCCTTGTGCTCTATGTAATTTGCGGCTATATGTCCCTCTATATGATTCACACCCACAAGCGGTTTTCCCGCCGCATAGGCAAGGGACTTTGCTGCGGAGACTCCGACAAGTAAAGCGCCCACAAGTCCGGGGCCATAGGTCACAGCCACCGCATCCATATCCTCAAGCGTCGCTCCCGCCTCCGAGAGCGAATGCTTTATTACCTGATTTATCTTCTCCACATGCTTTCTCGATGCAATCTCCGGCACGACACCTCCGTATAACGTGTGAAGGTCTATCTGCGAGTAGATGGTATTCGACAACACATTTCTTCCGTCCTCTACCACCGCAGCCGCCGTCTCGTCGCACGAGCTTTCTATTGAAAGTATCTTAGTACTCATATTTTAACCTCAAAATTCGCTTAATTTACTTTCCCAAATCCTCAGCCTCCGGTCTCGTCCGAATTGCTCTGTCCCACATTTGATGGCTCCCAGCCGTATATCTTCCAGCGTCCGTTCTCTTTTATCAGAAGGTAATCCAAATACAGATAACCCTTGCCGTCCTCAGTCTTCAACGTGCATTTTATCTCCAGCTTGGCCATCTCGTTGCCGTCAGCCTTAAAATACTTTACCTGGCTTGCCTCCGGAAGCTCACTCATGTTAAATGCATAGCCGCCCGCTTTGGTTTTCTCGATATCCTTCTTCAGCCTGTCAAGCGAGGTCATCTCAGGATTGATTGTGAGAAGCTTTGAGCAGTAAAGCTGCCTTACCTTTGTGTTAAGCTTTGCCAGCTGCTCATCTGATATCTGATCGCTCTTTTTCTTCTTCTCACCGTAGAACACCTTGAAAAACCTCGAATGAAGCTTCGCCAAATCCCTCGGGGTTTTCGGATAATCGAAGTTCATGTCATACTCGGAAAGCTTCTCTATCTCCGACTTTACCGACTCACTTCTGTTCTTCGCAGACCTGTTCGAGAGGTAAAAGAAATAAATCAGCACTATAACAACCAAAAATGCCGCCACTATAACAGTCTTTAAATCCGCTTTTCTAAGTTTTGCCATAACTAATCCTCAAATTTAAGTTCTGTCTTCCTGCCGTCCCTGCATATGAAGCCTTTTTCAAAAAGCTTGCTTACCATGGGCTGGAACTCCTGGGGTCTGACAGTTGCAGGACTGTAGTGCGTAAGCCACAACTCCTTAACCTTCGCCTCATTTGCTATCACACAGGCTTCCTGCATGGTCATATGCTTCTTGTCCTTAGCGTCGTCGAGCTTGTCCTCCTCACCGTACATTCCCTCGCATATGAAGAGGTCAGAGTCCGCCGCATGAGCTTTTATATTGTCCGTTGGTCTGGTGTCCGTGCAATAAGTCACCTTCAGGCCCTTTCTCGCCTCTCCCATGACCATGTCCGGAGTGTAGGTTTTGCCCTCATATTCCACAACCTCTCCGTGCTGCAGCCTTCCCCAGTATTGTACCGGAAGGTTCAAAGCCTTTGCGGCCTCCACATTGAAGAGACCGAGCCTGTCAAGCATCATGGTATAACCGTAGCATATCACGCTGTGGTTGACCTTATACGCCTCAATCCGAAGCCCGTAGAAATCAAGCTTAACCTCCGGTTCCTCAAACTCGACAAACTCTATCTCAAATGGAAGTCCCGGCGCTATTATCCTCAGGGCATTTACAACCCTTATCAGCCCCTTCGGACCGGCAATCTTTAATGGTTCGGTCCTCTCGGCATTGCCTATCGTAAGAAGCAGTCCCGGAAGCCCGCTTATGTGATCCGCATGAAAATGCGTAAAGCATATGAGATCTATATCCTTGAAGCTCCATCCGCAAAGCCTTATCTGATTTTGCGTACCCTCGCCGCAGTCTATCAGAAGCGAGTGACCGTTATACCTGAGCATCATCGAGGTAAGCGCCCGGTTGGGAAGCGGAAGCATACCGCCCGTTCCGAGCAGGCATATGTCTAACATATTAGTCTCCTTTTAGGAATGACACATCTTCTACTTCACGCAGCCTATCAGTTCAGCAATGTCATTCACACCGTTTTTATCCATGTAATCGCGTATACCGCCCACTACCTCAAGCGCCGCATACGGATTGTAAAAATTCGCCGTGCCAACAGCCACTGCCGTTGCGCCGGCCATTATAAGCTCCAAGGCATCCTCCGCCGTCGCGACTCCGCCCATGCCTATGATGGGAATTTTTACCGCCTGAGCCGCCTGGTAAACCATCCTCACCGCTATAGGGTGTATGGCAGGGCCCGAAACGCCGGCAGTCTTGTTCGCAACCGCAAAGGTTCTC
Organism: Lachnospiraceae bacterium; assembly: GCA_017525525.1. Taxonomy (GTDB): domain Bacteria; phylum Bacillota; class Clostridia; order Lachnospirales; family Lachnospiraceae; genus Coprococcus_C. The sequence continues at coordinate 7,466 of JAFXSQ010000044.1, read as the reverse complement.
CTGTTAATGTCTATCTTCATACCCGTAATCGTATTTATGAGCGATATCGCATCCGCGCCTGCTTCCTCCGCGGTTCTCGCCATAAGAGCTATGTCCGTTACATTCGGAGAAAGCTTCATGATCACAGGCTGCTTTGCATGCTTCTTTACCTCTTTTGTGATCTCGGAAAGCGCCTTTGGATCGGTACCGAAGGCTATTCCGCCCTCCTTGACATTCGGACACGATACATTTATCTCCAAAAGCGAAACTGTTTCTTCTTCACCAAGGCGTTCCACAACCTCAACATAATCGGCAACGCTCCTGCCGCATACGTTAACTATAACCCTGGTGTCCTTATTCTTTAAGAACGCCAAATCCCTCTCGATAAAGGTATCTATACCGGGGTTCTGAAGCCCTATAGCATTCATCATTCCGCCGTGTATCTCGGCTATCCTCGGCGTCTTGTTGCCCGGCCAGGGTACATTTGCGACACCCTTTGTTGTAACGGCGCCAAGCTCGCCCACATCATAGAAGTCATCATATTCCATTCCCGAGCCAAATGTACCGGATGCCACCGTCACCGGGTTCTTAAGCTCTACTCCCGCAATATTCACTGAAAGCTTCATCTAAAGAACCACCTCCCTTGTATTGTCACGATTCAGTTCTGAATCGTGACCTGTCGTCGGCGCGCATGCAATTATGCTGCTTCGCATCATAAGCGCACCTCCTTGCTGTCGAAAACCGGACCATCCGCGCAAACTCGCGCATTGTTCACCTTTGAATGGTCGTCTACCGCGGTAGTCTCGCATACGCATGCAAGGCAGGCTCCGATTCCGCAGGCCATGCGCTCCTCTAACGAAAGCTGAGCTTTAATCCCCTTTTCCTCAGCAAATGCCTTAACCGCCTTAAGCATGGGCTTGGGACCGCAGGTATATATCTGTTGACCACTCACGCCGTATTCATTTATCGCATCTATAACGGTTCCTTTGACACCCATAAAGCCGGTGTCGCTGGATACATACACATCTCCGAGGCCTTCAAAGTCGCCCTTAAGGAACTCCTCGTCACGATAACCGAGAACTATAGCACACTTCACTCCCTTGCTCTTAAGCTGCTTTGCAAGGTAGAGCATGGGCGGTATGCCTATTCCTCCGCCTATTAATATCGCATCCTTTTCCTCTAAGGTGTACCCGTTCCCGAGAGGACCGAGAAGCCTTATCTCATCACCGCTTTTGAGCTTTGAGATTATCTTCGTTCCCTCACCGGCCGTCCTGTACACAAATCTTATCTCTCCGCTACCCGCATCGCATATGCTTATGGGCCTCGGAAGCAGTCTGCTGTTATCGCCCGTAAAAAGCGACACAAACTGTCCCGGTACCGCCGCATCGGCTATATCCGGGCAATTCACCGTCAGTGAATATATATCCGTTCCAATCTGCTCCTGCCTTACGACAACAGCCGTTTTCATAGTCTTCGCCATTATCTTCTCGCTCCGTTAATGTCCGCTATCATATCCTCGCAGGCCTTTCTCGACGCATCTGCGTAAGCCTCTTCACCAAATGCTGAGTACGCATCGTTCTTATAAGCCGCGATTATTCCTCTTGAGGAATTAACTATAGCTCCAAGTCCGTCCTCATTAAAGAAATGTACCAGATCGGCACCTTTACCGCCCTGCGCGCCGTATCCCGGAACCAGGATAAACGCCTTGGGCATAAGCTTTCTTAACACTTTTCCCATCTCAGGATAGGTTGCACCTACCACACAACCCACATCGCTGTAATCACCGTGAAGCACTTCCTCGCCCCACTCTACCACCTTCTCGGCCACATGCTCATAAAGAGGTCTGCCGTCTATCAATCTGTCCTGGAACTCGCCTGATGAGGGATTGGAGGTCTTAACCAGAACGAAGATACCCTTATCGCACTCCTTGCAGCAGTCAACAAAAGGCTTCACACCGTCTGTTCCGAGATAAGGATTTACAGTGACAAAATCCTCGTCAAAGGGAGCAAATGTATTGCTTCCCACGGCAACCTTTCCGATATGTCCGTCCGCATACGCCTTCGAAGTCGAACCTATGTCGCCTCTCTTTATATCGCCGATTACCACAAGACCCTTTTCATGGCAGTAATCAACCGTCTTCTTAAAAGCAATCACACCCGGCACTCCGAACTGCTCATACATTGCTATCTGCGGTTTAACCGCCGGGATTATATCATATACAGCATCGACTATTCCCTTGTTGAACTCAAATATCGCCTCTGCGGCGCCATCTAAGGTCTCGCCTAACTCGGCGTAAGCCTTCTCCTTTATAAACCCGGGCACATAGTTGAGCATTGGATCAAGTCCCACAACTATCGGCGCATCCTTCTTCTTTATCTGTTCGATAAGCTTCTCAATCATCCTGTAAGCCTCCTTTGTTTTCTTCTGTCTTATATCTTAATCAGGCACATCCCTTTTTTAAAGAAATGTGCCTGATATATATCGCCTGATTATTCTTCCGGTATCTCCGGGGGCTGCTCCGTATCCTCCGATGACGGTTCCTCCGTATCCTCCGATGACGGTTCCTCCGTATCCTCCGATGACGGTTCCTCTGTATCCTCCGATGACGGTTCCTCCGTATCCTCCGATGACGGTTCCTCTGTATCCTCCGAGGTAGGTTTCTCCTCCGTGGTCTTCTTCTCCGTAGTCTTCTTCTCCGTAGTCTGCTTCTCGGTAGTAGGATCATCTCCTCCTATCCTTACAAACTGAGCTATTACCTTGACATCCTTCTGAATATCTGTAAGCTCAAGCTCTCCTATAGCTCCGCGGCTCTCACCGTCCACAATTACATCCTTTATGGCATAGCCCGCATCCGGAGTGATATAGAGCTTAACATTTGATCCCTTATCCACCTCAATAGAGTCCGAAATGGTACCGCCCTTGCTGTGTCGGGTGGTTACATGAATCTTCTCGTCCTTATGTATGTTACAATGCTCCTCGGTGATCTTGAAGTCCGGATTTTCCTTTCCGTCCTCACTGATAAGCTTCTTCTCGCCTGTCTTCTCATCCACGTCTATCCTGAACTTCAACTTCTTAGGGCAGGACTTGTTAGCAAGAAGCTTTGACTCTTCACAGTATTCGTAGACCTGATGTCCCGTACATCTTGCGGAAGGTATGGCATCAACCGCATAGTAATCCGTTACGGTGAGACATCCCTCACCCGGAAGCTTTCCTGTCTCCTTGCAGAGGGTTACAGTTGTTATTCCTTCCGGAACCGCCCAGTCAAGCGAAGGATCCTGTCCCTCCATCTCAGCTATGCGGTCCATGATAACTCTCCAAACCTCTTCGTGAACCGTGCCGTAGTAAGGCATGCTTCGGTTGGAGTCGTACCCCATCCAGATGGATGCCGTATAATAAGGTGTCATACCGCAGAACCAGAGATCGTAATCACTTGAAGTCGTACCCGTCTTACCTGCGCACTGGATTCCGGTCCACATCTTTGCGGGACCACCGGTACCGGCTGTGAGCACCGACTTCATGCCGTCTATGAGCTGCCATGCGGTAGTTTCCTTCATAACTCTCTCTGTTGTAGGAGTTGTATTGTCTATGATTATCTTTCCGTCGTGGTCGACAACCTTTGAGTAAAGCACGGGCTTTGTGTATACACCCATATTAGCGATCGCGCCGTAAGCCGCGGTCATATCATGGGTTGTAACACCGTAGGTGAGACCACCTAAAGCCGTAGACTGGTTAGCATCCGAGTAGGTCGTTCCGTCCGGTCCCACCTCGTACTCAACCAGCGTCGACAGATGCAATTTCTTTAGATATTCAAATGCCACCTGCGGATCGACCATGGTTATAACCTTGACCGCCAGCACGTTCATGGAGTTTTGTATGCCAAGTCGACAGGTACAGAACCCTCGATATCCTCCGTACCAGTTGCTTACCGGCGTTCCGTTATAATAATTAAACGGCGCATCCTCGATAGGCATTGCAAGACCGCCCATTCCCAAGTCAAAGAAGGGCAGGTAGGCCGCAAGCACCTTAAATGTAGATCCTGGTTGTCTGGCCGAGAAGGTTCGGTTCCATGAACGGCTCTCTTTCTTCTCGCCTCGTCCGCCGACCATCGCCTTTACATATCCGGTCTTATGATCCATCAGTGTAAATGCAAACTGCGGCTGCGGTGTGATAACCGTGTGTTCTTCTACATAAGTGCCTCCCGTCTCCTCAAGCATGGCCTGCTTGAACTGGTCTATAGCGATAAGAGCATCCTCCTTCGAATCAAATATATTATCGAACTTTGGATTGCCCGTCTGCTCGGCAAAATAATCTATAAGCGCATAGGTGCTGTAATAATGCGTGTCCTCCTTGTTCTTATCAAGAAGGATAAGATCGTAGCTCAAGCCCACTCTACTTATACCGAAATAATCATCGGTATGATTGATAACATCATCGGCTATTGCCTGAACCTTCTTGTCCTGTACAGAGTATACTGAGTAACCGCCGGAGAAAATCATCCTCTGTGCCTCGATGCGTTCAACACCGTAAAGCTCCATGAAATCATCCTCAAGCTGGTCTAAGATAGCATCCTCATAATACGTGTTGACATTGCCCTCTGCTTTAACCTTATCATGCAAAGCCTTTACTCTGCCGAACACGTCATCATTCATAGCCTGCGTGTACTCGGCCTGGGTTATGTACCCGAGTTCAAGCATTTTGTCAAGCACATCCTCGCGCCTGTTGGCAACACCCTCGGGATTGTTTACCGGATTGTAAAGCGACGGATTCTGGGTTATGCCGGCTATGACCGCGCACTCTGCAAGCGTAAGCTCGTCGAGCTTCTTGTCAAACCAGGTATCCGCAGCCGCAAATACTCCGTAGGCGCCTCCGCCCAGGTAAATGGTGTTGAGGTAAACCTCTATAATCTCTTCCTTCGAGTACTTCTTCTCGAGCTCTATGGCAAGCGCCTGCTCCTGTATCTTACGCTCTAAGCTGTCTAAGAAGGTCTTCTCACCGAGACCTACATTGAAGACCTCATTCTTGATGAGCTGCTGTGTGATAGTCGAAGCACCCTGGTCAAAGCTTCCTCCGACCAAACCGTGCCTGAACGCACGGAATATACCTCTTACGTCGATACCGTTGTGCTGCCAGAATCTCTCATCCTCGATGGCAACAAAGGCATTGACCAGATTCTTGGGGATATCCTCATAATATGTATACACACGGTTGGAATCATAGTTTGCCACAATCATCTCTTCGTTGCCGTCCGCATCGTAGATAGTGGTTCTGTAACCCTTCGGAACTATGTGTACATCGTCAATGCTCGGCGCATTGTCAAGTATGCCCTTTATCATACCGAAGCCCACGCCGGCTCCCGCTATGACCAACGCAACAATAAACACGAGAAATATCTTAAAAAAATTGACCAGGATTTTTCTCCCTATCCTAGGTGTACCGGAAACGAGATTTTTTCGTTTTCTTATCGTCTCCGCTTTTGAATAGCCCATATCACGCCTCCTGTATTTATATCAAAGATATAGATTTACATAATCTTATGTAGTATATCAAAAACGGAGATAAAAGTAAAGTATTTGAAAATATTGCCTGAAAACGGCGAAACTTCTGATAATTAAAGTATTTATGTTTCACAATCCCGACGACAAAGAGGATTATGCTACAGCGCTTCCTTAAGTCTGACGCCGGAGAAGACATCATCATCAAGAAATATATTGCTTAAAAGAGAGCTTCCCTTCATGGAATCGGCGCTGTCCGGAGTGTAGGCATGCGCGCTGCCGTATCGATATGTGCGCTGTCTGCTGGACATCGCCCTGCTCTCCCTGGCAAGACTCTGTCTCCTGGCCTCGAGCATATGATACATGGTATCCGCTTCCTCCTCACTCACGCGCTTTTTGTCACGGATGACGCTCTCCTCCGTAAGTGAGCTTGTACTGTGGAAGAGCATGCCCTCAAGCACACAGCTTATCTCCCAACGGTTTTTATCCTCCATTCCCCTTATGCCTCTTTTGGAAAGCTTTTCCTCTGTCGAAAGCATGCTTCTCCTTAAGTCGGTGCACTTTACAAAGATGTCCGATGCATGTCCTTCACTTCTTCTTCCGAATAACTCCGAGAACTGTCCCAGGCTCTTTAAGGTGCTCTTTAAGGAAACAGCATTATCCACAGTCAGGTTTTCTCCGACACACACCGCGTAGAGATAAGTTCCTTTTCTGAATTTGAGATGCTGCAGGAATGTGAGGACAGCAATAGAGATACCCCAATTATGCGCCGGAAAGACTATTCCTATGCTCTGAGCATCGATAAGCTCCCCGTCATATTCGGTGTACCTTAAGGAACGGCAGTTTTTTACAGTCGCAGTCAACTGACTGACTATAGAGCTGGCCGCATCCATCTTCTTTATTCTCTTTCCCATCTTCGGCTCATCCGTGTCCGTGACATAGAAGATGATATTCTCCTTGTCCATAAGACCGAATTTCGCATCGAGATCCTTTAAGAGCACTTTCCTCTACCCCCGCAAAAGAGAGATATAAAATCTTTTATAGGCATTGCTTAAATAGGTTTCTTTGGTTATGCCGTATTTTTTCTCAAAGTCCGCTTCCTTGCCCGAGGCGCCGTTGATGATTCCGCAAATACCCGACCACATATAGATTGCAAGCTGCTTTGTATCGGCGTTTTTTGCAATAAGCTTTTCACTTTTTCCTCTTGCAATCAGTTCAGAGATTACCTCTTCAATCTCCGGTAACTCCGGCGCGGTTTTCCCGCTTGGATTTCCGATAGAAATGTCCTCGCCCTTACTTATCCCTTCAAAATAATCCGGAAATCTCTGTTTAAACGAACAAATGGAATTACACACGGAAATAAAGCTTTCCGGAAAACTCCTGACACCTGACATGGCATCGGCTATCTCTCCGGCAAGCGTATCGGCATAGTTTACTAAAATGGAATTGTAGATTTCTTCCTTGCTCTTGAAATACACATAGATGGTAGACTTGCTGTAATCAGCATGCTTTGCGATATCATCCATCGTGGTGCCGTCTATGCCCTTCTTTTCAAAGAGCTCCCCGGCAGCGCTCATTATGTTATCGCGGTGAAATTTCTCAAGAGCCTGCTTTCTTCTCTCTCCCATTGCATAACCTGTCTTTAAAACTAATAATCAGTACTTTATAAAAGCAGATGTCCGATTAGATATTTTACTACTATAAGTCTAATAATGCAACCTATATTTTAATTATTATATCTTTATTTCAGTATTCATATCTATATTATGTATTCCATATCTATATTTTAGTATTCAAATATATATTACATATTTTATTCTTTCATTATGCTTTTCGTACTAACAGTTCGATACAAAAATCGAGTAGGGAAGACGCAGTCGCACCCTACTACTCTGTATAAGTTCGACAACGGAAATCAAAGATTTCCTGTCTCACTTATCGCCGTGCCGACCGCGTGCCGCAAAGCGGCTGATTACATTACGCGGTCGTGCACAT
>JAFXSQ010000043.1 GCA_017525525.1 Lachnospiraceae bacterium | reverse complement strand
ATTGCTTACGCAGGACGGATTTAAGAAGATTATCATTACCAAGGATGCTATTGCTCCGTTATATAATGAAGACGGGGTGTTGGTGATGGGGCTGTTTGATTTTCTCTTGGATGAGAATAGTTTGGAGATTTAATTAAGAGGGGGAATAAGAATTATGGATTTGAAGAAAGTGATAAAGGCGGGAGTATTCGGAGTGGTTGTTGGAGATGCTCTCGGAGTTCCGGTAGAGTTTACAGATAGGGAGGATCTCAAAGAAAATCCTGTTGTAGATATGCGTGAATACGGCACTCATAGACAGCCAAAGGGTACATGGTCTGATGACAGTAGTATGATGCTGGCTACATTAGACAGCATCATTGAGAATGGCTGTTTGCGGTATGAAGATATTATGGAAAAGTTTTGCAACTGGCGTATGAAAGGCGACTATACGCCGCATGGGAGAGTTTTTGACATAGGGATTACCTGTTCAAGAGCTATAGGAAGATACAGACCGGGCATGGATCCTCTTGCTTGCGGCGAATGCGGTGAGTATGATAACGGGAACGGTTCCTTAATGAGAATAATGCCGGTGTCGTTATATGTGTGTCTGGACGATGAATTCTGGCATGATGCCATGTTTGAGAAAGCGGTGGAAGACTCTCATGATGCTTCCGTGCTGACACACGGGCATCCGCGCAGTCAAATCGGATGTATGCTTCACACGGCGATCTGCCATGAGCTGATATACCGCGAAGGAAAATCTGTGTTGGAAGCAGTTCGGGATGCGGTCATCAGAACCCTGGATTTTTATGACAAAGCATCGGAAGATTATCCGTGGTTTAACGAAGCGTTTTCAACTGAAATCGAGATGGATTCGTACGGGCGGTTAAGGAATCTGTCAGCGTTTAAGGAATTGCCGGACACCGAGATAAAGAGCAGCGGATACGTAGTACATACGCTTGAAGCAGCGGTGTGGTGTCTGCTGAACACGGATTCTTACGCGGACTGCGTTTTGAAGGCGGTTAATCTCGGGGGTGATACGGATACAGTCGGAGCGGTGGCAGGCGGACTTGCCGGCCTTGCCTATGGATATGAGAATATCCCGAAGGACTGGCTTGATGTGATTGTCTCGAAGGATTGGATTGAAAAGCTGTGCGATGATTTCGCGCGCGTAATGGCGTGAGGGGAAGGTCTTTATAGGATAATGTTCCGGTAATACTCTGGAGTGTGTGGATATGTATAAGAATAAGGCGGAGAGGACAGTGGAGCTACCGGTAAATAAGCAAAAAGCTATTTCAGAAATGAGTGCGTGATGACGAGTATGGTATCATAAGAAATAGTGCCTTTATTATTATGTGGTACTATGCTATAATACTCATACTTATAGATGATGTTGGATATAAGCAAGTATTCTTAAAACAAATAAAGAAACCGGAGTACATAATTCCGGGGCTGATGAGATTATCGAAATATACTTTTCAGGAGGAGCAAAACTATGAAAACAAAAGACAAAGAGGTTTCAATTCCGTTGTTGGCATTCACGTTCTTTTATTCGGTTGCAATCTATCTGTTGCTTCTTGGATTTTATTTCTGGCACTGGCACAAACAGGATAAGCCGGTGGAGTGAGTGTTAGGAGACAACTTGGCAGATTCCTTCGATGCGTAGGGATCTGCTTTTTTATGAGGGAGGCGATTTATGAGTACTAAAATAATACATAATAGAATTAAGTGTCTGAAGTGCGGAGATGTTATCGAAAGCTTTACGGTTCATGATTTTAAAAGCTGTTCCTGCGGGGCCTGCTTTGTGGACGGCGGAAAGGAATACTTAAGGCGTCTCGGCAACAGAGGGGATTGGGAAGAGCTGAGCGAAACCGTTGAAGAAGAGTAGAAAAGATTCTTCGGGCTAAAGAGGTGGCATTGATACGAAGAGTCTTTAACAGGAGAAGCATCATCATGAATGATAAATCGGTAAATAATAAAAGGGTTAAGCTTCTTGGGTGTGTCGTCACTATGTTCCTGGCGCTGGTAATATGCTTTTTTGCGTGCGGAATTACCGCACGGGCAGAGACGAAGGAATTGGCGAAGGATTATGAGGAGATAACTCTCTATGTCAAGAACCCGAGTCTGACAGGGTTCCGGATACCCGATGATGCCTTGACCGCATATCAGCTTACGGGATATGGAGCCGATGCAACGTACGAGGTAGTGTACGGGAAAACTGCCGTGGTTTCGGAGACTGGGCTTATAGAGCCGAAGAGTAAAACTACGGTCACTGAGGGGGATACCGTAATTCGCGTGTTTGACGGAAGCAGGTATCATACCGTTAAGGTCCATGTGGAGGACTACGCGTTTGTTTATGTGGAGAAGGTGATAGAGGATTACCTTGCAGAGAACTACCATGAGGGCATGACCGGCAGGGAGAAGATAGAGGTTGCCGCCGCATTTCCATGCAGATATGACTATGGCACTTCCGCCGCGTCGCTTGAGGCCATGATCATATACGGGAACGGTGACTGCTGGGCAAGCACGAGTGCCATTGTAGCTTTATGCAGTCGCATGGGCTTGGAGGCGTGGTCGAGATCCGATTACGGCAACTCGAGCCATATCAACGCTGTGGTAGATGACGGAGAGGGAAACTTATATATAGTTGAGGCCGGGTACAACGCCAAGGCGCCCAGAGAGTATGATATCCGAAAGGCTAACGGCTTTTTCGGAAGCGTGGGGAAGAGCGACGGTAAGGGAAATATTGTATACGGCGTATGGCAGTACATGGGACCGGGCGGCCTGGATGAGCTTGTCATACCGGCAGAGATAAGCGGGCATACGATAACGCGTGTAGAGGATTACTTTGGGTCAGAATCGAACAGGGTTCCTTCGAAGGTGGTTCTTCCGGATACCATTGAGGAAATCGGAGCCTTTGCATTTGACAGTGTCGGGCTTAAGGATATCAATATCCCTGACTCGGTAAAGAGTATAGACAGCACCGCATTTTACAAGAATGATGATCTTACGAACATCCGAATAAGCTCTTCGCAGCCGTACTTTACCGCGGAGGATGGGATTATCTACAACAAGGATAAGACCGAGCTTATATGCGGGCCGGGTGCGGTTGAAGCAAGAATCCCGGGAAGCGTGAAGAAGATCGAGGAGCAGGCATTCCTTTGGAACAAAAAGCTTCATACGGTTGAGATTGCGGACGGAGTCGAAACTATAGGTGAGCAGGCATTCTTTGGGTGTAACAACCTGATTGCGGCAACAGTTCCGGCATCTGTGACAAGCATAGGGTATAGGGCCTTCTATGGAGGCTATGGTTTTACAATCTACGGTTACACCGGTTCTGCGGCGGAAGCTTACGCAGAGGAGAACAACATAACCTTCGTAGCTTTGGATAACAGTAAGCCGGCATTGAAGAAGCTTAGCATAGATAACGCCTCGTTCACCGTAAATGTAGGAGACACATGGACACCTGAGGTAAGTGTGGAGCCGGAGAGCTACAGCGGAACGCTGTGCTGGAAGAGCTCCGACAGCAGTGTGGCTCTCCCGGGATATAACAAGATATCGGGGCTTAAAGCCGGCGAGGTCACGCTTACCTGCTACTCCTATGAGAACCCGAGTATATCTGCCACCTGCAAGCTTAAGGTGGAGGAGTGGCCTGAATTAGAAAGGATAGAGTTCGACAGAAAGAAGATAAGAATCCCTGTGGGAGGCGTAGAACCTATTGGCGTAGTGATAACGCCGGAGGAAGCTTACAAGAGAGAGATGGCGCGCGCGGATTTTGTGTGGGAGCTTGAGGACAATGCCTATGCTTATCTTGAAAGCTTTTTTGCGGATTCAAGAGGATGCCGTGTACATGGAGCAACACCCGGTAAAACGAAGATAACGGTAAGGTCTAATGATAACAAGAACATCTGCGCCGAATGTGAGGTTGAGGTTTACTATCCCGTAAGTGAGCTGAGCCTGGATAAAGACTTGCTTACACTGAAAGTGGGTGAGACGGCAAAGCTTAACGCAATAGTATTGCCGGACTACCTTGAGGACAAGTCCGTCACCTACACTACTTCCGCTGCATCGGTTGCAACGGTGGATGCAGAGGGAGTGGTTACGGCTGTCGGTTCCGGTTCGGCCGAGATCACATGTACCGCAAATGTCGAGAGCAAAAACGGCGTCCGCAAATCAGCAGTCTGCAAGGTGACAGTCGGCAATCTGATCGCTGAGATACATCCGGAGGATGCCGAGGTTACGGTTGTAAAAAGCAAATATGCACAGTATGTGTGGGACAAGCTATCTTACGTTCCGGTAAATGCTGCGGTAAAGGGAGTAGACTGGGAATCCTCGGACGAAGAGATAGCCTACATATACAGCTATGACAAGACCTCGCATACTATCAGCATGTCCGAAGAAGAAAGCTCGGAAATGATGATCATATATGCGAAAAAAACAGGTGATGTATACGCCATAGGTAAGGCCAGAGACGGCGGAGATGCCACTGTAAAGGTTTTGGTTCATGTCGTTGACGATTACATGGGCTTTGAGAATGCCGTGGTCGCACGGATACCGGACGCAAAGTACACCGGCAAGGAGATTACACCCAAGCCTGTTGTGACAGTGGATGGCAGGGAGCTTGTCGAGGGAACCGATTACACACTGTCTTACCACAATAACGTGAACCCCGGGGAAGGCTGGGTACATATAAACGGCAAGGGCAGATTCATAGGCACAAAAAGCGTATCATTTAACATAAAGGGCGCGACCTTAAAGTACAGAGCTTACGTACAGAAAAGGGGCTGGCTGCCGTGGGGAAAGGCAGAGCTCACAGCATCGGAAACAACTGCCATGGCGGGCACGACAGAGAATCTCAGAATGGAGACAATCCAGATGCAGCTTAGCGGAGTCGGTGGCGCTGTCGAGTACCGGGCATACTGCGCCAAGAAGGGCTGGACGCAGTGGGCGACTACTGCGGATACCAAGACCTACGCTGGAACCAAGGGCGAGTCAAGAAGGGTAGAGCTTATCCAGCTCAGAACCAAGGGTGAGGTGGCGAAAATCTACGATCTGTACTTCAGGGCTTATTCGGAGAAGCTCGGCTGGCTCGGCTGGGCTCAGAGCGGTGCAAAGGCAGGAACCCAGGGCTATGCTTACAAGCTTGAAGCATTCCAGGTGTACCTGCTTCCGAAGGGAGAAAGCTTCACGCGTACTTCTGAGAGGGCAAAGAGCTTCTACGACAAGACAAGAGATGGAGCGAATCCGAAATAAAAGGATGAAAAAGCTGACGTGCTTATAGGTAGTGCGCCGGCTTTTTTATTCAGATCGTCGGACTTCATAAATTGTTCACAATTTAATTAGCACTCACCTCTTGACAGTGCTAACAAAAGGTGCTATAACATAGTCAAGCTTCAGGGAGAGAGTAAAGAAAAAGAGAGAAGATACTAACCTAAAGCGAACTTACAGACAGTTTTTATATATGGAATGGAGGCATGACTTATGTTTACACCGAGTATTTATACAAAGGATTTTGCTAATGATTTTACAGATCTTATGAGAGGCTTCGGAGATTTCTTCGCACCGTCAAGGTTCGGCTTTGACTGCAGCGTGAAGGGAATTACCACAGATGTACAGGAGTTTGACGACCACTATCAGTTCGACTTTGAGCTCCCGGGCTACAAGAAGGAGGACATCAAGGCAACCATTAAGGAGGGTTACCTCACAGTATCCGCTAAGCATGACGAGGAGACCGACGAGAAGGACGATAACGGCAAGTACATCCGCCGTGAGAGATTATTTGGACAGTGCCAGAGAAGCTTCTTCGTAGGTAAGGAAGTTACGGGCGATATGCTCAAGGCAAGCTTCGAGAACGGTATCTTAAAGATCGATGTACCTAAGATTGATCCGAAGAAAGAGATTCCGCAGGAGCAGACGATATCTATCGAAGGATAATGATTTATAAGAAAGTAAATAAATAAAAAAGAACGGCACAGTATTTAAGTAAAGCAGGCTATAGAGCGGCGTCCCTTCTTAGCGAGGTTTTTTCGAGCTTAGAAGGGCTACGCCGTGAAATAGAGTGCGAACGTCCTGCGTACTTAATACTGTGCCGTTCTTGTGTTGTTTGTTATCTTATGATTTAGAAAATACCATCTTAAGCGCAGATCCTATGTTCAGCTTCTTTCCGCTGTAGAGGGCCATCATGGTGTACAGCTTTCCTGCGAGTAAGAGCAGCAGGAGAGTACACACAACCGTGATTCCAAGGCCGGCAAGCGCAAGTAAGGGTGATATCATTCCCGTACATACCGCCGCGGGGAGCATCATGGCTGAGGTTCCCGGGAAGAGGTAAAGCCAGGTCGGTACATCCGTGGTATTGGAGCCGAGGATAAGTACCGCATAGAAGCTTATCACGAGGAGCATAACGAATACGCCCTGGTTGGCTGCGGCCTCCTCCTTGGTTGAGGAGATGGATCCGCCGATAGCCGAAAGCGAGCAGTAGAACACTATTCCGAAGATGAGCATTAACACTGCTATAAGTATATCACCTATTGTGAAGAGGCCCATCTTTCCGAAGCTCTTAAAGAAGGTGATGATCATGGAGCTGTTGTCCGGAGCAATAGCTTCGTAGCACTTAACTCCTGCGATAATGCCGACAGCTGCGCCGGCAACCCATGCGAAGAATTGTATAAAGCCTGCTGCGAGCACGCCGAGCATCTTACCGAAGATGAGTGAATTCGGCGATACCGATACAAGCATGGTATCCATAAGCTTTGAAGATTTCTCCATAACCACGGTCTGGCTTATGCTGTTGCCGTAGTAAAGAACAACGAAGTATACGACCATAATGGTCACATAGATCAGGATCATGTTGAATACCGTGAGGATATCCTTATTGTTCTTTTCGTCTAAGGCTTCGCTGTCCGAATCGTAGATTGACTTATTATCGGCGTAGCCTGCGGTAGAGTAAACCTCTGTTTCAATATTGAATGAAAGCTTTGAGAGGTCTGAAAGGGACACTCCCGAAGCGTAGACCGTGAACAGGAAGTTCTGCTCGCTCAGGAAATCCTTAAGGTTGTTTGCATCGTCCTTAAGGATGGCCGAATCGTTCGGAATGAGTACCTTTGCGTTGAGTCCGCCTTCCTCCTTGTATATGTATAGCACGAGAGAAGTTGTCTCTCCCGCGTTCTTGATAGTCGTAAATGCTTCGGCAGGAGTAGCAATCTTTATATACGTCAGCTTGTCGTAGCCTTTAACGCCTAACTGGTTTAAAGCTTCGTAGTCTGCGTTCGGTGAGTACTCATTTGCCACATATATCTTGTCTGCGCCGCATGGCTTTAATCCGTCCTCCTCGTCGGAGACGTTCATTGCGACTATTGTGAATATTGCTATAGGCACCACAATCAAAAGAAGCGTGACGATTATGGTCAAGGCCTTGTAGCCGCCGGACTTTACCTGGTTGTTAAATGTAAAACCGAATACATTTGAAAATCTCTTAAACATCTCTTTCCACCCCCTTAACCTTTCGTCGCCTTGAATATGGTCTTAAGCTTAGGCGTACTTGAGTCTGCGAGCAGAAGATTTCTGTAGGTCTTGGCCATAAGGCGGACCATAAGCAGGAGAAGTACTATCTGGATTACGTAGGACAGTATGAAGAACACGAGGTCTACGCGCTCACAGAAGTAGATGATTGGCAGTGAATACATCGAAAGCGGCGGAACCAAAGCCGCTACCAGGTTCAGGGTAGGATTGTCGATACCTCCGACCATTACGGCTCCCATGTATCCTACCATTGCGAACATCATAACCGTTCCTGTGGCCGACTGTACATCTTCGGGCTTTGAGCATGCGCTTCCGAGCATACCGCTCAAAATGCTGCATATAAGGTAAGTAAGGACAACCGTAAATACCATGGAGATTGCACCCGGTATACCGAACTCGGTAAATACCTGGAAGTTGATGCCGCCTGTCGAGATACCCTCGGTCTCAAGCTTCATTATGTCAAACATGATAAAGTCCACAATGAATGAAGCGATGATACCTGTCAGAAGTAAAAGCAGGACGTAGGTCATCATGGCGAGTACCTTGCCGAGCAGAAGCGCCATCGGACGTACCGTGACAAGCAGGCTTTCCACAAGCTTTGACTGCTTTTCCTCGGTTACGGAGGCTATGATGTATGAGGTCGACATCGAGGTTGCCAAGAAACCGAAGACCGAGAAGGTAATCAGGAACATCATGAAGGTTGACTGAGGGACGCTGCCCGAATTCTTGGCCTCGAAGCTTTCCTGTGTCTCGGTGCTGTTGATGGATATGCCTTTTTGAAGGATATTTAAGTCATCCTCGGTGACACCTGCCTTGACTGTGCGGGTGTCCGCGAAGGATTGTTTTATGAAATCCGTTACATTGTCGAGGTCTGATACGGCAATCTCGGAGCCCTCGCTTATAACGCCCTTTACCTTGTAGGCGTTGTCCTCGAAGGTTATGATCACTGCTATATCCTTCGGGGTAAGGCTTTTTACAAGCTCTTCCTCGCTCTTGTCGGATATGGAAACCGTTGTGGTGCTTTCGCCGCTTTCGGTGCGAAAGGCCATGGTATTGATATACATCAGGTCAAGTCCGATATCGGTTTTGTCAAGGACATATACGTGCTCTGCGCCGGTGTTCGATACATTATTAACACTTTCCACCGAGGCCTGTCCACCCTTGGAGGTAAAGTAGTTGATGGGCTTTAAGCAGCACATTATGATCACGAAGAGTATAAATGAGAAGATATAGGACTTGTTCTTGAAGGTCTGCTTCAAGGTGAATTTGTAAACCTTACCCATACCTGTCGTGTCGTATATATTCTCTCTTGTGTTAACTGTATTATTACTCACCTGCTTACTCACCAGCCTCTCTTGCTTCGGCATTTCCGTCTGCGTCGATGGCGCCTACGTTCTTGACGAAGATCTCGTGAAGTGTGAGCTCACTTAAGTCGAAGCGCACAACGGTTATGCCCTTGTCAATCAGAGCCTTAAGAAGAGCGTTGCCCTGCTCATCGCCGGTAACCTTGAGCTTGTACTCGTACTCCTTCTCGGAGAGAATCTCCACGCCGCAGCTCTTGATGATGTCAGTGACATCCTTCTCCACCTTAAGAGTTAAGTTCACACGACCGTACTGCTTCTTGATGTCGTTTAGGTTGCCCTGAACTACTGCCTTCGAGCGATTGAGGATGGTTATGTCGGTACAGAACTCCTCCACAACCTCCATCTGGTGGCTGGACATGATTATATATTTGCCTGCCGCAATCTGCTCCCTTACAACCTCCTTTAAGATATCGGTGTTCACGGGGTCGAGTCCCGAGAAGGGCTCGTCAAGCACGAGAAGCTCGGGATCCGAGAGCATGGCGATCAGGAACTGGATTTTCTGCTGATTACCTTTGGAGAGCTGATCGGGGCTCTGCGGCTTTTTCTTTTTGGGTTTTCTTACGGGCTTCTTGCCTAATAACGAGGTAGCCTCGCCTGACTCTTCCTTCTGCTTTTCGATAAGCTCTGCGGCCTTCTCAGGGTAGAGGTATTCCTCGACCTTAAGACGCTTAGCCCAGTAAGCAATCCTGTCGTCAAGGGTCTTGCCCGTTACGCCTCTCAATTCGCCGAAATATTTGATCTGGTCGAGCAGTGAGTACTTCGGATACAGACCTCTTTCCTCCGCAAGATAACCGATATTGCAGTTATCGAAGTTAAGCGGCTTGCCGTCCCAGAGAGCTGAGCCTCCGTCCTTGTCAAGCATGCCTAAGGTCATTCTGATAGAGGTCGTCTTACCTGCGCCGTTGGTTCCGAGAAGCGCGTACACGCCCGGCTTCTCCATGGAAAAGCTTATGTGGTCAACGACCGTTTTCTCCCCATACTTTTTGTACAGGTCAGTGACTACTAAAGACATTGTAGGTCCTCCTTATATATAAAGAATAAAAGCATACTACAACATTTCAGGGTAAATGTAAAGTCTGTGCGTATTCTATTGACACCCGAAAATGCATTTATTAAAATGAAGCAAATATATATAAGAGGAGGGGTATTATGGAGTATGTAATCAGAATCAGCAGAGACAATGAGGCCGGTGTTTGGATTGCGGTTAATGATTATATTCCGCTTGCTTTAGAATCGGAATCTCTTGACAATTTAATAGAAAGAGTTAGGGTAGCCGTTCCGGAATTGCTTGAGTTGAATAATCTGCCACTTGCCAGATACATTTCGTTCTTTGCTGAAATGCGTGAGGAGGTAGCTGCTTAGTGGCTGAATGACCGCAAATACAGTGCTGAAACAAGCGGGAATTGATGAACATTTATAAATACGGAGGATATGAAGGTGACAGCGAAAACAATTTCAATACCTACAGTGTTAAAGATAGGAGAGGGTGTGCTTGACACACTCGGCGCAGCCATAAGGCAGGGCGGAGTGGAGAATGTGGTTATCTACTTCGGGAACGGCCTTATAGAGATGTTCGGCGAGCGCGTGATGAAAAGCTGCAAGGAAGCGGGCGTCAATATATTTGAGTACTGCGAGCTTGACACGGTGGATATCAACGACATAATCGATTTTGCATTTGCCATAGACAACAAGGTTCAGGGAATAGTCGGCATAGGCGGCGGCAAGGTAATAGACGCGGCGAAGTACACGGGCTACTTAAGGAAGCTTCCGTTCTTCTCGGTACCGACCTCGAGCTCAAGCGACGGTTTCTCGAGCGCTTCGGCATCGCTCATAATCGACGGACGCAGGAACACTACGCCGGCGGCTCTTGCCTACGGCATAATAGTCGATCTCGATGTGATAAGCTCCGCCCCCGAGCGCTTCCTGCTCTCGGGCGTGGGTGACCTTGTGGCGAAGATCACATCGCTTTACGACTGGCTCTACGAGGAGCAGCACGGCGCGGCGGTTGTGAACGACTTCGCGCTGATGATAGCGAAGAAGGCGGTAAACAGCTTTGTCAGAACACCCTTCGAGAGTATCCACGACAGGCTCTTCTTAAAGGAGCTTATGGACTCGCTGGCCATGTGCGGTATCGCCAATGAGATTGCAGGCTCAAGCGCGCCTACCAGCGGAAGCGAGCATCTTGTGTCGCACGCATTAGACAAATTCCTTGAGGTTCCCCAGCTCCACGGCGTGCAGGTAGGCATCGCAACTTACATTATGAGCATGGTGCAGAACCACCGTTACGAGAGAGTGAGAAAGATATTTACCGATACAGGCTTCTTTGACTATGTGGAAACCGTAGGCATGAAGAAGGCTGACTTTGAGCGCGCAATCGACCTGGCGCCTTCCATGAAGCCCCATCGCCATACATATCTCCATGAGGAGCAGTACCGCGAAGCTGCGAAGGAGCTGCTCAACACCGATGAGATACTGAAGAGGATACTTGTGTAAAGTGACGGTTATGTGACTTTGGCTGTGGTAGGATGCGCGATATATTAGATTACAAGGGGGACATTACCTATGGCGGATCTTGACAGAAAAAATGATGTGTTCGTAACGAAGGACAATAAGGAAAAGAACGCAGACTTTAGCGAAAAAACAGTGAACATACATGTCGATGGGGACGGTGAAAACCGTCCCCGTTATTATTTGATAATACTATTTTTCATCAATGTGTCAGCTGGTATTTCTTATTCTTAAGCCGCTGCTCAAATTCGTCATGGGGCAGCGGCTTGTCGTACAGGTAGCCCTGAGCAACCTGGCAGCGCACTCCGCGAAGGAAGGTTGCCTGTCCTTCGGTTTCAACGCCCTCCGCAAGAGCCGTCATCCCGAGCTCGCGTATCATATTTACGGTGTTCTTGATAACCGTTTCCTCGGAAGAGGTTCTCTGTGAGGTGTCATTTAAGAAGGATTTGTCGAGCTTTATCACATCCACGGGAAGCTCTTTTAAAAGGTTTATCGACGAATAGCCTGTTCCGAAATCGTCTATCGAGGTGTGAACCCCTGCTTCCTGCAAATCCTTTACAAGCTTTACCAAGG
This sequence comes from Lachnospiraceae bacterium, assembly GCA_017525525.1. Lineage (GTDB taxonomy): Bacteria > Bacillota > Clostridia > Lachnospirales > Lachnospiraceae > Coprococcus_C. The sequence continues at coordinate 107,378 of JAFXSQ010000043.1, read as the reverse complement.
CGGCCATATCATCGTGACCGGACATCTCGGTAAGCTCTACCTCTATAAGGTCACTGTTTATGTCATACTTTTCCTTGAGTCTTAAGATATCCTCCGACAGGGTGGGTGAAGTTAGATTCACCTTTGAAAAGTTCGAGGATATGCGCACCGGTGAGATGCCGGAGTCTATCCAGGCTCTTAAGTCCCTGAGCATCTGCTCAAACACATAGAAGTCGAGCTCACATACCGTTCCCTCGTGTTCAAGCACCGGGATGAATTCCATGGGCGGAATCATCTTGCCGTTGTGTACCCAGCGCACAAGCGCCTCGCAACCGCATAAGGTATTGGTCATAAGGTCAACCTTAGGCTGGTAGTAAACCACGAATTCACGCTCCTTTAGGGCGCGCTTGAAGTGTGTCGACACGAACTTGTCGTGCATGGTATTCGACAGCATGTCTTTATTGAAGAATACGATATTCTCGCGCGATACCGTCCTTGCGATATTAAGCGCCGTGTTGGCCTTCATCACAAGCTCGTCCATATTCCCTACATCGTCCGCGCGGCATACACCCGCTCTAACCTCTATATCGAAGGTCCGAATGCCGTTGCCGAGTTCTATGGACAGTGACATCTGCTTTATAAAATCCAGAAATATATTCTCGTGTTCTTTCTTGATAAGGATGGTGAAATTATCACCGCCTAAACGGCCTATCATCTCTTCTCTGTCTAAAGAGGCCTTGCAGGACTGAGCGAATTCGAAGAGAAGTCTGTCGCCGCCACGGGCTCCTATGGATCTGTTGATGTACTTGAAATTCTTGATATTCAAGAACATTACGGTGTAATTTCTTAAAGTATTCTTAGCTGCAAGTATGTTGCCGAAACGCATGAAACCGGCAGTATTGGGTACACCTGTAAGTCCGTCCGTGAAAGGCACATTGTCAAGTAGATTCATCATACGGGAACGTCCGAGCGCCATATGGCATACTCTTCCGACTGTCTCGATATCTGCCAATTCAAGCGCAGTGAACGAATGTCCCGGAAGAGGATATGCATAGAATAAGGCCTTTCCGCCCTCGCCTGTCTTCTGCTCAAATACGGTCGGACAGTCATCAAATCCCGCTTCGGCAGTGTAGAGTGGTTTTCCGATGGTCTTTGCCCTGCGATTACGGGAATTGGGAGGAGTGGTAACCTGCACGTCAAAACGCCCTGCATGAAGCTGTTCCGCGAGAGGTGCGACATGTATGGCCACATGACTTGCCATTGCATCAAAATCAGGAATATTTACGTCTGTTTTTTCGATAAACTCCCTCAGTAATGTGGAGCAAAGAACGGTATTATCCATTGTGTTCCCCCGAAAGCTAATCTAATAGCGGCCATGCCTTTTTGGCCAGCGGCCGATAACGTTTCAATTATATAACAGTTTGCACAAATAGTAAAGTTAACTTTGTACAATTTAACGCAAAAAATCAAATCAGGGTTTGATAAATACGAAAGAGTAGTGTATAATAACTCTATCTGTTTCGAAAAGAGAGTTTCGGAAAGGAAGAGAGAGGATGCCAAAGGGGATGCCAAAGAGGATGCAAAAAGGAAAGAATAATAAAGGTAATAATCTTAAGAATAATCCGAAAGAGAGTCTTAAAGAAGAGCTTAAAGAAGAACTCAAAGAGGAGAAGGTTGTTGCCGGGGATTCTTCGGAAGTAACCGAAAAAGAGGTTGAAAAAGAGGCCGATGTCGCTGAGATTGATGAGCAGGAGCCCTATGTGGTAAAACTTCCGGAAAACGATAAAAAACAAAAAAAGCCAAAGAGAAAAGAACGCAGGGAGATTAAGAAAAATAAGGTACTTGATATCACAACGGAGAATGATATCAAATATCGTGGCCCCTTGAACTACAGGTGCCTTAAAGCTATCGGTTGGGCATCTCTTGCCTTTGCGCAGTATGTTCATTTGATGGAATTAAAGCAAAGTATAATCGGGACGGAGGGTTCGGTTGCCTTAGGTTCGGTTGCAAACGGATTGATTACTTCATTAGGTCTGCCTTTAATTCTTATAGCAAACTTTGCCATCATACTTAACGGCAAGGACAGATACAAGGGATTGCTTATACTTAACGGTGGTGTGGCCGGCTTTTATGCATTCGTGTTCTGGCTGCTGTATCACCGCTATGCCTTGGGACTTCTGGCAACCTTCCAAGGGGACAGAATGTCGGCTGCAGTCAAGCTTGATCAATTGATCGCTGAGGATCCTAACTTTAACGGTTACCTGACGTTCAATGTGTTCCTTGACATGTTCCTGCTGATACTGTTCATGTACTTCCTGAATTACACTCCGAAGAAGAAATTCCAGGGAGATAAGCTGATATACTTCAGACTTCTTGCGATACTGCCTATGCTTTACGAGGCGCTTTGCATACTTTTGAGACTGCTTGCAACAGGCGGAAAGATAGTTATACCTGTTGCCGTGTATCCGTTCCTTACCACGAAGCCGCCGCTTGCCTTCGTGATGTTCATCTGGATAGCTTTCTATGTCAGGGGCATGGAGAAGCGCTTCAGGCAGAACGGTAAAACCCACGAGGAGTATCAGGCTTTTGTCAAGACGAACACAAACTCCTTCATGTTCTCTAAAAAGCTGGCAAAGCTGATCGCAATTTTCGCTGTGATCGACTTTGTTTTGTCAGTCGTGATTATTGTATGGCACACCGTTAGCGCCACCCCCAATCTCGAGGACGAGGCTGCGATGACTGCGGCTGCGATGGACGGAATAAAATGGGCCGAAGCATGGGGAAGCGGCGATATGGTAACGATGGTTCTTGCCATACCGATCGTATTGCTCTTCTCGTACACAAAACCGCGCATACTCAAGATACCGGATATCCTTATTCCTGTACTTGGTGTGATCGCTATAGTATTCATTTATCTTGAGGGTATCTACCAGATACTACAGGGAGCGCTTGAGAAAAGCATGGATGCAATGATGCAGATGGGCGGCTGACATGCAGCTTTTGATACAGAAAGGGTTCTCTGTGACAGAATCCTTTTCGTATAAATTAGATGTTACATAAACAAAAGAAGGAGGTTTATCATGTCAGAATCAAATGAGAAACAGAAGAAACAAATGAGCGAGCTCGATGTCCATAAGAGCTTACTCAAAGGTGTTGCCGGTCTGAACATAGGAGAGGCCATAGCCTACATTGTGGGTGTCATCCTTGTGTTCGTTTCATCGGATCCCGCAAAGTACGCTAAGGGTTTCTTCTCCGTTACGGAGGAGGATCTCACGGAAGGTATATCCCTTGAGACCATGTGTGCTGTGACCGGAATTTTTATGGCGATAATCGCCATTGTGATGGCTGTTCTTATCTTCAAGGGCTTAAAGCCGGGTTCAAAGGCAATAGTCGCCGTGGAGATTATAGCATGGGTTTCGCTTATCGGCTCGATTATTTACATAATCGTTGGCGAGACAAGTCTCTCAATGACCGCGAGCATTGCCATAGACAGTATGACGTGTACGGCAGCTGATTTCGTAAGAAAATCTTATAAACAACAATAAATACAAGAGGGAAATAACAAACAGGGGACATGCAATCTGCGCATGCCCCCTGTTTGTTATGCACTTATTATTTAAGCTTTTCCTACTGAACCGAAGAGCTCCATCTTCTCCTTAACCTTGTCGCATATAGCCTGTGCGCCCGGCGCGAGAAGCTTTCTCGGGTCAAAGCCCTTGCCCTGCTTGTCCTTGCCCTCTTCGATGTACTTTCTTGTAGCTTCCTGGAATGCCCACTGGCACTCAGTGTTAACGTTGATCTTGGATACGCCGAGTGATATTGCCTTAGCAATCATATCATCCGGAATACCTGTGCCGCCGTGAAGCACGAGAGGCATAACGCCGGTCTTCTGCTGGATTGCATCGAGTGTCTCGAATGAAAGACCTGCCCAGTTCTCAGGATAAGCTCCGTGAATGTTACCGATACCAGCTGCGAGCATATCTACGCCGAGATCAGCAACCTGCTTGCACTCGTCGGGATCGGCACACTCGCCTGCTCCGATAACTCCGTCCTCCTCACCACCGATAGAGCCAACCTCTGCCTCGATGGAAAGTCCAAGCTGATGCGCTACATTTACGAGCTCAGATGTCTTAGCGATGTTCTCCTCAATCGGATAGTGTGATCCGTCGAACATGATAGATGTGAAGCCCGCCTTAATACACTTATAGCAGCCGTCATAGGTACCGTGGTCTAAGTGAAGAGCAACCGGAACGGTAATCTTAAGCTCCTCGTCCATAGCCTTAACCATAGCTGCTACGGTCTTGAAGCCTGTCATATACTTACCTGCGCCCTCGGATACGCCGAGGATAACGGGAGAGTTTAACTCCTGTGCTGTGAGAAGTATGGACTTTGTCCACTCAAGGTTGTTGATGTTGAACTGACCTACGGCATACTTTCCTGCCTTTGCTGCCTTAAGCATTTCGGTAGCTGATACTAACATTGTTTATTACCTCCATTTCTTTATTGCGGTTTTATTATACACCGCATATTTAAACCACATTATACACTACGGCGTTCCAAAAATAAAGAACAAGTTTTGGGAGAATTTCTCAGCACCGCAAGCGGTACCCCTTATGACGAAATGCGAGGGCTTGCGAAGCAACAGGAAGCGAAGAGACTTAAGTGTGTAGATTTTACGGACTTTTCCGGGCTGAAGGACCCGGAGGGGGATTTGCCGGAGGTTTGCGCGGCAACCGCTGAGATTCATTTTTACCGCTATGAAAAAGAAAACTTGCGGTAAAACAATCATTTACCTCTTGACTTTGCGGGGCGTAGGTGCGATAATCCCGTCGTTACTGATTTTTTTACATGAGGTTTTGGTATGATTCCGAATACGGCATATTTTAGTCTTGCTGAGCAGTTTGAGAAAACCTTCATACGAGAAGACCGTTACAAGCTCTTTTTGACGGGGCTTTGGGTGACAATCAAGGTTGCCCTGCTGGCAGCGGTAATGGGACTTGTGATAGGTTTTGTCATAGCGCTGTTTAACCTGTCGAAGAATAAGTTTTTAAATGTGATAGGCAAGATATATACGGACATCATAAGGGGTACGCCTTCGGTGACCCAGCTTATGATTATTTACTTCGTAATATTCGCCTATGTGGATATATCGAAATGGATTATCGCGTCCATAGCATTTGCAATAAATTCCGGAGCTTATGTCTCGGAGATAATAAGAGCGGGTATCCTTTCTATAGATAAAGGACAGACCGAGGCCGGAAGAAGCTTAGGGTTAACCGGAGCGCAGACCATGGGGCACATCATAATCCCCCAGGCGGCAAAGAACATCTTCCCGGCGCTTTGCAACGAGTTCATAACTCTTATCAAGGAGACGGCGATAGTCGGTTACGTGGGTCTGATGGATATCCAGAAGGCGGGCGACTTTGTAAAGAGCGCAACCTACGAGCCGCTTGTTCCGCTGCTTGCTGTGGCGGTTATATATTTCGTGATAATAAAGATACTTACACTGCTTTTGGGCCTGGTTGAGAAGCGCTTAAGGCAGTCTGACTTAAGGTAGGTGTACTTATGATAAAGGTAACGAATCTGCACAAAAGCTTTAAGGACCAGGAGGTCTTAAAAGGCATAAATGAGCACATCACCCAGGGCGAGGTGGTCGTTATCATCGGTCCTTCGGGCTCGGGCAAGAGTACATTTTTAAGATGTATAAACCTGCTTGAGATACCGGACAAGGGAGATATCCTGATTGATGATGAGAAGATCAATGATAAGAAGGTTGATGTGAATAAAATCAGGACGAAGATGGGCATGGTGTTCCAGCACTTCAACCTCTTCCCGCATCTGACCGTGAGAAAGAATATCACTCTCGCGCCGGTGAAGACCAAGAGGATGAGTGAGGAGCAGGCCAACGCGAAGGCGGACGAGCTCTTAAAGCTTGTGGGGCTTTTTGAAAAGGCGGATGCTTATCCGGCGCAGCTTTCCGGCGGACAGAAGCAGAGAATCGCCATAGCGAGGTCGCTTGCCATGGAGCCCGAGATTATGCTCTTCGACGAGCCTACCTCTGCGCTTGACCCCGAGATGGTCGGCGAGGTTCTGGATGTTATGAAGAACCTGGCGAAAAGCGGAATGACCATGGTGGTTGTAACCCATGAGATGGGCTTTGCGAGAGAGGTCGGAAGCAGGATACTCTTCATGGACGACGGCCAGATTATAGAGCAGGGCACGCCGGAGGAGATCTTCGACCACCCGAAGAATGAGAGAACAAAGAGCTTTTTAAGCAAAGTATTATAAAAGGAGATAAAACATCATGAAGAACTTAAAGAAGTTACTTGCGCTTACACTTATGGCTGTACTGACACTTTCCTTTGCGGCATGCGGCAAGAAGGATGAAGGCTCCAAGACCATTACCTTCGGAACCAACGCGGAGTTTCCGCCCTTTGAGTATGTTGCAAGCGCGGGAGTGATCGATCAGTACGACGGTATCGATATGGCTATCGCAAAGCAGATTGCCGATGACCAGGGCAAGACAGCAGCTATCAATAATATGGAATTCGACTCTCTGCTCCTTGCGCTTCAGAACGGCCAGGTTGACGCGGTTATCGCCGGCATGACAATTAACGCTGAGCGCGCTGAGGCAGTTGATTTCTCGGTTCCTTACTACACCGCAACACAGGTTATGATAGTTAAGGAGGACTCAACCATAGCCAAGGCAGCAGATATGGCTGACAAGAAGATTGTTGTTATCCAGGGCTACACAGGCGAGAGCTGTGTTAAGGACTTAGGCTTCCCCTATGAGGCTTTCAAGAAGGGTTCGGAGGCTATACTTGAGCTCAGCAACGGCAAGTGCGATGTCGTAGTTATCGACTCTGCGACAGCCGACAAGTACGTAAAGGACAATCCGGGCTTAAAGATAGTTCAGGATGCGGACACCTTCGGCGCTGAGGAGTACGGTATCGCCGTAAAGAAGGGCAACACAGAGCTTTTGAACAAGATCAACGATACCATCAACAAGATGAAGGCTGACGGCAAAATCTCCGAGCTTTCGGCAAAGTATCTGGACGTTCAGACAGAAGAATGAACTGATGTAAGCGCTGAAGCTGCGGACGGTGTGTCCGTTGACGACAGCGAAAAAGAGAATAATACCGAAGAGGCGCATAAGGAGGAAGCTCTTGGCGAGGATACATCCGAGGAAGAGCAGCTTCCCGAGATTGCGCCTTCTCCGAAGAAAGCAAGATGTAAAGAGCTGCTTGACCAAATGTCTTTAGAACAAAAGGTCGGGCAGCTTTTTGTGGTCAGAGTGGAGAGCTCGGCGGGGATAATGCTTGGGACAAACGGAGCGAAGGGTGGTTACACACGCCTTTCGGATGAGATGAAGGAGTTTTTGGCAGAGTATCCTCCGGGAGGTTACGCGCTCTTTGCGGACAATATAAGCAATCCGCAGCAGCTTGAGGCGCTGGTAGAAGAACTAAAGGACAGCGTGCCGGTGGAGCCTATACTCTGTATAGACGAGGAGGGCGGTCAGGTTTTGCGGCTCGGGTCTAATTATAGCTTTGATGTGGAACGCATAGGTAATATGGCGGGTATAGGCAGTACGGGTGATACAAGAAAGGCGCGTGACGCCGGGAGGACCATAGGCTCATATCTTAAAAAATACGGATTCACTCTTGACCTTGCACCGGTCTCGGATGTCAATTCAAATCCGGCCAATGTAGTGATAGGCAATCGGTCCTTCGGAAGTGATCCGTACCTTGTGTCAGATATGGTGGATGCGTTTTTGGACGGGCTTCACGAGGAGGGAGTCGGCGGGTGTCTGAAGCATTTCCCGGGACACGGCGATACAAAGGGCGACACCCACAAGGGAACGGTAAAGGTTGAGAAGACCTGGGATGAGCTTAAAGACTGCGAGCTGATACCTTTTGAACAAAATCTGGATAAGGCGGATGCCGTGATGGCAGCGCACATTATGCTGCCGAACGTGACAACGGACGGTCTGCCTGCATCTCTTTCAAAGGAGCTTATCACGGACAGACTAAGGGGTGAATTGGGCTTTGACGGACTTGTGATAACCGACGCATTGGCCATGGGGGCGGTTGTTAACGACTACGGCTCGGCTGATGCGGCTGTACTTGCAGTTGAAGCGGGAGTTGATCTGCTGCTTATGCCGCGTGATTACGAGACGGCTTATAATGCCGTGCTTGATGCCGTAAACTCAGGCAGGATAAGCGAGGAGAGGCTTGACGAGAGTGTGATGAGGATACTCATGTTCAAGGATAAAGAAAGATAGATATAGAACTTGCTGATTTGATAAAAAAGTGATAAAATCAGTAAGATTATTTGTGCATGGTGATGAAAAAGGAGTTTTCACTGCGCTTAAGCTACTACACGGATTAAGGGAAGTATAGGATTATGAGAAAGAATAATATAAAACACGGGTTTAAAAAGATAGCGTTAACATGCGCGGCGCTTTGCATGTGCGTTGCCGCTGCAGGTTGCGGAAAAAGTGGCGGAGGAACAAAAAAGGAGCTTACTCTTAAGGCGGGGTTTTCAACCGCGGCTTCGGACCCGAGAGTGGTGGCTACGGAGCATTTCAAGGAGGAGGTTGAGAAGGCGACGGAGGGCAGAATTAAGATAGAGATACATACTGATGGCGAGCTCGGCTCGGACTCCGACTTAATCAGCGGTGTGGTGAACGGCACTGTGGATATCACCGCTTCAAGTGCGGGCAACTTCGCAACCTATGATGCAAATGTCGGTATCTCGGCGTTCCCGTTCCTCTTTGACAGCTTTGAGGATGCGTGGGAATTCGTGGAGAGCAAGACAGAGGAAGAAGCAGAAAAGGGACTTGCGAACTACAACATAGAAGTTCTCTCACATTTTGACAACGGCTTCAGATGCGTGACCACATCCGAGAAGGCGGGAGAGGTAAATTCTGTTTCCGATATGGAAGGGTTGAAGATTAGAACTCCCGAGAATCAGATAGTTATGACTACTATGCAGGCCCTCGGCGCGAAGCCTGAGGTGCTCGGCTTTGCGGAGCTTTACGACGCGCTTAAGACCGGCAAGTTTGATGCGCAGGAGAATCCGATACCTGTCATATACAACAACAAGCTGTACGAGGTGCAGAAGAACCTTGCTATCACTAATCACAGCTATGATGCCATGTTATTTGTCATAAATAAGGAAGTGTGGGATGAGCTTTCACCGGAGGATCAGCAGATTCTATACGATGCTGCACAGAAAGCTGAGAAGGAAGACCGTGACATGATAAAGCAACAGACGGAGGACTATATCGCCAAGCTTGAAGAGGCCGGAATGAAGGTAACGTATCCGGATCTTGAGGAGTTCAAGGAGGCGACCTCGTCGGTAGCCGATTCATTTGCGGGAAAGTATGATAAGGAGCTTCTTCAGAAGATTAAGGAACAGTAATATAACAGCAACTGTCGGGGGTATGGTATTTAAAGAATAGATTGGGAAGGTATCTGATTTGGATTTTTTATTTTACGGATGTGCGCTTGAGGCGGCTATATGTGGCTTTTTCGCGATAAAAATGAAGAGAAGGAACTACGGCTACATATTGTTGGCCGCGTTGCTGATAATACAGGACTTAGTCTGTGTTATGCTCTTTTCATGCCAGAATGTGAACAAAGCAAAGGATTATATCTGTGGGTGGTACATACTTCATTCACTGCTTGTGTGCGGTATCCTGTACATGGTTACCAGCATGAGCCGCAGAAAGAGATTTATACTTTTCCTTGTGCCGGGGATGATACTGACGGTTATCGAGATAGCGATAATCGCCGGCAATTTCAGCGGACAGAAAAACCTGGAGTTCAAAAAGGTGCTGAAGATGGGCACTACCTGGTGGGTTTCGCAGCCCATGAAGGGTGTTTCGGGGCTGTACTCCTTCGAGACCTTTACCATACTTATGTTTGCTATGGTAGCCTTTGTGATCGCGCTTTTGATTGCATGCAGGATCCAGTCGGCGAGACAGTTCAGGCGCAGATATGATGCGCTGATTGTCATGATGGTATGTCTGGCGTCGGTGGACGTCATGGGAACCCTGATGGTGTGGCCTTGCTGGATACTTACGCTTATTATGAATGTATGTCTGGGCATAGGCTTCTATTATGTCAACGTTTATTCGCGGTTTAAGCTTAAAGACTGGGCGCTTATCAGCTTTGCCAACAGCATGAGCGATGGTTTCGTGCTTTTTGACGAGTACGGTGACTTAAACTACATGAATGACCGCGTGAAATACTCTATCGATCATCATTCTATTCACCAGTTATCAACAATTAACGGAATAAAAGAACTGCTGGAAGATAAAAAGGATATGTATGGCAAGGAGGTTATCGCCTTCAGAAACCAGGCCGACACCGAGGATATATATTTCAACATAGCTGAGAAAAGCCTTGATGAGCGTGGAAGAAGTGTGGGTACGATATACACCCTGCATGATACCACCGATTCTATCTTAAAGCTCAAAGCCATGGAGGATGCAAATGAGGAGCTTGAGCGTGCGGCTAAGATGAAGGCTGACTTCCTGGCGAACATGTCCCATGAGATAAGGACGCCGATGAATGCGGTTATCGGTATGGCCGAGATAGCCTTAAGAGAGAAGCTTCCGCCTGTCGTGGCCGATTATCTGATACAGATACAGAATTCCGGAAGAAACTTAGTTAATATAATCAATGATATTCTCGATTACTCGAAGATTGAGGCGGGCAAGATGGAAATCATACCCGAGCGCTACGAGCCGATGTCCGAGCTGTCCGACATAGCAAATGTTCTTGCAACAAGGATAGGAGACAAGAGGCTGGAGCTCTTCGTGGTTATCGATCCGAAGATTCCTTATGCTCTTAAGGGTGATGCCATGCGCATACGCCAGATTATCATCAATCTGGCCAATAACGCAATTAAGTTTACACAAAAAGGTTTGGTTGCCATAGTCGTAAGCTCTGAACGGAAGAGTGAGAACGAAGTCGTTCTTACCTATCATGTGGTTGATACCGGACAGGGCATAAAGTCGGAGGATATCCCGAAGCTGTTCAAGAGCTTCCAGCAGGTGGATTCAAAGAGAAACCGTGCCGTGGAGGGAACCGGCCTCGGACTTGCCATCTGCAACAGCCTGACAGAGGCTATGAACGGGCGCATAGGTGTTACAAGCAGATATGGCGAGGGTTCGGATTTTTACTTCTCGGTTCCCCAGGAGATAGTGGACGGAACTCCGGGACTTGTGGTCGAGGATGCCGCAAACAAGCACGCATTTGTGCTCAATACCAATAACCTGATGCTCGACAAGTTCATAGATGAGATCAACAGCCTCGGTGTGAGCGGAGCGATCATTAAAAGTCTTGATGAATACGCGCCGACCGGAAAGAAGGATTACCTTTTCTTTGAGGATTATGAATACAGTGACAGCATAAAGAGATTTCTTGACGAGCATCCGGAGCTGGATGGTGTTATCCGCGTTAATTACGATTCTACATTTACCTCGAGAAAGAAGAATCTGCATGTCTTAAGAAGACCGCAGACCACGCTTAACTTAGTTTCCGTATTGAACGGGCAGGAGGTGGTTTACAGAACCAAGGATGATAAGGACGAGTTCAGGATCGATTATACCGCACCTGACGCAAGGATACTTATAGTTGACGACAACGCGATCAATGTCACCATAGCCGAAGGTCTCTTAAAGCCTATCAAGGCGGAGTGTGTGGGCGCATTAAGCGGCAAGGAAGCTATAGACAGGCTCAGAAAAGAAGACTTCGACCTTGTGCTTATGGACCACATGATGCCGGATATGGACGGAATCGAAACTACCAAGGCTATCAGGGCTGAGGTTGAAAGGGCAAAGGACACTCCGATTATCGCGCTTACGGCAAATGTGCTCGAGGGCGTGAAGGACATGTTCCTTAAAGAGGGAATGAACGACTTTGTCGCAAAGCCCGTGGATGTAAAGGATATAATCACCAAGGTAAAAATGTGGCTTCCTGAGGATAAGATCAGAATCAAGACCGAGGAGGAGCTTGACGCAGAAGCTGTGGACGAGGCGGCTATGGAAGCTATGGCAGAGGAAGAGCATGTGAAGAAGACTGCCTGGTTTGACGGCCTCGACAACGAGGCGGCCATTAAGGGACTGGGCACTCCCGAGCTCTTTGCCAAGATAGTGGAGGAGTACTACAGATCAGGCCGTGCAAAGCATGACAGCATAAAAGAAGCTTACGATACCGAGGATTGGACAAATTATACAATAAGGGTTCACGCATTAAAGAGCTCCTCGAGGCAGATAGGTGCTGCAGAGCTCGGTGAAATGGCAGCAGAGCTTGAGAAGGCCGGGAATGCGCAGGATATTGATTATATTCGCGCCAATAACGCTGCGGCTTTGGATGCCTTTGACGACCTTTTGCTCAGGCTTTCGGGATATTTCCCCGATGAGCAAAGCAATGAGGATGCGGCGGAAAAACCGGAGATTACCGTCGAAGAGTTTGAAGCGCTTGAAACCGAGCTTTCAGAGGCCTGCGACAGCCTTGATATGGACGGAATGGAGGCTGTTAAGGACAAGCTCAAGGGCTTTGCCGTCCCCGAGGCCGCAAAGGAAGCGCTCGGTAAGCTGTATGATGCGATTGATGATATAGACACAGATGCGTGCATGGAGCTTATTTCGGAGCTGAAAACCCATGTTTTTGGAGCTTAAACCATTACAATAGTGTTACGGATATTGTGCACGGGTTTACATAAACCTATTCATTTTTTACAAAGAATGCACGGTGTCAATAGGTTGATTTTTGTACAAAATGGATAAAAAAAGTGCATAAAAAATGCAAATATACAAAGTACACAATTATTTTGAGGGTTATTTGTCAAATAATAATATGGCAATAAAAAAGCATTTGTTTTATAATTCCACTATCGTGTTTCAAAATGAAACATTGCGGACAGTCTTTAAAAAAGAACTTAAAAAAGAAACTAATTAAATCTACTAAGGAGGATTTATATCAATGGCTGGTTTACAACTTAAGAATATCTACAAGATTTATCCCAACGGCTTCAACGCTGTTAAGGATTTCAATCTGGATATTGAGGATAAGGAGTTCGTCATCTTTGTCGGACCTTCAGGATGTGGTAAGTCTACCACCCTTCGTATGATCGCAGGTCTTGAGGACATAAGCTCAGGTGAGCTTTGGATCGGTGACAAGATGGTGAATGACGTTGAGCCTAAGGACAGAGATATAGCGATGGTATTCCAGAACTACGCTCTGTATCCGCACATGTCAGTTTACGACAACATGGCATTCGGACTTAAGCTGAGAAAGGTACCGAAGGAGAAGATTGACAAGCAGGTTCATGAGGCTGCTAAGATACTTGATATCGAGCATCTTCTTGACAGAAAGCCGAAGGCTCTTTCAGGTGGTCAGAGACAGCGTGTTGCCATGGGACGTGCTATCGTGCGTGAGCCTAAGGTATTCCTTATGGACGAGCCTCTTTCAAACCTTGATGCAAAGCTTCGTGTACAGATGCGTGTCGAGATTTCAAAGCTTCATCAGAGACTTCAGACAACTATCATCTACGTTACACATGACCAGACAGAGGCTATGACCCTTGGTACAAGAATCGTAGTTATGAAGGACGGTATCATCCAGCAGGTTGATACACCTCAGAATCTTTATGATAATCCGTGCAACCTCTTCGTTGCAGGTTTCATGGGCATGCCGCCGATGAACTTCATCGATTCAAAGGTTGTTAAGTCGGGCTCAGACGTACTTCTTATGTTCGGCTCACATTCTATCAAGGTTCCGGATTCAAAGGCTGCTAAGCTTATCGCCGGCGACTTTATAGACAAGGAAGTAATCCTTGGTATCCGTCCTGAGGATATCCATGATGAGCAGCTCTTCATCGAGTCTTCACCGGAGAGCGTTATCGATGCAAGAATTAACATCTACGAGATGTTAGGCGCCGAGGTTTACCTGTACTTCACTATCGACCAGTTCGATATCACAGCAAGAGTAAATGCTCGTACAACAGCAAGACCCGGCGATACAGTTCAGTTCGCATTCGACTTAAGCAAGATTCACATCTTCGATAAGGAGACAGAGGAGATAGTTGCAAACTAGTCAGCTGACAACTTAATAGTGAATATTATGTGAATTATGAGAGGAAATGCTTGAAAATAGCATTTCCTCTCTTTTATTTTGAAAAAGTTTGTGGTAGAATAGTACGGATATTGAGAGGAGGAGCGCAAACAACGGAGTTGTTTTTTTGTATGCGCTCCGACGATATGCCGCCGAACTGTTTGGCAGGATTACGAAGTAATCGTGCCGTTATATAATAAGTGAGGGGGCGATACATTGGAGGGTGTCATCCTGAGGGCTAGGAGAAACACAAATAACGAAGTTATTTCTTGCATGTGTTTCGACGACACGACACGACGTAAGTGAGACGCGAAATCTTTGATTTCGTCAGTCGAACTTATGCAAAGCTAAGAATGAGTCGTGTCAATACCTACAAGCCCGAAGGAGCTTTAAATAACAGAAAAGGGGTAAAAAGATGATTTCCAACCAGATACTTCAGGACACGATTGATGGGATAAAGGCTATCACAAGGGTTGAGCTCTGTGTAATGGATACTGAGGGAAAGACCCTAGCAACTACAATAAGGGGGAACGAGAGCTTTACCGAAGCGGTTTCCGGCTTCGCGGGTTCGGCTGCGGAGAGCCAGGTTATGCAGGGATATCAGTTCTTCAAGATATACGACGAGAATGAACTTGAGTATGTTCTTCTCGCAAAGGGCGAGACCGACGACATATATATGGTAGGCAAGATGGCAGCTTTCCAGATACAGAATCTGCTAATAGCTTACAAGGAACGCTTTGATAAAGACAACTTTATCAAGAACCTGCTTTTGGACAATCTTCTTCTGGTGGACATCTATAACCGTGCAAAGAAGCTGCACATAGAAACTAATGTTAAGCGAATAGTTTTTATAGTTGAGACAAAGAACGAGAAGGATACTAATGCACTTGAGACCGTAAGAACCATGTTCTCGAGCAAGACAAAGGATTTTATAACCGCGGTTGATGAGAAGAACATCATCTTAGTCAAGGAGGTTAAGCCGGGCGAGACCTATGACGACATGGAGAAGACTGCGAAGGTAATAGTGGACATGCTCAACACAGAGGCTATGTCCTCGGTAAATGTTGCCTTCGGAACCATAGTCAATGAGATTAAGGAGGTGTCCAGGTCTTACAAGGAGGCAAAGCTTGCCCTCGATGTAGGCAAGATTTTCTACAGTGACAGAAGGATAATAGCTTACAGCAATCTCGGCATAGGTCGACTTATCTACCAGCTTCCGATGCCGCTTTGCAACATGTTCATAAAAGAGATTTTTGACGGCAAGTCGCCGGATGAATTCGACGAGGAGACATTAACGACCATCAATAAGTTCTTTGAGAACAGTCTGAATGTATCCGAGACCTCGAGACAATTATATATACACAGGAATACGCTTGTGTACAGACTCGACAAGCTTGAGAAGAGCACGGGCCTTGACCTGAGGGTGTTCGAGGACGCCATTACATTTAAGATTGCACTGATGGTTGTGAAGTATATGAAATATATGGAATCATTAGATTATTAAGGAGATAGAATAGATATGATCAAGTTAGACCACGTGTCGCTTAAGTACCCCGGGAGCAAGACTCTCGCCTTAAACGATGTGAATTTTGAGATAGCTGACGGAGAATTCGTGTTCATAGTGGGCGCGAGCGGCTCCGGCAAGACCTCTATGCTGAAGCTTCTGTTGAAGGAGCTTGATCCCACATCGGGAAAGGTAAAGGTTGCGGATTATGATTACTCGAAGCTTAAGAGAAGGAATATACCCAAGGTAAGAAGAAAGCTCGGGGTCGTGTTCCAGAACTTCCGTCTCTTAAAGGACAGAACGGTTTATGAAAATGTTGCCTTTGCCCAGAGAGTTATAGAGACTCCGGGAAGGTATATAAGACGCCAGGTACCGGCCATGCTTACGCTTGTGGGACTTGCCGACAAGTACAAGTCATATCCGAGACAGCTTTCGGGTGGTGAGCAGCAGAGAGTCGCTTTGGCGCGCGCTTTGGTGAACAAGCCGGAGATACTGCTGGCGGATGAGCCTACGGGTAATCTTGATCCCAAGAACTCGTGGGAGATCATGAGACTTCTCGAGGATGTGAACAAAAAGGGTACAACGGTTGTTGTCGTTACTCACAATAAAGAGATAGTCAACATGATGAGAAAGCGAGTTATCACCTTAAAAAAGGGTGAAATAATCAGTGATGAGGCAAAGGGTGGATATATAGATGAGGATTAGTTCATATTTTTACAGCATAAGACAGGGTTTAAAGAATATCCGGAGAAACCTGTTGTTCTCGCTTGCTTCTATAGGTACCATAGTGTCGTGCTTATTCCTCTTCGGTGTATTCTACTGCGTGATCGTCAATTTCAGAACGGCGGTTTCGGACCTTGAGAACACGGTAACCATATCGGTATTCTTTGACGAAGGAATAGAAGATTCAAACATCAACCTTATAGGCGAGCAAATCCGAATGAGGGAAGAGGTCAAGACAGTTGATTATATTTCCGCGGATCAGGCCTGGGAGAGGTACGCCAAGGAGCGTTACGAGGATGATTATGAAGCAGCCATGGCTTCCTTTGCGGGAGATAACCCGTTAAAGAACAGCGCTTCATTTGAGATAACATTAAAGGACCTTTCCGCGCAGTCGGAATTCATAAGGTTCCTTAAAGGGCTGCACGGCGTAAGAAAGGTATCTACCTCGGAGATAACAGCCGACGGCATCGTGGCCTTAAACAGTGTGGTAAGCTATGCGTCCATAGGAATTATCGTGATATTGCTTTTGGTATCCGTGTTCCTTATCAGCAACACAATCACAATCGGCATTACTGTAAGAAAAGAAGAGATTGGTATCATGAAGCTGATTGGCGCGACGAACTTCTTCGTAAGGGCGCCGTTCATCGTGGAGGGTGTGGTAATCGGACTTATCGGTTCGCTGCTTCCTTTGATAATCGTTTATTACATGTACGACAATATCGTTAAGTATATCATCGGGCGCTACGCGGTTGTGAGCAAGCTCTTTGCGTTCGTTCCGATAGGTGATATATTTGTGGTTCTCATACCGGTATCGGCTGCGATAGGTATAGGACTCGGACTTATAGGTAGTATAATTACGACAAGAAAGCATTTGAAGGTTTAATGAACACAGGTTGTTTTATTTCAAGGAGGCGTATTTTGATGAAACGATTCAGAACGTTGGCGAAGACCGCTTTGGCTATTGCGCTTGTCGGTGCATTTACCTTAAATGTATCGGCGGACACAATCTCGGAATTAGAGGAGGAGAAGCGTGAGACCGGAAGCAAGAAGGAGCAGGCAGAGGAGCTGCTTGGAACGCTTGAGACCGGAAGGAATGATATCCTGACTACCATATCGGTTATGGATCAGCAGGTTCAGGACTATACTGATGAGATAAACGAGCTTGAGGAGAAGAAGGAAAAGCTCGCAGACGATATAACCGTCAAGGAAAAGGAGCTTAAGAAGGCGAAGGAGAACGAGACTGCGCAGTACGAGGCCATGAAGCTTCGAATTCAGTACTCGTATGAGAACGGCGGAGAGAACCCGCTTGACGCCATTTTCTCCGCAACCAATATAGCGAACATGGTCAATGAGACAGAGTATGCCTCGGCGGTATTTGATTATGATTCAAAGCAGCTCAGAAAGCTTATCTCCATCAAGGAGGAGGTTCAGAAGAAGGAAAAGGATCTCCAGGAGGAGCTTCTTGAGGTAGACAATATAGAGAAGGATGTGCTTGAGAGCCGCGAGGCTATGAATATCCTTATTGAGGGTAAGCAGGCACAGCTCCTGGAGTACAAGACTCAGATTGGCAAGTACGAGGATGTGGTTGCTCAGCTTGCTGAAAGAGAGGCGCAGATTGACGCCGAGATTGAGGAGATAGAGAGAAAGGCTCGTGAGGCGGCCGAGGCAGCGGCTGCAGCGGCTGCGGCAACTACAGGTCAGCCTGTGGAAGTACCTGTTTACTATACAGGCGGAACCTTCCAGTGGCCGGTTTCGACAGGTGGTGTTATCACATCTACATTTGGTCCGAGGTGGGGCACCGTGCACAGAGGACTTGATATAGGCTGTCCTACAGGTACGCCTATTGTGGCCGGCGAAGCAGGAACCGTAATCGGCGCAGGCTACGAGAGCTCCATGGGTAATTATGTTATGATAGATCACGGCAATGGCGTTACAACGGTTTATATGCACAACTCGTCACTTTGCGTAAGCGTGGGACAGGTTGTCGCAAGAGGAGAGGTTATCGCACTTGCGGGAAGTACCGGTGATTCTACAGGTCCGCACTGCCATTTCGGACTTAGAATTAACGGAACCTATGTGGATCCGTATCCGTATCTGCAGTAATTATTATGGCCTAAGTTATGTTCGAATAATAAAGGAAGTTATATATATGAGACGAAATAAAAAAGCGGCCGTTATGGTTATCTCTGCGCTTGTTCTTTCTCTTTGCGGTTGCGGGAAGAAGGGTGCTTCGGGTAAAGACGGCCTGAATATCTTGCAGGATAAGGATGTAGCCAAGAAAGTTGAGGAGATTAACGGCTATATAGATGATGAGTTTTACTTTGAGGTAGATAGGGAAAAGCAGGAAGAAGCCATTTACGATGGTATCCTGGCAGGACTTGACGATCCATACTCGCGTTATTACAACAGTGAGGAGCTTGCGGAGGTTTTGGAGGATACCTCCGGAAAATACGTGGGCATAGGCGCTTATGTCACCCAGTATACGGATTATTCGATTTATGTGGTTCGTCCCATAAGGGAGAGCCCTGCAGCTGAGGCCGGTCTTATGCCTGAGGATAGGATAGTGGAAGTCGACGGTGAGGAGATTGCTGACCAGGATCTGAGCTTAGTCGTGGAGAAGATAAGAGGGCAGGAAAATACGGTTGCGCATATTAAGGTATACAGAGAGTCAATAAAGGACTATATTGAGTTTGACATAACGAGGCGCGAGGTAGAGAATTATTCTGTAGATTATGAGATGCTCGAAGGAAATATCGGACTTGTGACGATAAGCTCGTTTAATGATAATACAACCGACGAGTTTATTAAGGCTGTTGATGATCTGACAGCGGCAGGTGCAAAGAGCTTTATATTCGACTTAAGGGACAATCTCGGCGGACTTGTGTCAGCTGCGGCAAATATATGTGATTATGTCATGGACAGCGGTCTGATAGTCTGCACAAAGGATAAGAACGGAAAGGTTTTGTCCGAGTACAGGGATAAGGAAGAGCATTCGATCAATGTTCCGATAGTGCTTTTGGTAAACGAAAACAGCGCCAGCGCAGCCGAGATTATGACCGGAGCCTTAAAGGATTCGGGCAAGGCGGTCTTAGTCGGATGCAATACATTCGGCAAGGGAATAGTTCAGTCGATAATTCCGCTTTCTGACGGTACAGCGATTAAGATAACCATTGCGAAGTATTTTACCCCTTCGGGCTATGAGCTTCACGGTAAGGGTATTGCGCCTGACTATGAGGTAAAGCTTCCGGAAGACAGAATCAGCTCGTCCGGACTTGAACGTGATAAGGATACACAGCTTGCGAAGGCTATTGAGCTTTTGAAGGATAAATAGAGGATAAGAGCCAGGAGGAGAATAGTCTCCTCCTGCTTGTATTTAGTGTAATGATGTCATCCTGAGCGAAGCGACGCAGACCTCAATGCGGAGCGTTGAGGTGCCGGCCTTCGATGTCATAATGAATCCACCGCAAGCGGTACCCCTTATGACGAAATGCGAGGGCTTGCGAAGCAACAGGAAGGATCTTAATTAGGGAGGAAAAATATGGGAAAAGAGTTGATAATCGTACTTGATTTCGGCGGTCAGTACAACCAGCTTATCGCAAGGCGCGTGAGGGAGTGCGGCGTCTACACAGAGGTTCATCCTTATACCATGAGCCTTGATGCGATAAGGGAGATGAACCCTGCGGGCATAATTTTCACAGGCGGACCGAACAGTGTGTATGCCGAGGATTCGCCGTCGTACACGGCGGATATCTTCGATATAGGTGTTCCGATACTCGGAATATGCTACGGTTCTCAGCTTATGGCATATAAGCTCGGCGGACAGGTGAAGACTGCGCCCGTGTCCGAGTACGGAAGGACGGAAACGGTGATAGATGCATTTGAAAAGTCGAAGCTGTTTCGAGGTGTGAAAAACAAGGTCTCATCGTGGATGAGCCATACGGATTATATAGCTCAGGCACCGGAAGGCTTTACTGTTACCGCACACACGGCAGACTGTCCGGTTGCGGCCATGGAATGTGCGGAAAAAAGACTTTATGCCACTCAGTTTCACCCGGAGGTAATGCATACTGAGCAGGGCAAGGAGATGCTCAGGAACTTCGTATACAATGTATGCGAGTGCAAGGGTGACTGGAAGATGGATTCATTTGTTCAAGATACGGTGGAAGTGCTCAGGGCGAAGATAGGAGACGGAAGAGTGCTCTGCGCTCTTTCGGGCGGAGTTGATTCCTCTGTTGCCGCGGTGCTTCTCTCCAAGGCTGTAGGAAAGCAGCTGACCTGCGTGTTCGTGGATCACGGCCTTTTAAGGAAGAACGAGGGCGATGAGGTAGAGGCGATCTTCGGACCTTCGGGTAATTACGAACTCAACTTTATCCGCGTAAATGCACAGGCACGCTTCTATGCAAAGCTTGCTGGTGTATCCGATCCCGAGCAGAAGCGAAAGATAATAGGTGAAGAATTCATACATGTATTTGAAGAGGAAGCAAAAAAGATCGGAGCTGTTGATTTTCTCGCTCAGGGAACCATATATCCGGATGTGATAGAATCAGGTCTCGGAAAGTCCGCTACCATCAAGTCGCATCACAACGTGGGAGGTCTTCCCGACCATGTGGACTTCAAGGAGATAGTAGAACCTCTTCGCATGCTTTTCAAGGATGAGGTAAGGAAGGCGGGCCTCGAGCTCGGTATCCCCGAGTACCTGGTATACCGTCAGCCGTTTCCCGGTCCGGGACTCGGCGTCAGGATCGTGGGTGAGGTGGACGCTGAAAAGGTAAGGATAGTACAGGATGCAGATGCCATCTTCCGCGAAGAGATGGACAAGGCTTTGGCAAACGGCCGTATCCGCCACCTTCCGAACCAGTTCTTCGCTGCTCTTTCCAACATGCGCTCCGTGGGTGTCATGGGAGACTTCAGAACCTATGACTATGCTGTGGTTCTTCGCGCGGTGAACACAAGCGACTTTATGACAGCAGACTGCACGGACATCCCGTTTGAGATACTCCAGAAGACCATGAACCGTATCATCAACGAGGTCAAGGGCGTAAACCGTGTAATGTACGACCTCACTTCAAAGCCGCCGGGGACGATAGAGCTGGAATAACAAGCCATGCAATCAGCAAACAATAAGAGTGCCGTGAATGCTTGCGTTCAAAGGCACTCTTATTGTTTGCTGATTATACGGCGCCTACGGCGACGGTTATTGATGAGCGAAGCGAATCAATAACAGAGCATGGCTTGTTACTTGATATTCGTATACGTTGACAACGTACATCAAATGCTTTATACTTTATTAAAGAATAAAGATGTTTTTGGAGACGATGATATGGATATTGCAGCCAAAATAAAAGAGTTACGAAAGAAAACGGGATTATCACAAAGTAAGTTTTCTGCAAAATTTGGGATTCCTGTAAGAACTCTTCAGCAGTGGGAGCAGGGGATAAGCGCCCCTCCGGAGTATTTGGTCAGAATGATGGCGTACATTATGCTGCTTGAAGAGAGGTTTGAGAATACAGATTCATAAGTGACTTTGGTGCCATAATGTCACAGCAATTTGGATCGTATAGAACAAGAGGAGTATCGTTATGGATAAAGTGCCGACTAATAAAAGGGGGCTTGTAACGTCGCAGGATGTGAGCCTGGATAAAGAATATATCGAATGGATACATGAGTTAAAATCAAGATTTCGAAATTCTCAGATTAAAGCTGCTGTCAAAGTGAATTCAGAACAACTACTGTTCAACTGGCAACTAGGGAGGGATTTAGTTGTTCGAAAAGCCGAGGAAAAATGGGGAACGGGGATTGTTAATCAAGTCAGTCTTGATCTTCAGGCGGAATTTCCGGAAGCGAAGGGTTTTTCTGCAAGAAATTTATGGAATATGAGAAAATGGTATCTATTCTATGCTGAAAACGATGGTGTATCAGATATACTTCAGACCTTTAATTCGCTCATCAATACTGAAAGTGAAAAACTGCAACAAGTTGCTGCAGAAATACATGAAAAGCCGGACAGGCAAAAACTGCAACAAGTTGTTGCAGAAATTCCGTTCCCCGCAGGATTTAGTTTTGTGCCTTGGGGGCATCATTGTTTGATAATAACGAAATGTAAGGAAGTAGATGAGGCTCTCTATTATCTCCGTTGTACGATCGAAATAGGGCTTAGTCGTAGTGCCCTGGATGATTGCATTCGGGCTGATTTATACCATACATCGGGAGCGGCGGTTACCAATTTTGCAGAAAAACTTCCTCCTATTCAAGGTGCGCTAGCGAAGGAAATCTTAAAAAGCAATTATGATCTCGGATTTGTCAGTCTACCCGACGGTTACGATGAAGATGCTTTAGAAGATGTGTTAGAGCAGCGTATGACGCGATTCCTGTTGGAACTTGGCGAGGGCTGGGCATTTGTGGGACGACAGAAGGAAATTATTATTGCCGGAAAGACCCGTAAAATCGACCTGCTGTTTTATCATATTTACCTTCGATGTTATGTGGTTTTGGAACTTAAGGTTAAA
The DNA here is from genome assembly GCA_017525525.1 of Lachnospiraceae bacterium. GTDB lineage: Bacteria > Bacillota > Clostridia > Lachnospirales > Lachnospiraceae > Coprococcus_C. Next base: position 84,540 of record JAFXSQ010000043.1, on the reverse strand, counting down.
CCATTTGACCCTGAGTTTGCGGGGAAACTCAACTTCTATGTGAATGCGGTTAACGAATTTGTAAAGCGTGATAGCGACAATCCGACAATCGGACTTTTGATCTGTAAAGGTATGGACCGCACAGAGGTGCAACTCGCATTTCAGGGAATAACAACGCCTATGGGAGTAGCAACCTATGACAATGTGAAAATCAAGGAGATACAGGAGCACCTTCCCACAGCAGAACAGATACAGCGGCAGATTGCTTTGGCTGAAGAAGAATACAAAATGCAACTTGCGAAGAAAGAATAGTAGATTATGGCAGAAAAGAATATTGATTCGGAGATTAATAACAATATTGAAAAGCGTATCAAATGATACGCATAAGAAGTACGAAAAGAACAGGAAAAAACGGTTTGAATTTTCCGTGTAAAAGAACTCCCATAGTCCGGGTGGTTTATAAGTGAATAATGAATTATTGAAAGCAGGCATTCAAACGAATGCCTGTTTTTTTTAAGTAAAATATTGACGTAAGGAATTGAATATGATATATTGCAAACGATATATAACGAATGCTATATATTGAAACTTGATAATGAAAAATAGTTATGAAACGGAGAGAGGTTAATTATGCCACCGAGAATTACAACAAGTAAGGAAATGATTATAGAGGCGGGATATGGTATTGCTGATGAGGAAGGAATAGATCAGGTAAATTGCAGAGCGATTGCAAAGAAACTGGGATGTTCTACACAGCCTGTATTCAGTCGTTTTCCCAATATGGATGAACTAAAAGAGGAAGTATTTAAGTATGCATGTGACAGATTGGAAAAAAGCATATCCGACAGAATTGAAAACAGTAAGGAAAATTCAATTCTTGAAAGATCAGTGACTGTGTTAGCTGATTTGGCAAGAAATCATAAGAATATATATAAGCTTATTTATCTTTCGGATTACCGAAGTGAAAAGTCTTTCTTGGAAGAGCAGGAAAAATATATGACGAACAGGCTTATACAAAATGAGTTGATTGATAGATATAACATTGATTCGGAGAGAGTTGAAGGTGTATTTGAGAGAAGCAGCTTGCTTGTGCATGGAATATGTACAGTGATAGCAACGACCGCAATGAATTATTCAAATGAGCAGGTGCTCAAAATTGTTAATGATGAACTTGCGGATGCCGGGAAGTGATGGCAAATGTTATAACAGGCTTAAGAATTCTTGTGAGTGTGGCGCTCCTGTTTTGTCCGGTGTTTTGCAGGCTTTTATGTAATGTATCTGATTGCCGGATTATCGGACATGGCCGATGGAATCGTCGCAAGGAAAACAAATTCAGTCAGTGAATTTGGATCAAGATTTGATGGAATCGCTGACTTTATATTTGTGGTCGTTTGCTTGATGAAAATTCTTACTGTAATGGATATTCCGATATGGCTGTATGTATGGACGGCACTTATCTTTTTTGTCAAGATCATAAATATTATATCAGGTGTAGCCAGACAGAAGAGACTTGTTGCAGTGCATTCGACTATGAACAAAGTGACAGGTGTGCTGCTTTTCGTACTTCCGCTGACATTATCAATAGTCCCGCTAATATATACGGGAATTTCAATATGTACGGTGGCGACATTTGCAGCTATTCAAGAAGGTTATTTCATAGGGATAGGAAAGGGGAATAAATCATAAAGGTTAACGTGAAAAGTAAATTTGTAATACTGTCGTTGCTGCTTATTTGCTATTTATTTGTTGGATGTAGTGTGAGTAGTGATCAAAGCAACAATACATTTGCAGTGACTGAGACGGTAACTGATCAGGATGATTCGATAGTAGATATTTCAAAAATAGAACAGATTTATATTGATGAATATAACAGCCAAAATGGTGACTCAAACTGTGTCAGGAAGATTATAGAAAAACTTGGTGATAATGGCTATATTGCAATAGATAGTGATAATAGAGTTGATATGACCAATCCTGATAGTGTGAAGGGATTTATAAAATCTAAGGAAACTGGAGAGCATAATAATATACATGTTATACAGATTAATTATCTGGATGGAATTAATGTTCTTGAGCTTATCACCGATGAAGGAAAGGTCAGTGTTATTCAGACATATTATTCATTTCAAGATGGGGAATTTACTGAGACTGTTAGCGTCGAATTTGAGGCGACTTATTTTGAATATACAAACGAAGGTTACTTGATGATAGAAGGCATTAGTCATTCAGCTGAAAGTTATGTCCTTACGCTTAGTGAAGAGGAGAAACATATTGCCCTTAGGGTGGAACATCTTGATGAAGAGTGTAGAGAACTATGTGCAAAATATATTGAACCGGTTTCATATAGCCTGAATAATATGTTCATTACCAGTTGGAATAAAGATGATTATAGTAATCTGGATTTTTATGATATCTTTGATAGATTCTACAAAGAAACTTATGGGATTGATTGTCCATATATAATGAATGTTGATTTATCAATAGGTAATGAGTATGATATACCGGCTGATGAATTCGAGAATGTAATTATGAGACATTTTGAGGTAAGTTCTGAAGAATTACATCAACGTTGTAGATATGATGCTACTAAAAATGTATATGTTTACAGACCAAGAGGATTTGAAGAATTTGATTATGCTGAAGTGCCATATCCGGAAGTAGTAGATTTTGAGACAAACGATGATGGGAGCGTAACACTTATTGTAAATGCAGTATATCCTAATGAAAATACATCGAAATTATTCTCTCATAGAGTAACTGTATCAGATAAAGATGGACATATTTATTATCTGTCGAATGAGATTATTGATGATGAAGAATCAGCTCTCTGGTGGCATGCTGATAGGATGTCTGAGGATGACTGGGATAACTATTATAAAGACAGCGATTATGATGAGGATGACTACAGCTGGATGCTTCCTCGGATTGATCACGAGATTTTTACTGCTGAAGAAAAGAAGCAGATTGAAGAAGAAACTTTGAAGAATGTGACTGATATATGGGAATTGTATGATGGTGTAACTATTGATGAATCACTTACATCCCTTAGCTCCCGGATCGTGGATTTTTCGAAAGAACAAAGAATTGATGTATTAGATGCGTTGGGAGAACTTGGTGTTATCGCCATTACTGATGATTCTAATACATATAACGGAGAATCTTTGAAACAGTTTTATGATGATTACTTAAGCGGAAAACCGGGGATGGTAACGGTTTATAAGGTCTATGAAGATGGAACGATTGCATCTATTACATTTCTTTATAGAGATGAAGAAATTCAAAACTATTATGTGGAAGTTCGGCCTGATAAAGAAAGACAGCCTTGTATTTCGGCAAAGTGTGTAAAGGAAATAGAGGCTATCAATTACACTCAAAAGGGATATTTCATATATAAAGATAAAAATCCTATGCTACATGCAAGTGCATATGGATATTTTAGAGTTAGCCCTATGTCGGATGAGTGCAGAGATCTTACAGAAAGATTCTTAAAACATCTTGAATTTCAGAAGTATAAGCTGATGGTATGTGACTGGAATGAAGAAACTGTTTCTGAACTGTTAATGCCAGGAATGTTTGAAGATTTTTATTATATCAAGTACAAGGTTGGATATACGGATTCTCTTGATGCAATTTCGGGTGAGTTATTTGAAGAGATAATGACAACTTATTTACCGGTTACGGTATCTGGCTTGAGAGATGCCTATGAGTATGATGAGACTACTAAAACATACAGGCAGGAAACAGTCTACAACAGTCCCTATCCTCCCTTTTTAGAGGTTACAGATTACATATATAGTTCTGACGGAACCATTACGCTTTATGCTGACGGGGTATGGCCTGATTATAATTCTGATTATGCATTTACGAATGTAATTGTTGTAAAGCCATTTGAGGATGGAACTTTCAGAATATTATCAAATGATGTTACAGAGCAAGAACTTAGGCTGCCGCCTGTGGCTTATTCCGAATAAGGTGGTGAAAGATTTGAGAAGGCTTTTGGCAGTCGTTTTTCAGTTGATGCTTTTTATTTGCCTATATTATCATGCTTTATCTATTTAAATTATTGCGCAGAACATTGTATGATGTTACTATGGTTGTGGCTCTATTTTGGCTCTAAAAAATCTGAGAGCCACAAATTATATTTTAAAATATGATTACAAGAGCCCTAAAATAGGATGAACAGAAATACAATTAAATGAAGGATTCGATAATAGCAATCGAACTCTTATAATTTCAAAAGAAGGAGAGATAAAAGATGAAGAAGAAAGCGCTTTTGATGGTTACGATTCTAGCCGCAGGCACGCTGCTTTACGGATGTGGGGATAAGAAGGGAGATGCGTCAAAGACTACGACAGCGGTTACTACCGAGGCTGCTGCAACAACCGAAAAGGCCACAGAAGAAAAAAAGGAAGAGACTACGGAGAAGGCAAGCGAAGAGACTACCGAAAAGAAAACGGAGGCAACCGAGGGGACAACTACCGAGGTTGCTACCGAAGAAGCGCTTGATGAGAATGCGCCTTCCGTGGAGCAGGCAAGAGAGCTTATGAATAAGCTGAATGAGCTTGATCTTATAGGCGCGGGCGCGCTCTCACATTACAGTGTACCCGGAGAGGAAAGGGAAGTGAACGGATATCCGTACATTAAGATTGGACCTGATTCGGGCTTTACATGCGTGTCTGATATAAGCAATCTGTTCCACTCATACCTGACTGATGGCTTTATCGGTGACAGGTATATGGGACTGTTTGATACAGATCAACCTATGTTTGTTGATTTTGACGGAGGTCTTTACATGGTAGACGGAGCAAGAGGCGGCGGTTTTGGTTTTACCGAGGGCTCTCCCGATATAGTTAAAGTCGGGGACAACAGATATGACATCATTGCTTCGTTTGATAACTTCGGTGCGCTTGATTTTATGACGATTCATGCAGTCTGTGAAGACGGACAATGGAAAATAGACGGCTACGAACTTTCTTATTAGATATTACCGGATGAACCTTCATAAGTATAAAGGTACGGGGTTGGTGACGAGTTTTCGTCACCAACCCCCGTACCTTGTGACGGCAATCAACTCTACTTTTCGTAGGTACCATATTCGGTAATTCTGAATTACAATCTGTGCGTGGAGGTGATAACGAATATGAACCAATATGTTACAGGCGCAGTTATCAAGGAGCTGCGGGAAAAAAACAGGATGACACAGCTTCAGCTGGCTGAAAAACTGGGCGTGAGTGATAAATGCATCTCAAAATGGGAAACGGCCAAGGGATTACCGGATATTATTCTGCTGGAGCCTATTGCGGAAGCGTTCGGGATCTCGGTTACGGAGCTGATATCAGGAAATACCGTTCGTAATGCGAATGTCTCAGCCAATATGCTACGGTCAAAGTTCTATGTCTGTCCGGTCTGCGGGAATGTGATACACGGCATGGGTGAGGCGGAAATCCATTGTCACGGCATCAGGCTTGTGCCTTTAGAGGCAGAACCGACAGATGAGCAGCATATGATATTTATTGAGCGTGTTGAGGATGAGTATTATGTGCGTATTGACCACAGCATGACGAAGGAGCACTATATTTCTTTCGTTGCAGCAGCTTCTTCCGGTGATATGCAGATGGTGAAGCTTTATCCTGAAGGGAACGCTGAGGCACGATTTAAGATCAGGGGAGTCAGAAGAATTTTCTTTTACTGTAACCGCGACGGGTTGTTCTCAATCGACCCGGTAAAGGGCATCGATGACAAAGAAAGCGGATATGATGATTCAAAGGAACGCAAAGAATTAGAAAAGGCTGCAGATATGCTGTTTGGATGAAACAGAGAAAAGCTTACTAATGGGGACTGAGTTTGGTGACGAGAATTAGGATGTCGTTTTCTTGTCAGTCAGTCCAAGAAGATAATCCGATGAAACACTGTAGAGCTTGCATAAGGTAATGAGGTGGTGAATTGGTAATTCGTTAGCGCCTCTTTCGTAGCGAGCATACATCGTCTGAGATGTTCCGAGAACACTGGCAACATATTCTTGTGTGTAATCTGAGTCTTCGCGCAGATCTTTTATTCTTCTTATGTAGGAGTAATCCATATGCTACCCTCCGGGAAGTAATCTTCGCTTGAAACTGATGCGGAAAACTAACGGATATAGTATATCTAATAAAAATGTTTACTATTGTTTTTAGTAAATATATGTACTATAATTAACCTGTATATCTATACATCATTCATTTGCAGATATGAAAAGGATTTCAGAAATGGAAAAAACGCAAAGGAGGGCGTGGCATATGAACGGAATCAATACAGTTAATTCTATCAAGCCGGCAGACTATCAATCCAAACTCCAGGAGACTATCAAAGAAAAGATTGCTTCGAAAGAAGAAAATAGCGGTCTGTTTTCAAATGCGTTGGGCGAAAGCCCGGCTGTAAAGGTGGATATTTCTTCGCGTGGTACGGAAATGCTGGATAACGCGAGAAAGATGGAAGAGTTGGAAAAATCTATTGTTAAGCGGGAGCTTACACCTTTGAACGAGGATCAGCTTAAGCGAGTGCCGAATGCTCGTACAGGCGATGAGATTCTTTCGAGAATGAAAGAGGTTGACCCAAAGGCGTATAAAGAGTATGAGACTATTCGGGCAAAAAGAGAAAACGGTGAAATCGGGAAGGATGATCACAGCGTGGCACAGTTTATTACTCGTTGGGCTATGAAGGACGAGCTTCCGCAGCTTTCTGTATGGGAGGATATGAAAGCCAAAAAAGAGACGTCATACAAGAGTGAAAAAACTACAACTGATACAGACAGAGTAGACAAAGAGATTGAAAAATTGAAACGCAGGAAAGCTCAGATTGAGCAGGATTTGGTGGCGGCTAAGAAAGAGGATAAGGAAAGCCTGGAAAACGAGCTTCGCGTAGTTAATGCTGAACTGGCTCAGAAGGACAATGATTCTTACAGACGACAGAATGCTATGATTTTATAAAGAGGAATAGTGATATCATTTAATACAATAAACGGGCTGTGTACTTGTTACATAGTCCGTTTTTCAATGCCTAAGTGACTTAGATACATAATATTGAATATATGTGAAGTGTATGTTAAAATATTGCTGTGAGGAGGTGAGATAATGGGTAAAACGGAAGAGTTATTATCGATGTTAGAAAACCAATGCCGGAGCTATGAGGCAGAGCTTGAGGAACTTCAGAATGAGATGCGTGACCTTGGAGAGAAAAAAAGCAGCATCATTGTTAAGACAATCAACGGAAATCAGTATTATTATGAACAATGGAGAGATGGAAAGCATGTCAGGGGGAAAGCGCTTGGCAAGGTTGCGCCGGGCGCAGTCTGTGAAACGGAAATAGAAATTGAAAAGCGAAGAGATATCATGAAGAGAGTGGAGGAAATTCATTATTTGCTTGAGACCTTACGGGAGGAGAAGGCAAAGTTGAAAAAACAGGTTTTGAATAATCTGTTTGATGACAGCTTTAGATTTGAGGTATTCTGGAAAAATGAGCTCTCTGCGCGTGTGTCTGTGAATCGTTCCAAGGTTAATGTGTCGAGGTTTATTATTCACCCAATCAGGCAAATATTTTCTTCGGAACATATATCACGAAATCAGTTGAATGAGATTTTGAAGCTGAGATGTTTCGAAGAGGGACGGCCGGACATTAAGGACAAGCTTGCATCAATCGGTCTCACTGAGTATATTCCAATTGAAATAGTTAAGAGGACGCATGGTGTTTCATACAATGATTACATATGGATACGCTTTCCGGGCGAGAAACTCCGGGCGGAGGATGTGCTTGTGCGATAAGGGTTTGGAGGGATTATATGTTTGATGAAACGATAGATGAAAAATACATAGTGTATCAGGAAGGAACCTCCGAGGGAACGCAGATTAAGTACAAGAAGGACGGATACTGGTACAAGCTGGATTCACAAGGGAATGAAGGGCTGTGCGAATATCTTGCTTCTACACTTCTTCAATACTCGGATTTAAAGCCTGACGAGTATATACGGTATGAGCAAGGCCTAATCAACGGGCGACCGGGATGCAGAAGTAAGGATTTTCTTGAGCATGAAGACGAAGAACTCGTTACGATATATAGATTGTATTATAACGAATACGGACGTAATCTTGCGGAAGTATTGGCCGGGCAGGAAACAATGGAGGAACGAATAGCATATACAACCCAGTTTGTGAAAAAGAGTACCGGATGTGATATAACGGATTATTTAAAAAAAACAATCACCCTTGACAGGCTTATCTTGAATGAAGACAGACATGTTAACAATCTTGCCCTGATTGGAACGGACAGTGGGTTTAGGGCTGCACCGATTTTCGATAATGGAAAATCACTGCTTACGGCTAATCCGTCCTTTAATAAAATTCTTCCGTTATCCGAAAATGTAAAAAGAGTTATTGCAAGGCCGTTTAGCGGTTCTTTTCAGCAAATGTATGATTATTTTGGAGCGGGTTTCAAAATTGATGTAAGTCGGGCACTTTCCTGGCTGGAAAATGAACCGGAAAGCAGAGAAAAAAGCATTCTTATGTATCAGTTGAAAACACTGTGATTATGCAGGCGAAAAAGGTGGAAAAAATCGGGTATACTTTAGCTGTAATCTTTGATTTAATAACAAAAGAAGTGGAGATATAAACTTCGGGGACAGGTTTTGCCTGTCCTGTTTACTAACAGGACGAAGCTCCATTAGAAGGTTACGGGAGGAACAAAGCTTATGAGAAAATGGACCAAGAAGCTTGCTGCGGTGGCAATGTCGCTGGTTATGGGTATCTCGATGTGTGCATGCGGCGGTGCCGGAGGTAAGAGTACGGAGACAACAGAGATACTGAAGGAACAGACTACGGAAACAGTTAAGGAGACAGAGGTGGACGATACAACGACTGAGACAGTAGGAGAGACGGAGGCAAACACCACAGAGCAGACCGGAGGCGGCGGTTTCGATGATCCGCTTGCTGCGCTTTCTTCTAAGGAATTCGCAGTGAGGATGGGTAACGGCATAAACCTCGGCAATACTCTTGAGGCGACGGATAACAAGGATCTAAAATATGACTACGACGTTAGTCACTGGGAGAGGTACTGGGGCAATCCGACTACCACTCAGGAGATGATTGATGATATGAAGGCAGCAGGTTTAGACAGCCTGCGTATCCCGGTTGCATGGACCAACGCCATGAACTTTATGAACGGCGACTATACCATAGGAGAGGCCTACCTGGCAAGAGTAAAGGAGGTAGTGGACTACGCGTACAACAATGATATGTTCGTGATAATCAACGATCACTGGGACAGAGGCTGGTGGGGCATGTTCGGCTCTGAGGATGCGGCGCAGAGGGAAGCGGCGATGGAGCTTTACAAGTCCATGTGGACGCAGATAGCCGATTATTTCAAGGACTATGACCTGCACCTTATCTTCGAGGGCGGAAATGAGGAGATAGGCGACAGGTTAAATGACATCACATCTTCAATCAATCCAAAGGGTGCGACTCTTTCCAAGGACGAGTGTTACAAGAAGGCGCTGGAAATCAACCAGACCTTTGTAGACATAGTCAGAGCTTCGGGAGGAAACAACGCCGCCAGGTTCTTACTGATACCGGGCTACGGCACGGATGTTACGCAGACTCTTGACAGCCGATGGAGCATGCCGACGGATCCTTCGGGTGATAAGCTGCTTTTATCAGTGCATTATTACACACCATGGAGCTATTGCGGAAGCACGGGCGAGAGCACCTGGGGTACGAAGAAGAATTATGATGAAATGAACTCACTTATGGAAGGGCTTAACAAATACGGCGAGAAGTACGGAGTGATCATAGGCGAATGCGGAGTGCTTCCGACCTCGGCGGGAGAGCTGAAGCCCAACTGGCAGCTATGGATGACCAACTTCTTTGCAAACTGCGACAAGTACGGTTATGTGCCGATGCTCTGGAACACCGGTGATATCCTTAACAGGAATACCCATAAATGGATAGACGAGGAGCTTGAGGCCTTCTTGAAAGAAAGAAGCTACGAGAACGAGAGCAAGCTTGACGCTGCGACGGTTCTTGCTTCCGCGGAGAAGCTTATCGCAGACGGCTACGAGCTTGCGCCCGAGACCTTCAGTGAGCAGGCTAAGCTTGCCGGAGAGGGCAAGGCCATAGCATGGATCATGTGGGATTCACAGGACTGGAACATAGTCTACTCGGTCGGAGATGCTTACGATCCCGATTCCAAGACAGGTGGGGTTGAGGCAACGGATGTTGAAATAACGGGCGAGGGAACCTACACAGTGGCGCTTGATTTTACCAAGACTGCGGCCAAGCATTCGACCAGCACCGCATTTTCGGCAATAGGAATATCGAACGCCGAGGTGCTCTTCCCGGGGTATGTTATCACCATAAAGAAGGTGCTTATCAACGGCGAGGAGTACAAGCTTCATGGAAGAAATTACACCTCAAGCGACGACGGGCTCTGCACACGCACAAATCTCTACAACGAGTGGGTTGCTGAGGCCCCGGATGACGCAAGGACCAACGGAGGCGGAACCATGGGATGCTCGCCGAGGGTATTTGACCAGAAGGACTTAGGGGATATAGAGACGCTTGAGATTACATTTGACTATATGCCCGGTGAACAGGGTGTATCACCTAATGATGAGAATTCGAAGAATTAAGAGGGAAAAATGTACGATTTAAAACCATACTTACAAAAGATAGATGAAGTTATAGCCGCAGGGCCTTATAAGGACAGCTGGGACAGTATAGGGGCTTTTAGGTTGCCCGCCTGGTTTGCCGGAGCAAAGTTCGGAATCTTCATGCACTGGGGGCTTTATTCGGTGCCGGCCAACTCAAATGAGTGGTATTCGAGAAATATGTATATCAAGGGCATGCCGGCTTTTGAGCATCATGTGAAGACCTACGGCACCCAGGATAAGTTCGGCTACAAGGATTTTATCCCGCTTTTTAAAGCAGAGAAGTTCGATCCTGTCGAATGGATTAGACTGTTTAAGGCTGCGGGCGCGAAATACATCTGCCCTGTGGCGGAGCACCACGACGGCTTTCAGATGTATAAGAGTGAGATATCACATTATAATGCTTACGAGATGGGACCGAAAAGGGACATTATCGGAGAGCTTAAAGCTGAGGCAGAAAAGCAGGGCTTGACCTTCTGCACCTCAAGTCACAGGGCAGAGCATTGGTGGTTCATGGGACACGGCAGGGAGTTTGAAAGTGATGTTAAGGATCCGATGGAGCGCGGCGACTTCTACTGGCCCGCCATGCCTGAGCCGGATAACGAGGATCTCTTCAGTGAGCCTTACCCGACGCAGGAGTATCTGGAGGACTGGCTCGTGCGTACATGCGAAATAGTGGATAAGTACCGGCCGGCCTTCCTCTACTTTGACTGGTGGATACAGCATGAGGCTTTCAAGCCCTATCTTAAGAAGCTGGTTGCGTATTATTATAACCGCGGTGAGGAGTGGGGAAAGCCTGTGGCTGTGTGCTACAAGCATGATGCGCTTCCCTTCGGCGCGGGAATTGTTGAGATAGAGCGCGGAGCATTTGCGGATATAAAGGCTTTTCCGTGGCAGACGGATACGGCGGTTGCAAGAAATTCCTGGTGCTACACGGACACTCTTGACTATAAGAGCAGTTGTGAGATAATAGAGACACTGATTGATGTGGTATCAAAGAACGGAAACCTTCTGCTCAACATAGGTCCTAAGGCGGACGGAACCATACCCGAAGGCGACAGGAAGATCTTAGAGGACCTCGGCAGCTGGATGAGCGTCAATTCCGAGGCAATCTATAACTCTAAGGTATGGAGGAAATGCAAGGAGGGACCGACGGAGGATACGGAAGGCCAGTTCGGAGACCAGAAGGAAAAGACCTTTACAAGTGAGGACTTCCGTTTTACCGCAGGTAACGGCGCGGTCTATGCATTTGCCTTAAGGTACCCGGAGGACGGCAGAGTGTGCATACGCTCATTCAAGAAGTCGGCGGACCAGAACAGGCCGGAGTTTCACGGAATTATTAGGCAGGTCAGCATCCTCGGCTTTGATGAGAGGATAGACTTCAAAGTGACGACCGAGGGACTTGAGTTTAAGACTGCGACGGTTTCAAGCGATTTTCCGGTTGTGATAAAGATCGAGACCGAATAAGCGCTGAATTACATCGGGAAATATAAGCCGTTAACGGTTTCGCTATAACAGATAATACATTTGGGAGAAAACAGCCATGAGTAAACTGACATTTAAAATACGCGGGGCAAGCTCATTAAAGCTCGGCCAGCGCATGATACTCGTCTTTGCGCTTGGCTGTTTTCTTCCGCTTATACTGGTATATATCTATATGTACCGGACTTCGAGCCGCGCGCTTGTCGACCAGCAGATAGAGAGCGGGCGGGAGAGCTTAAAGGTCCAGCAGGAGCTGCTTACGAACAAGCTTAACCTTGTGACGGAGCTTTCGGAGAGAATTTATTTTGATGAGACGAGCACGCAGGTGGTCTTAAACACCTATGCTACGGACACGGAGATCTTCGTGGATAACAGATCCTCGAAGGTCTTTGACGATTACATTTACGAGTATTACAGGGATATTTCCAGGATAAGCTTCTACATGAATCCTGATCTTATAAAGGGGGATGAGAACCATTTTAAGAAGGTTACGGATACGATCAGGGAAAAGGACTGGTACAAGAAGACCATGCAGTATATAGGTCGCCCGAGGTGGTCCTACTACAGCAACATCCAGACCGGCAGGCGAAGCTTAAGACTGTCCAGAACTCTTTTAGACAGCAAGGGCAGGGAAGTCGGTGCAATAAGCATAGAGCTTGACCCTGCGATCACGGAGGAATTCATAAACAGCAGGAACGATCACGCTTTGCTCATCCTGAACGGAAGTGAGAATGTTCTTGCAAATGTGAGCATAAATGAGCAGGAAGTAAAGGAACTCTGCACGAGCCTTAATGATGAAAGCTTCGACGGATGGTGTACCTTCCACGGAGAGCAGTGCGCTTCCGCCGAAGTGACGATTAGTCCCAGATATTCGCCTGATTATTACATGCTTATTCTTATGCAGCCCTACGGCGGTATCACGAGGAGTGCGGGCAGGACTGCGGTAAGGTCGCTTCTTCCGCTTATGCTTGCGGCACTCTTGATGGCCGGCTCCGTGCTTGTGTTAAACCGTTGGTTTACTCACAGGATAACAGCACTTGGCAAGGCTATGCGCCATGTAGTGGAGCGCTCGGCGGCTGCGGCAGACGGAGCGATAGGCGAGGCCCATGACGAGATATGGGAGCTCTACAATGACTTGAATAAGATGGTGGTCAATATGCAGCAGCTTTCGGATACGGCCGCAAACGAAAGGATAGAGCGCGAGCAGCTTCACTCGAGAAATAAGGATATCGAGTTCAAGATGTTAACGACACAGATAAATCCGCATTTCTTATATAACACCCTGGAGACCATGCGCATGCTTGCCATGATCAATCATCAGAAGGACATAGAGGACATCTCGGTGATGCTTACAAGGCTTCTTCGGGGAAGTCTTGAGGCCGGGCAGGAGCTTAAGACACTCGCCTGGGAGATGGACAAGGTGGAGTGTTATACCAAGATACAGAGCTACCGTTTCGGTGACCGCATCAAGGCGACGGTGGAGTATGACAAGGAGCTCGCGGAAAAATGTAAGGTTATGCCCTTCGTGGTTCAGCCCTTCGTGGAGAATGCCTACGTTCACGCCATGGAGGACAAGGAGGAGGGTGGACTGATAACAGTTAGGGCCGAGGTTAAGGGAGACCTTTTCCTAACCGTTACGGATAACGGCGGTGGTATGAGCAGGGAGAAGCTCGAGGAGGTTACAAGATACCTCAATGACTTTGAAAACTTAGACCGTAACCATATAGGGATATGCAATGTGAACCAGCGCATCAAGCTTCGTTTCGGCAACGAATACGGAGTGACCATAAGCAGTGTCGAGAATGAAGGCACCCGTGTGGAGATCCGCATGCCCTTTGTAAAGTGCTACGGAACGGAAAATGCGTGAGCAATCAAATTATTTACGCTTGCAAACATAAGTTCGATATGGTACAATCGTCTTTATGGACGACACAAATATTTTATCGGAATTAAATGAAGCGCAGCACGAGGCTGTGACAACCACGGAGGGGTATGTGAGAGTAATCGCGGGCGCCGGATCGGGCAAGACGCGGGCGCTCACGCACCGCTTCGCTTATCTTGTGAACGAAATCGGCATTATGCCCGGGAACATACTCTGCGTTACATTTACCAACAAGGCGGCAAATGAAATGCGCGCCAGGATTCGTAAGTTAACCGGAGATAACGACACCGGATTTATCAATACATTTCACGGTTTTTGCGTGTCCGTGCTGCAGGAGGAAAGCTATGCGGTCGGGTACCCAAAAAGTTTTCTTACTCTGGACAATTCAGATATAAACGAGATGCTTAAAACCATATATGAGGAGCGGAATTTAAGTCTGCGCGATATGACTTTTTCGCGCGCGAGGGACATGATCGAGATGATCAAGTGCGTGGAGAAGCCGGACTACGTACGGGACTTGGTTGAGCTTGAGGTCGAGGAGCTTAAAGGCAGATACGACAGCGCTAAATCGACGAAGGACATCATATTCTACGGGTATCTGTATCAGGAGAGAAAGTGCTTCGGCTTTGATTATAACGACCTGCTTTTTGTGACGCTTCACATCTTCAGGGAACGCGAAGAGATAAGGCAGAAGTGGCAGGAGCGCCTTGAGTACATAATGATAGATGAGTTCCAGGATATAGATCCGCCGCAGTATGAGCTTATGGAGGCGCTCTCAGCGCACCATAAGAACCTGTTCATAGTAGGGGATCCGGACCAGACGATATACACCTGGCGAGGGGCAAATGTGGCTTTTTTGCTTGAGTTCGAGAAGAAGCATCCGGGGACGAAGACTATAATGATGCTTGATAATTACCGTTCGACACCGCAGGTGGTTGCGGTGGCAAATTCCTTAATCTCCGCAAACCACAACAGGATAAAGAAGGATCTCGTGGCGAAGCGATGGGATGGCGCTCCTGTAGTCTGGAATCACGCGAAGGATCCGGACGACGAGGCTGCTTGGATCGTGAGCGAGATTAATAACTTAAGGACAGGCATGTCGCCCTATTGTGACGAGGAGTTCAGGGAGGAGGGCGCCGCGCCGCTTGATGGCAGGAACCACTATCCGGTGAAGCTCGGCAGGATAGCCATACTTTACCGCGCGCATCATGTGAGCCGAGTCATAGAGGAGGCTCTGCAGCAGGCGGAGATCCCCTACACCATATACAGCGGCGTGCAGTTCTTCGACCGCGCGGAGATAAAGGATATGCTTTCCTATCTGCGCATGCTGGTATACAAGGACGATCTCTCGTTCAAGAGGATTGTAAATGTCCCGAAGAGGAACATAGGCGACAGAAGGATGAGGTTCCTTGAGGAGTACGCGAAGGGAAAGGACATATCTTTATATGAAGCGCTTAAGGCCAACACCGAGCATGAGCTGATAAAGGGCACGGGGGCCTTGAGGTTTATAGACATGATAGAGGATTTTTCCGCGGCTTATGCTAATACGCCCATATCCGATCTCTTTCTTGCGGTTGCCGACAGGTCGGGGTATTTGGAGATGCTTAGGACAGAGGGGAGTCAGGAGAGACTTGACAACTTAGCGGAGCTTTCACAGTGCATATGTGAGTATGAGTTTTCCTGCGGAGAGGAGGCTCGGCTTGAAGATTATTTGCAGCATGTGGCGCTCTTTACTAATTCCGATATGGACGACAAGTCCGACAGGGTGAAACTGATGACGGTTCACGCTGCCAAGGGACTTGAGTTTCCGTATGTATTTCTGTGCGGGATGAACGAGGGTATCTTCCCGGGGAGAAGGGTTGATACAATGGAGGGCATGGAGGAGGAAAGGCGCATAGCCTTTGTTGCGGTGACAAGAGCGATGAACGGGCTGTATCTAACCGAAGCGGAGGGCAGAAATCATGACAGCTCGCCCAGGTATCCTTCAAGGTTTTTGCTGGACATAGATCGTTCTTTGGTTCAGACAGCGCGCGCGCCGTCTGAGGAGTTAGTTGCCATGACCGCCCGCCTTGCAGATATGCAGAACAGGAGCTTTTACGCTGCGGAGCTTATACCTCTGGAGGTCGGAACGGTGGTGGAACACGTGGTCTTCGGACGCGGAGTGATAAGGGATGTGGACAGAGAGAAGCTTGCGTACAGGATACATTTTGATGCGCTCGGCACGGAGAGGAGCATATCCTTCAAGGTAAAGCTTAAAGAAATAGAATAATTAAATAATAATCAGCCGCTTGTTAAGAAAGGTTATCAATAAGCGGCTGATTTTTTTGAGAAAGGGTATTGACAGGAGGATTCTTTGTGTTATAATGCACTCATACATATGAACGCTTGCTCATATGTGAATATAAACATAATGTTTTGTTAAAGGAGACATAGAAGATGAAGAAGACTTATAAGATCGAGGTTGACTGCGCAAACTGTGCTAACAAGATGGAGGAGGCAGCTAAGGCTACCGCAGGTGTAAAGGACGCTACAGTGAATTTTATGACCTTGAAGATGATAGTTGAGTTCGAGGACGGAGCGGATGCAAAAGGTGTTATGCAGGACGTATTGAAGAACTGTAAAAAGGTGGAGGATGAATGTGAGATATACCTGTAGGAAGAGAATCGAAAAATTGACCGAGCTTCAGAATAAACTTAAAAGCCTGTTGAAAAGCAAGAATTGATTTTAAATTAGATATGACCAAAAAACAGAAGAAGAATTTAATAAGAATAATTATTTCGGCGGTGCTGATGGTGTTGCTGCACTTCCTGTCCTTAGAGGGCTGGGTAAGGTTCGCGGCCTACATGGTGCCGTACCTGATAATCGGCTATGACATCTTGAAGAAGGCCGGAAAGGGAATCCTGAACCGTCAGGTCTTCGACGAGAACTTCCTTATGGCGCTTGCCACTGTCGGAGCGATAGTCGTGGCGGTGACCGGCGAGGGCGACTACACAGAGGCGGTTGCGGTTATGCTCTTCTACCAGATAGGCGAGCTCTTCCAGAGCTATGCGGTTGGCAAGAGCAGGAGAAACATAAGCGAGCTTATGGATATCCGCCCGGACTATGCCAATGTTGAGACTGAGAACGGTATCGAGCAGGTTGATCCCGATGAGGTCGAGGTAGGAACCGTGATAGTTGTAAAGCCGGGCGAGAAAATCCCTATAGACGGTGAGGTCGTAGAGGGAAGAGCAAGTCTTGATACAGCGGCTCTTACCGGAGAGAGTGTTCCGAGGACAGCGAATGTCGGTGACAGCGTGATCAGCGGATGTATCTGCTTAGACAGCATCCTGAAGATCAGGACTACGAAGGAGTTTGGCGAGTCCACAGTGTCTAAGGTATTAGACATGGTGGAGAATGCAAGCTCGAGAAAGTCGAAATCGGAGAACTTTATCTCGAGATTTGCACACTGGTATACTCCGGCTGTCTGCATAGGAGCGCTTCTGCTCGCTGTGGGAGGACCGCTTGTCAGAATGGTAGCCGGTTATGATCCTATGTGGATGGATTTCATATACAGGGCCTTAACATTTCTTGTAATAAGCTGTCCGTGCGCGCTTGTTATAAGCATACCGCTTAGCTTCTTTGCGGGCATAGGCGGAGCGAGCAGGGAAGGAGTGCTGGTCAAGGGCTCGAATTACCTTGAGGCTCTTGCCTCGGCGAAGATTGTGGTCTTTGACAAGACCGGAACCATGACCAAGGGTGTCTTCGAGGTAAGCGGAGTGCATCACAGCACGGTTGAGGAAGAGCAGTTATTAAAGTATGCGGCTTATGCCGAGCACGCCTCATCCCACCCGATTGCAAAGAGCCTGATTGCGGCTTACGGAAAACCTATCGAGCTTAGCCTGGTATCCGATGTGCATGAGATAAGCGGAAACGGCGTGACGGCAAAGGTGGACGGTCACGAGATCCTGTGCGGCAACGAGAAGCTGATGAGGTCGCAGGGCGTGCTCTACAGGGAGTGCTCACATGTGGGCACCGTGGTGCATATGGCGATAGACGGCGTGTACGCCGGACATATACTCATATCCGATATAATCAAGCCAACTGCTGCGCAGGCTATAAAGGAGTTAAAGAATTCGGGTGTTAAGAAGACGGTTATGCTCACCGGTGACTTGGAGAAGGTCGGGCAGAGCGTGGCTAAGGAGCTTGGAGTGGATGAGGTTTACTGCGGACTCCTTCCCGGCGATAAGGTAACCAAGGTTGAGGAGCTGCTTGGTTCGAAGGACGAGAAGGACAAGCTCTGCTTCGTAGGTGACGGTATCAACGATGCGCCGGTTATCGGACGCGCGGACATAGGAATAGCCATGGGCTCTCTCGGTTCAGACGCTGCAATCGAGGCTGCGGATGTAGTCCTTATGGATGACGATCCTCTTAAGGTTGCGAAGGCCATAAGGATAGCGAGAAAGTGCATAAGGATAGTGTACGAGAATATCTACTTTGCCATAGGAATCAAGCTTGCGTGCCTGGCGCTCGGCGCTTTAGGTATAGCCAATATGTGGCTTGCGATATTCGCGGATGTAGGAGTTATGGTTATAGCGGTAGTTAATGCCATAAGGGCGTTGTTTGTAAAAAAGGTGTAAAGATATGAACAATACAAAAGAAACAATAGAAGACGACACTATGTACGAGCTCTCGGAGCTCTTCAAGGTATTCGCCGACCTGACAAGGGTTAAGCTGATGTACGCCCTGTTCGACGGAGAGCTCTGCGTGCAGGATATAGCCGAGAAGCTTGATATGACGCAGTCGGCCATATCACATCAGCTGAGGGTGCTCAAAACCGCGAAGCTGGTGAAGGGCAGACGTAACGGAAAGCAGATATATTACAGTCTTGCGGATGACCATGTGAAGACCATACTCGGACAGGGTATCGAGCATGTGACCGAAGAGGACTGAACTAAAGAAGGCAGTAATACATAAAGCTGGAAATAAAGAAGCTTGAAGTATACTGCATGAGATTAAGTGCATAATAAGTGAGGGTCAAAAGACCATTTGCCCTCACTTAAAAAACATAAATTAAGTTAGGAGAAACTAACATGTCAGAAGAAGAAAGAAAATTTTTACAGATTGTTAATCTTAAGAAGGGCTTTGGTTCGGGAGACTCGAGGCAGGAGGTCCTTAAGGGTATGAATTTCGAGGTGGCAAAGGGCGAGTTCTGTGTGCTGCTCGGCCCCTCGGGCTCGGGCAAGTCTACCCTGCTGAACATCATCGGTGGCATAGACAACCCCGACAGCGGGTACATTTCCATCAATGGCGATAAGCTTGAGGAGATGGACGAGAAGACACTCACACAGTACAGAAGAAAGCACCTCGGCTATGTGTTCCAGCTCTACAACCTGATTCCCAACTTAAATGTAAAGGAGAATGTGGAGGTCGGCGCCTACCTTTCGGACAACCCGCTCGACATAGATGAGCTGCTTCACACACTCGGTCTGTACGAGCATCGACACAAGCTTCCGAACCAGCTTTCGGGCGGACAGCAGCAGAGAACCTCCATCGGAAGGGCGATAGTCAAGAACCCGGACATCCTCCTGTGTGATGAGCCTACCGGCGCGCTCGATTACAACACCTCCAAGGAGATATTGAAGCTCATAGAGGACGTGAACAAAAAGTACGGCAACACGATCATCATGGTTACTCACAACGACACCATAAAGCTTATGGCGGACCATGTGATCAAGTTAAGAGACGGCGTGGTAAGGCATAACATAGTCAACGAGACCAAGGTATCCGCTGTGGATCTTGACTGGTAAGAGGAGGGACACAATGACGAAGTCATTTTTAACATGTGTCCCTACGACGGGACAGGACGACGAAGGAGTCGTGTCAATACAAAAGGAGGAGGGACATAAAGATGAAGAATCCTCTTAAGAAGCGCGTTCCCCGTGAGCTTAAGGGTGAATGGCACAAATACGTAACGGTCTTTGTATTCTTAACTCTCATCATCGGCTTTATATCCGGAATGTATGTTGCAAACCACAGCATGCTAGTGTCTAATGCGGAGGGCAAGACAAAGTATAACCTTGAGGACGGACATTTCAGGGTTAAGAGCGAGCTCAGCGAGGAGATGCGTAAGGCAATAGAGGCAGGTGAGCAGGCTGATGTCAGAGCATATTACAGGGACAAGGCCATAGCCGAAGCAACAGACAAGGCTGTAGAAGAGATAGAGAAGTCTTTGAAGGATAACGGTCTTGAGCCTGAAGGTCCGACAGCTGATCTGTACAAGGAAAACTACGATAAGGCCTTAGAGGAAGCGAAGGCCAAAATAGAAGAAGAGGTCGATAAGGAATTAGACAAGGAGCTTGAGGGCAAGCTTCCGGATCCTGCGGATCCCGTTCCGGTAACTATATATGAGAATTACTACAAAGAGGTCTCAGAGGTCTGGGAAGGCGGCGGAGACACGAGAGGCGATGTGCGTGTGTTTAAGGCGCAGGACAAGGTGAACGGCTACTGTATCCATAAGGGTGAAGCCCCGAAAAGTGCAGACGAGATTGCCATAGACCGTATGCATGCGGATAACGCCGGCATAAAGGTGGGTGATACCATAAAGGTCGGCGGAACACAGTTTAAGGTGTGCGCGCTTATCGCATTTGTTAATTACAGTACCTTATACAAGAAGAATACGGATACCATGTTCGATGCCATCACCTTTGATGTCGCACTTGTAACAGAGGAAGGCTTTGACAGGATAGACAATGATATCTATTACAACTATGCGTGGTTCTATAAGAACGCTCCTGCTGATGACAAGGAGGAAAAGAAGTTATCGGAAGCATTCGTGAATGTTATCGGAACGCAGGCGATAGTGTATGAGAATGAAGCAAAGGAGTTTGTACCGGGATACATAAATCACGCCGTTACATTTGCCCCGGATGATTTTGGTAAGGACAAGGCAATGGGCGGAGTAATCCTCGACATACTGGTGGTGGTGCTTGCCTTTATCTTCGCAATGACTATAAGTAATACCATAACAAAGGAGGCATCGGTTATCGGTACATTAAGGGCTTCGGGCTACACCAGAGGCGAGCTCCTGGTTCACTACATGACCGTGCCGGTGTGTGTGACGCTTGCGGCTGCGATTTTAGGCAATATCCTTGGCTACACGCTCTTCAAGGAAGTGGTTATAGCCATGTATTATAATTCCTACAGCCTGCCGACCTACAAGACAATCATGAACTTTGAAGCTTTGTGGAAGACGACCTTGATTCCGGTTGCGCTGATGTTCGTGATAAACCTGATTATCATAGCCAGGAAGCTTACGCTATCACCGTTAAAGTTCTTAAGACATGACCTTAAGCGGTCGAAGAGGAAGAAGGCCATCAGGCTTCCGAAGTGGAAGTTCATGACGCGATTTAAGACCAGAGTTCTGATGCAGAACTTCCCGAACTACCTGACACTGCTCTTAGGTGTATGCTTCGTTATGATCATGATGGCCATGGCGGTTGGCATGCCCTCGACCTTGAAGTATTATCAGGAGCATGTGGGCGAGATGATGTTCGTCAAGGAGCAGGTTGTCTTAAAGTCCACCGAGGATGCTGACGGAAACGAAATCACAACTGCGGTAAAGGGCGCGGAGCGCTTTAGCATGTATTCTCTCCTGTATCGCGCGAAGAAGATGGATGAGAGTATAGCGGTGTATGGCATCGAACCTGACAGCAAGTACATGAAGATACCTGCTGACATGGCGGAAAACGAGGTGGTGATCTCCGATGCATTTAGCGGAAAATACGGTTTTAAGGCGGGCGACACCATCACGCTCTGGGAGGAATACGAGAACAAGAGCTATGATTTCAAGGTAAGGGATGTGGTTTCTTATTCGGGCGCTATCGCTGTGTTCATGCACAATGACAGCTTCAACGAGGTCTTCGATTACGATGAGGGAAGCTTTATGGGGTACCTCTCGCAGAGCCCGATAGACGACATAGACGAGAAGTACATTTTGACGACCATAGGCGAAAAGGATATAACCAAGATGGCCGACCAGCTCGACCACTCCATGGGAAGCTTCATGCTTTACTTCCAGTACCTGTGCATTATTCTGTCGGTGGTTCTTATCTACCTGCTTACGAAGATAATCATAGAGAAGAACGAGAACGCAATCTCCATGACCAAGATACTCGGCTACAACAACAGGGAGATCAACTCGCTTTACATACTTCCGACGTTATTCGTTATGATCATAGAGGAAGTAATCGGTATCTTTGTGGGTTATTTGATCATGCTGGTTGTCTGGAAGAGCTACATGGCAAAGCTCGGAGGATGGTTCGAGTTCAACATGGGTATCAAGGAATTCGTGCGGATGTTCGTGATGATCTTCGTGGCGTACATAATAGTAATGCTGATCGACACCCGTCGTATAAAGAAGGTACCGATGGACGAGGCTTTAAAGAACGTGGAATAGTAACCAATAATCAGTTTATTGCAAGCTATGCAAGGCAGGGGACGAAAACGCCCCTGCCTTTTGCTTATCATGGAAAAGTCAGCAAAAAACTACAAAAAAGCCTCAAAAATCGTATTTTTTAGCCACAGAGCCGGAAATCAGTGAAGAAAGCAAGCAAAAAAGCTAACAAAAAACAGAAAAAGCGAGTTTTGTTAGCCACAGAGCCTGAAACACTAAAAAACGCAAATAACAGAGGGAGGTGCGATTATGACGAAGTCATAATTTTGCATCGCACCGACTTTCATCATAAGGGGTACCGCGAAGCGGTGGATTCCTTATGACATTAGACTGGGCAGTATTGCTTTAGCAATCGTGCCATTACATATTATACGAGGAGATGTTCCGGTGATTTATCGGTTGATAATATGACGCAACTGTTTTTTGGCAAAAACCTTGCTTTTATCGGCAAAAAAGACTATAATCTACTCTATGTGTGCATAATGAAAAGGACATAATTTAATTCATGGAGGAATTGGAACATTGAAACCAAAGAAATACGCGGGCATACTGCTTCACCCGACATCGCTTCCCGGGCCGCACGGCATAGGAGAGCTCGGAGAGCAGGCATACCGCTTTGTGGACTTCTTAGTAAAATCGGGAATGAATACCTGGCAGGTGCTTCCGCTCGGACATACGGGATTTGGCGATTCGCCTTATCAGCCCTTCTCCGCATTTGCGGGACAGCCGCTTATCATAAGTCTCGAAGAACTTAAGAAGGCTAATCTGCTTACCCAGGATGATTTCAAGGACATGCCGTCGTGGAATCCAGAGCAGATCAACTACGGAGACCTGATAGAGTTTAAAACACCGCTTTTAAAGAAGGCATACGAGCGATTTTTGGATGAGTCCTATCATGACAAGTATTCGACCGATGAAAAATTCATGGAGGAATATAAGAAGTTCCTTGACGGAACCTACTGGCTCAAGGATTACGCCCTCTTCATGGCGGGCAAGGACTACCACAAGGGCATGCCATGGTACATGTGGGAGGATGACTTAAAGAAAGGAACGGCAGCCGTCAAGGAAGAGTGGAACAAGAAGCTTGAGCATGAGACAGGCTACTACTGCTTTATACAGTTCCTGTTTATGAAGCAGTGGATGGCTCTTAAAGAATATGCAAATGAAAAGGGCATATCGATTATAGGCGATATCCCGATATTTATGGGTTGGGACAGCGTGGATGTGTGGGCACACCAGGAGCTCTTCTTACTTGAAAAGGATGGTTACCCGAAGGTTATAGCCGGAGTTCCGCCGGATTATTTCTCGGCAACCGGCCAGCTCTGGGGCAACCCGCTCTATAACTGGAAGAAGCACACCCAGACAGGCTACGAGTGGTGGCTCGAGAGGATTAAGCACCAGCTTAAGCTCTCGGACTTCCTTCGCATAGACCACTTCAGAGGCTTCGACACCTACTGGGCAGTGCCCTACGGTGAGGAAACAGCAATCAACGGCAAATGGGTCAAGGCGCCGGGCATAAACTTCTTCACACAGCTTGAGGCGACTCTCGGTTATCACCTACCGATTATCGCCGAGGACTTGGGTGAGATAGATGAGTCGGTTACGGAGCTTAGAGAGAAGATGGGATTCCCGGGCATGAAGGTTCTCCAGTTTGCCTTCGAGAATCCGGAGGAGAACGACTTCCTTCCTCATAATTTTGATAGAAACTGTGTATGCTACACAGGAACACACGACAACAATACAACGCTCGGCTGGTACACGCACTGTTATGAGGCGTCGAGAGACAAGCTGAGAAGGTACTACTCAACGGACGGTAACGATATCTGCTGGATACTTATCCGCGCATGCCTTGGTTCTGTGGCAAACATGGCTATAGTACCGCTTCAGGATGTGCTCTGCTTAGATTCCTGGGCCCGTATGAACACCCCCGGTGTGGGTGAGGGCAACTGGGCCTGGAGATACAAGGAAGGCGCGCTTACAAAGCAGCTTGAGGAAAGGCTCTACGAGACCTGCAAGATGTACGGAAGGTAAGTGTAGAGCGTTAAAAGTGAGGTGATCTCATGAGAACATTTTTAGTAGGATTTCTGCTTGTGCTCTGTCCGATTATATGCTATCCGATACATTTTATAATGTGGCTCAGGGGCAAGAAGGACATCACAAAGCGTTGGAGTATGGGCAAGAAGGTTGCAGGCTGGTTCTTCAAGCTGGAGCTTAAGGCTGCCGGAGTTAAGGTAAAGGTAATCGGTGAGGAGAACATCCCCGACACGCCCGCTCTCTTCGTGGGCAATCACAGAAGTTACCTCGATATACTTGTTCATCACAATGTTATTAAGGCGCCGGTTGGCTTCGTGGCTAAGATTGAACTTGCGAAGAATATACTTATCGCGCCTTACATGAAGGACATAGGATGTCTCTTCCTTGACAGGAACGACATCAAGCAGGGCATGGAGACCATAAAGCAGGGCGCTGAGTACTTAAAGCTTGGACACTCTATGGTTCTCTTCCCGGAGGGCGCAAGAAACCAGAAGGAAACCATGCTTCCTTTCAAGGAGGGCGGCTACAAGATGGCCGAGAAGGCCGGCGTGCCGATAGTTCCGATGGCGATAATCGGATCGGAGTTCATTCTAGAGAGCGCTCCCGGAAAGGGCGTGCACAGGGGTGATATAACCGTGGTTTACGGCAAGCCGTTTAATCCTTCGGACTTCTCCATGAAGGAGAGAAAGGCGAAGTATCAGGAGCTTCCGGACATAATACAGGGGCTGATTGACGCCAACAAGTAAGTGATACCGGATGGGCGGGATTCGTTCATGAATCATGCCGTTACATTATTAAGAGGAGGGATCAACATGCCCTGGTGGGGTATATTATTGATAATCTTAGCGGTGCTCGGAATTTTAATGTTCGTGCTTTACCGTTACGGAAAGAAACTGCAAGATAAGCAGGTTTCCCAGAAGGAGCAGATGCTTGCGGCGGCCCAGCCGACGAGCATGCTGATTATAGATAAGAAGATGTTGCCGCTACAGGATGCGGGACTGCCCAAAGTCGTTTTAGAGCAGACGCCGAAGAGGTATCAGAAGGCAAAGGTGCCGATTGTTAAGGCCAAGATTGGTCCGAAGATCATGAACCTTATGTGCGATGATGCAATCTTCGATGATGTTCCGACAAGGGGCGAGGTCAAGGCAATGGTCAGCGGAATATATCTCGTGAGCGTAAAGAGTGTTCACGGCAAGAAGAATGTTCAGGTCGAGGAAGACGACGGCAAGAAGAAAAAGAAGAAGGGCTTCTCCGCAAGGATGCGCGCTAAGCAGGTTGAGTATCAGAAGCAGCTTAACGACGAGATAAGGGCTAAGCAGAACTCTTCAAACAAGAAGACAACCGTAAAGCAGACTGCAGCTCCCGAGATTAGTGAGGAAGCTAAGAAGAAGAACAAGGAAAGAGCAAAGAAGATCAGTGACTCAATCAAGTAAGCTAAGATCGATTATTTTGACATTTGCACCGCTGTTTGCAGTTTTCGCGCTGCAGATAGCGGTGAATTTAATTGACATTGTAATATTGTTTGTGATGAATATCGTCTCGGACGCAGAGGTCTCAAAGTCCCGCTCCATAGGCGAGCTGATGAATTATTCCTTGACACAGCCTATGAATCTGGCCTTCAGGAGCCTTGCGTATTTCGCGGTGTACGCCATAGTATTCGGGATATGGTATAAGAAGGCCTTCGCAAAGGACGAGAATCCGGTAAAGGCAATCAGGGAAAATGCCCGAAAACTCACATGGAGAATAGTATGCCTTGTGGTGGCCGGTGTGCTTGCTCAGTACGCGGTTGACGCAGTGCTTGAACTTCTAAGGGAAGTAAGCCCCGAAAGCTTCACCGAATATGACGAGATGCTCAAGAATCTGGTCGGCGTGACGGCGTCCTGGGTGTCGCTGCTCGCCTCGTTTATCGTGGCGCCAATTGCGGAGGAGCTTATATTCCGTGGGGTTATCTTAGGTTATTCGAGGCAGTATCTGCCGGACATAGCGGCGATTTTCCTGAACGCGCTGCTCTTTGCGGTGTACCACGGCAACCTTATACAGGGGTGCTATGCATTTGCGTTGGGGGGAGTTCTCGCGTTCATAAGAGTGAAAACCGGAAGCGTGATCCCGGGTATGCTTCTGCATATGTGCATAAATACGAGCATACTCTTCATGCCGAAGTTCGAAGAGATGGGCGAGGGCTTTTTGATAGCGAGCATGATAGCGGCAACGGTTGTATTTGCGGTGATGATAGCGCTGACTGTGAAAAAGCCGAAGGAAAAGCAGACAGAAAATTCAAAAGAAAATTCAAAAGTAGATTCTTCGCTGCGCTCAGAATGACACGCGCGACAGGGATGATATGAATGCCAGGGATCATATGTATGCTCGGAAAGACACGCGCGATAGGGATGATACGAATGCCGGGAATGAAATGTATGCTCGAAAAGACGCAGGTTGAGCAATAATAAAAGGGTACAAGATGGAAAAACTAAGCAACAGCAAGGTCACGATAGCGACCATACAAAAGTATAATTTCGCGTTTCAGAAAAGGTTCGGGCAGAATTTCCTGATTGATGATTTTGTTATCGCGAAAATCATCCGCGCGGCGGAGATTAAAAAGTCCGATACGGTCTTAGAGATAGGGCCGGGAATCGGCACGCTTACACAGTATTTGGCCGAGGCGGCGGGACAGGTGTATGCCGTGGAAATCGACAGGAACCTGATACCTATATTGGATGAAACCCTCGCCGATTACGACAATGTAACCGTGATAAATGATGACATCTTAAAGACAGACATAGCCGCGCTTGCGGCGAAGTCCGAAACCGGACGCTTAAAGTGCGTGGCTAATCTCCCGTACTATATCACGACGCCAATCATCATGGAGCTTCTTGAGAAGAGGCTTCCGATAGATTCCATAACGGTCATGATCCAGAAGGAGGTCGCGGAAAGAATTGCCGCAAAGCCGGGCACAAAAGACTACGGCGCGCTTACCCTCGCGGTGAACTACTATGCGTCGACTTCGCTTGCTGCCAACGTACCGCCAAACTGCTTTATCCCGCGTCCGAACGTCGGCTCTGCGGTCATCAATCTCAAGGTTCTTGACAAGCCCTCTGTGGAGGTGCGCGACGAAGCCTTAATGTTCAAGCTTATCCGCGCGTCCTTTAACCAGCGGCGCAAAACTCTGACTAACGGAATAGCCAACTCGTCTGAGCTTGATTTCACCAAGGAGCAGGCAGAGCAGGCTCTTACCCGGATGGGGCTTTCACCTACCGTTCGCGGCGAAACCCTGTCGCTTGAACAATTTGCGGAACTCTCAGACACTATTTCAAACCTGAACAGCTAACAAAACGCTGTTCGGGTTTTTTCGTGTTAGCCAAAACACGAGACAGGCACAGCATTTTCAGTGTTCCCGGCTAACAAAAATGCGCAAAAAGAGCAGTTTTGTTAGCCGGCACTTCAAAAGCCGGGTTAAACACTTTCAGATATCCGCTGATATGCACTTTTTTCTTGTTTTTTCATGCTTTTTCGCTTATAATATAGAAGATTATCTGCTATCGGAGGTAACGGGGGTAAAATGGAGAAGGAATTAAAGAGACGCCGCCGGATAGCTGTACTTATCGGGCAGGCGGAGGAAGGCTATCAGAGCCGGTTTATATCGGGTTTTCTTACTAAGGCATTTTCATATGACATGGATGCCTGTATATTTTCTATGTACAGGAAATATCAGGATAACGAAGACAGGGAAAGAGGCGAGTCTAATATCTTCGCCTTGTTTAACCCTGCCATTTTTGATGCAGTCGTTTTTGTGAAGGACACCATACAGACCTCGGGAGTTGCCAAGGCAATCGAGGAAAGGCTTCACAGAACATTTACGGGACCGGTTATCGTTGTTGAGAGGGAGAGCGATTACTTCCCGACTGTTATCACGGACAGTTATGCCTCTGCGGCTGCCGTTGTAAGGCATCTTATAGAGGTTCACGGATATATGGATATAGCGTTCCTTACGGGCAAGAGATGGCACCCGCATTCCGAGCAGAGACTCAAGGCCTACAGGGACGAGATGGAGAGGCATGGCATCAACATTAACGAGGACTGGATAATCTACGGTGATTTCTGGTACTCGAGCGGCGAGCAGTGTGCCGAGTATCTGATGCAGGGACCGAAGCTTCCGCAGGCGGTTATGTGCGCAAATGATCAGATGGCTCTGGGACTTTGCAAGGCATTTGAAAAGAAGGGCGTGCGCGTGCCGGAGGATATAGCGGTTTGCGGTTATGATTCTACCGAAGAGGGACAGACGGCGCCGAGAAGCTTAACCTCTGCCATGATCCCGGCTGATGACTGCGGTGCTTATTCCGCGGATTTTATTCATGCTAAGCTTGAAGGCAAGGAGCCGCCCAAGTTCGTGACCAGGACAAGGGTGCTTATCGGAGAGAGCTGCGGCTGCAGACATACCTCCATGCCCGAATATACAAAGAAGCGCAAGGATTGGGAGACGGATACCTCTGAGGTTGGCTGGGGCTCCATCAACAACATGCTTCCCGATGATATCCTTTCGCAGACCTCTCTTTTGGATATGGTAAATACGGTTTACTCCTACGCTTACCAGATTCCGAACGTGGAGAACTTTTATCTGTGCATAAACGATCGTTGGAAATATATGGCTACGGACATGACCTTGACTGTAGGAAATGACGGTTATTCGGACAGGATGATATACGCCGTAAGGTATCACCGCAATATGAGAGGAGGCCTTGCAAGCCTTGATACCCTGTTCGATACGAAGGATATACTTCCGGCTTTGTATGAGAAGAGAAGTTATCCGACGGCATTCTTCTTCACTCCGGTCTTCGCGGAGAGCCAGTGCTTCGGTTACGCGGCGCTGAACTTCGGTCCAAAGCCGATAAGCTACAGCGATGTATACAGACTATGGATAGGTACCATATCAAGAGGTCTTGAGTGCGTGAGAAGGTACTCCGTGGCAGAGCGTGTGGTAGAGCAGCTCAGAAAGCTCAAGCACTCCAAGTTCGCTACGGCGACCGAGGTATACAGCCAGCTTCCGCAGGAGGAGAAAGAGGATTACGATCTTGTGACGAAGATCCTGGATGAGAACCTGCTTGAGTATTACTTCCAGCCGATAGTTCAGGCAAGTGACGGTGAGATTTACTCCTACGAGGCTTTGATGCGTTCAAAGACAGAGAAGAGAATCTCTCCGCTTGATATAATAAAATATGCGAACATGCAGGGAAGACTTGCAGATGTGGAGCGCGCTACATTTATGAATGTACTCGATATAGTTGAGAGGGATAAGGATCTCTTCGGAGATGCAAAGGTATTCATCAACAGTATCCCGGGCGTTAAGCTCTATGACAGCGATTATTCCCGTATAGCGATAAAGCTCGAGGAGAATTCCAGGACGGCGGTAATCGAGCTCACCGAGGAGGCGGAGCTTGACGACGACGATCTTGAGGAGCTTAAGAAAAAGTACCGCCGAATGAACCTTGAAATCGCGGTAGACGATTACGGCACGGGCTACTCGAATGTCAACAACCTTTTGAGATATATGCCCGATTATGTAAAGATAGACCGCTCGCTGTTAAGCGACATACAAAACAGACCGCAGAAGCAGCATTTCGTGAGAGAGATTATAGAGTTCTGTCACGACAACGGGATCAAAGCTTTGGCAGAGGGCGTGGAAAATGCGGATGAGATGAGGACGGTTGTTAAGCTTGGAGTGGATCTCATCCAAGGCTTCTACACCGCAAAGCCTTCTCCGAAGGTTATTACCACTATTCCTGATGAGATCAAGGCAGAGCTGGCAAGCTTCTTCAATGAGAAGGAGCTGGGTAATACGAGCCAGCAATACATAGCCGGAAAGACCAACAGGATACCCCTCGGAACCCTTGACAGAGAGGGTTATAACGAGATTGTGGTGGGCGTGGACAATCAGGTCTACCAGGATATCACCATTATCGGTACGCCGCACTCTCAGACCGGTATCAGGCTTACGGTCAAGTCCGGCTACAACGGCATGATCACGCTTGAGAATGTCTACTTTGCGAGTGAAAATCACGAGCCGTGTATCGATATAGAAGAGGGCTGCGCCGTATCACTTATGCTGGTTGGCGACAATTTCCTTAACAAATCCGGTATCCGTGTGCCCAAGAGCTCGAGGCTCGTGTTAGAGGGCAACGGAACCATGAAGATAGACCTTTACAGCACCGATTACTACGGTATCGGCAATGTCGAGGCAGAGGGCAACGGTGACATAGTCTTCGAGCAGAGCGGCAAGATCATGATCAATGCCGTGGGCAAGAGAGGCGTGTGTGTCGGCTCGGGTCTCGGCGGATATGTAAGCATAAATCAGGGCCAGATCATCTTGAGCGGCGGCGGAGAGACGAGCGTCGGAATAGGTGCTATATCCGGAGAGGTCAAGCTGAATATCAAGGATTGCAACATCGAGTCTGATATCAATGCAGTCGACGGTGTATTCATCGGTTCGATCGACAACAACGCAGAGATTTCGCTTGCGACCTCCTCGATCAAGTGCTACGGCGGCGGAGCAAGCTATGTCGGCATAGGAAGCCTGCATGGCGGCAAGGCGGACATCATGATCCGTGAAGCCTCCGTAAATGTAACGCTTCGCTCGGAGCGTTCGACCTGTCTCGGCACATTGAGTGGCCGAACGGACGTGCTTGTGGATCATGCGGGCATCATACTTGAGAATTCCGGAAAGGAAGCTCTTGCAATTGGCGGTATGACCGGCGGAACATTTATAAGACTTGAGAATTCCGACGCGAAGGTGGATGTGCACACGGCTTTAAAGACCGACACCTACGCTAAGGATGAGGATATAAAGATAGTCAACGGAAGAATACGCTTCTTAGTTAATGGTTACGAGGTTGACAGACGCATAGTTTCGGAGAGTTATTAATCTTAGATAATAATGCTAGTTTTGAATGGGGGGGCAAATGCTATATGGAAAGAAAGATGACACCTCAGGAGCTCATTGGCTGCTTTGACGAGGCACTTGAGAAGGGATATATATTAGTTTATTACCAGCCGCAGATAAACCATTCCACGGGAAGAATGGTGGGAGCGGAGGCGCTGATGCGCTTCAAACACCCGGAGTTCGGGATTCAATACCCGAATGATTTCATTCCTGTCATGGAGGAGAACGGGCTTATTTTAAGGGCAGACTTAAATGTGTTCGAGCAGGTCTGCAAATTCCAGAAGAAATGTATCGACAGCGGTGTCGCGCCGGTGCCGGTATCGACCAATATGTCACGCTATGACATACTTGACGACACTTACGTGGACAAGCTTGAGGAGATAAGAAAGAAGTATGACCTTCCGGTGAAATTCCTCAGGGTTGAGATTACGGAGAGCTCTGCCATAGCAGGCATGGAGCTTATGACTAACGCGATAGACAAGCTCCACAAATACGGCTACATCGTGGAGATGGACGATTTCGGAAGCGGATACTCGTCCCTGAATGTGCTCAAGGATCTCGAGGTGGATATAATCAAGCTCGATATGAGGTTCTTAAGCGGCGATGTGGGCGGACGCGGAGGCACCATAATCAGCTCGGTCGTACAGATGTCAAAGTGGCTGCAGACCCCGGTTATCGCCGAGGGCGTAGAGACGAACGCTCAGGCCGATTATATGAAGAGCATAGGATGTAATTATATACAGGGATATCTGTACTCCAAGCCTGTTCCCGAAGATGAGTTTGTAGAGAAACTCAAAAAGCTTGACCACCAGCCCGAGACACCGGCAACCAAGTTCGTTGATACTCAGGATGCGGGACGCTTCTGGGATCCCGAATCCATAGAGACACTTATTTTCAGCGAATTCGTCGGGCCTGCGTCAATCTTTACTTATACCAACGGTCATGCGAGCATACTCCGCGTTAACCAGAAGTACGCAAAGGAGGTTTGCGGCGGAGCTAAGATACAGGATATACTCAATACCAATCCTTGGGATCATATGTCTGAGACGGGCCGACTGGAGTATGAGACAGCCATAAAGAAGGCGATTGAAACAGGCGAAGAGGTTGAGTGCGACAGCTGGAGAGACATTCACTCGGACTGCTGCGGTGATGACAGGATCTGTGTCAGGACGAATATGCGTGTAATAGGAAAGGCCGGAGAGCAGTATCTCTTCTATGTCATGGCAAGAAATGTTACCGCAGAGAAGAAGCGCTTTGATGATTTCAGGAGCGCCGACCAGCTGCTCAGGGTTGCTTTTGATCATGCGAATATGTTCGCGTGGGAGTATATATTTGCCACAAAGGAGATGCACCCGTGTTTCAGGTGCATGAGGGAGTTAAGCCTGCCGCCTGTGATAAGGAATTATCCCGAGCCCGTGTTTGAAAACGGTTTATTCCCCATGGATTACCATGATATGTATATAGACTGGTTGAATGAGTTAGCGAACGGCGCGCCGTCGAAGGAGGGCATCATACCTCTTACCGCGGGAAGGGTACCGTTCCATGTGAGATACACAACGGAGTACGACGAGAACGGAAAGCCGCTTAAGGCTTACGGCTCCGCCACGCTTGTTGTGGAATAATCATAGAGTTTATTCAGCGGCCGCCAAGTCTGCTGGCTCGGAGCTTTGCATAAGTTAGAACTAAGCTCGCAAGCTCGCTAAGGTCTCACTTATCCCGCTATTAAAAAATCGCGGTGCTTTGAAATGCACCACGATTTTTTTCCGCTCGCGCCGAGAATATACTGTGGGTTTAGAGGCCGCTGAATTATTTGGTGTCATTCTGAACGAAGTGAAGAATCTTATTATTATTTTCCATAAAAACAATTATGTGAGCCGTATATAAGAAAGAAGGTGAGGACTTGTCTGAAGAGGAATTTGAATATGCGATGCGTGAGATGGCCGCAGGCAATGCTGATGCCTTAAAGCAAGTCTATCTCGCCTACCGGACGCTGATCTACACGGTGTGTCTCAAGTACTTAAGGCAGCGGGAACAGGCGGAGGATGTGGCGTCGGAATTCTTTATAAAGCTGTTTAATTCAGCCGGTACATTTAAGGCGAACGGACATCATAAAACCTGGATATGTACCATAGCGAAGAACATGTGTCTGGACCTTATGCGGAAGGAAGGACATGTGGCTGCAAGCTTAGACGATACTCCCGATGAGGACGGACAGGCGCTTGAGAAGGCTGACCCTGCATCGGTGGGTGCCTCTTCGGTTGAGGAGAGCACGGTCAACAAGCTCACGATAGAAGAAGCAAGAAAGAGATTGTCGGATAAGGAAAGGGAAGTCATGGACATGAAGTGCTCCGGACTTACCTTCAGGGAGATAGCGGATATTACGGGGATGCCGCAGGGAACGGTATCCTGGCACTATAACGAAGCGGTTAAGAAGCTAAAGAGGTTTATTGGTTATGGATGATGAGAGAATCGAACAATTATATATGGAATCACTCAAAGCCGATGTGCCTGATTACTGGTCGAAGATAGAGGCCGGTATCAAAGCTTCGGGCGCATCCGTAGATAATGCATCTTCGGATGAGGTTACTATAGCGAAGGCTGACGTAAATTCTTCCGGTGACAATGTCATAAGCTTTGACGCTGCGAAGAAGGATATCGGTAAGAAGAAGGCTGCAAAGAGAAACATGAGGCCTTATGTGGGACTTATCGCTGCGGCTGTTCTGATGGTGGTTGTTGTGGTTCCGGTTTTCCTTGCCGGTTTCGAAGACAGGAGAAAGAGCGATGAGCAGAGTGATAATACGGGATATTCGACTACCACGGCAGCGATGAATATGGAAGATTCGATTTCTGCTAGGGGCGATAACAAAGAAGCTATGGAGACGGAGGCAGCGGTTGCGGAGGAGCCGGCTGCGGAAGCAGCAATGGAGTCTGCAGGGGAAGAGGAGATGTATGACGATGCTGAATATGAAGCGGCAGAAACAACGGAAGCTTCGGCAGCTTTAGACGGAACAAGGGATTACGGTCAAGGCGAGCTTGATTATAAGACCAATGGCATAGCCGGCAGTACGGAGAAGATTGTTATCCTAAAAGCTGAGGTTGTCTTAAAGGGCGATAAATACCTCTTCACAAAGATTAAGCCGGATGACAGTAAAACAAAGCTTAAAAAGGAAGAATATGAGGTTGAGAATCCCGAAGAGCTTGTAAAATACATGGAGGATTTCGACGGAGCGATTGAGGTCTGGGTGTGCTCGATACACGGAGACAAGATCTATGTCTACGGACCCGCCGAAGATTAAATGCTTATATCGAGCAGGGAAGACGCAGTTGCACCCTGCTCGTGCGCGAGGCACCGGTCAGCTTTAGCTGACACCTACATTTCGGTGCCTCTGCGCATACAAAAAAGGTGCCATGCGGCACCTTTTTTGTATGCATTTATCGATTTATAACGATGAGCGATTCATAACCTTGCGTGTGATATCGCTAATCTTTTGAATCTCGGCATAAAGCTGATTGGATATATCTGTCTGCTTGTTCTGTGAATCCTCCTGAGTTTCGAGGCTTTCCTTCATCTCATCGATATCCTTGACAAATCTGTTCAGGATTGAAAGAATCTTCTCTGATGACTCCTTGGTATTCATGGCAAGCTTTGTCATCTCCTTGGCAACAACCGCGAAGCCCTTGCCTGCCTCTCCGCTTCGCGCAGCCTCTATGGAAGCGTTGAGCGAAAGCATGTTAGTGCTGTTGGAAATCTTCTGGATAGCCTGAGCGAAGCTCTGCACTTCGGAGATATTGTTCATGATACGGTCTGCGGAAGAGCTGATAACATCTGAACTCTCCTTGATGGTTGTGCCGTATCCGATGATAGAATCCATCTGCCTTTTCACGGTGTCTACTGAAGATAAGAGATTGCGTGAAGCGTCTGTATTAAGTGACTGATCTTCCAAGCTTACCGCGATACCCATGGTACCCACAATCTGTGAGCCGTCACGGATAGCAAGCGTTATAGCCTTGAATGCAAAACCATATACGGTTGCAGGACATATCTGCTCGATTTTCTGACCTGTTGTAAAGCTTGTCCACATAGGATCGTCATGTGAAAGCTTGTCGCCGACTTTGATATCGGCAACCATTTTTTTACCCCTCCAATAAGCAAGGAACTGCTCTCCATCGGTAATACTCATCATCATATCAATACCGAGAGCATCCTTTATTACGGGAACTGTTTCGATATATTTTGCTAATACCTCATTCATTTACAAAAACCTCCTATGCATATTTTTGAAAAAAACGATAAATGTATTATATCAAATATCAGCATATACTACAAGAATTAATTCGCTGTTTGTCGCTCAAATCGTCCTTGGATTTCAATGAAGTGTTGAAGAAAGCCAGCGCTATTGCGTAGGCTATAACTCTCTGTGGATCGAATACGCTAAGTGTTAAGCTGCTTAAGATTATGAACCACCACAGAGCCTTGCTGTAGGCGTAGTTTTTTACTCCTGCGTCCGAGGGCTTAAGGAATGCCTTTTTAAGTATGTAGATAAATATGATCAAAAACGGCAGTCCGAATTCGGCGGTTCCGCCGTACACACCCACATCGGTAAAGTAGGCAAGCTTGTCGGGACCTCGCAGAGCTTCGGCATACACGGATTCAGCACCGGTTTTTACAACTCCGAGGCCCATGATCGGGTGGGTAATAATTGATTCGCCGAAGAACAGGAGGGCTGCTATTCTTGCGTAATAGCTTCCGTCGTCCTTGTAGGCGCCGGTCATAAGCGGTTCTATGAAATCCTTTATCATGCCGGGGATGTCCGCGACGAAGAAGATGGCTACGACCATTATTGCTCCGAACAGTATGGCGAAGCGCTTGTTCTTCTTTCTTGTGTTGATAAAGAAATAAATGTACACGGCGATAAGTCCGAAGATAGCAAGGTACATTCTCGTCCTTGCGACATATAGAAAATAAATCCCGCTCACGCCTATGCAGGCTATGTCTATAATTCCTTTCGTTCTTAGAGCAATCAGATTGACCAAAGAGAGTACCATGGCAACCGAGGCACCCGTGGTGAGATAGGTTATCCTCAGGTGACCGTCTCTCAAGGTGTTGCTCTTTGTCGAAGGTATGCCGCCGTTTTGTTTTATCTCGTAAATGGAAAGAAAAAGCTTGTGCTTACTGTTGTATATAAATGCCTGGACTACCATGACAGCGCACGCGGTTATGCATATGATCTGCAGCATGAATATGAAACGCTTTACGCCCTCCTCGGTGTCCAAATAATCAGACAGGGGAAAGTAAAGCAGAAGCAGAAGATAGGCGAAGAAAGGAACTATAACCTCCTTTGCTTCGATGCCCGGGTATCTGATAAATGCGTAGACCATGCTCAGGGTAACCATCACAAGAAGAGCGCCGACAGCTCCGCGGAGCTTATAGTCAGAGACCTTAAAGTGCATGAAGCAGATTAAAATAACACCTACCCATGCTACCTGTAGCATCTTGTTGTGGTAGGTGTTAAGCTTTGTGAGGGGTCCCAAGGGTATCAAAAAGAGCATCCTGAATTCCAAAAGGAGCAGGAACATAATGACTATATCCTTAAGAGTAAAGGAGATTCGTCCCTTCATCTACAGTCTCCAATAATTCATTCCGGATTCTTTGAGAGCCTCTACGCTGTAGAGTCCCTTTACATCTATAAGAACCTTCTCGCCTGCGGGAACATCCTTATAGAGCTTTGCTATATCATCGAGCGAAAGAGCCTTGAACTCGTTGTGTGCAACGGCAACGATCACGCAGTCGGCATCCTTTACATCTTCGAGCTTGGTAAGTGTAACGCCGTATTCGTTCATGGCGTCGCGCTCGCTTGCCCAGGGATCGACTACCAAAGGCTTTATTCCGTACTCGTCAAGTCTCTTGATTATATCTTCAACCTTTGAGTTTCTGGTGTCGGGGCAGTTCTCCTTAAATGTAAGGCCTAAGATCACTACCTTGCTCTTCTTCGGAGCCTGACCGGCTGCAATCATCTTCTTAACTGCCGAGTCCGCAACATAGGCGCCCATGGAATCATTTACGATACGGCCGTTTAAGATGATCTGGCTGTGATAGCCGAGCTTCTCTGCCTCGTAGGTAAAGTAGTAGGGATCCACGCCTATGCAGTGGCCGCCCACAAGTCCGGGCCTGAAGCCGAGGGCGTTCCACTTTGTGTTCATGCCGTCTACAACCTCGTTGGTGTCGATATCCATGCGGTCAAATACCATGGCGAGCTCGTTCATAAAGGCAATGTTGATATCCCTCTGGCTGTTCTCCACAACCTTTACTGCCTCGGCCGTTCTGATGTTGGACACGGGGTGAGTGCCGACTTCTATAACAAGGTCGTATACATTTTTGATCTCTTCAAGGCTTTCCTTGTCCATGCCGGATACGATCTTGTGGATGTTCTCGAGGCGGTGCACCTTGTCGCCCGGGTTGATGCGCTCTGGGCTATAGCCGATCTTGAAGTCCGCATCGCATTTGAGCCCTGAAAGCTTCTCTAAGATGGGAATGCAGACTGCCTCGGTGCAGCCCGGGTACACGGTGGATTCGTAAACTACTATAGAACCCTTGGTCAGGTTCCTTCCGATGACCTCGGAAGCGCCGATTATCGGGGTTAAGTCCGGGGTGTGATCCGCATTTACCGGTGTCGGAACAGCGACTATGATAAAGCGCGCATTTTTAAGAGATGTCTCGTCCGAGGTGAAGTCTACCGTGGTAGACGCGATGGCCTCGTCGCCGACCTCCTTTGTGGGATCGACGCCCGATTTATAAAGGTCGATCTTCGCGGCATTTAAGTCAAAGCCTATGACATCTATCCCCTTCTTTGCAAATGCAACGGCTATCGGCATACCGACGTAACCTAAGCCCACAAGTGCAAGCTTCTCCTTTTTTTCAACAAGATCCGTGTAAAGTGACATGATTAGCCTCCTTATTTGATTAGTATATTCAAGCGGTTTATCTTCCAGGTAAGACAGGGGTAAGACATAGATATATTCTTGTCTCACGTCTTTCAATTCTCTTGATTTTCTTCAAAAACATAATTATAATTGTAAAATCTGGCAGAGGAAAAAGCAAGTCCTTTTTACTTATTATTAACCGGGGAAAAAACACCGTATGAACAAGAATAAAAAAAGACTGGATCATGTGTATATAGCGATCATAATCACGGTTTTTGCCGTGGTTGCCTTTGTCAATGCGCGTCTTATAAGGCAGATGATGAATTCCCAGATCAGGCAGGTCGGGCAGACGCAGCTTGACAGTATAAAAAATGATTTCGAAGGCTATATATCCGATCTTGAGAATACCATAATAAAGGTGTCGAGCGGGGCGCAGCTTCTGATGAATTCCGATGTGGATTTAAAGGAGATGGAGGCTTATATTGTCGAGCAAAAGAGGGTTCAGCTGGAGGCTTCGAAGGGCTCTACATTTAACGTGTACATCGCGGGACAGGGATGGTCGATAATCCCTGATTTTGACATGCCCGAGGATTATCACGCCACAGCGAGAAACTGGTATGTGGGCGCGGTTGAAAGCGAGGGCGAGATATACATAACCCCGCCTTACATAGACAGTATGACCGGGGATATGTGTTTTACCATGTCCGTGCTTCTTGTCGATGGCGAAACCGTTGTAGGTATGGACTTTACCCTGCAGCAGCTGCAGGATTCCATAGAGAAGATGTCTGAGAATTCGGAAAATACGGCGATGATCGTCACCGGCGACGGAACCATAGCAGGTTATTCGGACATGAACTATGTGGGACAAAACATCGACAAGGCGCTGCCTGCTTACAGCTCGGCCTTCAAGACTATTCTTGATTCCGATGAAGAGGATATGAGCTTCAAGTACTATGTGGACAGCAAGGCTCAGATTTTTTCGTCAAGAATTAAGAACAACTGGTACATGATTTTAAGTGTCAGTGAAAGCAAGTTATACGGCAAGGCGGATATGCAGGTTGCCGCGAATATCATCATCAACATCCTTCTGCTTGTGATCATCGTAATCATCTTCCGCATGAGCTCGAAGAACCGTATCAAGGCGGAGGAGGCCTTAAAGAGCAGGGAAATCTTCGTCAACAAGCTGTCCGAGAAGCTTTCGGAGCCGGCAAAAAAGATCATAAAGCTTACTGACGCCGAGGATGCTGAAAACAGTGATAAGGTTCGTGAGGAGCTGTCCGAGATCAAGGCCTCGGGTATAGAGATAACGGATATGATCAACGACTTAAAGTCGTATTCCTACATTGCCGCGGATATCTCCAGGGAGAAGGACAGGAACAAGCAGTATAAGAAGGAAATCTCCGGCAAGGTCAGGGTTATAAGAAACGTGATCATAGTCTTGCTGCTTTTGGTTGCGGCCTTCAGTACATTTGCGATGATAAAGGAGGAGAACAACAAGAACGATTATCAGCTCCTGTCGGTGCTCGACAAGGCGTACAGCAACTACTCACAGTGGCAGACGGAGCAGAAGACCGTGATAGATATGTTCGTCCACAGCATAGCCGCAAAGCCGGAGATGCTTGACAACTATGATGAGGCTGTCAATTGGATGAATGACGTGGCGTCGCATTACCGTGATATATCCGTGTGCTACCTGGCGAATCCGTACAAGGAAAATACGGTTATCATGAACAACGGCTGGAAGCCGGATGCGGACTGGAAGGTTGAGGAGAGAGACTGGTACAAGAAGACTGAGATGTCGGATGACGGCTTCAGCATATCCACGCCTTACTATGACGAGCAGACCGGCAATTACTGTGTGACCATGTCCCAGATGGTTTACGGCAAGGGCGGCGAGTTCCTGGGCATATTCGGAATTGATTTCTACGCCGACAAGCTTATAGATATCATGGCCGAGGAGTATGTGGAGGACTATGAATACGTGTTCATGGTCGATCCCGAGGGCAACATAGTCAACCACCCGAATTCAGATTACGAGATGTCGGGGTCGAATGTGGTGGATGTTGAAGAGACTCCTTATCTTGAGGCGTACGAGCATCCGGTAACCGGCATAAATGACGTAAAGTCCTATAATTTCAAAGACTATAACGGGGCGTATTCCACCAGTATGGCCATGAAGGACAAGTCAACGGGCTTTTCGCTTATCATTGTCGAGAAGTGGTGGGTGCTTAACCGCGTGTCGATAAATACAGCCGTTGTAGTAGGTCTGTCGGTTTTGGCGGTGATGATCGCGGTTATAATCCTCCTGAACAAGGTTATCAAGTCCCAGGCGGTGCTTAACGAAGAGCTCAACGAGGCGGCCGAAAAGGCTACGGCAGCGGGAAAGGCAAAGTCGGAATTCCTGGCACAGATGAGCCATGAGATAAGGACGCCGATCAACGCCATCATCGGTATGGATGAGATGATCTTAAGAGAAAGCAAGGATGAGGAGATAAAGGAGTACGCGCAAAATGTAAAGAGCGCCAGCAATACACTTCTCACCCTTATCAACGGTATACTCGACTTCTCCAAGATCGAGAGCGGAAAGATGGAGATCGTCAGGGTTAAGTATGAACTTACAGCTATGATAGACGATCTTCGGAATATGATATTAGAGAAGGCGGAGAAGAAGAACCTTAAATTCACGGTCGAGATAGATGAAAAGCTGCCGAAGGTTCTGTTCGGCGATGATGTGAGGATAAGGCAGGTTATAACGAATATCCTTACCAACGCCGTGAAATATACCGACAAGGGTTCGGTGAACCTTGCGATGAAGCTGGTCGGTCTGTCCGGCGAAGACTGCAGTCTGAGGGTTGAGGTCAGGGATACGGGCCGAGGCATAAAGCAGGAGGATATGGAGAAGCTCTTTGCTTCGTTTGAGAGGCTTGACGAGGAAAGGAACAGGAACATAGAGGGAACGGGCCTCGGCATGTCCATAGTACAGGGACTTCTTGCCATGATGGACAGCACCCTTGAGGTTGACAGCGAGTATGGAAAGGGTTCGACCTTTGCATTTACCATAGTTCAGAAGATCATAGATCATAATCCGATAGGGCATTATCATGAGCGCGGCAAGACGGAGATACTGGCCGAACAGGAGGAAAAGGTCCTCACGGTAAAGGATGCGGAGGTTTTGGTCGTGGACGACAACGACATGAACCTTGCGGTAATAAAAGGCCTTATGAAGAAGTATTCCCTTGTGCCCGAGCTTTGTGAGAGCGGGGAAGAGTGTATAGATATGGTGTCCGGAAAGCACTACGATCTGATATTTATGGATCATATGATGCCCGACATGGACGGAATTGAGACCCTGAAGGAGCTTAAGGCAAAGGAGCTTTTGGCGGAGGATACGGTGGTGGTAGCCCTTACGGCAAATGCCATAGTCGGTGCCAGGGAGATGTACTTAAAGGAGGGCTTTGCGGACTATCTCACAAAGCCTGTGGAACCGCCTCTTTTGGAGGAGATGCTTGCGAAATACCTGCCTGCTGACAAAGTGACTTATGTAGCTGTGGAAGAGAAGGGTTAAAAGGGCTTGGTAAGGTTGTAAACGGCGAAGCTAAAGCGTTGCGGCTTCAGTCCGGTTGTGGTAAAATACAACATATATGTGGAAACGGGACGATCCGTTGAACCACAAAATAGCGAGGAGGAATGCACATGAGGTTACTAAAGAAAACAAAGATGAGAATAATGGCCTTTGCGATCGCATTTGCCATGGTTCTTGCGCTTCCGGTGGTTCCGGGAGTTAAGGCTGAGGGAGAAGAGGTTGTTTTTTCTATCGAACCGCTATTATATGAGCCGGGAGAAAGTGTAGTGTTTGTTCCCGTGTTGGAATGGCCGGAAGGGTATGATGATGATGAGGGCCTGCCGGAATGCACGAGCGCGGATTTCGTGTTTGAACCTGCCGGGGAGGAATACATAAGCTTCCTTGAAAGCATGGGAATCTATGTTGATGATGCTCGAATTGAGTATGACGGAGATGATGAAATCGGCCCGGGTCAGGCTGCGTATATATCCAATGAGGCTCGTCCGGGAAACTATTGTTTGGGCACTTATACTTATGTAGGTGACAAATACTCATGTGATACTCCGGTTCAGCAAGCTGAGTTTATCGTTATTGCATCGGAGGACGAAGAAAACTGGGAAGTGGTATATCAGTGGCCTAAGGCTGATGATGAACGCAGCAAGCAGTACAAAATGCAGTTCGTTTTATATGCAGAGGGCCTTGATCCGACGCAGGTAATTTTTGAGCCGGAAAACATGCTTTCGGGAGCAACAGGAACCGCAATCAGGAGCGCTCTTGCCGGTAAGGGAGATATAATATGCGCTTATGAGTATGACATCAAAGGCGAAGGAAACGAAGAAGATGAGAACGACTTTGAAAAGGATATGTCAGGCGTTTCGATGGAGCTCGGAGGTGATTATACCGGGATAACATGGTATAAGCTTGATCCGGATTCGGGATATGCCATCTCAGAAGAGTATACGATGACAAAAACCGATGGCCGTTGGGAAGGCGGATTGGGCGGCTTAGGCACCTATGCTGTAGTCGGAACCAAGGGGGCGCAGCCGGAGAAGCCGGAATATGAGTCATCGAGGATGACCATAACGGTAACCGGTGAAGGCGATGTGACTGTGACCGACAAAAAAACAGGGAAAGTAATAGAGGGGAAGGATTCTGTATATGAGAATCTTGATCCCAAGGGAGAATACTTAATTGAAACATTTCCGAGTGAAGGATATGAGTTCAGCAGATGGTCAATACACACCGGATTTGATATTAAGTATAATGCCAATAAACCGGAATTGACTGTTACGAATCTCGATGAAGAGGTAAAGCTTAATGCTGTGTTCAGGGAGGAAGTGCAGCATGAGGATCCCGATCCGGTTATAGAAGACCCTAAGAGTGAGATCAGAGCAACTGCAGGAGAAGGCGGAAGCGTAGTAATTGATGATGGTGTAAACCCGTTAGAGGGCGAAGCGCGCAAAGGACTTGATCCTCAAGGTCCGTACTACTTAACTGCCGAACCTGATGAAGATGCCGGATATGAGTTTCTGGAATGGGTTTGGATTGAAGGTGAATATGAGACTTCGACCGAATTAACAGAGCCTATGCTAGAGATTATGAATCTTGGCGAGTTCGTATCATTCCATGCTGTTTTTAAGCAAAAGGATAAAGAGTACTATTCATTGACGATACCGGAGGTTGAGGGCGGAAGCTTTGAATTAAAAGACAGCAAGAATAATGCTTATTTAGGAAATCAAATCAATGTTATCGATCCGGAGGAAGAGTATACCTTAACCGCTATAGCAGATGAGGAAAACGGATATCATTTTGTAAAATGGAATCCTGTAAAAGGAATTGAGACAGAGGATTCACTTGACAGTGATACTATAAAGTTCAGGGTAACTGAAGATGAAGCAGAGATATCGATGGAGTTAGAAAAGGATCCTGATCCGGTTTCCCGTTTGGATATAGTTAGCAACCCTGAGGATGGTGGCAGTGTTGAAGTTTATGACGGTGAAGATAATCTGGTTTCGGAATACGATCTTGATGAGGTTAACTCAAAGGATACATACAGACTTGTAGCAATGGCAGAAGAT
Organism: Lachnospiraceae bacterium; assembly: GCA_017525525.1. GTDB lineage: Bacteria > Bacillota > Clostridia > Lachnospirales > Lachnospiraceae > Coprococcus_C. The sequence continues at coordinate 40,568 of JAFXSQ010000043.1, read as the reverse complement.
GATTATGAGTTTGTGGCATGGAGTGTTGACGGAGCATTTCTTATCGATAGTGAGGCAACGGATGAGGAGATTGTAATAGGCAATCTTCAGCCGGATGTAAGCGTAATAGCGGTATTTGAGAAGATACTCAAGGACATTACCGATGCAAAGGTAACCATCGCGAAGAAGACATATGTGTACACCGGTTCGGAAATCACTCCGGATGTAACCGTTGTTTTAGACGGAACAACCCTTAAGAAGGGAACGGATTACGATGTTAAGTATGACAATAACGTCAAGGAAGGAAAAGCAACCGTAACCGTGATTGCCAAGGGTGATTACAAGGGAAGCGCGGTAACGACCTTTGAAATCAAGAATGCGGTATTGAAGTATAGGGCCTATGTTCAGAAAAAGTCATGGAAGACCGGTTGGCAGACGGCTAAGATTTCAGGCTCCGAGGCTTCCAAAATGGCAGGCACAACAGATAACTTAAGAATGGAGACAATCCAGATGCAGCTTTCAGGCGTCGGCGGAGCGGTTGAGTACAGGGCTTACTGCCAGAAGAAGGGCTGGGTAGGCGTCGGTACCTCGGCGGGCGGCTGGGCAACAACGGCAAAAACGACTACCAATGCGGGCACAAAGGGTGAGTCGAGAAGAGTGGAGATGATACAGCTCAGGATGAAGGGCGAAATCGCAACTCTCTACGATATCTATTACAGAACCTACTGCGAGAAGTTCGGCTGGCTTGGCTGGGCAAAGAACCTTGAGAAGGCCGGTTCGGCGGGTTACGCCAGAAAGCTTGAAGCATTTCAGGTTAACTTAGTGCCGAAGGGCGAGAAGGTTACTCTTACATCTGACAGAGTAAAGAGCTTTTATGACGTATCAAAGGACGGAAAGAACCCGAAGTAAAACAGCAGTAACAAATGAGGGCGCTTCGTTACCGGGTTTAAGCCGGTAGCGGGGCGCCTTATTTTGCGCAGGGACACCGAAAAAAGGGGACATCCTTCCTTAAATCCAAGATTCGCACCATGAAGAGGGAGATGCAGAGAGACAGGGAAACCCTGCAGGACAGAAAGCAGATGTTCGGAAGGGAGGTCAGGAACTATCGTCTCGAGGAGGATACGGAATTATCCAAGTGGAACAGGCTTAGGATAATCGGTGTGTGCAGAGCGGCTTTGTATGACTTGAGAAAATGAGCCGTCACCGGGGACGGGGGTTGGTGACGAGTATTCGATGCCTATGAATCAGGACAGTGTAAAACTGAATATGGACGGTGTGTCGGATGAGAAGGTGACGGAATACGCCGAAAAGCTGATGAAGCTTGCACGGGATACGCTTACAGTGCGATTCAGGTATTTTGATTCTGCTATCTCGGGCTTAAAGTGCAGGCCGGTGCCGGGACTGTACGGCTTTGCCTGCGACGGAGATACCTTTTCTTATGATCCGGCTTATTTGCTGATGACCTATATCGATGAGCCGCACGTGGCGGTAAGAGCGTATCTGCATTCACTGCTGCATATGATATTCCTGCATATGTACAGAGCTGTGGTTTTGACTAACGGGTTAGACGAAGAGCAGGCGGCGGATCGATCGAAGCTTTTTGACATGGCCTGTGATATAGCTGTGGAGCATGTGATCCTTGACATGAACTTGTCGGATGCCGCTTTATCGAGGGACAGCGCGGAAAGAGATACCATAGCAAAGATAAGCAAATGGGTGAGCAGGCTTAACGCGGAGGCAATCTATAAGGAGTTTCTGGTCAACCCGCCATCGGAGGATGCAAGGAAGGAGTACACAAAGCTCTTTACAGTGGACAGCCATCATCAGTGGAGGCAGCAGGTTCCCGAGGAGATAATAATAACTGAGGAGCAGTGGAAGAATATTGCCGAGAGGGTGAAGACGGATGTCGATACATTTTCGAAGGAGAAGTCAAAGCCCATAAGCCTTGAGGAGAATCTGCACGAAGCCGTGAAGGAGAGATATGATTATAAGCAGATTTTGAAGCGTTTTGTGACGACGGGCGAGGAGATAAAGGTTAACGACGATGAGTTTGACTATGTCTACTACACCTACGGGCTGAGGACCTACGGCAATCTGCCGCTGATAGAAGCGCTCGAGTACAAGGAGGAGGAGCTTATCCGTGACTTCGTGATCGTGATCGATACCTCGGCTTCCACAAGGGGCGAGGTGGTTGAGAACTTCCTCAGGCAGACATTTGAGATATTGAAGACCAGCGAGAGCTTCTTCACGAAGGTCAGGATACATATCATCATGTCGGACAGAGCGGTCAGGAGTGATGAGGTGATTCACGACAAGGAGGAGTTCGAGGACTATATGAAGCGTCTTGTCATAAGGGGGTACGGCGGCACGGACTTTCGGCCTGCCTTCGCTTATGTGGATGAGCTTATCAAGAAGCGAGAGCTTGAGAAGCTTAAAGGACTGATCTACTTTACGGACGGTTACGGGGTTTACCCTGCGGAGCGCCCGGAGTACGAGACGATATTTGCGTTTCTCTATGATGACGAAAATGCACCGCCGGTCCCGCCATGGGCGATTAAGGTTGTGCTCGAAGACTAAACTGAGCCGTTGTGAAGGCGAAGCCGTGTCATGACTTACGCGAAGCGACGCTGACCGTAATGCGAAGCGTTACGGTGCCGGCCTTCGATGTCATAAGGAATCCACCGCAAGCGGTACCCCTTATGACGAAATGCGAGGGCTTGCGAAGCAACAGGAAGAATCTTTTATTTGGAGGACTTATAATGAATATAAACCAGGCCAAGGAATACATCAAAAACGATATAAGCATGTATTTGAAAAAGGACGAGTTCGGAGATTACCGCATACCTGTTGTGAGACAGAGACCGGTCTTTCTTCTCGGCGCGCCGGGCATAGGAAAGACGGCCATTATGGAGCAGATAGCCGAAGAGCTTAACCTCGCGCTTGTATCCTACTCCATGACTCACCACACGAGGCAGTCGGCTCTGGGACTTCCGTTCATAAAGCAGAAGAATTATGAGGGCATGGGCTATGATGTCTCGGAGTACACGATGAGCGAGATCATAGCGACGATATACGACACCATGGAGCAAAGTGGCGTGAAGGAGGGTATACTCTTCTTAGACGAGATAAACTGCGTGTCCGAAACGCTTGCGCCGTCCATGCTTCAGTTTTTACAGTACAAGGTCTTCGGCCGTCACAAGGTTCCCGAGGGCTGGGTTGTTGTTACCGCGGGTAATCCTCCTCTTTACAACAAGTCCGTCAGGGAGTTTGATGTTGTTACCTTGGACCGCTTAAAGGTTATAGAGGTAGAGGCAGATTACGACACCTGGAGAAAGTATGCAGTGGAAAGAAGCGTGCACCCGTCTATAATAAGCTTCCTCGACATCAAGAAGGACTTTTTCTACCACATGGAGACGGTTGCCGGCGGAAGAAGCTATGTAACCGCCCGTGGCTGGGAGGATGTGTCCGAGATGATCAAGCTCTATGAGGAGGACGGGCTTGCGGTAGATGAAACCCTTGTCGGACAATACTTGAGAAATGATAAGATAGTCAAGGAGTTTACAGCTTATTACGATCTGTTCAACCGTTACAAGAACGATTACCGCGTGGATGCAATCTTAGCCGGCGACATAAGCGATACGGCTGTGGAGCGAGCGAAGAAGGCTTCCTTTGACGAGAGGCTTTCACTGCTCTCACTCCTTACGGACAAGGTCGAGACGGATATGAAGGAGACTGTAACAAGGAGCGACTTCCTTAAGCTTCTTATGCCGGGCTTAAAGAGCATAAAGGAGAAGTCGGAGGCCGGAGAGAGCGTAAAGGATGAGGTGATCAAGCTGTCCGGGGCTTACGAGAACGGTCTCAAGTCGAGGGAGGCAGCGGGTGCCTTATCGCGCGAGGAGAAGAAGAAATACAAGAGGGCGATCGTCTTTCTTGAGAAAGTGTCTAAGGAGTTAGACAGTCCGGAAGCAAAGGGCTTCGATACGGTCAACGCCGCCTTCGATGCGGAGGTTGCCGCTATGCGCGAGCTCTCGGTGAAGACCGGTAATAAACTGAAGAACCTCTTTGCTTATGCGGAGAAGGCCTTTGAGGACGGAAACGAGTTGCTGATACTCGTAACCGAGCTCACGGTCAACACCTATTCCGCGGAGTTCATAAGTATGTTCAAGAGCGAAGAGTACACGAGACTGAGCGAGCTGCTCATGGTATCCCAGAGAGCGGGAGACCTGAAGGAAGAGATACTTGGGGCGTAAACAGGAGGTAAATCTTGGAGAACAAGATACAGGCGGGCAATTATATACTGACATTCAGGAAGAGGTCGCACACCAGCGAGAAGGGCGTCAAGACCGAGGAGCTGTGTATAACCGGTTACGAGGGGCACGGCGCGCTGCTTGAGATACCTGAGAAGGCTCTCTATGAGGACAGCGAGGGAAATAAGCGTGAGCTTCCCATAGGTGTTGTGGGCAAGAAGGCACTGCTCGGCAACAAGGGCTTAAGAGAGGTGCATATTCCTGCAAGTGTAAGACGTGTAGGACAGTGGGCCTTTGCACAGTGCGACCAGCTCACCACGGTTATCTTCGATAAGCGAGCGGGAAGGCATGTTGTCATAGAGCGCGGTGCATTTGAGGACGACAGTGGCATAAAGGATATATGCATCGGTTATCGTGAGCCTGACGGACTCTCTAAGCTTGTGGCAGCGTGCTGCTACCGCCTTAAGGCAGACCACCTGTTAAACACAGGGGATATAGGCAGCAGACTGTGGTTTTCAAAGTGGGACACCGGGCTTTCAAGCTATCTCGACGAACCGGATGATGAGGGCTATACAAACGTGGTGCTTTGCGGTGAGGAGGACATCTACGCCAGTGTTCCCGATTATATGGCGGCGAAGAGGCGGAGCAAGGCGGCATTGTGCATCTTAAGGCTTTCGACGCCGATAGAGCTTGAGGCTTCTCTTAAGGCAAAGTTTTCCGATTATATACTGACACATACCAAGGGCTGTGAGTCGGAAGCTGCATGGGAGGTGCTTTTATCCGACCTAAACGGCAGCATAGAGTATATGGAGCTTCTGGCTGGGCTCGGGGGCATAACCGAGAGCAACATAGATGCGATGCTCAAGGACCTTGAGGGCGAGCACGCCGAGACAAAGGCTTACCTGATAGGGTACAAGCAGAAAACTTTTACCTCCGGGGATGTGTTTGACGCTTTTAAACTGTGATCCAAACTATGGAGAAAGAGTACATTTACTTATGAAAAACTTTTTTATGAATATGATCAACAAACCGCACATGGCGCGGAGGATAATATTTTGCGTGATTTCCGTATGCATGATGGGCGTGTGTATATACTGGCTGGACAGGCTTGCGTGGGGCACGGATCCTTACTCGGTGCTGACCATTGCTCTTGCACGAATGACCGGGATATCGCTTGGAACCATACAGGCGATTTACAACTCGGTGATTTTGATACTTGTGCTGATTATGGGCAAGGAGCAGATAGGACTCGGTACGGTGTTTAACATGTTTCTCGTCGGATATTCGTACAACTTTATGGGATTTGTGATGGATAAGATAGGCGTTGATTACCATTTTCCCAAAATCAGTTTTGGAGAAGGTTTTAACGCCGGCGACTTTGCATGGAATGTGGCAGCGATGCTCATACTGCTAGTTATATTCGTGATCTCAGTGGCAACCTACATGTCAGTGGAGCTTGGTGCCGCTCCCTACGATGCCATGTCAAAGATAGTGTTCTTAAAGCAAAAGAAGCTGCCCTTCAGGGCGGTCAGGATAATTTGGGACACAGTATTTACACTTATCGGAGTGCTTTTCGGCGGCACCCTCGGAGCGGTAACCGTGCTGGCGGCACTTACCATAGGTCCCGCGGCGGAATTCATTGAGGTGAAGATAAAGAAGTTTCTTTGAGACACAGTAAAATGATATTTTTCTATAGAAAAATATTTAAGGCAGTGATGGAAAAAGGATAACGCTGCCGGTGTATATGCTTGCGGTATTGTAACGGATGGGATAGAGTTACGGTAAAATGAAACTCAAAAACGACGAAGAAGAAATAGAACAGATAGAAACGGCCAAGAAGATCGAGGATTACAGCTTTTTAAAAAGCAGAGTTGAAATCAATCTGTCGCGGTACAAAGACCAGCTTAACGGGCTTGCTTTCAGAAAGAAAAGAGTGAAGAAGGAGCTTAATGACAGCGGTCTCATAACATTGGTCGGAATTGTGGCGGTGCCGTTGCTGGCGTTTTGTTCGAGATGGTTTCCGCCGCTATTTTTGGTGGCAATCGTAATTGCTCTTGCGGAAGTGTTCCTTCTCCCGATGCTGATTGCAGATACGGTAAAACGCTGGTACAACTACGTTCTGATGAACGAAAAAAGTGCAAATCTGAATGCTGCGTTTAGAAATAAGGTCAAATCCTTCAAGGACGAGGAAAGGTTCGTGAAGAACCGCATAACGGAGTGCGAGGAGGTGCTTGAAAAGCTGCTCAGGGATGAAAAGCCCTCGGAGGAGGACATAGTGGAGATGGACAAGCTCACGCGATACCAGGAGTATTACGCCGCAAGCACCTACAAGGACTTCAAGGTCTGGCCGCTTTATATCCTGATTGCCGCTTGGGTTATATTTGCGCTGACTGTTATAGGAGCATAAGATTGGGGTGAACGAAAAAAGAAATCCTGAATGACAACTACAAGAAAAGCCACTCTCTCACGAAAGTGGCTTTTTGCGTTCTGCTACAACAGTTCATCTACATTGGTACCCTTGATATCTTCGGGAAGTAGCTTTGCTTTGCTCAGCATGCTGTCAATCTTTGAATTAACGTTGGCTTGAATCTGATCGGTATCGTCCATACTGCCGGAGATGATGGTAATGTCAGAAAGTGCTTCTTCAAGCAGCTCTTCCTCTTCCTTACGCTTTTCACGTTGCTCTTCGAGGCGTTCTTCGCGCTCTTCCTTGATCTCCTTGTATTCCTTACCTTTTTCTATCTCCTCGGCCATCTTTTCATCTACATTGGATTTTGCCTCAGCCTGGATCATAGCAATGATCTCCTTGCTGACCGCGTCCATGAGTTCTTCAACCTGATCCGAAGCCTTTGCCCCGACTTTGTTTTTCATTCGTTCAATGGAAATTTCGCTGATTCCGCGGGCAAGGCTTTTGATGCCGGCTTCGCTGTCGGCAATTTCCTTAGCCAGCTCGCGGTTGACATCACGGACTTCCAATGCGCTTTTTTGGTAATCCGTGAGCCCGTTTTTTTCTATTTCCTTGAAACGTGCAACTTCTTCTTCGGTAGCAAATCCGTTATCTATGACCATTTGCGAAAATCGATCATGCTTGGCAAAGTTCGGATGAATACCGTTTTGCTTCAAACGGTTGGTCAGTTCGTCATAGAAGTCCAGGTCTTGCTGTTCTTTACTGTCCGGATCGATTCCGAATTCCTCTGTCAGATCTTTTAAGCGTTTTTCTCCGTCTGCAAGAAGCTTCTTATCCGTAGAAGCCGTATCGGTGAGCTCTCTGATCCGGTCATGCATGGACTTTACACCGGCATCGGTTTGGTCGGATTGTGCGTAGGCATCCATCAGGATCTTCGCAGCCTGTTTTCCGGCCTGCTCACGTCTCTTTTGAATTGCGGATTTGTTGAAATCTGCATTTGCAGCGCTGATCACACCGGAACGTTTCTTTTGGCCGAAGAGGGCTTGCTGTTCTTTCGGAACAGCGGAAATTACAACTTTTGAAACATCCTTGTTTACATTCATAAGCATTTCCTCCTTGAAGCGCTGACTAGCTACAACTATACACCGTAATACTAACATATATAAGGATTTACAGTCAATTGAGATGACCTGAATCGACGGTGAAATGGCATAAAACGGTTGACACAGAGAATGGATTTCGATATATTTGGATTACATATGTTAACAATTTATGGAATGGAGCTGATATAAATGAAAAAAGATGCTTTACCGAGTGAAACGGAATGGCTGGTTATGGAAGCGTTATGGGATGCGGGCGGTGCGCCGCTTACATCTCAGGAAATCATTCACAGCTTGGAAGGTGTTCGCGAACTATCCCCCAAGACCGTCCGCGTGCTCATCAACCGTCTTTATGCAAAAGGGATGGTGGATTATACCGTAGATAAGAAGGATTCCAGAGTGTATCATTACACAGCATGTATGAAGCGCGAGGAATGTCAGTTGTTGAAGAGCAAGCAGTTCACAGAAAGCTATTTTTCCGGAAATTCTGCAGGTGCGCTCGCTGCACTGATCAAAAACAGCGCACTTACGAAAGAACAGCTTGCAGAGCTCAAAACTCTGTTAAACCAAAGTTGAAAGGTGGTTTTTACATATGAGTGCTGATCAGGTAGAGTATTTTACAATACGTATAATTGATTATACGTTTGTTTACTATGCTCATCTATTGGGGCGCATGGCAATTCTTTCCATTCCTGTTTTGCTTTTAATTCTGTTACTTCGAGGAAGTGCATTCAAAAAAACAACCTTCGGGCGCGGTTTGCTTTGGACTGTGCTTTTACTGGTGCCGTTTACGCCTAAACTCTTTTTGTATTACAATACAAAGCTTGGTGCCAGAATCTTTTTTCGTTGGACTGCCATCGTAATGAATTATCGTTGGCTGGGCCATATTTATATTTCCGGTGTGCTGTTGCTTTTTGTCTTACATATCAGAAATAAAATAAAGCTGAACAGTTTGCTCAAATCCATGGAAATCACAGAATATAAGGGAACAAAGGTATTGCTTACAGAACTCTGTGTTACGCCTTTTGCAGTCGGATTATTTCACCCCAGGATTGTCTGCCCGAAAATCGTTTTTGAAGAATTCGAGGAAGATCGTCTTGATCTTGTGCTGCTCCATGAATGGACGCATATCCGGCTGTTACATCTTTGGTTCTACGAAATCTATGATCTGCTTACGATTATGATGTTTATCAATCCGCTGTGGTGGTTACTCCGTCCGTGCTTTCGAAATGATCTTGAGGATATCTGTGACAAGGTTTCTATCCGCGAAAGCGGAAATGCTGCCATAGACTATGGCATGATGCTTCTCGAAAGTGTTGAGGTATTACGACTGACAACAAGCAAAGCGTGTATATCCGCTAAACGTATACCCGGTTTGCTGGATTCAGGCTTTGACAAGATGAAGAAGCGGATTCTTAAGGTGAGGAACTATCGCAGATATAAACGTGAAACTGTGCTTGTGACTACTGTTTTCGTAACACTTTTATTGGTTGCCGGGTTTGTCCTTATTCGTATGAACTCCTATCATTACTCGACAAAGGATGATAACTACATTGCTGTAGCAGATGAAAGGGGAGACATATATTTCAACACCGATAATATTCCGGAATTGTTTTCTTTGATTGATATGGACGGCAAAACCTGTCGGATCGATACCGATCGATTAAATGATCTCCTTGCGGAACGAAGTCATGTAGCAGCTCCGGATATGATATTTATCTACTACGGTGGTTTTTCCAAGACACCGGGGTTTGGCGCTGGCGGATGTGGCTTCTTTGTTGAAGGATACAGCGATAAAACAGGTATTATAGAAGTGCCATATGAAACACCCAAGGATGATCCGTGGACGTTTTTTATCCGCTATTTTTGGATATAAACGGTCGATTTAGGGTGGATTAAGGGCTGATTGCGCCATGAGGCTTTACAAAAGGGAATGAAGATGTGATGATGTACGTGGGGAAGGGAGTATTATCACCGTGCCCATAAACACATCTCACAGTTTGAACTGACACGTAAAGGATTACAAATGTAAATTCAAGGGAGGCGCGATTATGACGAAGTCATAATTTTGCATCGCGCCGACCGTGTGGGCAGGATTCGTTTACGAATCATGCCATTACATCTATTCAAGGAGGGATAATTATGTCAGGTTTCAACATTCCAAAGTATCAGATCTATAACTCCACACACAATTACACCGGGCTCTTTGCGTCTTTGAATAAGTCAAGCGGAGCAAATGCTACCCTGTATTCAAATCTCGGGGATTTATCCGCTATTCGGAACGGCAGTTACCGAAAGCTTGCTGCGAAGCATTTTGCAAATGCTTCATCTACCGAGACAAAGACTACGAAAAAGAGTGAAGAAACAAAGAGTGAAAATCAAAAGAAGATCGATGAGATCCTTGAAAATGCAAAAAAGAACGACAAAGTCCTTCGCACTTACAATGCGGAGGGGAAGTCTGACAGCATAAAGATTGAGGATCGTCTCGGTCTTGACATGGATATCAAGTTCTAGGGGGTGATTGTTATGGTTGGAGGAATCAATGGTGCATCATCCTCTTATACCGATCAGGTTGCATATAAGAGAGAAGATGCCGTAAGTGTAAACACAAACGAAAAAAGCGTTGCTGAAGCGACTACGGATGCCGGCGTTGTTTATGCAAAGAGTGAACCGTCGGAAAAACAGGCCACATATTCCGTAAACAAGATGAGTAAAGCTGATCGAGAGGCTTTGGTTGATTCCCTGAAGAAGGATCAGGAACGTCAACAGGCATCGCTTGCAAAGTTGGTAGAAAAAATCTTTCGCAAGCAAAACAAAGCATTTCAAACAGCTTGGAGCAAGGATATAAGTGATGCGGATATCCTTCAGGCAAAAAAGGATGTTGCAGAGGATGGTTACTACGGTGTGAAGCAGACTTCGCAGAGACTGTTTGATTTTGCGAGCGCGCTTGCCGGAGATGATGTGGATAAGATGAAAACCATGCAGGCTGCAATCGAAAAAGGTTACAAGCAGGCTGAAAAAATGTGGGGCGGAAAGCTTCCGGGTATCTGTGGGCAGACCTTAGAGGCAACAAACAAATTATTTGATGACTATTACAAGTCGAAAGAAGAACAAAAAACAGTTGAACCGTAGATTCTGAAAGCTGTGAGATGTGATATGTTACAAGGCAAGGATAACGGATGAGAGTAATCATATTTGATGATGAAAATAAGAACGCCGAACGTGTGAAAAAAGCTCTTGCGAATTATGGTGCTGAAAACAGGATAGAGATGGATGTTACAATTCAGTCAGCAGAAGCAAGCGTTGCAAAATCTATCGTCTTTTCATGCGTGGAGGGAAATATACGGATACCCCTGTCGGAGATTTTATATTTCGAAACAGTCGGACATAGGATCAGTATTCATCTTGTAAAACGCGAATATCATACCTACGAAAAGATGAAAAATCTCACGGAAAGATTCAGTGAAGCAGGGTTTATTCGGGTCCATCAAAGTTTTCTGGTCAATATGAAGCATATTCGAAATCTGAACAACTACATGATCACATTAGATAACGGAAAAGAAATCCCGGTACCGAAGACAAGATACCGAGAAGTCAAGCAGGAGTACACGCGGTTTACGGAACTCTAATGGAACATGGAATCGAGTAGGGCGAAAACCTCCCTACTCGTTTTTTTATAGTCGTTTTAGGCTGTTTTACCGTCGATGTGTGCGGTGTGAATTGGATTCACAGTCTACTATTCCGAAGTACAGATAAAGGAGGTATGTATTATGTCTGGATTAGTTTATGTGGGAGATAAATGCGTGACGTCGGCAGCATATCAGTATGCAAAACAGGTGACTGCGGAAGAGACAAAAGAAGTCAAAGCAGGCGACATGCTAAACAGTTTGCGGGAACGATATTCCAATTTAAACATCGGAACAAACACAAAACCGTTCAGCGGAACCGAAATCAACAATCTGGCGATTGCTCCCGGAATTCTGAAACAGATGGCATCCGATCCCAAAAAGCGGGAAGAGTATGAAGCTTTAATTTACGATATCAATCACATGATTGAGAGCACCCCGGAGCGCATGCCGGGTACCGGTGCAAAGATTAAAGCACAGGGTGTGTTCATCAACGAAGACGGAACGTGCGGCATGTGGACAATCACAGAAAGTTCCGAAGGGGAAGAAGAAAAAAAGGTTGATAAGACAGATCGGGAACACCGCAAGGAATGGTTGGAAAAGCAACGCCAAAAGAGAAAAGAGGAACAAAAAAAGCTCCAAGAACGAGTAGACGCAAGAATGGATGGCATTACATTTTATAGTGCGACAACAAACGCCGAGGTAAGAATCGAAGTCAATGCATCTTCATCATTTAATTGGGAAGCATGATATTGATTGGGTTAGGAAGAGATATTTGTGCTCTTAAAATATGACATTTGATAATTTGGTGTGTTCTTTTTTTCGTCCGTATAAGCATATTACCGCACTTTCTTATGGCTTTTTCGCCCCTGTTGCTTTATACTTATCGCAGTCGGGATATTTTCTAGTAAAGGGGAGATGAGCAAATGGGAGAGATTATTAATATTGATTCCGAATATATGAATTGGATAACATCAGTAACTGAGAAGTATAAGCAGAGTCAGATTAAAGCTGCAAGTAAAGTAAACACTGAAATGTTGAGATTTTATTTCAATCTTGGAGGTGAAATATCAAGCAAGGAAAAAGAGAATCACTATGGTTCTTCTTTCTACAAAAGGATTAGTGATGACCTACAGAAGGAATTGCCGGATGTACGCTCTTTTTCCGCAACTAATTTGAAGTATATGACATATTTTTATGAACTCTACGCGGATGTTGTGAATCGTCCACAACTTGAGGATGATTCTAAAAAGGCAAATCGTCCACAAGTTGTGGACGATTTTATTGAGCCGATATTTCTGATTCCATGGGGGCATAACAGGCTAATAATTGACAAGTGCAAAAAGGATATGGAGAAGGCTCTTTTCTTTGTAAGACAAACATTGGAAAACAACTGGTCAAGAGCAGTCTTGATGAATTTCCTTGATACGGATCTGTATGATAGACATGGAAAAGCAATTTCTAATTTTGATAAGGTGTTGCCGTCTGTGCAAAGCGATCTTGCTCAAGAGATGACCAAGGATCCTTATAATTTTGATTTTCTTACAATCCGAAAGAACTATGATGAAAAGGAATTCAAAGATGCCCTAATGCAGAATGTTCAATCGCTATTAATGGAATTAGGCAAGGGCTTTGCTTTTGTGGGGAGAGAGTACAGACTTGTTGTGGGAAAAACAGAGCAATTCATCGATATGCTTTTCTACAATATCCCGAACCATTGCTATGTTGTGGTAGAGGTCAAGGTAAGGGATTTTGAGCCTGGAGACATGGGACAGCTTGGTACATATATCGGAGCAGTTGATGGGATGCTGAAAGGAGAAGCTGATAATCAGACTGTTGGACTGCTCATATGCAGAACAAAGGATAATGTATTGGCCCAATATGCTGTTAATATGATCAATGCTCCGATAGGAATCTCAGAATATGAGCTTACGAATGTCATTCCGGAAGATTTTAAGAGTTCCATGCCGACTATCGAAGAAATTGAAAAAGAATTGAAAAACGTTGCTCTGTAGATGCTCAATCTGTTTCGAGATGATACGAAACAGAGAATACTCTTTCGCTTTGTTTCAGAGTAAATTCGAATAACCATTGATAATCGAAGAGGGTGGACACAGTCTCGATTTACCTGGACAGAGGGGTGGACAGACCCCGGACAGAGGGTGGACAGAGGGGTGGACACGGGGGTGGACAGAGAAAATGGTCGAAAGTCCTGAAAGCGGGTTATTTCCTGGGGTTTTAAGGGTTTTACCCCTAACAAGACTGCATTTTGTGGATAACAAATGCGTGTCTTGATAAACAGGAGGAGAAAAAAACGGTAAATTATATTCGAAAGAGCAAAAAAGACATTTCAGCTTTGGTTTGATAGGAGATGTGTCACGGTGTTATAGATTGACGAAAGCTATCAAGGGATAGTTATATCGATTTTTCAAGTGTTTCGGACCGTTTGGGAATCGTTTGAAGAACCTTCTCGGGTAGAGCTTATTGAAGCCCATTGGAGGAATTTGGAGTTCGTTGGAGACAATTGAAGTTGAGCCGTCCATATGCTTGTGTTATCATGATAGCGTGAAAAGTTTAAGGCTGCGTGGTTCGTCCGCGTGGCCTTCTTTAATTCTCAGAGAAACTATCAAAAAGTATTGCTTTGACAGAGTCGATGTCATTTCATGTCGAAAGAAAAGGAGGCGAAGACTATGGACGAAAAAATCTACACATTACAGGATTTGGAACGGATATTTCCGTTCGGAAGAACCAAGTTGCTAAAGCTATGCAAGGCCGGAGTTTTTCCGGTGATCAAAGTCGGAAAGGATTATATCTCCAGTCCGACTTTAGTCAAGAAGTGGATGATCGAGCATGAAGGTAAAGAAATAAACGCACAAGCAGAATTGAAAAGGAAACCCTGATGTGATACTATAAACACATTCAGGTTTTTTTTATATGGAGGTGAAAAATGCGGAGGATAAGGGACAGATCAAAGAGGTCTCGGAGTTGCTTGGGCACTCCAAAGTCAGCACAACCTATCAGTACTACATTAAGGCATCTGATGAAGATAAGAGAAAACTGTTAGACCAGCTTGACGCGATAGTTTCATAGTGTGGTAAATGTGGGGTATGACGGTTTTCAAAACCCGAAATGTCTTGCCACATAAGGGCTTGCGGCACCTGAACAGCGGTCTGCAACACCCAGTACATTTAAGGAGGATAAAACTATGGGTATTGAGTTGAGTAACATGCCGAAGCTTGGCTTTGGCCTGATGCGCCTTCCCGAGAAGGACGGAACAATCGATATGGATCATGTCTGCCGGATGGTGGATCATTACATGAAGATGGGCTCGCACTACTTTGATACGGCTTATGTTTATCACGGTGGAAAATCGGAGGTTGCGGCGCGGGAAGCCCTTGTAAAGAGATACCCAAGGGAAAGCTTTATGCTGGCGACAAAGCTTCCGGCCTGGGAGATAAGAAAAGAAAGCGATGTTGAAAGGCTGTTCAATGAACAGCTTGAAAGAGCCGGAGTTGACTACTTTGATTTCTATCTGCTTCATTCGATAGAGGACGGCTCAAATTACGATACCTATGTGAAGTACGACTGCTTCAGCTGGGGTGTGAAGAAGAAGGAAGAGGGGAAGATAAAGCATTTCGGTTTTTCATACCACGGAAGTCCTGAGCTTCTCGAAGAGATACTTGATGCGCACCCGGAGACGGAATTCGTACAGATACAGCTCAATTATCTCGACAGGACCAATCCGGTCGTGCGGTCGGAGGAGCTTTACAATATACTTAATAAAAGGAATATCCCTATTATAGTTATGGAGCCGGTAAGAGGCGGCATGCTTGCAAATATGGCTCCCGAGATTGAAGAAAAGTTTAAGGCGGTACGGCCCGATGCTTCGGTTGCGTCGTGGGCACTCAGGTTTGTTGCTTCTCTTCCGGGCGTTATGACTGTTCTCTCGGGCATGTCAAATGAAGAGCAGGTGCTTGATAACATCGATACATTTACGAACTTTGAACCCATAAGCGACAAGGAATTTGAACTCATAAATGAGGTTACGGCCGAAATACTTGCAATCCCGCAGATAGGCTGTACCGCATGCAAGTACTGTACGCCCGGATGTCCCATGAAGATCAGCATACCCGATGTGTTCAGGACCGTAAACACTCTTCGCAGGTATCCCGATGACTGGCGCTCGAAGAACTTCTACAGAGGGCTTACGGGGCGCTCGGGAAAGGCTTCGGACTGCGTAGGATGCGGACAGTGTGAGAGAGTATGCCCACAGCATCTTCCGATAATCGAGCTTCTCAAGGAAGCGGGAGCGATGCTCGATTAAAAAGGAATCGGATGAATTCGTTGTACTATTGAA
The DNA here is from genome assembly GCA_017525525.1 of Lachnospiraceae bacterium. Lineage (GTDB taxonomy): Bacteria > Bacillota > Clostridia > Lachnospirales > Lachnospiraceae > Coprococcus_C. The sequence continues at coordinate 24,852 of JAFXSQ010000043.1, read as the reverse complement.
TTATTCGGGATGTTATGTTAAACTAACCGGGTGTTTTAAGCGGCACAATTATATATTCAAAGAAGGATAAGGAAATGGCAATCAAAATCGGAAGGAACGACCCGTGCTGGTGCGGGAGCGGTAAGAAGTATAAGTCATGCCACGCGGCATTTGACGACAAGATTAGACATTATGAGAATTTAGGACACGAGGTTCCCGAGCATACTCTGCTCAAGAACGCCGAGCATGTGGCGAAGCTTAAAGAGAGCGCGAAAATAAACGTAGCGGTGCTCGACTACATCGAGAAGAACATAAAAGAGGGAATGGACACCGCGACCATAGACAAGTGGGTGTATGACATAACCACCGACATGGGTGGCATACCGGCGCCCCTTAACTACAACGGCTATCCCTACAGCGTGTGCACCTCGGTAAATGATCAGGTGTGCCATGGATTTCCTTCAAAGGACGTTATCTTAAAATCCGGAGACATAATAAATGTTGACTGTTCCACCATATTGGACGGATACTTCTCTGATTCCTCGAGGATGTTCATGATAGGAGAGGTAAGTCCCGAGAAGAAGAAGCTGGTCGAGGTCACGAAAGAGGCTATGTACAAGGGACTTGAGGCGACTAAGCCCTGGGGCTTCCTCGGCGATATGAGCCAGGCGGTGCATGACCACTGCTACGCAAACGGCTATACTGTGGTCCGTGAGATAGGTGGCCACGGAGTAGGCTTTGAATTCCACGAGGATCCGTGGGTAGGCTACAACGAGAAGGCCGGAACCGGTATGCTCTTAGTTCCCGGATTCTGCTTTACTATTGAGCCCATGGTCAATATGGGCAAGGTCGAGATATACACCGATCCGAAGAACGACTGGGAGGTATATACCAAGGATCACCAGCCCTCAGCACAGTGGGAGATCATGGTGCTTGTTACGGAGACGGGAACCGAGATTATTTCGTGGTAAAAAAACTGTAATAAGGCTTAAAAATAACAAAAAACATATAAAATAAAGTTGTGTGATAGGGTAAAAAAGTATAGAATATCTACTAGGTATTTTATACTTTTTATTTTGGACTAAAGTAGATTATGAAAAAGATTCTTCGGGCTTAAAGCCCCATGGAATGACACGGCAGTGTCATCTTGAGAGAAGCGAAGGATTTTGGATGGGAGGAAAAAATGATCCTTGACTGGAAGGAATATACAAAGAAGGCAAGGCAGGCCGTGGCTGAGGGCGTGGTACTGCTTGAGAATAAGGGAAATGTGCTTCCGCTTCGTGAGGGCGAGACCGTTGCGCTTTTCGGAAGAATGCAGAACCACTATGTAAAGAGCGGTTTAGGTTCGGGAGGCATGGTAAATGTATCCGAGGTCATCGGCATACCCGAAGGACTTGAGCGTTCCGGTAAGGTCAAGCTCAATGAGGGTCTAAGGAAACTCTATGATGAGTTCTGCACAAGGTTCCCGGTATCCTCGGGAAACGGCTGGGGCACAGAGCGGTACTCCGAGGAGGAGATGCCTTTAACGGATGAGATAGTTTCTCTTGCGAAGCTTGAAAGTGACTGTGCAATCTGCATCATAGGCAGAACCCAGGGCGAGGACAGAGATGTATTAAATGAGCCGGGTTCATATCTTTTGACCGAGACGGAGCTTGAGATGCTTGAGCTTGTGAGAAAGCATTTTGACAAGATGGTGCTGCTTTTAAATGTGGGCGGTATCATAGATATGGGCTTTATGGAAAAGATTTCACCGGATGCCGTAATGTACATCTGGCAGGGCGGCATGGTCGGCGGAGACGGAGTGGCGGATGTCCTTACGGGAGCCGTATCTCCTTCGGGAAGACTCACGGATACCATAGCAAAGAGCTTGGAGTGCTATCCGTCGAATGATAATTTCGGTGATCGTTTTAAGAATATATACGCAGAGGATGTGTATGTCGGCTACAGATATTTCGAGACCTTTGCAAAGGATGAGGTACTGTACCCCTTTGGTTACGGTCTTTCCTACACGGATTTTGATATAGAGCCTGTGGACGCCTCGTATAACGACATGGGCTTTACCGCGCAGATCAAGTGTAAGGTTACCAACAAGGGAAGTGTGAGCGGAAAGCAGACAGTGCTTTTCTTTATGGATGCACCGCAGGGTAAGCTCGGACATCCCGCAAGAGTTTTGGTGGATTACAAGAAGACTGCCGAGCTTAGACCCGGTGAGAGCGAGATGCTAAGCACAAAGATTGATATAATGAACTTTTCTTCCTTTGACGACAGCGGAGTTACAGGCTTTAAGTCGGCCTTTGTTTTGGAAGAGGGAGAGTATAAGCTGTTCTTTGGAAAGGATATAAGAGATGTAAAGGAAGCATTAGCCTTTGCTGTGGAGCAGACGCTTCCGGTAAGGCAGCTTGAGTCGGCGTATGCTCCGACTACTGCGTTCGACAGATTGATTGCAGTGGTTGATGCTGACGGAAATGTGGTAAAGGGCATTGAACCTGTGCCGCTAAAGGAAAAGGAGACTGTTCGCTCGCGCAATTCCTACCGCGGGGACATAGCAGGAGAGAGGATAAAGAACTTAAAGCTGACGGATGTATTGACAGACCGAGCGGCCATGGACAGCTTTGTCTACGACCTTTCGGATTACGACCTTTCATGCATAGTGTGCGGCGAGGGCATGGGCAGTCCCAAGGTAACAGCCGGAACGGCTTCGGCCTTCGGCGCAGTGTCTGCTTCGTTGGACGGATTGAATGTACCCGCCATTTGCTGCGCGGACGGTCCTTCGGGCGTAAGGATGGATTGCGGCACGAAAGCATTTTCACTTCCCATAGGCACTCTGCTTGGATGCTCCATGAATGACAAGCTGGTCGAAGAGCTCTACCGCTTCACGGGTATGGAGCTTGTGGTAAATCATGTGGATGTGCTTCTTGCGCCGGGCATGAACCTTCACAGACATCCGCTTAACGGCAGAAACTTTGAGTACTTCTCCGAGGATCCGCTCTTAACGGGGCGCATGGCTTCAGCTGTTGTGAAGGGGGTAAGAGCCGGCGGAGGTCACGCCGTGCCGAAGCATTTTGCAGGCAACAACCAGGAGGTCGGAAGAAGAACCTCGGATTCGGTCATCTCGGAGAGGGCATTAAGAGAGCTTTACTTAAAGTGTTTTGAGTATGTAGTCAGGGGCGGCTCCTGCGATGCAATCATGACCAGCTACGGAATAGTTAACGGAGTGAGAACCTCCGAGAGCTACGACCTTGCGACTAAGATACTCCGCGATGAGTGGGGGTTTGACGGAATAGTGATGACAGACTGGTGGGCATTTATCGGAGAGAGGATGGAGGTATCCTTCGATATGGGCTTTGAGCTTCTTGTAGGTTCAGGCAATGATGTCTACATGGTCGATCCCGAATCCTGCGATGGTGAGTTCGTAAAGAGAAGCGTTGAGATACTTAAAGAGGGCGGAGAGAGAGCTGTTAACTACAGGGCGAACCTGAGGCGCTCCGCAGCAAATATATGCCGCTTTGCCTTGAACACAGAGGCTATGCGGAGACTTGTGTCTAAGAGATTAGACAGTATCTCCGAGGGAGGAAAGCTGATATCCGCCATAAGCGGCAAGGAGATTTCTTACGCGCCGGCCGAGATTGAGGTAATAAATCGCCCTAAGGATGAGGATTTGCCGGAGATGTTTGAGGTTGAGTACGAGGAGATGGACGGAGAATACGAGTGCGACCTCACCTACAAGGAGGCAAGGAAGGGCACAAATTATGTGATTCCCCTCTTTATGCCGCAACGCGGAACCTACGAGGTTGAGCTTACTGCTTCGAGCGAGGCTGCAGAGCTTGCACAGATACCGATTACGCTCTTTGGAGTTGGTTCGGCCCTCGGAACATTTACCTATAACGGCACGGGCGGAAAACCGGTAACCTTATCGAGGAAGGTGCTTGTATTCGCAAGGAATAACATCTACCGTCTCTATGTGGGCGCAGACGGCTTAAAGCTCCTTAAGTTCAGGATAAGGTTTTTGACCTCAGAGATGAACGTCGCCATTGAGGGGATGTAGAACCGCGTGTCATTCTGAGCGACGCTGATCATACCGCGAAGCGGTATGATGCCGGCCCGGCGAGGGCTTGCGAAGCAACAGGAAGCGAAGAATCTTTTACATAATACATAAAAAGACGGATGGTCATGTGAATGCAACCATCCGTCTTTTTATATCGCAGAGCCGCCGAAAATGAAGATGTAAGCAAAGCTTACCGGCGGCTCGCGAGCGAGTAGGGTGCGATTACATCTTCCCTACTCGATTTATCGCAGAGTCGCCTATATAAAGCTGTAATCATAAGCTGACCGGCGGCTAGCGGTGGGCAGGGTGCGGTTTTACCTTCCCTGCTCGATTTTACTCTTTAGCCATTGATCCACTCGTCCATGAGCTCATTTACCCTGTCGTGAGTCTTCTGGGATATCTCCGGAAGCTCGCTGCCCCAGGTCTTGGTTGCTTCCTTAAAGCCCTTGTCGATGGCTGCGCGCATCTGCTCGCCCTTGGATGAGTCGTCGCCTGATATAGCTTTAGCGAAGTCAATAAGTCTCTTTGCTGTCTCTTCGACGCTGTAGTAACCGCCTTCTGCCACATCCTCCTGAGCCTGCTTTACATCCTCGGGGTCTACTTCAATCTTGCCCTCTGCAACAGCCTTCATGAGGTCACCGAGAGGAAGACTTGCGGTTTTGTCCGCGTCTGCCTGCTTGGAGATAAGCTTCTCGACTAAGTCGGCAAGCTGCTGTGTCCGCGCCTCGGCGTCAGCCTTGAGCTTGTCTATAATGCTTGCCTGATCGGTGCTCTTGGTGTTCACGCTGTAGGTGGCGGCTTTTTCCCGGTTACCCTTTGATCCTTCGTACACTACGCCGCTCTCGACTTCTTTCGCAGTCTGCTCCTCGGTGGTCTCCTTTGCTGCTGCAGCGGATGAGGAGTAAGCCGTGACCGGGCTGTAGGGTGTACTTATACCGTTTACTGCCATGTTCATCCCTCCTTGGAATAGATTTGTACTTCCATGTGATCCTGGAAATGTCAACGGGTTGCCTGTTCGTGGTTTTTCTGTTTATAAAGACTCGAATAAGCTCCCTCAGCCGTCGTTTTCTACAGATGAGGAAGCTTGATTTTCACTTGTGTTTCTTATTATACTTATCGGCAGTAAAAAGGCAATACTTAACTTGAAATTAATAGATTGTCCAAAATATTATGACCTTTTGACCCGCAAAACACCTTTTGACCCCGACATCATATTATTCGACTTCCTCAAGCGGTTTTTTGAAATAAAAAACGACTGCAAAAGCCACAGGCGTCGTCCTCGCGTTGATGTTTTTTTGCCTGAAAAACCGTGAAAATGACGGAAACTCGGGCTTATGTAATATTGCAATTATGACCGTTACGGGGTAAAATTATATAGTCAAAGTCGCTGGCGGATGCGCATGGATTTTGGAAGGGAATTATTGCTTTAGAGCCAAAATCCGGCGCAGCAAACGGACAAAAGTAAAAATATATTTGTTCGCTTGCTATATTTATGAGAAAAATGTCGGTACATGGCGTAAAGTCAGTGGAAGCAGATACATCAAAAGACAGTGCAGCGGAGGTTCATTTACGGTTTTTTTTGCTGCTTGGGGACTGTGTGTGTTTAGTGACTATCAGGGTGGTAGTATCCCGCTTGAGAAACGCAGACAGGCTGCCGGCCGTCCGTATCCGGTGCATCTGACACTTAAAGTTCAAGTAAAAATATATTTATAAGGGGGAAAAGATGGACGAATTAGTATCAAAAAAGAGCGAAGGAATCAATAGCAGATTAGATCAGCAGATGCTTGATGATCAGTTGAACAACGGTCTCCGCATAGCAAGAAATATCGACAAGGATAATATGAGGACAATCGTGGGGAGTGCCGAAAAGCTTGAGGAGAGAAGAAAGCTGTCGACAGAGAAAACGGCAGAGGACAATGTTACTATCGATAATCTTATCAGAAAGCTTGAAAGCGGTGAGCTTGAAACCGACAAGAAGGAATACAAGCAGGGAAAGCTCGAGGCTATAAAGGGCAGAAATCTGTCCAATCTCATGCTCAACGCGCAGAAGACCGGAGGAGATTCCGGTGAGATGAAGAAGGTTAAGGATGCGCTCAAGAGATTAGAGGACAGCATGACGGAGGACAGGAAGCATACTCTTACAACGGAGGAGATAGAAAAGATTCAGGAGAACTACTCGACAGCCATCTTCATGTGCAGGGATTACCTGAAGAATAAGACATCGAGGATAGGCGCATGGAAGGACAGGAAGACTATGGTTCAAAAGACTATGGACAGGCTTCTTCACGAAAATAAGCTTCTTACCATGGGCAAGACTTTGTTTGCTCTTGAACAGCCTGAGGAGCCCATTAACAGCGGAGTTGAACTCATAGCTGTTGCGAGGATGTATCAGCTTTCAAAGAAGATGAAGACAGTGAGACCACAGCCGAAGAAAAAGGAAGAGCCGAAAAAGGCAGAGGGTCTCTTAGCCGGATTCTTTGATTTTATAAACGGAATCAAGGAACAGATATTGGAGGAACCAGTAAAAGAATTAAAGGAAGTTAAAAAGCTTTCTTACATAGAGATTGGCAAAGCGGTAACAGATCATCAGGCTTATGAAATGGTCTGCATGTTCCAGAGCGGAAAGAACAAGCTCTCTTCCATGATAGGGACAGAGAAGCCGTACAGCCGTCTTGCAAAGGAGGATAAGCTTGCCATAGGTCAGTTCAGACGCTTGAGAGAGGCTTTAAGGGACTTTGCACCGGATGAGGTGGGAGTTAAGGTGATAAAGCTCGGCGATGTACACTTTAATCTTATTCAGCGCGACGACAACTCTCTTTACCTGGAGACAAACGGCGTGACGGTTCCTTTCGGAAGAAGAACCGCAGATGTGCTTCACGATCTTGAGAACGACGTGCTCTCGAATATGGAGCTCTATGAGAGTGACGATCTCGCTGATGTGGTGAGCAACCTTAACATTGATTTTAGAAGCATGAACTCGGGTGATCTGATAAGGTCAAGAGCGGCATGTATTCAGGTGCTTTCAAAGAAGCTTGGATTCAAGAAGACCGACTTTGACAATGTGTCCGTTGAGGAGCTTAAGAAGTTTGCCGTGGCGGCAGCAGGCGGTTCGGATATAAAGTCGTTGGTTGCCGATTCTGTTAAGGAGGCAAATAAAAAGCTTGAGGGCAAGCATATCAACAACATGGTCACTTTAGAGTTAAACCGCCTTACCGAGCAAAGGATGGATGTTATAGATCACATCCCGGAGGGGGTTATGGTCTTCAATGAGGTCTTCGGCAGGGAGATTGAGACCGATCCGGATGTGGCAAACGGATGGACTCATGATGAGGCACGCATCAAGAGCCTTGTTACAGATATCTTATATGATCCCGACACGAGGGAGGCTGACCTTGTCAGTGATGTGGACGAGGCAGAGTTCAAGAAGCTCAAAGAAGAGAAAGGTTTCGATGAAGATAAATACGACAAGTTCAGACAGGGAAAACGCCTCAGGGATATACTGGTGAAGAATGTGGAGGGTATAGTCGCATTTCTTAAGGATGCTTATCTTGATGAGGATAAGATGGATAAGGGCATCATAAGCGGAATGCTCGACAAGCTTCCTCTCTTTGCGGTAGACGATGGAATGGCGGCTCAGTTAAAGGAAGGTCTTTTCGACACAATGCAGCAGGTAGTCTCCTTTATCAACAAGGAGGTCGGCATGGATAAGCTGGGTGATGACCAGAAAAAGATGATGCTCACCGGTTTAAAGATAGGAGCCGATGAGGTGAAAAAGGAGATACTCTCCAAGCTTGAAAGCCTTGACACGGATAAGCTCCTTATGCTTGGAGATTTCAGCAGGTCGGTGGATGATGTTGTTATGAAAAGCTCAGACAACATCCAGGAAGTGATGACCAAGTGCTCTGAGATGGTATTTGCTCCGCCTAAGGAAGACAAAAAGAAGGCGGACAATAAGAAGGCAAACGCACAGAATCAGGCTCAGGGTAATGGAACGCAGGCAGCTTTGCAGGCGAATGCGGCAGGCGCACAGTTACAGGAAGCTGTGCTTCCCGAGGACTTCGTAAATATTAATGAAGAGGATCTGGCGCCTGAGATTCAGAAAGAGCGCGAGCAGAAGAAGGAAGCTGAGGAGTCGAAGCAGAGAATAGAAAAGATGAAGTCGGATATTGAGTTCAGGAAGCTTATGAAGGAAGAGCTCAAGAATACGATCAAAGAAAACAAAAACAGACTTAAATCAGCAAAGGATAGTGAAAAGAGGGGCATAAAGGATACCATCGAGCAGAGCGAGAAGATGCTCCAGGCGCATTATGACAGGGAGAAGAATGAATTGACCAAGATCATGGAGGATACGGTCAAGGGAAACAAGGGTCAGGGACTTTTTATAAAGAATGTGATGAAGACCTACTTCAGCGGCATGCAGCTCAAGGATAAGAGATCGATGATCGCCTATGCCGTCAGAAACGCAAAACCGGTAAAGAAGCTTTCACCTGCAGAGGTAAACAAGCTTACCTCGGATGAGAAGATGGAGTACTTTGCCGATATTCTCGGAGGCATGTTCAAGGGAGCGGGACCGCTGTTCCAGAAGATGCTTCAGGGTATACCGACAACAGCGGTACCAAAGGGTATAGCCAAGGCAATCGATGAGATGAAGGACAGCCTTCTTCCCATACCGAAGAAGGTCGTTCAGCAGCACATGGATGGTATAGTAAAGCGCTCCAACGGCAGGATAAACAAGATAGTCATAGACAAGTCTCTTGGTGCTGCTTCTGTGGGACAGGCATTTTTGTGCAGGATATCAGGCCCGGGAATAACAGGTGAGCAGCAGGTGGTAGTCAAGATCCTCCGTCCGGATGTACGAAACCGTATGAAGCGTGAGTATGAGGTTATGCACGCCGCTGCCTTGAAGACAGACAAAGGTATGCAGGCTACCTTCGAGGGAACCTTCAAGAGGGTTGAGGAGGAGCTTGATCTTACCATAGAGGCAGGCAATGTACAAAAAGGTCAGATATATGACAAAAAGCTTGCCGGTCACAAGGAAAACAATGTCAAAGCCATGAAGCTTGGAACCATAGTTGATCCGACGGCGGACTGCATGGTCATACAGCAGGCACCCGGAACCACTGTAAAGAAGTACATGTCCGACACAAGGGACAAGGCTGACAGCATCATAAACAAGTACTGCAAGACAACGGTAAAGGACGGTAAGACGGAAGTAAAGAGGGACAAAGACGGCAAGATAGAGTTCAAGAACCTTACATCAAGGACAGCCGGTTCCCTGATAGTTGACAGGCTGGAGCTCGAAAAAGAGTATAAAGAGCTTGAGAAGAGACAGAAATACTTAACAGAGCTTGCAGAAAAATGGGTGACAGAGGGAATATTCGGAGCAGGCTTCTATCACGGCGATCTTCATGCCGGCAATATGATGATAGACAGCGACGGTGTTACGGTAATCGACTTTGGTAACGCAACACAGTTGAATGCGTTCCAGCAGGAGCAGATAACCAAGATGATGCTTGCTGCCGGCACCGGGGAGGTAAACATCTTTCTCGAAGGCTTTAAGAAGCTGCTTGAGAAGACCTCTGAGAAGGAATTTGAGGCTAAGAAGGAGGAGCTTACATGGGTGTTCAAGGATGTGCTGACCATGGGAGATTCGACCTCGACTGCTCAGCGTATCGCTGTAGCCCTTGCAAGGGCTCAGGAGGTAGGGTTAGAGCTTCCGCCTGCCATAGCAAACTTCTCAAGCTGCCAGATACGTCTTCAGAACACGATAGATGATATGAACAAGATCCTGCTGGATATGAATTCCGCCATACTTGCCATGGAGCGTGTGAACCGCACCAGGGAGGAAGATTACAAGGACGAGCTTTTTGAGAATCTTCAGAGAAAGGGCGCGGGTCTTTCGGCAAAGAGCCAGTACATGCTTGCAAAGAAAGCGAAGGTAGACCTGGTAGGAATGGACAGGGAAAGCTTCTTCGAACTTTTAAATGACGAAGATATGGAACGCCGTCAGAAGTTTATCTTGGACCACATCTATACTCCGGCTTCGTTTCTGGATGTCATGGAGGAGATGTACAATTCGAAGAAAAAGACCGATGTAAGCAAAGAATTTGCAAAGAGGGCTGAAGACGAGGATTATTTCTTTGAGCAAAAACTTCTTAGGACACATGGATTCTCACTTTCAAGAGGTCAGTGCGAGGATATGTTCAAGCAGCTTAGCGGTATATACACAAAAAATAAGCTGCCTAAGGACAAGGACGGTAAAAGATTTACAAGCGTTAAAGAGGCTGTCAACACGCTGGCTAAATTCCAGTATGATGACAGAGGAGACGTGGAAGAGATAGATGTAAGGGATGCTTTCAAACCTACAGAGCTTGATAAGGCGTTAAAGACTTACCTTGATGCAGTAAAGAACAGGGATAAGATCACAGAGGAGCGTATGAAGGAGATCGAGGATAAGCTGTGGACAGAGTATGAGAACCATGAGCGTACGCGTGACGAAAAACACAATGAAGGAACCCATACAAACGAATTCGGCGAGCAGATACCAAGAAGCGGAGCGGGGAAGACTGAGTACGATATAAAGAAAGGTCTGTTTGTGATTTTTCCGGAATTTCACACCAATAACGTGAAAGGGTGGTCAAAGATTACGTATGAAGAATACTTTGATCTTGAGCTTAAAATAAGACCGTGCTATGCAGATGATAAGTACGGCGCTGACTTAATGAAAGCAACCGAATCTTACAAGGATCTTCTTGACAAAGCAGTGAAGTACTTTGATAAGGGTGGTAAAGACAAAGCTAATGAGATAGTACCTCCTACTCAGGAAGAGATGCTGAAAGCGAGAAACGATATTGGAGAGCTTTACGTAAAGGCAAGCAGCCATATGCTTGACAGGATAATCGATTCTCATAAAAAGATGGATCTTAAAGGCGGACTGAGCGGAAATTCTCCCAAGGACTTCCTTGATGTGATGGGCGAAGTAATCGATAAAAAGAAGTACACCGCGGCAAAGCGCTTCGGTATGAAGTCGGTTAAATACCTTAAAGGCTTCTAAGATAATATGTCCGGTACATAAGACATGCAGTTGGCTGACGGGACTGTCGCAATAAGTGCGGCAGTCCCTTTGCTGTGAGCGAAGCTGTGAATTTTAAGTCTTTTTTCTGTGGCAGGAAAAGTAAAAAAGTGTTATAATGATTATTTATTAAAGAATTATTATTTTCAGGGGGAATTTGTTACATGGGCGATTCAATCACACTCGAAAAAAAAGCATACGCAAAGCTGAATCTCTGCCTCGATGTAATAGGTGAAAGGGATGACGGTTACCACTTTGTCCGTATGATCATGCAGAATATAGACCTTCACGACACTTTGTACTTTACGCTTTACGACGAGGAAAAGGAGGTTGCGGACGTTAAGGAGCTGATTACCTTCTCCACGGACAGCGGACGCATACCCTCGGATGAGAAGAACTTAGCCTTCAAGGCGGCAAAGCTTATGTACGAGACCTATGGCTTAAAGAAGCCCATAGATATAAAACTTGAGAAGAAGATACCTGTTGAGGCGGGTATGGCGGGCGGCAGCTCTGATGCAGCAGCGGTTTTTCATGCGGTAAATGAATTGTTTGAGCTAAATGTACCGGTTGAGAAGCTTATGGAGCTCGGCGTTACCATAGGTTCGGATATACCGTTCTGCATACTGGGGAAGACGGCGCTTTCAGAGGGTATAGGAGAAAAGCTGACTCCGATTACACCGCTTGACGACTGCTATATACTTGTGGCAAAACCGCCGCTTTCTTTGAACACGAAGTACATTTACACGAATCTTAATCATGATGGGGATATGGACCATCCGGACGTGGACGGTATGGTGGAGGCCATGAAGAACCATGACATAAAGGGCGTAACAAGGCGATTTGCAAATGTACTCGAGTCCGTGTCGGTAAAAGAGTACAGGGAAATCGAGGCCATAAAGGCGACCATGGTCATCTGCCACAGCTTAGGGGCGCTGATGACGGGAAGCGGCCCGACTGTGTTCGGTATATTTGAGAATGAGGAGCACGCAAAGCAGGCCTACGCTTCGATAGAAAAGCAGGGTATTGCGGAGAATATATACATTACAAGACCGGTGTCGAATTAAGTAAGGATGCAGTTATGAAATTATTGATAAACCCCGATGAATACCTGCCGCTTCGAGAGGTTGTGTTCAACACCTTGAGGAAGGCAATAATAGAGGGCGAGCTTGATCCGGGCGAGAGGCTGATGGAGATTACGCTTGCCAACAAGCTTGGCGTAAGCCGTACCCCGGTCAGAGAGGCCATACGTATGCTTGAGCTCGAAGGCCTGGTTGTCATGCTTCCAAGGAAGGGCGCTCAGGTTGCGAACATAACGGTAAAGGACTTAACCGACGCATTAGAGGTCCGCATGGCTATCGAGGAGCTGTCGGTCAAGCTTGCCACCAAGCGCCTCGACGATGAGGCAAAGCGCGAGATAGCGGATACAAACCTGCGCTTCAAGGAGGCCATCAACTCGAAGCTTGTACCTGCCATCGTGGACTGTGACATCGCCTTCCACAACAGCATCTACAACGCCTCCAAGAACCCTAAGCTCATAACTCTCGCGCAGAACTTACGCGAGCAGGTCTACCGCTACCGCGTCGAATACGTGAAGGATTTCTCCTACCACGATTTCCTTGTCCGCGAACATGACGAGATCACGCGCGCCATCTTCAACGGAGACGAGGAGACCGCAGTCCGCGTTATGAACGAACACATTTACAATCAAGAGCAAATTGTAATACGAAATCTTACTACCGGGAATATGTAAAAAGAAAACTAAACAGTAAACAGCCGCGAAATCCGACATATGTGGTAAAGCAGGCCGTGAAACGGAGTGCGAACGTCCTGCGTATCACATGTGTCGGGTTGAGTGGCGTCAAGTTGGACTAAAACTTGCAGAATGTGGCAGTTTGTGATAACATAGTGCGTTAGTGTGGAGGTGAGACACAGTGTCCGGCATCAAAAGAGCCAAGCCTGCGAAGAAGGCAAAAGAGCCTAAGAAGGCCATAAAGGAAAAGCCGTCAAGAGAGATAAAGAAGCTTGCCAAGGCAGCGAAGAAGGCAGACAGGGTGCTTAAGAAACGCATCGACAGAAAGCTCGGTTTAGCTGCCGTATTATTATGTCTTCTTTTATCCATACTTGATGTAATAGACGGTCGCCTCGATTATAAGCTTGAGGTACTGAAAAAGAAAAAATAAATCCATAAATCAACGAAAGGAAAACGTATATCATGAAGGGATTTGAAGCATTACTTGAGACAGTAAAGAATTGCAGCATGAAGAAGCTTGCCGTAGCGGTAGCACAGGATGACGCAGTGCTCGGCGCAGTTAAGGAGGCTAAGAAGCGTGGTATCGCCGATGCGGTTCTCGTAGGTGACGCAGACAAGATCAATGCCATCGCCAAGGAGATGGGCGAGGATATATCCGAGTTCGAGATCATCGATGTAAAGGATGATTATGAGGCAGCTCTTACAGCAGTTAAGCTTGTTCATGACGGCAAGGCCGATATGTACATGAAGGGCGTTATCGACACCAAGGGCTTTTTAAAGAGCGTACTCGACAAGGAGGTTGGTCTTCGTACCGGTAAGCCGCTTTCTCATGTATGCCTTTTTGAGATAGAGGGCTATGACAAGATATTCTTCTTAACGGACGTTGCATTTATCCCGTATCCTACACTTGAGGACAAGGTAGGAATCATCAACAACACCGTTGAGATTGCGCATGCATGCGGTATTGAGTGCCCGAAGGTTGCTCCGCTTGCAGCCGTTGAGGTTGTTAACCCGAAGATGCCCGCTACCGTTGAGGCAGCAGAGCTTACCAAGATGAATGAGGAAGGCAAGATTACAGGCTGTATCGTGGACGGACCTCTTTCCATGGATCTCGCGATCGATCCCGAGGCAGCAAGACACAAGGGCGCAACAGGAAGGAAGATCGTCGGAGATGCCGATATCCTTCTCTTCCCGGATATCCACGCAGGTAACCTCGTATACAAGACACTTGTTCACACCGCTAAGGTTAAGAACGGAAATGTATTAACGGGTACAAAGGCTCCGGTTATTCTTACATCAAGGTCAGACGATATGGAGACTAAGATCAACTCTATCGCCGTTGCCGCAATTGTTGCTGAGAAGCTTAAGTAATAAACATAAAGTTTTCACAGGAGGAACATAAATATGTCATACAAATCACTTATTATAAATCCCGGTTCTACCTCCACAAAGCTCGGCGTGTTCGAGGACGAGACACTTCTCTTTGAGGAGACCTTGAGACACTCAACCGATGAGTTGAAGGTGTTTGAGACAGTAGTTGCACAGAAGGACTTCCGCAAGAAGATGATCACGGATATGCTTGAGAGCAAGGGCTTCGACATAAAGAGCCTTGATGTGATTGTCGGAAGAGGTGGACTTTTAAAGCCTATCCCGGGCGGTACTTATGCTATAACAGATGAGCTTATAAAGGACCTTACAGAGTGCAAGAGAGGCGAGCATGCTTCCAACTTAGGTGGTCTTCTTGCAAAGGAGATTGCAGATGAGCTCGGCGTGCCTTCATACATAGTTGACCCGGTTGTGGTAGACGAGCTTGATGATGTGGCAAGACTTTCCGGTCATCCGGAGCTTCCGAGGACAAGTATCTTCCATGCTCTTAACCAGAAGGCGGTTGCAAAGCGCCACGCCAAGGAAATCGGTAAGCCTTATGAGGATTTGAGACTTATTGTTGTACACATGGGCGGAGGCGTGTCTGTCGGCGCTCACAGGGATGGAAGAGTTGTAGATGTGTTTAATGCATTAAACGGTGACGGCGCATTTTCACCGGAGAGAGTCGGAGGAGTACCGAACGGCGAGATAGTAAAGCTCTGCTATTCAGGCAAATACACAGAGGCCGAGATGGTAAAGCAGCTTGTCGGCAAGGGCGGTTTCAACGCATATCTTGGAACCAACGATGCAAGAGACGTAGAGGATCTTGCATTCAATAAGAATGATGAAAAGGCCAAGCTTGTGCTTGACGCTTTCATATATCAGGTGGCTAAGGATATCGGCGCGATGTCCGCAGTGCTTGAGGGCAAGGTTGATCAGATAATCATGACCGGAGGAATTGCTTACTCAAAATACACCACCGGTGAACTCATTAAGAAGATAGGCTTCATATCCGGAGTTACCGTGTACGCAGGCGAGGATGAGCTCCTTGCTCTGGCACAGGGAGCGCTCAGAGTGCTTAACAAGGAAGAGGAAGCTAAGGTTTACTAAGCGTGTTATTACAGCTTGTACAGGAGGAACGAAATGGATAATAATTTCGGAAACGATCCGATGCAGTCGGGAATAGGAGGGCTTAATGCCGGAACGCTCGATAGCATGATGACGGATGCGTCTAATGCAGTAGACAATGCTGCAACGGAGGCGACTAATACAGTCGGAAGCAAGAGCGGAGGTCTTAAGCTTGCGAGCGATACACCGGTGCAGCTTGAGCAGCCGATGTTTACGCCGCAGCAGCAGCCGACAGGACAGGAGCAGACAACCTTCACACCGCAGCAACAGCCTTCAACCGGTGGCTTCTCCCTTGCGGCTGAGCAGCCGACCTTTACGCCGCAGCAGAATGCAGGCAGTCAGCCCGGCATGAATTCTCAGCCCGGAATGGCGGGACAACAGGGCTTTGGAGGTCAGAACGGTTTCGATAACCGGCAGATTTACGGCGGAATGAATTCAGGCATGGGTGGAGGTGTAACACCTCCGAAGAAGAGCAAGAAGGGACTAATTATCGGCATATCGGTGGCGGTGGTTTTAATAGCTGCAATCGTATGCTTCTGCATATTCCTTCTTCCGAAGCTTCTTAACCCGAGGAAGAAGATTGAAGAGGCTATAAAGTCGAGCTTTGAAACCGGAATTAGTATCACATCCCTTCAAGATCAGGTTGATGTGAATTCCATCGCTGAAAAGCTTCTAAAGGATGGCGGTACCATAGCGTCAGAGCTTAAGATAGACAGCGTATCCGGACAGGATGTCGGCGTGGGAATGAATTTTAGCTTTACCAGAGACAACGCTGCCAAGAGGCTTTCAGGCGATTTTGTCATGAAGCATAATGACAATAAGATAATCTCTGCAGATGTAAAGGCGGATGATTCCAAGCTTTACTTGGAGCTTCCGGAGCTTGTGGATGGAGCATTTACCGTTCCTACAAATGATATACTTAATGCGTTCCTTAAGTCCCCGCTTTTGGAGGGGCTGAATCTAGATGCGTTAAGTGTACTTCCGGCCATCAACCTGGATCTTTACCAGTCAGTTAACCTTGCTGATTATTCAACCGATACCGTGTTTAAAAGCGAGCTTTGGGATAAGGCGACCTTCAAATCAAAGGGAAGTAAAAAGATAAGTGTAAACGGTACCGAGGTTAAGGCAAAGTATTATGAGGTTACCATAGCGGAGGCAGATATCGAGGCTGCTATCTCAGATGTAGTCGATAAAGCAGTCGGTGTGCTTTCCGGAAATGCATCTCTTTTGTCGGGCTTCGGAATAGACGCTTCACAGCTTGATGCGACTATAAAGCAGGTCAAGGCAATGATTCCTTCTATAGTCGGTGGCGACATAGTATTGAATGTGTATGTCAAGGACGGCATGGCTGTCAAGATTGAGACAAGCGGTTCATGGAACATCTTCGGAGCATCGCTTGATTATAATGTTTTCATGGATCACTCGGATAATCACATCTTTGCGAGTGCTACACTTGGTGCTGCGGGTCAGAACATAACGCTTACCGGAGATTTTGAGGGTTCGGCAGACAGCCTTAATGGCAAGATAAGCCTCGGAGCAGCCGGAACATCTATGGATATGACCATTGACGCAAAGGCCAGTGGCAACAATATCGAAGGAAAGCTTTCACTCAGTGCAGCCGGACAGTCGATTGATGCTGAATTCAAGGGCGTTTTAAAGGATATTTCAAAGACAGATAAGTTCACCCTCGAGATATCGGAGTTAACGGTTAAGCAGGGTGATAATGAATTGATAAAGCTCAGTGGTTATATAACCTTAGACGCTACAAACAAGGAAGCCAAGGCTGTTGACACATCAATTAAGCAGTATGATCTTACCACATTATCGAAGGATGATTTAACCAAGATAATGGAGGATAATAAGGATAAGATATCTGAGTGGTATGGCGAGCTCAGCAATCTCTTCGGAGGTATGGGTGACGGAGCTTCAATAATCGATGATTTCACCGGCAGTCTTGATGATGACGGAAAGGATCCCGGTGAGGACGCAACCGTCGAGGAGATCGATCCCGAGAGTATTAATGAAGAGATAGCCCCCGAGGATATGGTTGTTGCTTCAGAGGACGGAAAGGTAGTTGTTCAGATCAACGGCCCCGAGGGATGGGAGTGTTTCTATGCAGGCGGTATGGTAAGCTTTATGGATGAGAACTATCGTGATCTCAACTATACCCTTGAGCATGGAACCGATGTGAAGGCAATCCTTGACGAGAGAGTGCTTCTTGACGGTAAAGAGGCTGAGGAGTTTGAGGACTCGAAGGTTGACAGCTGCATTGAGACAGAGGTTGACGGTAAGAAGGTAATCTACACTGTGGGAACTTATAAGGCAAAGCCGGATTCAAGCTTCGGTGATGTGACCATAACCATTCTCGCCGCTGTCACAGAGGTTGGCGACGGACAGTACCTCATGGTAAGCACAACTACATGGAGCGAGGACGGACTTAAGATAGAGGACGTCTTAAACGGATTAAAGAGCTCCTGCTACACAGTGCAGTAATATTGTTTGAACAAGAGGAAGCTAAATGGGTGCAAACCTTACAGTAAGAAATGTGAATATCGGAGGTGGCCGGCCGAAGGTGTGCGTGCCTTTGGTCGGAAGGACTGACGAAAATGTAATAAGCGAGGCTGACCGTATCAGGTCAGCCTTGTCTTTGGGTTCCGGAATAGATATAGTGGAGCTCAGGATTGATTATTATGAGGCTGTGAATGACGCCGACAGCATAAAGAAACTTCTTGAAAAGGTAAGACATGTTCTGCCGGATGAGGTTTTGTTGCTGTATACGCTAAGAAGTGAACGAGAGGGCGGAGAGCAACTACCCGAAGGGGCGGATTATATAACCGCGGTTGAAGCGGGGCTTGAGAGCGGAATACCGGATATCATCGATGTAGAGCTTGATGCGCCGGGTCGGCCGGAGCTTGTTGAAGCTATAAGGAGCAAAGGTAAAAAAATAATCCTGTCGAAGCATTTCTTTGACAGTACCCCGGAGGACGAGTTAATGCTCGGGCTCATAACGGACATGGAGGCTGCCGGAGCGGATATAGCAAAGCTTGCAGTCATGCCGAAGGATAAACAGGATGTGATAAGGCTTATGTCGGTCACGGAACAGCTGACGCGTGATGTGCTGAAGATACCGTTGATAACGATGTCGATGGGGAGACTTGGGGCGGTAAGCAGGGCGTGCGGCGGATTATTCGGAAGCGCGGCGACCTTCGGAAGCCTGTTTGAGGCTTCTGCCCCCGGGCAAATACCGGTTGTTGAGCTTAACAAAATAATTGAGTTGTTGGATGCGAATTGCGGATAGGAGTATCAAAACCTATCCGTTTTTTTATGCACAGGGGCGCCGTAATGTAGATGTCAGCTAAAGCTGACCGTCGCCCCGCGCACGAGCAAGATGAGACTGCGTCTTCCTTGCTCGATTAATATGCACAGGGGCGCCGTAATGTAGATTGAAATGCGCGCGCCCGTGTAAGGAGAAATGGGAGGGAAGCAGATAAACTATAAATATTTTAATTAAGGGGGAAAGGTTTATGGTTCTGATTCTTACATCTGATGATAAAATGTTTGGAAAGCTTCAAATAATATTATCTAAGAGCGTAAAACCGGTTGATATAAGGAGAGTTTGTGAACCACAATATGCATTTGGCGTAATGGGATTGCGGACGATAGACTGTTTTATTGTGGTTGAAAACAGGCTTGCTTCAGGAAGACCGCCCGAGGGAGTAAAGTTCATTGAAATCATAAGAAAGACGGACACCTACAGATTTACGCCGGTAATCTATATATCGGAGATACCGGATGCCTTCGGTGTGATATCCAATACATATTTGTTATCTGCGTATTTGGACAGCGGATTTGATCCGGTTGTTGCGGAAAGTATTATCTTAACAGCAGCATCTCACAGAACGAGAAGGGAGAACAGAAGATTGTTCGTGTTCGCAGAGGGAGTTATATATCTTCCGAAAACCGAGGAGATAGAGTACGTCCGCTCGGACGGACACTGTTTCATCATAGGCTGTTGTGACAAGGAGTGTCTGGTCACAAGGAGCTTTAAGAACTTAGACGAGGTATTGGTGGCTCTTGACTCGGGAGATTTTGTAAAGTGCAGCAAAAACGCCCTGTGTAATGTAAGGCATATCAAATGCATAGACCGGTCGAACAATATAATACGTATGGATTGCGGTGAGATGCTTAAGGTAGGGAGGATATACAAGGAGAAATTGATAGAGATACTTACTTGTTATGTGTCGGAGGTAGCATAAAAAGGATAAAAGTCCGGAGTAAAGAGAAAATGTACCGGCAGTTACCGACCGAGACGGTCTCCGAGGGCTGAGCAGCTTTGGCACCCACCGGCACAGAACAAGAAAGCGTAACAATAATAACTCTTGCTTCCCTCATAGGAGCATGATTAACATAAGCTGCTGACAAAAAGGCACAAAGCTCATATATTCGTCGAAAATGAACGAAAACTGCGCTTTGTGCCCTGTTTATTGTATTTTATTTTGTTTTTCTCGAAAGTGATAGGTTCTTTTGGTATGTTTCTTCAAAAGCGCCGATTAGGCCGGCTTCTCATCCGTGGCAGCTTCCATGGGATAAAGCATTTTCCAGGTTGCTCTTAAAGTATCGGCATGCTGAAGCAGACGGATGGTTTCGCGGTGAGTTATCTCTACGCATTCGGTCTTGCCGGTGATTATCGCATCTCTTGCTGAGAAGAACTCGTACTCATAGCCGCTTATCTGAGCATCCGGAACAGTTGCCTCAAAGATGAGTTCCTTGCTCTTGCCGAATACCCTTAACCTTTCGGGGTTGTTCATGTTTTCAATCTCGATATAGCCGAGGTCGCAGTAGAACCTGGCGTTGTTCTCGGCCTTGTACATAGCGGTTACGTAGTAGTCGGCAGTTCTTCCGCCTTCATAGGCGAAGGAGATAACCTCCTGAGCATCCACGCCGGTATTGAACTTCCTGCAGGTTGTGAGAACATTTGCAGGGTCCTTACCGAAGAACATGGCTGAGAGGTTTAAGCAGTATATGCCTAAATCTAAAAGAGCGCCGCCCGCAAGCTCGGGCTTTTGGATACGCTCTTTCTCCTTGATGTCATAGCCTAAGGTTGCCTGTATGTGATTGAGCTTGCCAATCTTGTTGTCGAAGATTATCTTGGCAGCAAGCTTGTAGAGTGGATTGAAACGAATCCACATGGCCTCACCGCAGAAGATTTTCTTTTCCTCAGCGAGGTCAAGAACCTCCTTGGCCGTGACAGCGTTGTAGGAAAATGCTTTCTCGACTAAGCAGGGCTTGCCTGCGTTGATACACATTTTCGCCTGCTCTGCGTGGAAGGCATGTGGTGTGGCAATGTACACGAGTTCAACATCAGGGTCTTGGACAAGCTCATCGTAGGAGCCGTAGGCCTTGGCGCAACCGTGTGCCTCGGCAAAATCCTTTGCTTTGTTTAAATCTCTTGATGCTATGGCATAGGGCTCGAAAGCGTCAAGCTTTGTCAGGGTATCCGCAACGGTCGCGGCGATACTTCCCGCGCCGATTATTCCGACTTTGAAATTGATCATATCCTTAATTCCTTTCATATGCTTGAAAATGATAAACAGTAAAAATGATTATACACGAAAAAGATTTACAAGTAAAGGCATAGAGAGTATAATATTAGCGTCGTTTGAAAGCGACGAGACCATATAATTCCATATGAGGAGGAGAAAGATGAAGAACAAAGGATTAGTAACCTTATTCAGAGTATTTATCTGCATGATCATCGTGGCAGAGGTATGGGGTGCCTTCAAGGGCATCTTTGATACCATTGATGCCGATTACATGAAGGGCGGAGAGAAGTTCTACCAGATTGTATGTGTATATCTTCTCGGAATCGCAAGAGACCTTATACTTCCGATCTTCTGCTATGTATTCATGATGTTCAAGCTTGAGGCGCCTGTACTTCCGGTAGGAGGAATGGGAGCGCCACGTTACCCGATGCAGGGCAGACCGATGGGACCTCAGGGAATGGCACCGATGGGTCAGCCGGGAATGCCGCCGATGGGCCAGCCTGGCATGCCGCAACAGGGTATGCCGCAGCAGCCGATGGGTGGACAGCCGGGAGCTAACCAGCAGTGGCCGCCGAGACAGTAAGGATATAATAAAAGAAAATGTCATTCTGAGCGGAGCAAAGAATCTTTAAGCTCAGGATGACATTTTTTTATGCGCACGCGCGCAAAAGGAAAATAGTCACTTCGTGACAAGCGCGCGGCGCTGCGTGCAGGGTGCGACTTTGTCTTCCCTGCTCGATTTAATCACGCGCGCAAAAGGAAAATAGTCACTTCGTGACAAGCGCGCGCGTATTCTAATCTTTCAGTTTTTTCTTCAGCGTTGCGTTCGTCAGTATTATCATAATTATTGTGCAAAGGACCATATAAGTGGATGTGATTATGAGAATAATGTTCACGCTTGCGAGAACCTGATTGCCGGTTGCCTTGTACAGTCTTGTCCACAAATCTGTCTTGTCCATGGCCTGGGCTAAGTAGCAGGTCAGAACATTTGAAACCGTTGAAAGACCTACAAAGAAGAGGACAGACGCAAGCGGCTGTGATTTTTTGAACTTGCAGTGCCCGAAGGAGTAAGAGTAGTTAAAACACCATACCACAAAGAGGTAGCTTACAAAATATGTAACTGCCAAAAGGATTATGGTGGGCCTGAAGGATATCTCTATCTTAAGGAAATTGAGTACCTTTTCCACGGTCTCAAGAATCTTCTTGAAAGAATCCGGCGTTCCGACTATCTTAAGAGAGATCGGATAGACGATCGCCATGCTGATGACCATGGTTATATCAAAAATGTATCTTACAAGCAGAAGCTGCGAGAGCTTTACCGGCATAGTGCGCGGAAGATATAACTGCTCTTTAAAGAACCTGTTTCTGAAATCCACTAAAGGCAGCAGGAATATGCAGGCGGCAATCACGAAGAAGCTTACTATGAACAGAAACACCGTCACTCCGTAAAGGATGTTCAGAAAGTTTGATTCTACATTATCATGAAGCAAGCCCAAAAGAAATACCGACAGGCTTCCGGCTAAAAGTCCGATGTAAAGGGCTACGACAGGCTTCCACCGGCTTGAGAATTCATTTTTAATCAGCTTACCAAACATAATCTATGCGGTACCTCCCTTTTCGAGTCGTCTCATGTCTTTGAATTCAAAAGCAGCCATTATAACCGTGGCGATTATTGCGATGAAGTCCGCTATCGGTCCCGAGTAGAGTATGCCGTCTATCCCGAAGAATTTGGGGAGTATGAGCATAAGCGGTATCAGGAACAGAAGCTGTCTCGTGAGCGAGAGGAACGCGCCCTTGAAAGCTTTTCCGATAGAGGTAAAAAATGTTGCGGTTACGGGCTGTATAAAGTTCAGGCATATGAAGAAGAAATATACCCTGAAATAGCTTGTTCCGAAATCAAAATACGCTTCGGAGTTATCCTTCCCAAATAGCGAGAGTATCTGCCGCGGCATAAGCTGAAACAAAAGGAAGGCAACTACGGAGATGGCTCCGCTTGCAACGAGGGCGAGCTTGTAAGCCTCGCGTACGCGGGCATAATTCTTTGCGCCGTAATTGAAGCTCTCTATGGGCTGTGTGCCCTGCGCTATACCTATCACTATGGAGAAGAAAATCTGGCCTACCTTGAGCACGATTCCGGCTACCGCAAGAGGTATATCCTCACCGTATATCGAGCCGGCTCCGTAGTGCTTTAAGGAATTGTTCAGAACTATCTGTACCACGAGCATGGCAACCTGGTTAAAGAAGGAACCCATGCCAACCGCAGCTGCCTGGCTTATGTATTTCAGTTGCGGCTTAAAGTGCTTTTTCTCAAGCTTAACTGTCTTATAGTGAAGTATGTATACGAATACAATGACTGCCGAGATTATCTGTCCGATTATGGTTGCAAAGGCCGCGCCGAACATACCGAGGTCGAGAATGATAACGAAGACAGCATCTAAAATCGTGTTGATGACGGCTCCCGTTATGTTGCAGAGCATGGCCATACGGGGACTTCCGTCTGCCCTGACTAAGTGACAGCCTCCCGTGGTGAACATCAGGAAGGGGAAGCCGATAGCTGTGACGCGCACATACTCCTGAGCGAAGGGCAGGATGTTATCCGAAGCTCCGAAGGCCCGAAGAAGTGGTGTCAAGAAAAGCTCCGCCGAAAGCGAGATTACCGTGCCGAAAAGCACAAGCATGGTAAGCGAGTTGCCTACAAAGTAAGGAGCCTTGTCCTTTTCCTCCCGCCCCATGGATAGGTTAAAGCACGACGCGCCGCCTATTCCGAACAGAAGCGAGATTGAAAGGCAGGCGGTTGTGAAGGGGAAGGCGATGTTGGTCGCGCCGTTTCCTTCTGCGCCCACATAGTTGCCTATGAAGAGCTGGTCGACTATATTATAAAGCGCCGCCACAAGCATTCCGATTATGCTCGGTATGGCGAACTTGAGCATCAATTTGCTTACGGGCTCCGTGCCCAAAGGATTTTTAATCTCTGTGTTCATTTTAATCTCCGATTTCTGTGTGTAAATAACGGGAAGATTATATACTTTTCTGTGGAAATGTTCAAGGGAAAGACGCAAGAACGGGACCGTCTTTCACTCGACAAATAAAGGTTTTTTTGGTAAAATAGCTTTATCTTTGTTTATGGGGTGGAGAAATAAAAGATGTACGAGGGGTTTGCGGCATTTTATGATGAATTAATGGATAATATTCCTTATGACGAGTGGTCGGACAGGATAGTTGAGCTGCTTAAAGGACAGGGAGTGAGCGGCGGACTTTGCTGTGAGCTCGGCTGCGGTACCGGTGAGCTTACCGGACGTCTTTCAAAGAAGGGATTTGATATGATCGGCATAGACAATTCGTCTGATATGCTTGCATTGGCAATGGAAAAGAATGAGACTTCGGATGGCAGTGCGCTTTATCTGCTTCAGGATATGCGCGCGTTTGAACTCTACGGTACCGTAGACGCCGTTGTCTCAGTCTGTGACAGTGTGAATTATATTCTTGAACCGTCGGAGCTTAAAGCTGTATTCGGGTTGGTGAACAACTACCTCGAAACCGACGGTGTTTTTGTTTTCGATTTTCATACGAGGCACTACTATGAAGAGACCCTGGCTGATTCGACCATAGCCGAGGCGAGGGAGGATATCAGCTTTATTTGGGATAATTTCTATGATGACGAAACCGGCATAAATGAACTTGAGCTGACGATGTTTGGCAAAACCGAGTCCGGCCTTTACGAGAGAACCGATGAGCTTCATCTGCAGAGAGCTTACAGCCTGGATGAGATAAAGGAGATGCTCGCAGGGGTGGGGATGAAGTTTGTGGCTGCGTATGATGATTATTTTTCTAAGGAGCTTCCTGTATAATTCAAAATGTAAGGAATTTCAGAGAAAGTAGGTGAGAAAAAAGATACCTCGATGTAGAATAAGAAAGTTGTTTGCTGACAATAAATCTTATTCAAAACAGGGAGGTATCTGAAATGTATTCT
>JAFXSQ010000042.1 GCA_017525525.1 Lachnospiraceae bacterium | reverse complement strand
TGAAACGCCTAATACAACGCTTAAAATAATACCACCTTTTCCCTCTCGCCGCAAGACATCACAACCACATGTGACACGGTATACATATTGTCTTCATTTTGATATTTTTCCCTTGTAGCAGTTGTGTGGCGGTGCTATAATTATTCGACAGACAATCTATTGTTTCTTTTGAGGGAGAGTCAAAACCATGGTCAACGGAAAAAAGCTGGTTGCCCTCTGTTCCTCGAGGATATACGCTCCCGAGGTGCACGGCTATGTCAGCCTGTTAAGCAAAAAACTGATCGACGCGGACTGCGCACTGCTTATATTCACCATCAATTCGGATATCTACTGGGATGAGTCTGCCATCACGGCTGAGACCTATGTCTTTGACCTCATGCCTTTTGACGAGCTTGACTGCGTAGTCATAATGGACGAGAAGATAAAGAGCCGCACCGTCACGGAGCGCATAATTGGGCGTTCTAAAGATGCCGGTGTTCCCGTGGTTGTCGTGGATGGCAATTACGAGGGAACCACAAGCGTAAGCTTCGATTACGGACGCGGCTTTGAGAAGGTTGTCCGTCATGTGATAGAAGAGCACCACGCAAAACGACCGCATATCATGGCCGGACTTCCAGGCAACAGCTTCTCCGACGAGCGAATAGACATCTTTAAGAAGGTTCTTTCGGAAAATGGCATAGCTTTTGACGAGAGCATGCTAAGCTACGGACACTTCTGGGCCGATCCGACACGCGAGGCCACACAGCTGTTGCTGGAGCGCGATGTTCTTCCGGATGCCATCATCTGCGCCAACGACATAATGGCCGTAAATGTGTGCGACGTGCTTAAGTCTGCGGGAATAAGCATCCCCGGACAGGTTATGGTCTCCGGCTTTGACGGTATAGACGAGGTGTACATCTCCGAACCCAAGCTGACTACGGCAAGTTGCGACACTACTCAGCTTGCAAGCGCCACCTGCGAGGCGGTCCTGAAGCTTATTAACGGTCAGGAAGCAGAAGACGCATACATAGTACCCGAGCTTTCAGTCAACGAGTCCTGCGGCTGTCCCGCGCGCATGCTTCCGCCCCAGACAACGCTTACACGCCTGAACTCAAGCTTCTACAGGCATCAGGATGACACGAGAATCCTTTCAACCATTTCCTCACATATGGAGACAAGCCACAGCCTGTGGGATATGGCTGCGGCTATCCACTGCCACCAGACAAAGAACAGCCTGTATGTCGTGGACTTAAACTGCTTTAATCCGGAGAAGAATTATTTCTTAGTTCCCGAAGATGAGCTTCCGCCACACAATCTGCACATGATAGATGACGCGGATTACGCAGAGGAAAACCGTTTCGAACATCTGCCTCTTCAGGAGGAGCTTTTCTACGATGAGACTGTGAACAACTGCGAGAATGTTCTGTCCGGCAATTACAGAGATCGTATCATAGAACTCAGCGCCTCGGGGTACCCGCTCATCTTTAACGCGCTTGACTTCATGAACCGTCCGATAGGCTTCAGCTGCTTTTACTTTCATAACTACATCATAACAAACTACGCAAGAAGCGCAACCATCACCACTGCCATCAACATGGGCATCGGCGGATATATCAATCTGACACACCAGCGCTTCCTGCTTGAAAAGGTCGATTCCATGTATAAGCACGACGCACTGACCGGACTGTACAACCGTACCGGCTTTCTGCTCGCCCTTGACAGCATGACCTCTGCTGAGGGCTTTACGGGGACTCCTCTGACAGTCATCATGTCCGACTTAGACGGATTAAAGTACATCAACGACAGCTTTGGCCACGCGGAGGGTGACCGCGCGATTGCCACAGTTGCCTCGGCGCTGCGTTCTTCCTGTCCCGAGCATGCCCTGTGCGCGAGATACGGCGGAGACGAATTATTTGCTGTCATAGCGGGTGACTGCGACGCAGACTCCATAATAAAGGCTATCGACTCCAAGCTCGATGATTTCAACAAGGACTCAGCTCTTCCGTATTCGGTTTTAACCAGCAGTGGCGCCCATAAGCTTATCTTTGACAGGGATTTCAACATGGAAGGTGCTATGAAAGCTGCAGACAAGCAGATGTATAAGGTAAAGAGCAAAAAAAATCGAGCAAGGCAGACACAGTCTCACCCTGCTCGTAATTAGATATTATTTCAGCAAACCTCCACCGTGCACTCTTCTCCCGGATGGAGGTTTTTCACTCTCTCAAAGCTGCAAAGCACGAAGCCCTGCGGGAGCTCATCGTCGTAAAGCTTTACGCTTCCGTCCGAATTCTTATATACCTGAACCACAGCATCTGCAGTATAGCTTCCGGTATTCTTAACCCTGACAGTGACCTTACCCGCCTCATCAATCGAGACTATCTCCTGCGTTATCTCAGTGTATGAAAGCCCGTAACCGAACCGGTACAGAGGCTTATCCTTCATGTACAGGTAAGTCATGCCGTTCTTTTCTATATCGTAATCATCCATCTTAGCCAGCTGAGCATCCGACCTGTACCAGGTCTGTGGCAGTCTGCCGGAAGGGCTTGTATTTCCGCTTAATATATCCGCAACCGCATTGCCGTACTCTTCGCTTCCGAAGGGTGCCCAGAATATGGAGCCTATCTCCTCCGACTCCTGTTCCTCTACCACTGCAAGAGGTGCATTTGCACACAGGAGAAGCGCTATATTCTTCGATGACTTCTTGAGTTCTCTTAAGACAGCCCTTGCGAAGGGCGGAAGCTCTATGGACTCCCTGTCCCTTTCCTCCTTACAGTTGACTATCGAATGCAGCCCGAAGCAGGCAATTACAATATCATCGGCGCTTAACCCGCATTCTTCTATAAGCTCACCGGTACTCTTAACGACCTCGAATCCAAGCTCTACACTTCCGTCTGTATTGCCCATCCCCCTGATCCTGCCGTCGGCATAGAACTCAAATGCATTGTCCGCATCAAGCTTCACCGCATTTTTGTTCTCATCATGCAGGATAAATGCTTCATTCGCAAACCAAGAAAATGCATCATCGGCAGCCGCATAAAGCTCGAAGCTCTCCGCTATCTCCTCGGAGTTGATGATTCTCGAATTCGGCTTCCTCGTGGTAAGGAGCTTATCTGTCGAGGTTGAACGAAGTGTGATACGGCAGTCATCCCAGAGCATCACCCTGAAGATCTCCGCTTTGTCTAACCCCGTAGACACAACCTTATTGTAATTATCCTTATCTATACCCGCGTAGCTTCCGTCCGCAAACCTTATCCTCACATAAGGCATAAGCGTCTCCACGGCATTTACGTCATATATCTCTTTCAATCCGTCGGCTACGGTCACCTGCCTGCTTGTAATGCCACCGTACCAGTCAAGCGGGCAGCGGTCGGCAAATGAACCTAGCACCTTGACTCTGCTGCCTTTCTTTACGGGCGCAAGCGAAGCATTCTTGAGCATAACCACCGACTCCGCTGACAGGCGTCTTGAAACCTGCCTGCTCTCGTCTGTGTCCACCTTTGTTATATCGTAACCGTCTTCCTTTCCAAAAGGAGCCTTCTCAGGTTCCAGGAGCCCGAGCATCGAGTAAGCCGTAAGCTTGCTTTTAATCGCCCGGTCTAAGTCCTCCTCGGTAAGCAGCCCCTTCTCTAAGGCTTCCTTAGCTGCATTTCTTATCATAACGGGATCATCCGGGAAGTTGGATATCCCGGCCTTTATCGCCCTTGCCACAGCCTCGGTAAACCCGGGCTCCGCCTTCTGCATGGTCACGGAAAGAGTAAGTGCTCCTCCGTCGCAGGTTATGTGAGTCAATCTGTCTATTATGTTAGACAATTCACCCGAGAAGGTGCACGGTTCACCGTTCACAAAGTTATACGAGCTCATCACAGCAAGGGGCTGTGCGAAATCTATGGTCTCGTTGAATACCTTTAGGTAATAATCCCTCTTCAGGTGCTCCGGCATAACGCTGTCTGAAACCGACCTGTCCTTCTCCACATTATTGGCGAAGAAATGCTTTAGGGTCGCGCCGCATCTCACATACTCCGGATCATCTCCGGCCATACCTCTTATATAGCTTCCCGCCATACGCGACGCTAAGTACGGATCCTCACCGTAGCCCTCCTCATTCCTGCCCCAGCGCGGATCACGCTCCATATCGACAGTCGGTGCCCACATCACAAGCGAGCGGTGCTTGTCCTCGTTGAACAGGCTTCTCGCTTCTGTACCGGTTATCTCCCCGGCCTTAAAGATAAGCTCCTTGTCCCAGGTCGCCGCCATGCCTATCGGATTCGGGAATACTGTGGTATATACCGGTTCGCCTGCATCAAAGCTCTGGTCATGCCTTGCCTGGACGCCATGCGCCGCCTCTCCTCCAATCACAAAACGTGGAAGGCCTATCTCTTCCATCTCTTTGGAAGAACCGCATAGAACGATAAGCTTTTCCTCAAGCTTCAAATCCTTAACTATTCTTTCTGCCGCATCTCTGTGCGGTTTCAGATCTCTTATTTTATTCATCATTCGTTAAACCCCCACAGTTTAAGATCCTTCCTGTTGCTTCGCAAGCCCTCGCATTTCGTCATAAGGGGTACCGCTTGCGGTGGATTCCTTATGACATCGAAGGCCGGCACCTCAACGCTCCGCATTGAGGTCTGCGTCGCTTCGCTCAGGATGACACAGTGTCATTCCTATAGTGTCATTCAACGATTCCATTTACGCCTTTTCCGCTGTTTTGGCTACCTAAACCGCGATTTTCAACACTTTTGGTAGCCATTTCCGCCTTATTTACGCATTTTCCCGCTGTTTTGGCTACCTAAACCGCGATTTTCAACACTTTTGGTAGCCATTTCCGCCTTATTCACGCATTTTCCCGCTGTTTTGGCTACCTAAACCGCGATTTTCAACACTTTTGGTAGCCATTTCCGGCTTATTCACGCATTTTCCCGCTGTTTTGGCTACCTAAACCGCGAT
>JAFXSQ010000010.1 GCA_017525525.1 Lachnospiraceae bacterium | reverse complement strand
GTCACTTATGTTGTCGTTCTCACATCATCAGTTCACGCTAACCCTTACCTTATGGATCTTCTCCGGATCAGCATTTACCTCAATACACTTCTCGATGTGCTGCTTCAGGATGTCAAGATCAGCCTCGCTCGTGTTATCCTCGATCTCCATATTTATTAAAATCTGCTGATAGTGTGTCAACTGTATCATCTCCTCTCTTGATTGTTGTCTAAGTAAATGTATTATAGAACATTCGTTCGTTTTGTGCAAGTGGAAAATGTTTATTCACATACAACTAAACTCGTCACATCCCCCTCCCCAACACCCGCAGGCAAGCCCAGATACGGTGCGGGATTCACCTTACTCCCGTTGATATGCACCTCAAAGTGGCAATGCACTCCGAATGCCTCACCGGTCTCGCCGGCGTAGGCGATGACTTGACCGGCTTTGACGGTATCGCCTGTTGATACCGCAAGCCTGTTGTTATGCATATAAACCGTCTCTACAGACTGACCATTTCTCACACCGTGGTTTATGATCACATAGTTTCCCATTGAACTTTCATAGCCTGCTGATCTAATCGTTCCATCTGCTCCGGCAAGTATGGGTGTGTTAAGCCTTGCGTCAAGGTCTATACCACCATGGAAAGTCCCCCATCGCGGACCAAATACAGATGTAACATAATACCTTCCCGACACCGGCCACACGAACTGTGCGTCCTTGGCTATTACGGCGTCCGTCGGTATTGCGTCCGTAGTGCTTGCAACATATACCTTGTAGAGTTCTTCACGCGCTTTTTCTCCCGCTCCTCCCGCAGCTGCCGCTATCATTATGATGATCAGGAACGGTGCAAACACGATCAGTATCCCGGGAAGAAAAGCGATGAGCATCTTCCATACTACTCTAACTATGTGCAGCGCTATCCTTGCGAATAGCCTACCTATAGAGAGCAAGGCTCTCGGCATTACTCCGGTTATCAAATAATCAGTCGAATTACCCTCGCTGTTCTCTCCCGCACGGAGCAATGCTTGCTGCACCCGCCTTATGTAGTCCGCCGCCGCACGAGTGCTGTTAAGCGCCGTCTCCCTGCGATGTCTTCGACGTTCTTTCTTTTTGCTATTCTTTTTTCTTTTACAGCCACGCTTCTCATTCTTCGCCATACTCAATGTCTCCTCCGATAAAATCCCTCCCAAGGTTCTTACATGCTTTAATTACAGAGTATCCGCCTTGTTTCTCTTATTCACTTGGTATTTGTCCGATTTAAGCAGTTCCATTATTACCCCAACGTCTGTCGCTCAAACACCCAATAAAAAAGATCCCATCGTTCTTTCAAAATACTCATTTTTTAGGAACGTAAGAGATCTTTTATTTACACTAACACCGCCACCAAGCCGATGGCTTCTCTAATTTTAATATATTTTTTATTTCCAATATAACTTACATTCAGTTTAGAAAATCCCGGATGATATCAGCGAACCGATCAGGATGCTGACTCTGAGGTGAGTGACCACATCCTTCCATTGCAGTATACTGAAATCCTTTTTCTTCCGCATACGCTTCGACCATCTGAGCGGGGCAGGTCCAGTCACAGGAACCGGAGATAAACAGAACGGGCATCTGATACTCACCAGCCTCATACAAACTGAAATTCATCATCGCTTCTTGCAGTGGAGCCTGAAGATCTATGAAGCGCGTATCCCCCAGCAGGGCTCTGATCTGCAATAGATACCATCTGGCATCATCAACACCCAATACAGGTGAAACGATAGTTGCCATAGTTGACGTATCCGTCATATCAGTCTGTGGGTGATATACGGAGGTGTAATCACGAAGGGTCATCAGGTGTTCTAATGACATATCAGACACAAAATCATCATAGGCTGCTTCCATCTCGGAAGTATTATCTCCTTGTTCTTTAGCAATACGAAGAGCATCCTCATATGCATAAGTATCACTGTAGTAATCAATATAATTTACAATCTGCCCCACGCCTATGTAAGCAGACACTTTCTCGGGATGCGCCATAACGTAAGAAGAACCGAGCATGGAACCATATGAATGACCGAGAATTATAACCTGTTCCTGACCGAATCTGTCACAACAATAATCTACAAGTGCATCGAGGTCAGCAAGCTGCTGCTCGTATGAAAGTGTAGAATTATCCGGATCGATATTGGAATTACGATAATATGAGCGTCCACAGCCCGTCTCATCCCAGGAAACAATCGTGTAGTTATCCGCCAAGCATTCCTGCCAGTCATAATCACAAAAAGCGGAAGGGCTACCGGGACCGCCGTGTAATGAAATAATAACAGGATTCGACTCGGAAACTCCGAATACATTGACGAATCCTTCACTACCGTCAAGCTGAACATAAATCTGTTCATTAACTCCGTTGCGGTAATGGATAGCGCGCTTGATCTGGTTAGCGTTACGTCCCGCTATAGCAATGATAAAGAAGCCAAACACTGCAACCAGAAAAAGGATGCCGACAACCTTCAGCACACCGAGGAGAATTCGAACAGGGAGCTTCTTCTTAGGTTTCCTACCGTATACCTCACGCGCATGCTGTGCATGTATACCGATGTGACCTATCCCTAAGATTATCGAACCCAGACACGTCAGGATATTACCTCCATAGATACCCAGCAGCAGGAAAGCGAATACGGGATATGTAGCAAGTGCCAGCGGCATACCACAGAATCCGCGATAGAAATCCTTCATCAAATGCTGAGACTTAAAGTAACGAATCCATGCGATGTCGTACAATACCATGCACAGGAATGAGATTCCGAGCACAATAAGCCAGAAGTTCCATCCTTTGTAATTGAAGTCAGAAAACAAAAGCGCCACCGGTGTAACAATAAACTGCCCCACACGCTCGAAAACGAGCAGGACTTTGTTCTCATTATGACTGTACTCCTCATAAGACTGCGGCTTGTTCTTTGTCCATATATAATTGGGGACAAAAAGCATTATCAACCAGATCAATCCAATATATGAAAAACCAAAACACATAATATAAAACTCCTTGTTGCATTTAACTGCAAGATAATCTTTCCAACTAACCGCATTATATCCCATTAGAATTCATTTGAGAAGACTGCGTATGCTCCATGCTGAACTTATCATGCGCATTCGTATCCGTAATCTTGTAAATAATCGACTCCCTCGGCAGTGTCATGTCAAACGGCACAACCGTCTGCCCGAACCTTAGCAGTCCCTTACCCGGGCTTACCTCGTGGGTAATGTACTCTATCTGTGCCGGCGTAAACCCGAGGCTCTCCACCAACCGCTGGTTTGCGGATACATCCGACTTAAAAAGCGACACAAACTCACTGTTTTCAAGCAGCCCCTTCGTCGTGATGTTCATCTCTATATCTCCAAGTATCTGCGTTATGCCCGTACACAGTCCTCCGAAGCTCCTAACCTTCTTCCACAATGCCAGCAGATACTTCTGCGCTTCTTCATGAGCAAGCAGGATATGAAGCTCATCTATGTACAACCAGGTCGCGCGGTTCTCATAAGTGTAATTTCTCTGTATCCGCTCCTGTATATACTCGAGCATCACAAGCATTCCCAGATCCCAGAGCGCAGAACCAAGACGCGAAAGGTCGAATACTATCAAGCGGTTGCGCACATCTATATTCGTCTCATGCGAGAAGATAGACAGCGGTCCCTGCACAAATCTCTCCAAAAAAATATGCAGCCTCAAAGCTGCTTCCCTTTCGT
>JAFXSQ010000041.1 GCA_017525525.1 Lachnospiraceae bacterium | reverse complement strand
GTAGAAGTTGGCGAAAAACCTGTTTGATATCATACCGGCGGATTTTTACAAGCCGCTTACAAGTAAATACAAAAGGATGTACGCTGATTGCATTCTTTTGATGTTCAACACATTTAAGCCGGAGATATCATACGGTGTTGATCGTGATACCGTTGTCAGAATGCTTATGGATTATTTTGATGCGGATGATGACGAGATTACATTTGATGATGAAACCTATGAAAGTGACAGCCGGGATAAAGCAAACGGTGTTATACAGCAGTTGAAGAACACAGGCTGGCTCGAGTATGAACAGGAAGCATTGGAGTAGGTTAGTGAGCGTAGTTATGAGGTTTAAGAGACGGACACATTGATTTCTGAGACAGGATATTCGGAACGGAATACAATCTGTGAATTATACTGAGTAAAGAATAAGATTATGAGGTACAGATAATGAAGGACACGGATTTAAGAGAGATACTGAGACGGATAGATCACAGGGGCTATCCGGCTTATAAGGAGACGAAGGGCAGCTATGACTTTGGAAAGTATATCTTAAGCATAGATCATGTGCAGGGAGATCCCTTTGCGGCGCCGTCAAAGCTATCTGTTAAGGTAAGCGGACAACAGGCGGGATTTGATAAGGCGCTTTATGATACAGAATGGAAGAAGACTGCGCTTGAGGATCATATCTTAAGGTGCTTTGCGAGAAAGCTTCGTGATGTAAGCTTTTCGGCGGGAGGCTCCGGCAAAAGCGGACTTTGCTCCGTAAGCACTCCCGGGCAGGAGGTTTTGAAAAGAAGCGCGGTTTCGTTGGATGCTAAAACCGGAGATGTAACGGTGAGATTCCAGGTCGGTTTCCCGGCCAGGGGAAGAACAGTCCTTTCGGACGAATTGATAAAGATACTGTTTGACCTGCTTCCGGGCTGCGTGGAGAGAGCGCTTTATTCCAAGGCACATAAGCCTGAAGCCTTAGAGGCGGTAACGGGACTTGCGGATGATCAGCATTTCATAAGAGAAGAGATTAAGAGGCTGGGACTTTGTGCCTTTGTTGCTGACGGTTCCATGCTTCCGAGAAAGAGCGGTATCTCGGGACTGCCCATGAAGGACGGAGTTCTCTTTGAAGCTCCCGAAAGCATGGCGGTGACCTTGAAGCTGCCGTATAAGGGTGAGCTTCGTGGAATGGGTATTAAAAACGGTATCACTCTCATAGTCGGAGGAGGCTACCACGGAAAGTCTACTCTGTTAGACGCGTTGATGCTTGGAGTCTACAACCATGTGCAGGGCGACGGAAGAGAGTATGTAATAACGGATGATACTGCCGTTATGCTCCGCGCCGAGGATGGCAGAAGCATACAGAATACGGACATATCCATGTTTATAAACAATCTTCCGAACGGTAAGGATACGGTCAGCTTTTCTACAGAGGATGCAAGCGGTAGTACCTCGCAGGCGGCGAACACCGTGGAGGCGATTGAGGCAGGAGCGCGAACCCTGCTTATAGATGAGGACACGAGCGCGACGAATTTTATGATAAGGGACGAGCTTATGCAGCAGGTTGTGAGCAGAGACGAGGAGCCCATTATCCCGTTTGTCGACCGCGTTAGACAGCTTTACGAGGAGCTGGGGATATCTACCATACTCGTCGCCGGAAGCTCGGGTTCGTATTTCTATAAGGCTGACTGTGTGATACAGATGAAGAACTACAAGCCATACGACATAACCGAAGCAGCGAAGGCTACGGCAGAGGAGTACAGGAGCGGTAATACGGGTTCTGATGTTAGGGCAGCTGTTGCGCCTCTTGGTGAACTGTCACAGCATGCGAGAATCCCGGGAAAGGAACCGCGCTTTTCGGATAACGACAGGATCAAGACCAAGACGCTCGGAACGGACGGCTTTATGATCAACAAGGAAACCGTCGAGTTAAGATACGTGGAGCAGCTTGTAGATGCAGAGCAGCTCAACATGCTTTCGGCCGTATTGATAGAATTAAAGAAAAACTACTTTGACGGCAGGAAGGAATTGTCCGATGCTGTTGATGAATTCGCTAAACTACTTGACAGCAAAGGCTTCGCCGCAGTTACCGGCGGGAAAGGCTCGGACCACCTTGCCTTCGTCAGAAAGCAGGAGATATACGCCATGCTCAACCGTGTGAGGGAGTGCGTGAAGATAAAATAACGATATTGCAGTAAAAGCAAACAGGAGCCGTGCCCGGCTCCTGTTTTACATTATTGATCAGTATCCTTTGATTCGATTTTTGGAAACTTTATCCCGAGAATATCCGCTAAAGCCTTGAGAGCTTCTTCCTCAGTGCTCCCTTTCTCTGCTTCACGGTTTAGAAATCTTTGCATTTCTTCTATGGTCATTTCTTCTATGGTCATCTCTTCCATAGCTACTCCTTTCTTAGATTTCCGTTAAGGATAATCTAATTATAATTATAGGTATATACCTATGTTAAGTCCTTGATATTCTTTTTTTGTATTCGTTTAAGAATGCTTCTATCGTAGTTATTGCGGAGCTTGTTTCAATATCGATAACCGTGTCTCCGAGCGTTATGGTTTTCTCTTTACAATGAGAGATTTCGTTTTGTATTTTTTCTAATATGAGTAAGGGACTTTCTCCTGAGATATCCTCACGAATGAGTGATTTTATATAGCCCTGCTTGTTTTCTACATCAGAAAGCTTTTCTAATATATCACTGTCGGTTTTATTGTTAAGCTTCATCATAACGGCAGTGGTATGGGCTGCGTCGTATTTGCGTTGTGCACGGTTGGCAACTTCTGAATAAGGCATAAGTATCCTCCTTTCGGTGTTGTTGAGTGTAAGTATATACCTATAAGGCTGTATATGCAAGTTTTTTGTATATAGAAAAGGGCTGTTGCGATGTTTGGCAACAGCCCGTCTTTTGCATTATGAATTCTTTTTATAGTACGCTAATGCGTTTGTTGACTTAATGCCTTTGTAGCTTGAGGTTGGAGGTTCGCTGCCCTTGGGGACGACGATTATCTGGATGGCCTCGAGGCGTTTTGCCAGGCCCATGGTTCCGGATATCTGTCCGTTCTTGGCCCAGTCGAGCCAGCCGTAGCTTTGGGCGTGGACGCGGTAGTAGATGTCGTACTTGTCGGCATCGGCGCCTGTAAGCTTTATTCTTATTGCTTCAAGGCGCTTTGCTTCGCCGCGGGTTCCGTTAAGCGCACCGTTACTTGACCAGTTAAGCCAGCCGTAGGTCTGGCAATAGGTTTTGTATTGGATGCCGAGGTCGGCATCGGTGTCGAGCTTAATCTGTATTGCTTCGAGTCTTAGGGACTTTCCGGAGGTACCGGACATTGTTCCGTCGGACACATAGGACATCCAGCCGTTCTTTTGTACGTAGGTTCTGTAGAGTACAGACACCGGCTCAAGTT
>JAFXSQ010000040.1 GCA_017525525.1 Lachnospiraceae bacterium | reverse complement strand
TGTTCAACTGTAATCTCTTTCATTTGTTTTCATCTTCAGCAGACATCTCCGATTTGATCAAATCCTCATTCTCTGCCATCGCCTGTAATGTCATGATAAGTAGTTTATCTAATTCCCATCCAAGCTGGTCAGCCCCTCGTTCAATCACTTCTCTGGAACATCCTGCTGCAAATCCTTTGCTCTTATATTTTTTCTTCAGTGACTTTAATTCCATATCCTTTGTACTTCCGGATGGTCTCATAAGCGCAGCCGCCCAGATCAGGCCTGTAAGTTCATCTGCCGCAAAAAGCACTTTCTCCATCTCCGAAACCGGCTCAACATCAATTGTCTCGCCACATCCAACAGTAATCCCATATCCATGGGAACACACTGAATGAATGATATCATCACTCACTCCGCCTTCCTTCAGAAGCTCCGGAGCTTTCAGACAATGTTCTTCCGGATACAGTTCAAAATCAATATCATGCAAAAGGCCGACAATTCCCCAGTATTCTTCCTCATCCTCATATCCAAGCTCTTTGGCATACCACTTCATCACAGCTTCAACTGTCAGTGCATGCTGTATATGAAACGGATCCTTATTATATTTCTTTAATAAACGAAATGCTTCATCTCTGCTTATCATTTGCCACTCCTTCTTCTTCAAATAAACAGACTGATATCCGACGTTTCTCCTGCTCCGATAAATGTTGCCACGCCTCCAAGTTCCACGCCTTCGATCAGTTCTTCCTTCCGGATACCCATCACATCCATACTCATCTGACATGCAACAAGTCTGACACCGTGATCTCTTGCAGACGTGATCAGTTCTTCAAGAGATGATATGCCTTTTTTCTTCATGATTCCTCTGATCATTTTGGAACCGGCTCCAAGCATATTCATCCGCGACAGTTTCAGTTTTCTGCTTCCTCTTGGCATCATTTTCCCGAACATATTCTCTATAAAGCTTTTTTTCACTTTTACTCTCCTGGGCTTTCTCAGAATATTCAGCCCCCAGAAAGTAAAGAACATGGTAACCTTTCTACCCAGACTTGCCGCTCCGTTCGCCAGGATAAACGCTGCTATGGTTTTATCCAGATCTCCGCTGAATACGATAAATGTCTTATCATCTCCCAGTTGAATATGTTTGCCTGACAGTGTTCCTGAATTCACATCTATGAGCGCACCTTCGGTCTTTCGATTCCCCTGTTTTCTTATACGCGCTGTGATAAGACCGTTTGCTGCTTCAAGTGATAGCATCTCATTTCCGGTTCTCTGGCACCACACCTTGATATCCGAGTAAAATGCATCCTCAGTCGCCTCCACTCTCACAACACTTCCTTCCGAAAGATTTCTCAAAGTATCTGCCACCTTTACGATCGGTCCCGGGCATCGAAGAGCCTTTGCATCAATGTATTCTTCCTTCTGAGGAATCGAAACCACTTCTGGTTTTTCCGATTTCTTTTCTGGTTCCTGATCGTCGTTCAGAAGTTTTCTGTACTCCTTATACCCCCCTTGAAGATTATATACCTCATAGTCCCTGTCTGAAAGGATCTCCGCCACTTCCTCACTGAAACTGCCTTCCCTGCAGTATACATATACCGGTTTATCCCTTGGAATATCATCGAGTCCTTTCGGAAAACTACTGAAAGGAATATTGATCGCACCCTCAATTCCACTCACAAGAACCTCATCCGGCTCACGGAGATCCACAAGTGTAACTTTTGAAAAATCAAGCCTTGCAAAATCCTCAGCATTAATATTCTTGTAGGTTATCTCCTCCATATATTCTTCCTCCAAACATTTACCTATTGTTTCGATAGGTTTTTGTGATATTATAAACATCATGCATGGAAGAGTCAATAATAAGGTGAAAAATCTCTCAGCATTACCCCTGAGACAGAACCTTCATCTCCAGGCAGAGATTAAGCCTTCGGGCCTATCACAGTCTGAATTTACAGTAGCTCCAAAAATGAAAAGCCCTGATTATACCGAATTGTATATTATACCGAATTTTACTCGAAAAGCCTTATTCTATAAGGTTTCCTGTAAAAATATTCGGTATATTATCAGCTACAACTCATCGGACAAAACCAGGAGACTGGCGCCTCCTGGTTTTGTCCGATGTCTGTTGTCGCCAAATACTACGATAAATAAACAGCGCTGCTTCGCAACTAACCTGAAACACAAAGAGCACTCCCTTTCAAGCAAGCTTGAGGGAGCGCTCTTCGCATTTCAGGGTCACTTCGTGACCGCTGTTTATTTATCTTGTGCTTGGCTCGTTATCACTCGTATTCCACAGTAGCCGGGGGCTTCGGAGTATAGTCAAAGAGAACTCTGTTTATACCCGGAACCTCGGTTATTATGCGGTTTACAAGGTGGTCGATCAGCTCGTCGGAGAGATGCTCTACCGTAACCTCCATAACATCAGTGGTGTTGATGGCACGGATAATACACGGCCAGTCGAAGGTACGCTTGCCGTCCTTGACTCCGGTCGACTTGAAGTCGGGAACAACGGTGAAGTACTGCCATACCTTGCCCTCAAGACCGTTCTTTGCGAATTCCTCTCGGAGGATTGCATCCGACTCGCGGACAGCCTCAAGCCTGTCGCGGGTGATGACACCGGGGCAGCGAACGCCGAGTCCGGGGCCGGGGAATGGCTGACGGTAAACCATGTTATCGGGTAGACCGAGTTCCTTGCCCACTACTCGTACCTCATCCTTGAACAGGATGCGCACCGGCTCCACAAGCTCAAAATTCATATCCTCGGGAAGACCGCCTGCATTGTGATGAGCCTTTATTCCTGCCTCGCTCTCAAGGATATCCGGCCATATGGTC
The DNA here is from genome assembly GCA_017525525.1 of Lachnospiraceae bacterium. Taxonomy (GTDB): domain Bacteria; phylum Bacillota; class Clostridia; order Lachnospirales; family Lachnospiraceae; genus Coprococcus_C. The sequence goes on along the minus strand of JAFXSQ010000040.1, from coordinate 21,171 downwards.
CCCTGTGCCAAGAACTCTATTCCGTCAAGCTTTCTTGCCTCCTCGGCAAATACCTCTATGAATTCTCCGCCGATTATCTTTCTCTTTGTCTCCGGATCGGTAACACCGGCGAGCTTGTCCAAGAACCTGTCGGTAGCGTCCACATACACAAGATTGGCATCCATCTCATCACGGAATACCTTTATTACCTGCTCGGGCTCACCCTTTCTTAAGAGTCCGTGATTGACATGTACGCATACGAGCTGCTTGCCTACCGCCTTGATCAAAAGCGCGGCAACCACAGATGAATCCACACCGCCCGAGAGGGCCAGAAGAACCTTCTTGTCTCCTATCTGTGCCTGCATCTTGGCTATCTGTTCGTCAATAAACTTCTTTGCGAGCTCCGGAGTCGTGATACGCTCCATGGAGTCAGGTCTTGATTCAAGCATCTTTCTTACCTCCGTTTTTAAATATTATATGCACAAAAGAATTAAGGAAACGCATTTGCCCTGCGTTTCCTTAAAAATAATATCATATACAAAATGTCGGTGCAACTTATATTTGCAGATAATCCGCTTTGATCGGCACCGTTAATTACCGATCAGCGGCTTGCCACTGCGTGGTACTCCCAAAATGATCGGCTACTCTACACCAGCTCAGCAAGCTCGAACAGAAGCTGCTCCGTCTTATCCCAGCCGAGGCACGGATCGGTAATGGACTTACCGTATACGCCCTCACCTATCTTCTGAGCGCCGTCCTCAATGTAACTCTCTATCATAAGACCCTTTACAAGCTTATGGATCTCGGGATTCACCTTTCTTGAGTGCATTACATCCTTAGCGATTCTTATCTGCTCCAGGTACTTCTTTCCGGAATTCGAGTGGTTGGTATCGATGATGGCTGCCGGGTTCTTAAGTCCGAGCTCCTCATAAGAGTCGATGAGTCTTCTTAAGTCCTCGTAGTGGTAGTTCGGTATGCTCTGACCGAACTGGTTCACATAGCCTCTCATGATCGCATGAGCGAGCGGGTTGCCGGTAGTCTTGACCTCCCAGCCTCTGTAAAGGAACTTCTGCGGATTCTGTGCCGCGATGATCGAGTTCATCATGACTGACATATCACCGCTGGTAGGATTCTTCATACCTGCCGGAATACCTATACCGCTGGCTACTATCCTGTGCTGCTGATCCTCGACAGACCTTGCTCCGACTGCCACATACGACAGGAGGTCGGATAAGTATCTGTGGTTTTCGGGATAGAGCATCTCCTCCGCACAGGTGAAGCCTGTCTCTCTTACCACTCTTGCGTGCATCTCTCTGATAGCGATTATACCCGCGAGCATATCCTCATCCCCTTCGGGATTGGGCTGGTGAAGCATACCCTTGTAGCCGAGGCCCGTAGTACGCGGCTTGTTCGTATAAACTCTCGGGATTATAAATATCTTATCCTTGATCTTCTCATAAGCCTTCGCAAGGCGGTTCATGTAATCGAGCACTGCATCCTCATTGTCCGCCGAACACGGTCCTATGATGAGAAGAAACTTATCGCTCTTTCCCTCAAATATATCTGCTATCTCCTTATCCCTGGCTTCCTTGATGGGAGCAACGCTCGCATCGAGCGGAAACTGCTCCTTAAGCTCCTCGGGTGTAGGTAACTTTCTTATGAATTCCATTCCTGACATCTTTTTGTTCTCCTTTTTATTAAGATTCTTCGGGCTCACGCCCTCAGAATGACAAGCTAACACAACTTATTTGATTGTGTCATTCTGAGCGAAGCGACGCAGACCTCAATGCGGAGCGTTGAGGTGCCGGCCCGGCGAGGGCTTGCGAAGCAACAGGAAGAATCTTTTATTTTTCACAGTGCTTCGCTTGCACTCGGTAGTACCTCGCATGCCATTTTTTCGTGCATTCGGCACCTTGCAAGCGCAAGCTTCGCTTGTTTATGTTTTGCTTCGCAAAACGCTTGCAAGTCACCTCGTCGCGAAAAACAAATGCTCACTTCGTTCGCGCTTGTTTTTCGCTTGCACTCGGTAGTATCTCGCATGCCCGCACCTTCGGTGCTCTACTGTCTGCTTCGCAGACTGCATGCTCGTCACTTCGCCGTTGAAAACAAATACTCACTTCGTTCGTGCTTGTTTTCAACTTTGCTCAGTATACTTCAACGCGTTAAAGTTGTAAAGTGTTTTTTTTAATTATTTTCTATTTTTCTCATTCTTGTCCAGCGAACGGCCGCTGTTCCGATTATGATCACATATCCCAAAATGCTCAGCGGAACCGGTACTTCCTCTAAGAATATCATTCCGAGGATTGCCGCAAATATTACCTGCGTGTAGTCGAATACGGATATGTCCTTCGCCGGTGCGAACTTGTACGCGGTAGTTATCGAGAACTGTCCTATGGCTGCACCGCAACCCGCAAGCACAAGGCACAAGAGCTGCTGCCCCGTCATCGGATGATAATCAAATATCAAGAAGGGCGCGGTAACCAGGCACGAGAAGAGCGAGAAACACAGCACAATCACCGGGGTCCTCTCTCCATTACGCCCGAGCTTTCTTACGAACACATAGGCTGTGCCCGCACCGAAGCCTCCGTACAATCCGAGCAACCCGGGAACCAAGGTAAGCGAGGCTGACGGCCTGATTATAAGCATGGCACCCAAAAAAGCCACTCCCACCGCAAGCCAGTCCCTCTTTGTCGGAACCTCCTTAAGTATCGGTATCGATAAAATGATCGCGAAGAAGGGTGAGAGCTTGTTGAGCATATTTGCATCGGCTATACCTATTCTGTCTATCGCATAGAAATTGCATATCAGCCCCGAGGTACCGAACAGGCATCTGAAGAAAATGTCCAAGCCACAGCCCTTCTTTATCCGGAATTTCTCCTGTGATCTCATGATCGGGATCACGGCGATTACTGCCGCAACCGCATTTCGAAAGAAGGCCTTCTGCATGGTGGGCACATCTCCCGATATACGTACAAAAAAGGTCATAAGCGCGAACCCGAAAGCCGCCGAGATAACACAGAGTATGCCTATGGCATGGTTATTCAGTTTTTGTCCGTTTGTAGTCTTCATATTCTTCAGGCCTATTATAAAGTTATTTACAACAGTCTTTACGGCGGTATAGTCTATTACAAAGTCGATAAAATAGCAAGCATAAAAACAGGGACAATCCTCCTGTTTATGTGTCAACCTGAGTTTTAGTGAAGGATCTATTCATAAAAGATTCTTCACTTCTTTCAGAATGACACCGGTAACACTTAGATTGTCCCCATTGACATTCTTTATAATCTGACTTTATTAACCGAGTGTGATAACAACCTCATGAGCAGCGCCGTCACCGATAACCGGGATCACGCAGCCGTCAACAGCCTTGCCGTCAACAGTCATGCTCTTAACACCCTTCTGAACATGGTTCGGATTCTCGATCTTGATGTTGTAGGTGTCGCCTCTGAACTGTCTGGTAGCTGAGAAGCCATCCCAAGCTGACGGAATTGAAGGATCAACCTTCAAGCCATCGTAATCAGGAACGATACCGAGGATGTACTGTGATATAGCTACGAAGTTCCAAGCAGCTGTACCCGTAAGCCATGAGTTCTTAGCCTCACCGCTTCTACCCGCATCCTTACCTGCGATCATCTGAGCATATACATAAGGCTCAGTTCTGTGAAGATCTGAAATATCCTCAAGGAAGGCGGGTGCTATTCTTGAATACCAGTCAAATGCCTTGTCGCCCTGTCCTGCGTAAGCAGCCGCAGCGATCATCCATGCATTGTTGTGGCAGAACACACCTGCGTTCTCCTTATAACCTGCCGGGTAGGTGGAAATCTCACCGTACTCGATGTAATACTTTGTAAACGCCGGATTGTTGAGCACGAGACCGTACTTGCATCCAAGTCTCTCCTCAACTGCAGCGATAACCTTCTCTGCATATCCCTCTTCCTTGCCAATGTCAGACATGATACCGAAGCCCTGAGGCTCAATGAAGATCTTGCCTTCCTCGCAATCCTTAGAACCGACCTTCTTGCCGAAGTCATCATATGCACGAAGGAACCACTCGCCGTCCCAGCCTGCATCCATGATATTCTTCTTCATCTTGTCGATCTCAGCCTGAGCCTTTGCAGCCTCGGCCTCGTCGCCCTTCTTCTTGCAGAGAGCCACATACTCGGGACCTGCATAGGTGAAGAGTGTTGCAACGAAGACTGACTCAGCCACCTTAGAGAACTTGTCTGCACCGTACTTCGGTGAAGTGTAGGTCTGGAAGCTCTCGCCCGGTGTGTCTGAGAAGCATGAGAGGTTGAGGCAGTCGTTCCAGTCTGCGCGCATGGAGAGCGGAAGTCCGTGAGGACCTACATTCTCTGCTACGTGGTAGAAGGACTGCTTTAAGTGATGCATCATGCTCTGAGCAAGTGATGCATCGTTCCTGTACGGAACCTGCTCGTCAAGGATGCTGTAATCGCCTGTCTCCTTGATATAAGCAGCGGTTGAAAGAATCATCCACAGCGGATCATCTGAGAAGTCTCCACCGATTGTATCGTTGCCCTTCTTGGTAAGAGGCTGATACTGGTGGAAGCAACCACCGTCCTCGAACTGTGTAGCTGCAAGGTCGAGGATTCTCTCCTTTGCACGATCGGGTATCTGATGTACGAAGCCGAGAAGATCCTGGTTTGAATCTCTGAAGCCCATACCACGTCCGATACCGCTCTCGAAGTAGGAAGCGGATCTTGACATGTTGAATGTAACCATGCACTGATACTGATTCCATATATTAACCATGCGGTCAACCTTCTCATCCGGTGTCTTAACCGTGTACTTGGAGAGAAGTGCATCCCACATCTTCTTGTTCTCTTCAAATGCAGCGTCAACCTTCTCAGCGGTATCAAACTGCTTCATCATAGCGTAAGCCTGATCCTTCTTCATGGAGCCGTCTGCATTCCACTTGTCTGTGCCGTTCTCCACATAACCGAGGATGAATACGAGAGTCTTCTCCTCGCCCGGAGCAAGGTCGATATTAACCGAGTGTGACGCGATCGGTGACCAGCCGTCAGCCTTGGAGTTGTTTGATTTGCCTGCAACAACTGCATCCGGCTTGTCAAATCCGTTGTAAAGTCCCATAAATGACTCGCGGTCGCAGTCATAACCTGCGATGTCGGTATTTACGGTGTAGAATGCGAAGTGATCGCGGCGCTCCTTATACTCTGTCTTGTGGAAGAGAGTTGAGCCCTCTACCTCAACTTCACCTGTGTTGAAGTTTCTCTGGAAGTTGGTTGAATCATCCTCAGCGTTCCATAAGCACCACTCGAGGAATGAGAACAGGGTAAATGACTTCTTTGTCGTTCCCTCATTCTTAAGTACAACCTTCTGAACCTCGCCATGATAATTCTGAGGCACGAAGAAGGTAACCTCAGCCTTTAATTCATTTTTCTTACCTGTGATCACGGTGTAACCCATACCGTGACGGCACTGATAGAAATCAAGCTCGGTCTTAACCGGTGACCAGCCCGGATTCCATACAAGACCGTCCTCGTTGATGTAGAAGTAACGGCCGCCTAAGTCAACAGGCACATTGTTGTAACGATAACGTGTGATTCTTCTAAGACGGGCATCCTTGTAGAAATGGTAACCTCCTGCCGTGTTAGAAATAAGTGAGAAGAAATCCTGTGTTCCGAGGTAGTTGATCCACGGATAAGGAGTTCTGGGAGAAGTAATGACGTACTCTTTGGCAGCGTCATCAAAGTAACCAAACTTCATGCTAAATACCTTCCTTTCAATGTTTATAGCAAACAGCAAAAGTTTTACTTTTGTCTGTTTGCTGCGCCGGATTTGCGCTGCGTTGCAGCATATTACCGCTGCAAATCCGTGCGCATCCGCCGGAGGCTTTATATTAAACGGCAATGTTTTGCCGTTTAATATAGCTAACGGCTATTATAACTTAAATCGCGCTCTTTGACAACTGAAATATAACGAAAACTTAGTTGCTCTTGCAAACAAAATCACTTTGCAGCACCGTTACAATTTCCGCCTTTTCAGACAAAGGCTCTGTAATACTTTCTTTCCTCGGGCTCCGCAAAATCCATGAGCGTATACACATATCCCGCGTATACCTCACGGTCAAAGCTTTCGGCCGAACGCAGGGTCCGGCATTTTTCTACAAACCGATAGTAAAAATCAATCATAAGGATGATTTAACATCTTAAAGTCATAAAACGCAAGTATAATGATACCGCAATATGCATCAAGCGCTCGTACTTTATTCGATTATTTACGCGCTTGACAGACATGATATAATGAAATCCGGAGGTGCATTTTTACTTATGCAAAATCATTATTTTAAAAAATCAAAAAAAGCAATAATTCTTATATCGAGCCTGGCTTTATCGCTTTTATGCGCCTGCGGGGATGATCCCGACAGGGATGCCATACCGACGGCAGCCACTACGGCAACGACAACCGAAGCTACTACAACCGAGCTTGAACCTGCAGTCTCAGAGACCGATTCCGAGACTACTGAGGCTAAGCCTCAGATAGCCGAGGATTTCGAGCTTATCCCGGGTGTGGTTGAGGGCTTTACCCGCGAGGAGGACCGCGGAGGCTCACACAATTACTACGACGGTTATTTCGTCAGCAAATGCTTCAAATACCTTTACTCGCCGATAGGCGTTTATTCCTTCAGATACTTTATTGAAAGTGAGGTCTCAACGACTACTACGTTAGACAGAAGTGATCCTGAGAGCTTAGTTGAAGAATTAAAGAAGCCTGCCGTAGAAGGCACAACTCCTACAGAGTTCCGCGACTTTGCAATGTCCGCCATAAGCTCGGAGCGAAGCGGTTTTGAGATAAATGTTGCCGCAACGGTCAGCTATATACCCAAAGCCGACCAGATTAAACCACCGACAGACTTGGAGAAAGCTTCTGTCGACACCAGGGTGATGATTGCAAAAGAGCTATATGGTTCTGCCGAGCTTACCACAGAGGATGTAACCTTCATGGAAAATCCGACCACGCTCTACTTAGTCAATGCAAAAGACCAGAATGTGACAGGATATGTGTTCATAAAAAAAGGCGAATATCTCTGCCGCATCAGCGTATCCATAAGCTCCGGCTACAAAACGGATGCCGAGGGCAACACTTATGTTCCCGATATGCAAAAAGCCCTGCCTCTTATCAAGACAGAGCTTAACGGGTTTGAAGCATTGTAACATATAAGCTCCTTCGCTAACGCTCAGGATGACAATACGTAGTACTGTGCAATGACGTGTCATCCTAAGCATAGCGAAGGAGCTTTTTATATTCCATATATCTTCTTTCCCGCATTCATGTATTCCTTTATCTTATCCACAACTCCGTCATCAATAACCTCCCCTTTTAGCGCTATAGGGTTACCGGGCGGATAGGCGTATATATCATTCATGGCGCTGCTGCCCTTTAACGCTTCTATGTCTGCATCCGGCGTATGCCCTCCGTACCACGGCTCCGTATCCTCTCCGGAACAGCTTATCCTGAGGGCTTCTTTAAGCATATCATATAGTCTCTCAAAGTCCTCCTCCGTGTCTGCAACCGTCGATATAAGAACTACATATCCCGGTTCCGCCATCTCGATGGCTACCCCAGCCTTAACCATACAATCGGCAAGGTACAGCCCGCTTCCGCTTTCGGGCATAAGAACTATTCTTGTGTCATCATAGATCACTCCGGCTTCGGGAACAAATACCCTTATGTCTTTTATTCCGGCGTTTACCCGTTCCTTGAACACTCTAACACGTCTAACCCATTCGTCAAATCGTCTTCTGTGTTCGTCAGCATCGGCGACAGCCCTCTCCATGGCCGCCAGCAGGATAAAAGACGGTGATGAGGACAAGAACACCTCAACATACTCCCTGACCATGTCAACCAGCCTGTCACTCATCACATGCATAATGGCTGTCTGAGTAGGCGAAGGAAGTGTCTTGTGCAGGCTCTGTACCACAATATCCGCTCCGGAGCTTAATCCCGACAGAGCTTTTAACTCCTCTGAGAATACCATATGCGCTCCGTGCGCCTCATCAACAATTAGAGGTATGCCATATCCATCAAGCAGGTTCTTTATGCTCCTTATATCAGAGCACACGCCCTCGTAGGTAGGGCTTGTAATAACCGCCGCGCATACCCTTCCCAGATCATCAAGCTCCATAAGAGCATCGGCTATCTTGCCCGCATCTGCGCCTCCGAAGAGCATGCCACCCTCAAGCTTTCGCACATCTACGCTTACAACCTCCAGCCCGAGCAGCCTCGCAGCATTAAACACCGACCTATGGCAATTCACGGCAGCCAGCAGAATTCCCGTACCACGCTCCGAAGCGCTTTTTCTTACTCTCTTGGCGCACGCCGCAATCGCAATATGCAATCCCGATGTCGAACCGTTCACCAGGTAAAACGAAGCCCTGCTTCCGTACACATTTTTAAGCTCTTCAAGCGCATCCTCAAAGAACCCCTCCGGCCGCAGGTAATCATCCGTCATGGGAAGCTCGGTCACATCCCACTCACACGCCGCGTCTATCGCATCATAAAGAGAGGAGACCGCTGCTTTGCTCTGTCTCCTCCTCTTATGCCCCGGCATATGCCATGGCTCCATCCCTTTATGGACGAACTGTTCAATTCCGTTTTTAATGTATCTGTTCATCGCTTTCTGCGTCATTTAAGAACTACATCTTTTACATCCTCAACAGTGAGCTCCATAAGATCATCCTCTTTGAGGTTCGTTTCCTTAACCAGCCTGTTCGCCTGATTATGTATCGCATCAGCGAGGTAATTCCTCACCGACCTTGCATTACCGAAGTTCTCCGGTGGGAACCTCAGGGTGTCATCAAACTTCTTCTTCACGAATTCAAGCGCATCCTCACTAAAGTGATAATCAAGAGATGCTGCTCTGTTCGTCAATATCTCAACCAAGTCTGCCGCAGAATAATTCGGGAACTCTATCGTCCTGTTAAACCTCGAGCGAAGTCCCGGGTTGGCATCTAAGAAATCCTGCATCTCATCATGATATCCCGCAGCGATTACCACAAGATCCGATCTGAAATCCTCCATCGCCTTGTTAAGCGTGTCCACGGCCTCCTGTCCGAAATCTCCTTCCTGCTTTCCGGTGGTAAGAGCGTATGCCTCGTCGATAAAGAGGATACCTCCCTTAGCCTTCTCGACCACCTCCATTACCTTCTCGGCAGTCTGTCCCATGTAGCCGGCCACAAGTCCCGACCGGTCAACCTCAACCAAATGCCCCTGCGAGAGCACTCCGAGGCCTTTGTATATCTTTGAGAGTATGCGCGCCACGGTCGTCTTGCCGGTTCCCGGATTGCCCAGGAACACAAGATGGTTCGTGGTCGGCGGAAGCTTCAAGCCCTTCTGCTCCCTGAGCTTGCATATCTTAAGCAAATTCACAAGGTTTCTAACCTCATCCTTCACGCTCTGCATGCCCGTGAGAGCATTAAGCTCCTCAAGCAGCTCCTCTATCTTGCCCTCATCTATATTGACGATGGTTGCAACCTGCTTTTCATCCTCCCTTGAAAGATGTGGACGCTTCTCCTCCTCGTCCACTATATCCTTCTCAGTTCCCATAATCGTATTTCTCGCAGGCTCACCCGATATCCTGAAACCTCCGAAGAGACCGGAGGAGGATTTGCTCTGCGATACATTTGCGGCATTCTCGCCGCTTTGCCCCGCACTGTCTACTGCATTAGACTGTTCAGCCGCAGACTTTCTTAAGCTGAGGCCTCCCGGCTCGAGCCCCGCGCGCCTGAATTCATTCTTCGAAGCCTCCTCGTAGGCAAGCTCCTTTTCCTGCTTTATACTGCTGCCCGATTCAAATGCTATGGTCGGCCTATACTCAGTCATCTTCTCCTTGAATTGGTCAGTGTAATACTTCAGACCGTTCACATAGGTGGAGAGCGCCTCTATCTCGCCCTGGCTTATCTCATCGTTACAGGATATAAAATCGGTTCCGATATAGTTAAACGTGGTTATGTAAAGCATCACAAGGTCGTAATAGCTGTCGCTTATCTCTCCGGTCTCCGGCCCGATATTCGACCTCACGAAGGGCTCAAGCGATGGAGGCGGATTGTCCTTTATCCTCTCGCTCTTTAAGTCCCATCTGTTTGCATACTCGTCTATCATCTTGTCAAAAAGCTTCAAGCCCGTCAGGTCATTGATATACTGTATCTCTGCCTTGTCAACCTTGCCGTCGGCATAAGCAAGATACACAAGAAAATTAAGCATGTCCCTTCTGTAGACTCTGCTTAAGTCAACTGTGCCCTCACTCTGAATATAGTTTGCGCGCCCTATGCTCTCCGCTCTTTTTATGCAGAGATTGTACATCTTTTTGCTCTCGGGTTTTGCCTTGACGCCAAACAAAAAATCAAGTCCCATAACAGCCTCCGTCTGTGCTTTATACTACCATATAAAATAACACTTTTACCGCCTTTTTTCAACTTGATTTTACCATGCTTTTCGCTTATACTATATGTAATTATCGCCGTTTGCGTCTGCCGGAGACAGGCGCCTGCGGAATCGACTGTATAACGCTTGCGCGAAAGGGGATTACTATGGGAAGAGAGTTTTTGTTAACAGGAAAAAATGTCGCAGTCATCGATACATTTTACAATCAGCTTTGGGATGTATATGACTGTATGACAACTTCGATCAGATTCCAGGATATCAACCGTCACCTCGACAAATACAAGCCCGAGGCTTTCATTTACTGCATGAACAACGAGCTTTCAGAGGACATAGAAAATATGTCTGAGCTCAAGAAGAAGCTTATCCGTATGGGCGTGCCCGTTATCATCATCGGCGCCGCAGAGGAGACCGAAAGCTTCCAGCGGACGACCTACAATGCAGCGGACCTTGTTATCAACAAGCCTCTTACCAGCGACAAGATACAGACCGCCATAGATTCCTTTTTCAACACCCGTGACAGCGAATCGACAAGGGTTATACGCGAGCTCGAGAAGGAGTCTGAACTCAACAGAAAGAAGCATATACTCGTTGTGGACGACGATCCGATGATGCTCAAGCTCATCAAGGAGAACCTCCATGAGAAGTACGATGTCGCAACCGCAAAGGGCGGCATGATTGCTTACAAATTCCTCGAGAAGCGCGGCACGGACCTTATCCTTATGGACTATGAGATGCCCGGCGAGACAGGCCCCGAGGTTATAATGAACATCCGAAAAATGCCTAACTGCGCCAACATACCATGCGTCTTCCTTTCAGGCGTATCTGACAAGGAAAAGCTGGCTAAGGCAGTTGCTGCAAGGCCTCAAGGATATCTCTTAAAGCCCATCGACAGGAACAAGCTTATTGAGAAAATCGCCTCTATCATAGGATAATATCAGCCTTATCGGGAGATATATAATGGACGAGATTAAGCTCACAGACCTCATCTCGGTCCCGATGCTTCAAAGCATGCAGGATGCTTTTTCCGAGATGATGGGTATGGCAGCTATAACTACAGACGAAACAAGTGTACTCCTGACCAAGCCCTCTGGTTCAGCAGAATTCTTCGATATGATTGCAAAAAGCGGTGCCGGAAGCGAGTACATTTTAGAAGAAATACGCGTATGCGTAAAGAACGCCCGGGAGACCAGGAGCTGCGTAAGCGGCTCCTTCATGCCGGGGGTTTTGCTTTTTGCCGCCCCAATTATAGCCGAGGATGTATCCATCGGCTGTTTTGTAGGCGGACCGGTACGCACTACGACTACAGAAGACTTAGAGCTGCTGCCTCTTGCTGAAAAGCTCGGCATAACTCAAGACTATCTCCATGAAACTATAGAAACCCTGCCCCTTCTTGGAAACGCTCAGCTTGACAGGGCATCCGAATTGCTTACAACCGTTACCAAGGTTCTCTCCGACATGGCTTTAGGCGAATATCATGCGCTCAAAGCACGGGAGGAGCTTGAACGAACCGCGCAGATGAAATCCGATTTCCTTGCGAACATGAGCCATGAGATAAGAACTCCCATGAACGCCGTGATAGGCATGGCTGAGATGGCCTTAAGGGAAGACATCCCCGATTCCACAAGGAATTACATCACCCAGATTAAATCCTCTGGCAGGGCTCTTCTTACAATAATCAACGACATACTCGATTTCTCAAAGATAGAAGCAGGAAAGCTTACCATAACACCTGCAGAATACGAACCCATGTCCCTGTTTAATGACGTCTCGAACATACTCATGACACGCCTTGCGGACAAGGATGTAGCACTTACTCTTGATATCGCCCCCGATCTTCCGCAGAAGCTCTTCGGTGACGCATTAAGGATAAGGCAAATCCTTATCAACCTTGCGAACAACGCCATCAAATTTACCAACCAGGGCCAGATTAAGATAACCGTTGACTTAGAGATGCAAAGCGATGTGCGTCTTATATTAAAATGCTCCGTAACCGATACCGGCATTGGCATAAAGCCTGAAGATTTGGAGAAGATATTCGAATCCTTCCAACAGGTAGACAGCACCAGAAACAGAAATGTAGAGGGAACCGGCCTCGGTCTGGCCATAACCAAAAAGCTGCTCACCTTGATGGGCGGCAACCTAAGTGTCGAGAGCGAGTATGAGAAGGGCTCAACCTTCTCCTTCGAACTCCCGCAGTTTATAGTAGACAAGACACCTTCAATGAAGGTTCGCGAGCCCGAGAAGCTAATCGGCGTCGGACTCTTTGACAACCATTACTTAGCCGACAGCTTCATGTCGGATTCCGCAGACTTGGGAGTAACCTCCTTCTGCATCAACCGATCGACCGATATCGCAGGCGCCCTGTCCATGTTCGTCGGCAGGGATGAGGATAAAACCGTATTCCTGTTCTTCGAAGCCGGACAGCTTACTTCAAGGCGCCACGATTATATATCAGCAAATCAGAATACGGTCGCTGTTATGCTGACCGACTTTAATTCCGATGTAAAGCTTGCTTCTCCGAACATGCTCGCTGTGAGCAAGCCTCTTTCGGCCATGAATCTCGCTATGATATACAACCGCGAACCGGTACATTTCAACTCGCTCGATGCAAGTGAAGATGAGGATATCGACTTTATTGCACCCGATGCACACATTCTTGTCGTTGATGATAACCCGGTCAACCTAACTGTGGCAGAGGGACTTCTCGAGCCGTTAAAGTTAAAAGTAGACACCGCGGAAAGCGGACGAGAGGCCGTAAAGCGCGCAAGAGAGAATTCCTACGATCTTATCCTTATGGATCACATGATGCCGGAGATGGACGGAATAGACGCTACAAGACTTATCCGCCGCCTGCAAACAAGCACGGATTACACTAATGTCCCCATTCTCGCCCTGACCGCAAATGCGATTGACAATGCACGCGAGATGTTCCTGTCAGAGGGTCTTGACGACTTTATTGCAAAGCCCATCGAGGTCCGCATATTGATGACCAAATTAAAGCAGTGGCTTCCACCGGAGAAGATTAAAAAGGCTGTTTACGAACCTGTGCCTCCGGTTACCTCACAGCCCGCGCCGACCGACAGCGGATTAATCATAGGTGACCTCGACACGGCCTCGGCCATCTCACTTCTGGGCACCGAGAAGCTTTACATGAGTGTTCTCAAGGAGTACTTGCGCATGATCCGCCACAAAGCCGAGCTCATACGAAACTGCATGAAGGATGAGAACTGGAAAGCCTACACCATAGAGGTTCACGCCTTAAAGAGCTCCTCAAGGCAGATAGGTGCCACGAAGCTCGGAGACATGGCATTTGCCCTTGAGAAAGCCGGAAATGCACAGGATATAGAGTTCATAAACCTGCACACCTACGAAGCGCTAGAGAAGTATCTCTCCTATGAGCCGGTACTCGCAAAGCTTTTTGAAGAAGATGCAGAAAAACAAGATGAACCCGTCGAAAAGAAGGATATAGATGTTGCCGAGATGACCGAGATCATGAACCGGATCAGAGCCTCGATGGAGGAGCTCGACACCGACGCCATGGAGGATGTTGCGAACGAATTAAACCACTACACGCTGCCCCTCGAGCAGCAGGAAATAAAGGCAAGCCTGCACGAAGCCATAGAGAATATGGATATCGACGAGTGTGAGGAGCTGCTTGACAAATGGGAAAAATTGCTTAATTAAATAGAGCCGGACTCGCTGCGCCGCACGCGCGCGTGAAAAAAAGAGTAGGGAAGACGCCGTTCCTCCCTACTCTTTTTTATTCTCATATCAATACGGATGTACCACTCCGTCCTCGTCAAGCCATATATCAGTCGATATACCGCCCATATAATCAATAATCTCTTGCTTTTCTTCAGCGCTCTCCGGAAGAGAAGCATATATCTTGTACTGCGTACAGGGTATGAACTTTGCCTCTGCAAGTTCTATCTGTCCGCCGGGAGCATCAGGTATCTTGAGATCAAGCTCTGCCATGCCCGAGTACAAATCCTCGTTATTGAACCAGAAGTTACCCAGGCTATAGAATATAGGCTTTCCCTCAACCATCTGGATTCCCTGAAGCACATGCGGATGACCTCCTATGACCGCGTCTGCGCCGTGGTCGAACATCCTGTACGCCAGCTCCTGATGCTGCGGAGTATACCACTCAAGGTACTCGTAGCCCCAGTGTACATTTACAATCACGTAATCTGCCGTTTCTTTTGCTTTATCAATGACCTCCAATATGTCCGAATCATCGTAGCATGCGAGTATTCCCGGCGAATCGGCTGTTGCCGGCACAGTCCATATAGTGTTCTCGAATTCCTCCGCGCATGAAGCCGCGACATAAGCAAGCTTATAATCTCCCACATTGAAATATACTATGTTCTTTGCTTCTTCCAGATTTCTGCCTGCGCCTACATGCGGTATCCCCGCCTCATCCAGGGTATCCAAGGTATCGGTCAGCGCGTCCGGCCCGTAATCGTTGATGTGATTGTTCGCCGTGAGCACCACGTCAACACCTATCTTATGCAGATTCTCCACCCTGTCGGGATTTGCGCGGAAGGTATAGGTCTTCTCACTGGGTGTTCCCCTCGTGCTATAGGTAAACTCATTGTTGAGCATAAATATATCAAAGCCCTTCATCATCTCAAGCAGTTCGGGATCAAAGCAGTCTTCTATGCCGTTCTTCAATGCGTCCAGCTTCTCCGTGGTCTCCCAACCCTCGGACAGGTTGAGATCCCCGGCAAAACCAAGCCGCACGATGCCGTCATCGCCCACCTCTATATCAGTCAGCGGCGTATTCGTCTTAACCTCCGCTTCCGTTGTCGCAACAATTCCGGCAGGCCAATCACCACCGTTTTCCTTTGAACCCGATAGTACCGAATTCACCAGATCCCCGTTATTTGCCGCAGTTGTATCCTCATTCTTCTTACCGCAGCCGGCGGGTATCATAAGCATAAGCGCCGCCATAATAAACGCTGTTTTTTTCACAGACCTTCTCATATCTTTATCTCCTTTAAGTTCCTTCGCTTCGCGTAAGACATGACACCCTACTTTCATTTTGCAAACGGTGTCATTCTGAGGGCTTTAGTCCGAAGAATCTTTATCATAAATCATTTTCACTACCCAAAAATCCCTACAATCTAAAAATAACCAAACCGTTTCCGGTTCGGTTATTTTTAGATTATCGGTAAATGATGTTACTCGGTTACAGCCTCTGTATCGACTTCAAGAGTTATCTCGAACTCTCCGCCAACTTCTTCAGCTTCCAACAGCATCTCTGTTGTAGCCTCTGTTGAAGTCTCTGTCGTAGGCTCCTCTTCGGTTCCCACCTCGCTTGATGAATAAGCAAGTTCTTCGGTTCCCTCAAGGGAAGGCTCTTCCTCTTCAACTTTACCGTTTTTGTCTGACAGCTCCGGACTACCGATTTGGTCCCTGTCATTTCTGCCCTTGTCTGCCGGAGCGATATCATGTGAATCGTTGTCCTTGTCCTTAGCTGTTGCTACGGCTTCGGTCGTTGATTCACCAGCCTGCTCGCTCTCTCCAAGAGCAATTCCGTCTTCCGAAGTATCTAGGGCTACTCCTTCTGTCGGCTGCTCTTGGGACGATGCAGGTGTCAACTCCTCTTGAGTGGTGGTGGACTCTGATAGAGATGATAGAATTTTGGTATCCTGAGGTGCCCCATCGCCATGCGGAGACTTTACAGGCAAATTCTGACTATCATCGTCTCCACCACCAATCGGAGTTGAACTTGATATTTCTTCCTTAGCTATCTTTTCCGCCGGTGCACCCTTTTGTACTTGTTCTTCTTGAATACCATCTATAATATCTTTGACCGGTTTAGTTGCATAATCATCTGCATCAACCGATTTCTTATATTCGACGTAACGTCCTGTGCTAATGCCCAGGTCTTTTGCTGCAACCTCCTCTTCCTTAGTTGCTGTGTTTACTGATACTGTTAATGTCGCATCATCCTCAGCGCTCTTCTCGAGACTGTAGGCCAATGCATCTCTCTGCTTATCACTCTTGGATACCACATTTGCCAAGATGTAATCATCATCGTCATCACTTAAGTATCCGTACTCATATAAGAGATCCTTGGTCTCGTCGAAGGCTTCTATGATATCCTTCTTTACGACGCCCTTTGTGATAAGCTCGTCTACTATAGGCTCTGCATCCTGATTTAATGCATTTACCGCAAGAACCTTGTTCTTCTTATTCACCTGATACTCTATGGATGGCTTAACATCTATAGTAATCGTCGAATAAGGCACCAAATTCTCTTGCGTGTAGAACGCCGTTCCGCCAAGTCCTATGAACACAGCCGCTGCTGCCGCAGCCGCCCAGGTTTTCGCATTACCCTTAGATTTGCGGTTCTTCCTGCCGTTCATGCTGATTACGGGAGCGGCTAACTCGATAGTCGAGCCAACCTCGTAGACACCGGGTATATTCTCGACAGTGCCGTCAGCCTTTAATATAGCTGTCATATTTTCTTTTGATTCAAGCACTATCGCCTTCATAAAACTACCCTCTCTAATCGTTTCTTGTGATATCTGACATATATTCGGCAAGCTTCGGATAATCACCGCTGATTATCAATACCGCCGATATTATGTATTTTCGATGTCTCTCCAAAACTTTTGGGGGAAGTTTTATAAATTCCTTAATTCTTTTTCCGGGAAGCATCCCTGTTCTCTTCATATCCGAGACCATCTCGGAGCTCCCGCAGATAAGCCTTATAACCTTTCTGCAGCTTTCCTTTGTCTTTGCTGCCTTCGGCGTGCTCTCGGCTATATCCATAAAACCGAAATTGAACTTCGCCAGCTCTTCGGAAAGGGCGCTTATCTCGTCCTGTACGGTAACGCGGCCACCTATCTCTCCGCGCTCCACAAGCCTCTGCGACACCTCAAGCGCGATGGGAGCTACCTCATCATCGTCATCACCAAGCTCACCGTCCAAGGTCTCCGTATCAACCGGAGTCTCGAACCTGTGCCTGCTCTCACTCTTGATGTAGTCGATCAGCCTTCGTTTTATTACAAGAGCAGCAAACGCATTAAAGCTTCCTTTGCTTTCATCATAAGACTCAACCGCTTCGGAAAAAGCTATAAGCGCGATGGAATACTCATCGTCACTCTCGCTGATGAAGCGCTTGCAAGTCTTATAAGCCTGTGTCAGTATGAACTTCTTATTGGTTCTGATAAAGCGATCAAGCTCGCGCCTGTCACGCTTTGCAAGCATTATCTGCGTGTTGATTGTCTCTGGCACTGATAATCCTAAAACCTCCGTCGAAGCCATATGCGTTTCCTCCCCGTACATCCTTGTAAATGTGAAGAACCGCAATACCGGCACACAAAAATACCTCTTGCGTTCCTCATTATAACATATCGGAAAGAAAAATACTAATGTTTATTGTAATTTTTTCTATTTTTTCTGAAATATTTGTGAAAAACGGCCAAAATGCGTGCAAAATTGCCAAAATTACGGATTCATTGAGGGCCTCCTCGAGTCCTATACGCCACTTTTACGCCATTTTTACACCATTTAGTATAATACTTGCACAACCGATATAGCATTACCCAATTACTATTAATCAACGTTGTACTCACCAGTTATCATAACACACCTGAAAAGTGCTCTTCAAATTTCTGCATTTCTTTAGCCTTTTCATCTTCAAGTACATGAACATAAAGATTCAAGGTTAACGCAACATCCCCATGTCCAAGAAGTCGCTGTACCGTTTTGGGCTTAAGTCCTGCTTCCACACATCTTGTAGCAAATGTGTGACGGAGCGTATGCATGGAAAATCTCTCTACTTCCATACGATCAGCAATCACCCTTAACCGGTAGTCGTATGCTCCTATAGTATATGGAGGCATATTTCCCCTTGAAAAGACCAGATTGCCGAACATATCAGGTGCTTTTTCAATATTCTTTTCTTTTTGTGCATTAAGAATGCGAGTGCACTCTTCCGTCATGGGAATAATTCTTTTACTGCTCTTTGATTTGGGAGGTCCTATAGCCCAGTCATCTTTAAAATTAAAGCATGACATAGTCCTTTCTATGCTGATGCGCTTGTTCAAGAAATCGACATCATCCCATCTGAGGCCTATCATCTCACCGGCTCTGACTCCTGTTTGAAGAACAAATTCATATTGCAACTGAAACGGACATCCCTTTATCTTTCTCAGGAAATCCCTCTGCTCCTCAACCGAAAGCACTCTCGGTTCTTTCTTTATTTTAGGCTTTATCGGTTGAACCTTCTTTACCGGATTGGTTTGAATAATATCATTAAGCATAGCGTGCTTAAACATGTCAGACAACATCATTCTGATGCTGATCATAGCGCCGTCCAGTCCTTCTTCGTTTATTTCATTAAGAAGCTTCTGGATATGCATGGATTTAATATCCCTAATCTGCAAGGCTCCCAGCTTTTCCCTGACATGGTTTCTGTACTCACTTTTATATCCCCTAAGCGTACTTTCCCTTACCGACGTTCTTTTTATGTTCTTGATATAATAATCAAACCATTCATCTAACGTAATAAAGGAAAAATCATTAAGACGCAGACTATCGTCCTCTTCCCTCATCTCAGCCAACCACTTGCGAGCTTCCTGAAAGTATTCAAAATACTTTTCAATCCTCTTTCCGCTCCTCGTCACAAATCTGGCCGAATATCTGCCATCTTTTCTTTGGGATAGTCCTGTTCCCAGTTCCTTTCCTTTGTTGTCTTTTCCCACTTTAATGCTCCTTTCTAAATAAAATAGAAAAGAGCCCGACACAGCACCCACATAATAACACATACTTCTTTAGTTTTCAATAAAATTGCGCTTTTTTATCGGTTCGTATATAACTCACTTACGATTTTCAACAAAATATACACTCTATATCTGCAAGATATTCGCCAGATACTCCTCAAATGCTCTCCTCTTAATCAGCTTCTTCCTTCCCACATATAACACAAATGTACATTTCGGATTTCTAACGAGCTTCATCAATTTATTCATCCCAATGTTGGAATATGCGGAAGCCTCCTTTAATGTAAGATTTATCTTGTTCTCTATCGGGATATATATGCCACATTTGGGCTCAACACCTGTTTCATCCCCAAGACACTCAACATGCTCATTTATATCACTCATCTTTGTTTCATCTCCTTTGAACAGTAATCACCGCATCAAAGGCTCTTTTCTTGTATTTACAGGCTGCGCAAGCGGTGGTCGCAAGCAGGCCACTCCGGAGTTGCACCGACTCTTAAGGCTCCTGCGCATTCGCGTAGGTGAGTTTCGTTAGATGTCCGCTTGCACAGCGCTTATTCAGTTATCAATGTGCCATAAAGGGAGTGCTACTTGTTTTTTTCTTTAAGCTCCTTTGCAATCAAAGGGCTCCAGAAGTCGTCTATAATGCTTATAAGCAGCTCGGACTGCTTAGGTGTGACAATGCATGCGTTATGCTTTATCACAAGCTCTATGACAGCTATCAGCGCCTCTGCCTGTTGCTTACTCAGGTGTTTTATGTTCGCATAGGAGTAGTAAACCGTCTGGCCTCCGCCGTTTCCTTCTCGAGTAACAATCGGAACTCCAAGCTCTTCTTTGAGGAACTTTATATCATTCGAGACGGTTGCCAGCGATACTCCATACTTCATCGCAAGCATCTTCCTGTCAAACTCCTGATTCTCGAGGATAAAAAAGTATTCAGATAATAATCTTTGTATAACAGTTATCTTTTTCATGCAGCCTCCCTTTCCATAAGCCTAAACCATATCAGTCAGACGTCTCTGTCTGTTGGGACAACTTTTTTCAATTTCGGGAAATTGCACAAAAATTGCGGCACCAAGCAAAGCCCGGTGCCACAGCTATGAGTTGTAGAAAACCATTATATAATAGGCTCTCATCGACTATTATCTCTTCACACGCATTATCCGCCCCTTATGGACACATTAGATAACCACTTCTTATTCTATACCTTACGCATGCCTTTGAAAACATACAATTCTTGTCAATCAAGTCTTCCATTAACGTCATAATGGTAGTAAAATAATCTTAATACTACAAAAAGGAGACCACCACCATGACCACAGCCGAAAGAATAGCAACCATGCGCACCAACTCCGACTACACCCAGGCAGACCTTGCGAGGCTTCTCGGAGTCACACGAAGTGCCGTAAACTCCTGGGAGCTTGGCAACTCTTTACCTTCAAGCACCACATTAGTTCAACTTGCAGATCTCTTCCATGTGTCCACCGACTTCATCTTAGGAAGAGATATCGACACAACTTTTGATTTAAAAGGATTAGATGATGTCGATATAACCATGCTCCAAAAGCTTGCCACTTACATGCGCAAGAAGAACAAAGAACAATAAAAGAACGCCCCCCGAGCCGGGAGGACCGGCCGGAGGACGCGTGCTAGGGATAATTGACCTTAGCGGTCGTATATCTGATCACCTCCGCGAGCAGACGCATCGGTGCCAGCATCATAATAATGAGCCTTTAGAGATAAGACTCTTCGTTAAGTTCAGGTGTCATCCTGAACGTAGCGAAGGATCTTATCTTTTCTTTTTTTATAAAATAGGGACGAGCGGCGAACCGCCCGCCCCCATAGGTGTTACTTAATCAGATTCAATTATGAATCTTACTTAGGGTTCTTTCCGTCCTTTGCAGAATCGTAGAATCCCTTAGTTGTGTCAGACTTAACTGTGAAGCTCTCGCCCTTTCTTACGAAGTTAATCTGGAATGCCTCGAGCTTTCTAGCGTAACCAGCTGAACCTGACTTCTCGCCGCTCTTAACC
>JAFXSQ010000039.1 GCA_017525525.1 Lachnospiraceae bacterium | reverse complement strand
GCTGTTGACCAAGACATCCAGTTCTTCTTCTGTACATAAGCTCTGTACTTGAAGCTGATCTGCTTGATGAGGAACTTCTTGGTAATCTTGCCTGAGTAGTCGCCCTTACCTGTAATAGTTACAGTAGCGGTTCCTACCTTGGTGTTGTTCTTGTAAGATACAGTGTAATCTGTACCCTTCTTAAGTGTCTTGCCGTCGAGCTTAACAACCGGTGTAGGTGTGATAGCCTTACCTGTGTAAGCTGCGGTTGAGATACCTGTTACAGTTGCCTTAGCGATAGACTCGCCAAGGATTGCGAACTTAACATCTACAGACCCGGTGTAGTTGCCCTTACCGGTAATAGTAGCTGTTGCTGTTCCAACCTCAGTGTTGTTCTTGTAAGCTACTTCGTAATCTGTACCTGCTACAAGCTCGGTCTCGCCGTCCTTTGCAACTACAGGTGCCTCGATAGCCTTACCTGTGTACTGTACATCCTCGATAGAGAACATATCTTTTGTTATTGCCTTAGGTGTGATTGTGAACTTAGCAGTCTCCGCGCCTGTCCAATCACCCTTACCTGTAATCTTGAAGGTGTACTCACCTGCGTTGATGAAGTTAGTAACCTCAATATCATAGTCTCTTGAAGCTGCAAGAGGAGTTGTGCCTACAGTTACAGACTTGATTACAGGAACGATAGCCTTGCCTGTGTACTCAGCTGAATCTGCCTCAAGCACGATTACTGCACCTTCAATGCTGTTTCCGATTACGTCAAGCTTAACTTCATCGGAATTCTTAACTTCGTTGGTTGACTTACTTGTGATAACAACTCTGTATGTGTTGCCATCATCAGTTCTTGCTACCTTAGCGATTGTGTAAGTAGCTGATGTTGCGCCTTCGATATTTCTGAATGCGTTGTCATCCTTGCCCTTTACCTGCCACTGATATGTGAGATCATCCTCACCGTTACCTGTAGCAACTACCTCAAACTTAGCCTCTTCGTCGGCATATGCCTTAACATCTACAGGCTGCTTTGTGATAGCGATCTTAGCAGTATATGTTGCTGTAAGGCTTACGTCTCCGGTTACTGCTGCGATTGTAACAGTATCCTTAAGTGCATCAGCAGCTGTAAGCTCGATACCCTTAACATCTGTCCAACCTGCAAATGTGTATCCCTCAAGTGCTGTAGCGGAAATTGTAAGAGGTGTTCTGTCAGCAACCTTAAGAAGCTGCTCAGCTGTCATCTCTGTTGTTCCGCTTACAACCTTTAAGGTACCCTTTGTAGCGTCATTGTTTACAACTACCTTATGTGTATCTACTACCTTGTATGCTGCTCTCTTGTTGAGAGTTGCAAGTGTTGCGTTCTCTGAAGCTGCTGCATTGTAGAGTCCGTCGTCCTCTATTCTTACAGCTACCTCATACTCGCCTGCTGTAACAGGAGCCTCGTCAAGCTGAGCACCTGTCTCTTTGTTGAAGTATATGAACTTCACATACTCATCCTTCGGCTGTACACCTTCTACTGAGAATGAAAGCTTAGCGAAGTCGATAACCTTAGCTGCCTCAGTTCTTGTGAACTCAGTCTTAGCTACTGCTGTTTCAGCAGTCTTGTCCTCTACAAGGCTGATACCAACCTCACGAGTACCCTTCTCTACAGTGATATTAGCCTGTACGATTGTCTTGCCATAGATACCGTTCTTAGCGCCGATTACTTCGATTGCAAATGTACCGGCCTTGGTTACGGTAAGTATGCCATCTTCTGTTACAGTACCTTCACCTCTGGTTCCGTCTACATCGTATACGTACTTCTTTCCGTCTTCCTCTGTAAGGTCGGTTCCGTTAGCAAATGTTATATCACCTGAGTTGTCGCTCTTTACATAGAGCTTCTTTGTAGCATCTGTCTTATCTACTACTGTCTTAAGATCGAAGGTCTTACCCTCGAATACTACATTAATGTTGTTACCCTTGTTACCGTTTGCAAGATTTACATCAATCTTTGCGACAGTCTCGTTAAGAGCCTTATCTATAGCCTTGATTGTGTATGTCTCTGCATTTGCCTCTAAGTCATAGTTACCTGTTGACTTATTAGCTGTAAGAGGAGCAAACTCACCATCACCTATAGCATAGCTTACAGTGATATCACTCTGGTCAAGGATTGTAAGTGAAGCAACTCCACCTACCTCTACAAGGCAGGTCTTAGCCTCCTCACCGTACTCAACCTTGCTGTCTGAAGCATTTCTTACTACCGGCTTTACAGTATCGATTGTGAAACCAGTTGCTGATGAAGCATAAGCAACATTACCGGCCTCGTCCTCACCTCTTACATAGAGGATATATCCATCCTCCTCAGCAGGAGATGTAACTGTACCATTCTCTACTGCAAACCATCCCTTAGATGAATCAAACTTATCCTTTACTGCCTGAGCAAATGAATACTCAAGAGTTCCGGCTGTTGTTGCATTACCTATTTCCATAGGTGCCTTAGCAAATGTGTAATACAGGCCATCTTCCTTTACATCGTTAGCTGTAACGGTGAATTCAAGAGCCTTGTTTACATAGTTATCAGTTACCTTAGCCTTCTTGTTGATTTCTGTCTGTGTATCCTTGCTAAGATCAACATTGAATACTCCGAGCTCCGGACCTGCACCGTCTACTACAAGATTGATGTAGAACTCGATATCGGAGAAGTAAGTTCTGTGAACAGTTACCTTAATGTTAGCTGTACCTGAGGTAGGAAGCTCCTTCGCAAGTGTGTACTTGATATCAGTTCCGCTTGCACTAAGGATAGGCTCTGTACCCTCAACAGTCTTTCTTGTTGCGATAATACCATTAGGATCTGAGATAAGCTCAGCTTCAAATGACATTCCAGCTACAAGGTGATTTGCATTAAGTGCACGATAAATGCCTACATCTGAAGTCTGTGATCCTCCAACAGGTGCACCGCTTGCGGCTATACCGTTTACATAAGCTACCTGACCTTTTCCTGCAATTGTTGTGCCGTATGAATAGGTTTCTCTTGGTTCCTCTGCGAGGCTATCAAGTACACCATTAGCACCTGAAGTAGGTATAAGGTCATATGCAAACATGCTTGCATCCATGTAAGGAGCAAACTTGCCATTCTCGTAGCGTCCGAATGTATTCTGTGCACCTACAGCAAAACCGTTGTTGGTAAGAAGTTCGTTAGCTACATAACCAGCGAGTGTCATGTCTACAATCTCGTTATCCTTTGTTACCGGATAATAGTTCTGATCAGCATCAACCTTGGTATTACCGTTTGCATAAGTATCATTTGCTGTGTAAGTACCATAGGTCTTGGAAATTAACTTGTTATTTGCTGTTGCGCCAATCTGCTTTCCTGCGATAGCCTGCTTTCCGGCATCCTCTGCAAGATATGTGATTGTAAGGTTAGCTACCTTATCATTCTCTGATGCCTCAGTAGGTGTTACTTCAATCTTAACCTCTACAGGAGCAACCTTTCCGTTCTTTGTATCATAATTTGCGTCTAATTCAAGACCATCTGCAAGAGGAACAACGGCAACAAGTACCTTAATAGCGTTAGCACCTAATGCAGTTTCAGCCCATGCTGATGTATCAGCATCCTTCTTAAGATCTGTAAGTGAATCAACCCACTCAGGATCAAGATTTGTGCCCTTTACCTTATAAACAAGCTTATAGGTATCCTTATTAGCTGAAAGACCCTCTGTTGAGTCAACTTCCTTTACGGTGATCTTCTCAATTCTTGCAGGTGCCTTGCCGGCTGAAGTCTTACCTCCAACAAGCTCTTCCTCTGTGTCAACGATCTCAAGTGTACCCTTCTTAACAACAAATACATTACTTATTGCAGAACCGCCACTTGTCTTGCCGTCAACAACTCCTATAAGTGCCTGAAGTCTGTATGTACCAGGTGTAAGGCCTCTTAATGTGTTATCAAGGGCAGCTGCTGTGATATTGGTGAATCCTAACTTGAAGCTGCTTCCTGTTTCGCCAATAAGCACATTGTATGTAGCTGTGCTTGTGAATACATCTGCTAAAGCTTCATCATCAGCATCCTTTAATGCTACGAGAGACTTTGTAGCATCATAAGTACCATACTTCCAATTGTAATCATTTGCAGGATCTGCATCCTTGTTTACTGCGTCTGCCTTTGCAAGATCAGACAGACCAACTTCTACATCGAAGTCTAATGAACCCATCTGAACAGTAAGTGTACCTGCAGTAGGCTCGATTATAAAGTTCTTTGAAAGCTCGCAACGAGCCTCATCAAGCTCAAGAGCACCAGCAAGAGTAGTAGCACCTACATATGTAGTAACTACAGTTTCCTCAGCTGCCTTCTTCTCGTTGTCCTTAAGCTTATCATAAGTCTTTGTAGCTTCCTTCTCAGCATCGGTTAACTTATCCCAATCCTTGAGAGTAAATGCAGCGATCGCATCATCATCAGCCGGTGATGTATAACCCTTGGCTGCTTTCCATGCAGCCTTCTTTACGCCAAAGTCATAAGCTGCGATCCATGTTGCTGTAAGAGCGTCC
This sequence comes from Lachnospiraceae bacterium, assembly GCA_017525525.1. Taxonomy (GTDB): domain Bacteria; phylum Bacillota; class Clostridia; order Lachnospirales; family Lachnospiraceae; genus Coprococcus_C. The sequence continues at coordinate 26,809 of JAFXSQ010000039.1, read as the reverse complement.
TTATCGAACTCTCTCGGTCCAACGCTTAATGTGTACGGACCTGCTGTCTCAAGTGCGCCATCAGGCCATGTGTACTTAAGCTGAATTTCCTTGTTATCTCTTACGCGTATATCAGCGCCCTGATCATCAGTCTTCTTTGTTATCCTGATCTTTCCGTTTGCATCTGTCGGAATCTCATTCTCAATAGCATCGCTTACAGCATCTGTATCCTGGTATGTCTTAACACCAAGGCTAGGAGCCTTTGCATTTACTGTCTTCTGCTTGATAACGATTGTGAATGATCCTATAACATCTGCATAGAGACCATCCTGAGACTTGATCATATAGTTTACAGTATATGTGCCTGCCTTTGTGAACTTCGGAACGGTTGTATCCCAATCCTTGCTCGGTTCAACCTTTACAAGCTTTGTGATTGTACCTGTTGAATAATTATTGTTAGTATAAGCAATGTCATAGAAGGTCGGTGTCATGTTTTTGTAGTATACAGTCATAACATCGTTGGTTCTCTCTTGGAACTTGTTTGCTCCATAATAAGCTTCCTCAGTTGCCTTGTCCTTCTCTTTAATTGCATATAAGTCAGGCTCGATGTAGTGAGCTGCACCATCATATGTTACTTCATAGGTGTCTGCCTCGTTTACATCAAATGTATGGTCCGCATCAGTTAAACCATCTGCATATACCTTCTCATAAGCAGTTGTTGTTGACTGAGCTATAGACCAATTAAGTTCCTTTGTGTTTACGTAGTTTCCGCCATCCTTTGCTGTAAGAACTATAGTATAATTTCCGCCCTTATCAGCGCTGAGATCCTTTGAAGCGGTATAGTCTTCGTTCTTCACAAGTACTATATCGTTCTTAGCTACGAAAGCCTTTGTCTTGGTATCCCATACTGTGATGTTATCCTTAACTACGAACTCAGGAGTTCTTGTTATTGTGCTATTATCATAAGAAAGTACATTTACTTCCTTACCATCTAAGATAAACTTAGCGTAAGCTTCGCTTAATTCTCTCTGAGCGATAGTAAAGAACTGATTGCCAAGTGTAGCACTCTGAACAAGCGTTCCAACATGGTTAGTATCTACGCCATCCTCATCGTTGAGAATGATTGCATACTTTCCTGCGTGCTCGCCCTCAACAGTCTTATAGCCCTCTCTTGTAAGGTAAGGAGCACCTGTCTCGCTTATGCCTGAGTAATCCTCATCCGGACGAACGTCGTTAAGCTTAACTTCCTTCTCTACTCCGTTAATCTTAACCTTCATTGTACCGGCTGTCTCATTTAATGTACCATCAAGTGCAAGGTTGGTATAATCAGACCACTTCTCTTCTCTTGATACATTGTAATAAGTATATGCCTTGAAGCCAATCTTCTCGGCACCGTCGCCATAGGTCTTACCCTGATCCTTATTAGGTACGATCTGTACTGCAAGAGGATCGATCTCAAACTCTATACCGGCTACTGCCTCGCTGAAGTTTCCTCCCTCAGCTACTACAGCAAATACTACATACTTACCTGCATCAACAGGTGTCTTGTTAAGCTTCTTTGCTGCACGAGCGTCTGCATCGCCAACAAACTTTGCAAGGATCTGAGCTGCTGTCAATGCGCCTCCGTCATTGAACGCAACTGCCTGTCCTGCTCCATGCCATACATACTTAACATCGTCATTTTCTGCTAATGTTCCCTTATCATCTACTAAAGAATCAGCCTTATAGTACTCATAAGTGATTGTCGGATTGTCTCCGTCATCCTCATTTACCTTAGCCTTTGCAGTTACAGCTGTCGATCCGTTATAGATGAAATTGCTTGTAATTGTATCCTTATCTTCATTTGTATTTCCGAGTGTTGTAAGATCCCATGTCATGGCACCTCTTGTACCACCCGCCATCTTGTAGTCCACATAAATGCTATCCTTGTAATTTCCGATACCCTTTATCTGGATTGAATGCTGTCCTGCAGCGTTAGCTGTAACACCTGTTCCGATGAGTTCATAATCCTGTCCCTCTACAAGTGTCTTTGTGCTACCATCAACATATGTAACAGTAACTCCCGGCTTGATATACTTTCCATACTGGTAAGCATAAATACCTGCTACCTTGTGTGAATCAGCAGTAGCACCGGTGATAGCATTATTATCTGTTGAAGCTGCATCAGTTCCAACATAGCTTACAGGTGCACCTACAATCGCTGTCTCAGCATTTGCTACTGAATTTGTAAGCTTTACCTTTGTCTTAGCATCCTTCAAAGAAGTAGCAGCAACATCTGCTTTCTTGTTTACAGTAAAGTTAAAGCTTGTTCCTGTGATTGTATAAGCGTCTGCAAGTGTAGCAGGAGTAGTCGGTGCAGCGACAGTTACCGTGTAGGTATCAGCCGGTACATCCTTACCAACTTCCATTGTTAATACATTAGTAGCAGTGCACTTAGCAAGAAGTGCGTCCGCCTCCTGATTGGCCATCTCTGTACCATCAAGATTCAGCTTCTTACCACCAACAATCAACTCTTTTGAGAATACAGCTCCTGTTCCATCAACATAATGATCAGAAGCATCCTTTACAAACTCTAAATCATCTTCAGCTACCGTTACTTTGATCTGAGCATCACCTGTGCCCTTCGTAACAGCAGAATTTGCAGAATTCTTAATTGTAATCTGACCTGCTGTGAACTTGTAATCAGAGATGATCTCTGAAACGCCATCAGCATCTTCAGTAATCACAAGCGGGAACTTGTCAACTACCTTGCCACCGGTACCATTTACTACCGGAGTAGCCTCTGTGATTACATCACCGATAGTAGCGGGTGTCTTAGCGACTGCGAAAGTCACTATTTTGTCTGTGATTGTGTAGTTATCCGATATTGCACCTACTTTAACTTCGTAAGTAGCAACCGGAGTAGCTCCATCTACTGCAACAGTCAGTTTATTCGATGAAATAGCGTAATTAACCTCGTCATTGTTTGTTGCATAATCCCAATCGCCATCATCCTTCTTTGCAGTCGGAGTAAACACAACATTCTGTGCTGTTAAATCAATCGGGGTTCCACTTGCATCTACTACACTCAACGCCTGATCGTTAACAACTACGAAATCACTAGAGAAATCCTCAGTTCCAAGAAATACATTCGTCCTAGTCTGAGTGATATCAGCTATGGTAGCCGAAGCCTTCTTTATCTCGATGGTTATACCAGCAATTTCATGTGAATTTGTGCTATCCATTGCTTCGCCTATAGCAGTAGCATTCGCCCCAAAATACGGTGCTATAAAATACTTTCCTGCCTTTGCATCGGAAGCAATATTCACGGTAACAGGTGTTGAAGTTGCACCTGTCACGGTTGCATTTACCGCGATTTTTGCTGTTGCATATATATCACTTGTCCCGTAATTAGTTCCGTCAAAAGTGTATATTGCGAACTTCGGCTGTCCATCACGTTCAACAACCCAATCAGTTTTTGTCATGGTACCAATTTCAATACCTGTATAGCCAACGCCATAAGTAAAGTCCAAACCTGCCACAGGTTCTGAGACATATAGGTTGCCATCAACAGCTGCTCTCGCCGTGATATTCGGCACAAAGCTAAGCGCCATGACTACAGCTAAGAAGAGGGCTATCGCCTTCTTCCATGATTTCTTAGCTAAACTCATGAATCGTTTTTCCTCCTTATTAGATTCATAAAATCATACATTCAGCCTTATTGGGTTCCCTAGTCCCAAATAAGATGTATGTTGGAAAAATATATAATCGTGCTATTTCAGTTCATACTTGCTTAAGCTTCAAAGCCTTTGGCATGTCTGACTCTCGCTGTGATAAGATCCTTCGCTAACGCTCAGGATGACACAGGTCTCTGCATGACAGATTTGCCTCTTGCTTCTCCCTTTAAGCTTTCCGACCACCTTAACGCGTACCCTAGAACACACCTGCTTTCTGCGAATAAAGTACGGTATCCACATAATCGCAAGCGTAACGCAGTGTCTGACGAGGATAAACCCTAGTGTAGGACGCTCATAATGACACACGGCTTACCTACTTTATCCAAGTGGGATGCTGATACTCCCATCTCAGACCGAAAAAACACTATATTAAAAAGAGTTGGCGTAATGCCGCCTCTTTTTAAGCAATTTGGTTGTCAATGTTCATCGTAATATCTAAATGATATTATAATTTGACACACAGGGCGCAGTTGTCCCACAAAAAGAGAACACGCTCTGTGTCACATTACTGTATAGCACAGCCGCTCCGTCTTGTCAATCTATTTTATCTTTATGATACTATTATTCGACATTAACTACACAAAAAAGGGAGGAGCTGAAATCTTTTTGCTCCTCCCTATATGACTGATGTTATGATTTTTGTGCCAGTAGTTCTTTTAATCTCTTGACCTCTTCAAGCGCTGCATTCTTCTCTTCAACTGCCGCGTTCTTCTCTTCAACTGCCGCGTTCTTCTCCGCGGTTATCTGAGCTATTTCCTTTTCATCCAGCTCCCTTTGCTCTTTCCTTGCATCTCGTGCGAACATTTCCATAGTTTTCTTTTCATCATATTCAGTTAGAAGCATATGTTTCACCTCCGCCCTGTTTGCACTAAGAAACGGTTTTATCACGAAGTCTTCCGGCATGGCATCCAGCACCTCGTCTATAGCCCGTTCCTTCGCTATCTCTCGCTCTTCTTCAGACATATTACTGATTTCTGACTCAGTCAGCTTTTCTCTCGTCTTTTCCACAAACCACGCATACTCTCTTAATGTGCGGCAGTTCCGCATGATTTCGTTGCTATGTCCCGCATTAATGTTGATCATGCGCACCCGTACTTCCACATCTGACTGTTCCCTAAATTCTTCGGGAAACGACGAAGTCAATGTGAGTATCGTTTCGTCCGGCATCTCATCTTCGCCGTTGTAGAACACCAGAAGCTTCGGCACCGGCAGCATTAACTGAGTTTTGCCGTAGATATTCAACCCGTTCATATGCACATATCTTTCGTACATACTTGATAAGTAAAGCAGTTCCCTTAACGGCATATTCGGGTTATAAGTGCTCTGATGCTCATACAGGTTTATGAACCCTCCCAGGAGAAATGCCACATCATTCTTCATCTTCATGTACAGGACCGATTCAATGCTAATAAGTTCCATATCATTCTCATCGGTGTATGCGGTTCCGTTTACAGCATTGTAAAGCTCTAATGTCCACTTTTTGTTCTGTTCTTTTCCATATATAAACCTAAAGAGCCTGTCTTTATTATCTCGCGCTATCATTCTGCGCTACCTCCTTTATCATATAATAATTTTTCACCATTTTCAATAAAAAATGGTACACAAAAATAAACTGTTTTACTGGATATAAAATTGAAAAAACAGAACAGCACGATAATATTCCTAGAATGAATCTAACACTTAGAAGAATATATGTCAATACCAGGCGGAGGCGCCGTATTCTTGTTTCGCATGTAAAGCACGACAGACTGAAGCAGGCACACATCCTCATCTTTAAGCCCCTGTACGGATATAACCTGCTGCCTCTCTATTCCCAGCAGGTGGTCCGACGAAACCTTAAGAACCGTCCCCAAGTCCCGCAAATGCTCCGGCGTCGGTTCCTTGTCTCCGGATTCCCACTTACTTACCGTCTCCTTGGTCACGCCCAGCATGCGCGCCAGCTGCGCCTGGGATATCCCCTGATTAAGCCGCGCTTCTTCAATTCTGTTTCCGAGTATAGTCATATCTAGCCTCGTATTCAAGACTCTTCGCTTTGCATAAAAACATAACTCTTATGTGTCATTCTTATCACTTTTCCCGAAGAATCTTTTTCAACATTTGCTTTACACTTCGACACATTGCAAACCTCTCAGCTACCACTCACGATTATAACATATTCTTTTCATTAAAATAAATAAAAAAATACACCTCTGTCAACCACAAGTATCCGTTTGATGTTTATGATATGCAAGATAAATGATAGCATTTGCACATATTTTTAAGCGAAATTTACTAAAGATTTAGGATGGACATAATAGTGGTAGGGATTGCAGACAGAATCAAGGCTTTGAGAAAGAATATGGATTTGTCACAGGAAGCGCTCGCAGACAAGCTTGGCATCACACGCTCCGCGGTAAACGCCTGGGAGATGGGAACCTCCGCTCCCTCAACCCATATGATTTTAGAACTGACAAGCATATTCCGCGTATCATCAGACTATCTTCTCGGCCTCGACGAAACCGGAACAATAGATGTAAGCGGCCTCAAAGCCGAAGACATTGAAGCTTTGCACGCGCTTGTAGCTTATATGCGAAAGAAGAACGAAAATCCCTAAAGCAAAAAAAGCTTTGCCGATGATAACTCACACCGGCAAAGCTTTTTTTAGTGTTTCTATTACTTTATTACAGCGTTACTACAACCTCATTTTCTTCCTTCAACTGATCTGCGGGGATGTAATCTCCTTCGACAGCGCTTCCGTTGAGGAGAATCTCCTTCACACCGGATTCCTTGTGGTCGGGATTCTTAACCTTGATGGAAAGCTTCTTTCCGCGGAACTCCTTCTCTATCTCGTAGCCATCCCAGTCTGACGGAATGGACGGAGATATGTGCAGGCCGTAGAAGTCGGGGCGGAAGCCCAGGATTCCTTCCACGCAGCCTACCATCATGGTAGATGCGGTTCCGGTCAACCAGTGCACATGAGACTGACCGAAGCAAGGACTTGCCTTTCCTTCGGTAAACTGACCGAAACAGTAGGGCTCCATCTGTCTGATCTCTGCACGGTCGTTGAAGGCTGCCGGGCAGTTCTCCATGTAGTATTCAAATGCTCTGTTGCCATGTCCGAGCAGCGACTCAGCAAGTATAAGCCAGCCCTGTGTCTGTGAGAAGATACCTGAGTTCTCCTTGGTTCCGGCGTTGTATCCTACTGCCAGCGCACCGTCGATTGCATGCGCATGGAACGGAGGATCCATCAGTATCGCACCATACTTGGTGTTCAGGATGTTATATACCGAATCCATGGCAAGCTTCTTTTGCTCATCGTCTGCCTGGCCAGAGATCACGGCCCAGCTCTGCGGGTTCAGCCACATATTTGCTTCCGGATCTGCCTTTCTTCCGACTACGGTTCCGTTCTCGGCAAAACCACGGATAAAGCGGTCCTCATCCCAGCATATCTCGTTGATGAGTTTCTTCATCTTGTCCTTCTCTTCCGAAAGGAATGCTACATAATCCTCATCCTTCTTGTACTCAGCAAACTTAGTGAGGATGTCCAAAGCATATACAAACTGCAGCGCTACGAACGAAGACTCGCCGTTTGTGCCAAGCCTCAGGCAGTCGTTCCAGTCGGCGTAAAGTCCTGCGGGCATGCCATGAGGACCTAAGTGCTTTAATGTGAAATCGATTGCTCTCTTCAAATGATCATATACCGTTCCCTCGTCCTTGTTCGCATAGGGAATTACCTCATCGATAAATGCAAGGTTTCCTGTCTCGGTAATATACTTATAAACCGTGGGGAAGAGCCACAGAGCATCGTCCGCGCGGTATGCGGGATGTCCGGTCTCCTGTACGTAAGACAGGTCATCCGGCGTATCCTCATGTCCGGCATTGTGTGTGAACTTAACCAGCGGAAGTCCGCCGCCGTTATCAACCTGAGCCGAAAGCATGAAGCGAATCTGCTTCTCCGCCATCTCCGGCGCTAAGTGGATTACGCCCTGAATATCCTGCACGGTATCGCGGTAGCCATAGCCGTTACGAAGACCGCAGTAGATAAATGAAGCCGCTCTCGACCAGATAAATGTCATAAAGCAGTTATAAGCATGCCATACATTCATCATGGAGTTGAACTCTGCGCTCGGGGTCTTCACTACGAAGCGTCCGAGATACTTATCCCAATAATCACGCAGCTCGCCAATCTCCTTATCCACGATTCCGTCTTCAGCATCGTACTTTGCTATAATATCTGCTGCCTCTGCGCTGTACTTCTCACCCAAAAGGAAGATAACCTCCTTTGTCTCGCCGGGAGCAAGAGTGATTACCGAAGCCAGGCCTCCGCATGAATTCTGATTGTAGTTCATCTTACCCGAGAGCTCGCCATCGGCTACGCCCTGAGGATCGCGGTAATCATGATAAGCGCCGAGGAAGGCTGCCTTGTCGCCGCAGAAGGAGCTGACCTCTGACTTTGCCATACCGAAGAAGCGCTCGAGCACCTTCTTGCCGTCCATCAGCACTCCGTCCGGATACGCATCCAGATTACCGTGAATCTGCTGCATAATGCGATTCTTCTCGAAATAAGTCCTGGAAATGAACAGCGAGTACTGCAGATTCACCTGATCCTGCTCATAATGGCTGTTGTTGGTAAACTCCGCATAACCCGTAACCGTAAGCGACCTTGCCTTGTCTGATTTGTTCGTCACCTTTAACGCCCATACCTCGTACTCCTTATCCTTAGGAACATAGTATGAAGCGGTGCTCTCTATCTCTGCATAGTCAGCCTTAATCAATGTGTAGCCGAGGCCGTGGCGGCACTCGCTCTTATACTGATCAAGCGGCTTTCCTACCGGCTGCCAGGATGCCGACCAGTAGTCCTTTGTGTCATTGTCACGCAGGTATATATATCGTCCCGGACGATCAAAGCTGTTGAACTGATAGCGAAGTATACGTCCACTGGCGCCGGACTTGGCGAAGCTGTAGCCGCCTGCATTGTTGGAAATCAGCGCGCCGTATTCCGGCGAACCTAAGTAGTTTGCCCATGCCTCCGGTGTGTCCGGACGATCGATTACATACTCTCTTGCTGCATCATCAAAAAAACCGTATTTCATATTCCTTCTCCTTTTCAAAAATCCTTCGCTTACGCGTAAGACATGACACGTTATTGTGTCATTCTGAGGGCTTTAGCCCGAAGAATCATTTATACTATTCTAATACAATTATTATATCTGTAACGCTGTCCTTAAAGCTCTCTACCTCGCTGCGGGCAATCACTGCCTCTTCTCCATCGCCGACAATCTTCGTCTCTCCGTTAACCGTCACGCTTGCGACCCTGTAGCTCTTATACTCAAGCTTCTTCGGATTCTTATAGGTAATCTTAAGCGGTTTGCCGGCAAAACAAAGCTCAATCTCCGCTTCGCCGTTTTGATCAAACTGCTCCGCAAGCAGCCTCGGAGCAAAAGCCAAATCTCCGTTCTTTCCGCGCACGCCGTAGACTTCCAGTATCATGGTCATCATGTACCAGGAGGCCGCTCCCGTAAGATACGGATACATCCCTCGTCCGTCGATATTGAAGTACTCGGGGATTCCCGGATACATCCTGCTCACCTCAAAATCAAGAGAAGTGTCGGACAGAGCCTTTAATACCTTGTAGCCCTCCTTTGCAAAGCCGCGGGTGTAAAGAGCATTTCCGTACATAACCGCCATGTGTGAGAATACGGCTCCGTTCTCCTTCTCACCGTAGGAGAAGCCGAACATCCTTCCCATGTCCATCTTAAGCTCTCTAAAGTCAGTATTGAGACGGTAGCCGCCGATCTCCTTGCGGTAGAGATAATGATCCGCTGCCTTGGCAATCCGCGCCACCCGGTCCTCCTCGGCCGTACCGCTCATTACGGCAAATACCTGGCCCGTGAGCATCATCCTGACATCCTCGTCATTCTCTGTGTACTTTTCGACACGGTTGCCGTGATCGTCGTAGTAGCTGTTGAACCAGCCCTCATCGCCCTTGCCGTCAATCCACTCCTGACTGCGCAGGAAATCCTTCTGCCACTCAGCCATCTTCCTGAGCGCGCTGACAATCCTGCTTATGTCAAACTCCGCCTGCTCTCCGGACACATTGCGCACGCAGCTGTCACAGTAGGTTTTAAGCGCTTCAAGCTTCTTTGCCGAATCACCGTAGGTCGCTTCATCCATCTCAATCAAAGGCTTAAGCTCCTTTGCAACAGCCACGGAATTCTTCCCTGTCTTGGCACTGTACTCCTCTAAAGTATCCGCAATGTCCACGAGGTTCATGGCATAAGCAAAGGTAAATGCGACGCTCTCGCCTCTCTTTGCGGCCATGTCCAGCGCATCGTTCCAGTCAGCTCCGCGAAGCCTTATTATTCCGTGCTCTCCCACCTCACAGAAGGCGGTAAGAGTCTCCACAAGCAGATGCTCTATGATGCTTCCGCTGTAGACCTTGCCGTCTGCGGTTTTAAGCTGATTGCCGTCCTCCGGCTTCCAATCCGTGTCTATGGCCGTCGCGCGGCTTGCCTGAGGATCCTTGAAGTAACCCGCTGTTTCATCAAGTATGCCGATATCTCCGGTCTGGTCTATGTAAAGCTTCAGCGTTCTGAAGGGCCAGAATGCATGATCCATCCATACACGGGCAATACCGTTCCTGTCTGCGATAAAGTTGCCTATACCGTCACCGATAATGGTAGCATTGGTTCCGTCGGCGCGCACGCCTCCGAAATTCGCCACTATCATTTTGCGCACGTCATCCGGCTCCATGAAGAGCAGTGACAGGCAGTCCTGCCAGAGATCTCGCCAGCCTCTTCCGCCACGGCCGTAATCGTGATACGGCAGGAAGGAGCAACCGTAGATTCTGCGAAGGAAGGGCTGGAAGGACACCCAGAACATAAAGTTGTCAAAATCGGAATCTCCCGTATGGAAATGAACATTTACCTTATTCTTCCAATACTCACCGGTTTTCTCAAGCGCTGCTATCACATCGGCATCGGTGCCGTAAGCTGCATCTGCCTCAACTATCTTTCCTTCTTCCTCTTCAACACCGATCCTGAGGATGAATACACACTCCTCTCCCGGAGCCAATGTCTTCTTCTTGAATTTCAGACCACCCACGGCTTCCCTGCCGTCAATCTTGGTGCCGGCCGGCATGCCGGGCTTATCCTTTATCACGGCTTCGGGACGAAGGAAGCTTCCGCCTTCGCCTATCAGGCTCTCCGTAGTGGGGAAGAAGCTCTCTGCCTTGTCGCCGCTTCCCTCAGAACCGTGTACATAATATATCAGATGATTAAGCCTGTGGCCCTTTTCATCGAAGGACATAGTTGGCTTTACCTGCACGCCGTCCTCCGTCGCGCTGACACGATGGAGCATGGAGGTAACATTTCTGTGATCGCGAAGGTTATCCGCCGAACGGCCGTAAAGCGGAATCACCGCTACGGGCGTAAACTCAACCTCGTTATCGGAAGTATTGCGAAGCTTCACTCGCATAATCTCAACATTAGCTTCTACCGGGACAAAGGAGGTAACCTCTGCCTCGATACCGTATTTCTTTGATTCTCTCACGGCCTTCTGCCAGAGAAAACCGCCTTCAACCCGGCTTTCCTCCTGAGCATCGGTGAAGCGCTCCGCCTCCTGCTCCGCCGAGCTTCCCACTGCGGACCATACCTTACCGTTGCCAAAATTCAGCCAGAAATTACGTGTGTTTTTGTTGTTGTGGAGATTCTCCACGCTCACGGGTTCAAGTACGAAATGCTCCTGATCCAGCTTGGAATCGCCGCCGAGATTAGGTGTAACACAGGCCTTAAGCCCCGCCTCACCGGCGATAGGAAAATAGAGATAGTTTGTGTTCTCTGCCGATTTAAGGACGAAGGATTCGTCCTTTTCCGACAGCTGCAATGTACCCTCTGCCATCTGTAACCCTCCTCGTATGTGATATGTTATAAGATCCTTCCTGTTGCTCAGGATGACACTCTTGTGTCATTCTGAGGGCCACAGGCCCGAATAATCTTTTTTATATTTGCTTTATTACCCCAAATATACCCCAAACAAAACATTAGCATTATAACATATTCAACTATTTTCGAATACTGTTAAATTCGACTTTCTTTTCTTCTTTTTACTATATTGTAACAAACCACGTGCGCGATAAAGGTCACGGTCCAGGAAACCGCGTATGTTATGTATATCATCTCCACCTTATGGAACATTTCCATCTTGAAGAAGGTCTTTAGCCAGAAGATTCTTAAGCCGCAGGCGCCAATCAGTGATACTATCATCGGCATAATCGAGTAGCCCATGCCCCTTATGACGCCGACCATCACATCCATGATTCCGCACAGGAAGTACGGCCCGCATATCCACAGCAGCCTGATGAAGCCCTTCTCTATAACTATCTCACTCGGAGAATAGATGCCAAGCAGCTGATGCCCGAAGAGCACCACAGCATTCCCGAGTCCCACGCCTATCACCGTCACAAGCAGCAGAGATTTACGAAGGATCATCCCCACCCTGTCATAGCGTCCCGCGCCCACATTCTGACTTGTAAATGATAAGGCCGCCTGATGCACCGAATTCATGGATACGTACACAAAGCCCTCTAAGTTTTGCGCCGCAGAATTGCCCGCAACCACCGTCGCCCCGAAGGAGTTGACCGAGGACTGAATCACTACATTGGACAGCGAGAACAATGTACCCTGAAAGCCGGCCGGAAGCCCTATCTGAACTATATGCTTTAAGCAGGCCTTTTCTATCTTCAGCTTCTTTAAGTCAAGATGTATAGCGCCCTTCTCCTTCAGCAGACAGAGCACTATCAAGGCCGCCGAAACCTCCTGGGATATGACCGTAGCCCAGGCAACGCCCGCTACATCCATATTGAATTTGATTACGAACAGCAGGTTAAAGCCCACATTGACAACGCCGGCCAAAGTCAGGAAATAAAGCGGCCGCTTTGTGTCTCCTATAGCTCTTAAGATGGCGCTTCCAAAGTTGTAGATCATCATAGCCGGAAGACCGACAAAGTATATCTTCAAGTATTCCGCAGCCAGACCTATCACCTCTTCGGGCACATCCATAAGCACAAGGATGTCGTCCGCGAAGAAGATTCCGAAGACCATAAGGAACACGCCTCCGAGGGCGCTTATGACCATGGAGGTGTGGACTATGTCGCTCGAGTGCTTGTCGTCATGCGCTCCGATGGACTTAGCCAGAAGCACATTGGTTCCGACACTCAAACCCATGAAGAGATTGGTCATAAGGTTAATCAGCGCACCGTTGGAGCCCACAGCCGCAAGAGAATTTTCTCCGGCGAACTGCCCGACCACAACCGTGTCCGCGGCATTAAAAAGGAGCTGGAGTATGCTCGATGCCATAAGAGGCAGCGAAAATAAGACCAGCTTCTTCATAATCGGACCTTCTGTCATGTCCATATTGTGTTTATTATTTTTGTTGTTCATAGTTTAAATCTTTCGCTTATTTAAGATTCTTCGCTTCGCAAGCCCTCGCATTTCGTCATAAGTGGGGTACCGCTTGCGATGGATTCCTTATGAGATCGAAGGCCGGCACCGTAACGCTTCGCATTACGGTCTGCGTCGCTTCGCTCAGGATGACACGCTCATGTTAGTTTACTCAAGCCCGAGCATATATTGGTTCTCAATAAGGAACTTCTCCGCATTGGGATCATCCGTTGTGAGGAACACCTGCTTGACAACCGCGCGGTTTAATTCAAGCAGATCTCTCAAGCCTACCACCGTCTGCTCCGCCGAACCGAGTCTGAACATCGACGAGATGATTGCCGATGCTAAAGCCCTCTGCTCCTGCGAGAGCTCGTCAGGTGTCGATACCTCCCTGAGGAAGCCTGCCTTTTCGACTAATGCATTAGTCAAAATTATTACCTCAGAAGGCTCCTTCGGCGCCTCACACCCGTTAAGGAAGTCCTCCACCGTTATCAGATTGCCCTGGTTTGCTACGAACTTTACGAACTGCGCAGTCTCCGCCTGCCCTACATTTCCGGCAATCTTATTGACAACCACGGGATTATTCAAGTTGCTGTCATACTTTAATATGTCGCTTACCCTCTCCCACGAACGCGGCGTAGCGAAGATCATCTCCTCGCTGTCAGGTACCTGTGTGTGCAGCGCCTGTGGCTTGAAGGAAAGATACTTTACCACATAGGGGTGCACCTTGAACGGGATTGCGAAGTCATTCTTCCAGGTCTTGAAGTCCACATCTATGTAATGAATCTCGAACCTGTCCGCAAGCGGGCCGGCAAGCCTTATATATACGCCGTCATCATCCTCGCGGTTTCCGAGTCCTATGACAAATGTCCCCTCGGGCAGGGTGTACTGCCCCACACGCCTGTCTAAGATAAGCTGGTATGCCGCAACCTGCACTCTCTTCGGGCAGGAGGTTATCTCATCCAAAAGAAGTATGGTATTCTTCCCGTCGCGCTCCTCGTCTGGAAGCACCTCCGGTGAGAGCCATCTGGTCTTGGTCCTGTCCTCGTTCGGATAGATAAGACCTCCTATCTCCACCTCGGACATCTGCGCTAATCTTAAGTCTATGACCTTGTAGCCGAACTCCTCGCCTATCTGCTTTATGGCCTGGGACTTGCCCACTCCCGGCGCGCCGAGGCCAAGTATCGCATGCTTTATGTTGTGCTCTATGTTGAAACGGACACAGTCCTTGAATTCCCTGATGTTCATGATTGTACTCCTTATAAAGATTCTTCGCTGCGCTCAGATTGTCACGCTATACTAAGAACGTCCCGCCGCCCTCAGATTGTCACATTTATAATCTCGCAAGCTTTCCGTATTTTTCGATTATCTCATCCCTGCTGCCCTGCTCGCTCAACACATATATCGTTTTCTTCGGCAGGGAGCCGAGGGGCTCGGTAACCCTTCCGAAGTACCCATCCGTAAGGATAAGTAAAACTCCCGGTTTAATCTTGTTCTCGGCCAGATACCTGTACACGCAGTTTATATCAGTTCCGCCTGTTTTCTTAGGCTTGCACTTAAACAGCTTCTCCTTGTTCCTTATATTCTTGTACACACCGTCAACCTCGGTGTGCCAGTAGGCTATGTGGAACACACAATGAAACTCCGATGCAATCCGGTAGAGCTGCGTCAGAAAATGTCCTAGTTCTTCGTTGCTTATGGAGCCTGACACATCGATAAACGCCCATATCTCCCCGAGCTCATCCTCGGCCTTTCCGACTCCCGGAACTATCATGTCCATATGGATGTACTTCCTCTCGGGCGTAAGATACGAACTTTCCTCTTCAAGCCTCTCCTCCATGAATTCATAGAGAAGCCTGTTCCACGGAAGCTTCTTCGATGCGGTTATCAGCTTAAGCTCCCTCGGGTAATAAGGACCTATTCCAAATCCCCGCCTCTTCATGGTCTCCTTGATCAGTTCTTTTATTTCTGCCTCGCAGCTTAGCGCCTCACCCGTGTCTAACGGATTAGACAAATCTAAATCATCCGCTATTCCGTCTACCGGCCTTCCTCTGAACTTCGTTTTGTCGGTTGCCCTTTTCTTCTTGTTCTCATTTACAAGGATATTATAGAATTCCTCTGCGGACTGATCCCTGTAATAATCTTTGTAGAAGCAGCCGACAGGCGGCTTTTGGAATGCGACACCGTTTGAGCCAAGTTCCCAGCTTATCCTGTCCAGCAAGCCGTTCACCACATAGTCGCAGGCTATGTTCCAGAGCTGCGGATACCTCTCGCCGATTCTCTTCCAATGAAGCAGCAGGATGTGCATCACCTCATGCATCAGCACATAGTTCCGCTGGCCCTCGTTCAAGGTCTTCATAAACTCCGGATTGTAGCGCACATTCTTGCCGTTGGTGCAGGCTGTGGGAATAGATTCATCCTCAACAAATGTAACACGCATCAGAATATCCCCGTAGAACGGCATAACCCTAAGCATATCCATCTTAAAGCGTTGGAATTCCTGCTTCATCCTGTCCGGCGTCTTACCGCTTAACTGATTCTTTATCTTATTCAATACGCCTAATGGCCTAGTCATTTTTTCCTCCGGACTCAAGCCGAAGACTCTTCGCTTTGCTCAGAGTGACACCTTCGTGTCAATACCTTTTCTTTAGCCCGAAGAATCTTTTTCATAAATCACTTTAGACTACCTTCAAGTCGTTCTCACACCAGCATGGAGGCGAGCTTATATTTGCCGGCTACCGTCTTCGCGATTGCCGCGGAAACCTCTTCTCCATACGCATCATATACACACTCCGGGTAATCCCTTATCTCAAAGGGAAGCTTATCGTTAGTTGTAAGGTAGTACTCCCTATATATATAGAAGTCCCTTCCGGAGTAAACTACTCTTGAAAGCCCCGTGAAGAACATCGCGCCGATATCCAGACTGAAGTTTATCCTCACTCCGTCGCCCATCTGCTCTACATCACTTTCCCCGAAGGTCGCAAGCAGCACAAAGTCAACGTTCAACATATCCGTCGCTCTTTTTCTCTGAAGCTTCTTATCATACGTAAGCTCTGAGTCAGAACTGTAAAGAGGTTTTGTCCTCTCCTTTAGCATCTGTCCGACAGCCTTCTTCCTGAATTCACCGACCTTGGCCAGACCGGCACACCCTATATAGGATCTCCTGCCCGTGAAGGGCAGCTCGGACAGGATTCCTCCGCCCTCCCCAAGCATATATATCCCGCACATATCCTGCGCAATAAACCTCGGAAAGCCGATCTGCAGCCCCATACCCGCCATAATATCATCAAAGACAAATGCGTTCGTCAGACTCGAATCAAGCAGTCTTCTTTTGCCGTTGCACACCGATATGCTGTTCTTACATATATTTTCGTACTCATCGGCATTAAGTCTCTTCTTAATATGAAACTTGAAGCCACGGTTTGCAAATATTCTTGAGGACACGAAATCAAGCTCGTACGACTTCATGCTCTCTGGGAAATACACATCATGCAGACTTTTGGCAACCGGGATCATGGAAACCGTGATCACACCCTCGCCTATCCCGGTTATCCCCTCTTCAAAGGAGATAGAGCTCGCCTTCTCGTCAAACCGAACACCCTTGCCTATCTTCTTTATCTCATGACCGTTCACGCTTGACGGGATTGTCAGATGTTCCCCCCTAAGCCGGCAAGCCAGCAGGGTTCCGTCCAATATGGTGTACTTTTCGTCTATATACCTATCCATATCAGCACCTGAACGCTTCTTCTCTGCGTATCCTCTCTCTTCCGTCTCTTATGGACTTGCCCAGCTCCTCCATGGTAACGTCTTTCCCCTTTTTCGAGGCACCGAGGCTTGCCGCTTCTCTTGCGGTGTCAATCAGATCCCTCACTATCGCAAGAAGGCGTTCCTCCACGTCGGCACGCTCAAGTATACCGAGAAGCTCCGTTAAGGAAAGCTGAACCTTCCGCTCATTTCCGTTGGCTATTATTCCCGATATGAATGCAAGTAATTCTTTTTCGTCCATAGTACTCCTTATTATAAGATCCTTCCTGTTGCTTCGCAAGCCCTCGCATTTCGTCATAAGGGGTACCGCTTGCGGTGGATTCCTTATGACATCGAAGGCCGGCACCTCAACGCTCCGCATTGAGGTCTGCGTCGCTACGCTCAGGATGACACTGTTTCACTCAGGATGACCTGCTACGCTCAGGATAACACGACAACGGCGTCCTTTCCGAAGCCGGTCCTTAACACATTGTCCGCGCCGTACACCAGCCCCCTCGCATATCCGCAGCGCACAGGCAGCGTCTCACGCCCGTAAAACTCAACCAGGCTTCCGTTTGATGCAGCGTACACCCCATCACGACAGTGGCAGAATTCAAAATCCTCATAGCCTACAGTATAAAGCAATCCCTCACTTCCGTGCCCCTGCTCAAACAGCGTGGTATAGGAAACTCTGTTCTCTCTTGTGTAATCATTTACCGCCATAGGAGTCACGAAGCCGACCTTCGGCACGCCTGTTTCCGCCGCAAACTCAAGGAACTTAACCATCTCCTCGTAAGTCCCTATCCCGTCCTTTAACAGCAGACAGTTATACACGAAGAGCTTCCTGTCCTTTACTATATCTACTATCCCTTTTATCTCCCCCGATGTTGCAACCCTTGTCTTGAAATAAGCCTCGTTCCTCGCATCGTCATAATGATGCCGGCTTATGTGTATCGTGTCCACAAAGGCAAGCCGCTTTATCCTGTCGAGCTTACCCAGCCCGCTACCGTTGGTGTTGATGCTTATCTCCGTTTCAATCCCGCAGATGTCGAACACCATCTCGATTATCTCATTAAGAAGCTCTGCATCCGTAAATGGTTCGCCACCCGTCAGCGACACTCCTCTGATCATATCTCTGTCGTGAAGCTCACGGATAACCTTCTCAAGCTTGGCCGTATCTATAAACTTCTTTTCCGCAGTCCCACCATGAGGAAGCATCCCTGCCGAACAAAACGGACACACCGCGCCGCAGTATGACGTCGGGCACACCGATAGCTGAAGCTTAACCGGCTTTTTCTTCTCCTCATACGGGCAACCGTTTTTTGCGCAGAGATAATTCTTGATGCTGATACTTGTGCCAAACAGATTAACATCCGTACTTCTTATAACATCACTTTCCATGATTACATCACTTACAGCTTTCCTGCCCATTCCAAAGCATCGTCAATGTGCGGACGGAAGTTCTCCCTGCCCACCTTGTCCACAAAGCCGCCCTTTTCCATGGTGTGGAAGGGCTGCTCATTTACATGAGAGAATACAAGCTTTATATCATTCTTAACGCACCTGTCGTAGAGCTGCTCCATCGCGTGCATGGCCGTTGCGTCAAGCGCAGGCACGCCTCTCATACGGATTATGATGACCTTTGTAAAGTCCTTGAAGGAAACTCCCGCAAGTCTGTCCGCATCACCGAAGAACATAGGGCCGGTGATTTCGTACACGCGCACATGCTTGGGTACCTGCTTTAACTCGGGACCGTCGGGATCTTCATCGGGATCGTAGTACTTCCAGCTTGAAACCGCGGACTCCTCGCTCATTCTCTTCATAAAGAGAACAACCGCAATCAGCATGCCGACCTCGATAGCAACGACAAGGTCGAATACAACAGTCAGGACAAATGTAATCACCAGCACGATTATATCACTCTTCGGCGCCGTCTTGCACAGGTGCACGAAGGTTCGCCACTGGCACATGTTATATGCAACCATGAAGAGTATGGCCGCGATGGTAGGCATCGGAATAAGCCCCGCATACGGCATAAGAAGCACCAATATAAGCGCAAGTAAAATCGCGTGTGTGATGCCCGCAATGGGAGTACGGCCGCCGTTCTTTACATTTGCGGCAGTTCTCGCTATGGCGCCGGTCGCAGGGATACCGCCGAAGAGCGCCGAACCGATGTTGCCGGCACCCTGGGCTATAAGCTCCATATTGGAACGATGATGCGAGTTGATCATACCGTCGGCAACCACGCAGGAAAGCAGCGACTCTATCGCCGCAAGTATCGCAATGGTAAATGCATCGGGCAGCACGGCCCTAATGCCTGACAGCGTAAACTCCGGCATCGCAAAGGACGGAAGCTTGTTGCTTATGCTATAGAGGTTCTCGATAGTGCTTACATTCATATTGAAGATCTTGACCATGCCGATTCCGACGAAGACAGCAATCAGCGATCCGGGTATTTTCTCTGTCACAAAAGGCCACACGATAAGCACAGCAAGGCACACTACTCCTACTAAGACTGCCTGCCAATTTATGGTCGATATATTTGCGCCTATAGCCTTGATCTTATCCATAGTCTCAATCGTCTTGGTTCCGGCCGGGTATTCTAATCCTGCGAAATCCTTTATCTGGCCGATCACTATCGTAACCGCGATACCCGCCGTAAAGCCGGTCGTTATCGTATAAGGTATGAATCTGATCAATGAACCGAGCCTTAAGAAGCCCATGATTATAAGTATCACGCCGGCAAGCACGGTCGCAAGCGCAAGGCCCGGCATGCCGTTCTTTGCGACTATTCCCGCAACTATGGTGGCAAAGGCCGCCGTCGGTCCGGCTATCTGCACACGGCTTCCGCCGAGAAACGAGATTATAAAGCCGGCAACTATGGCCGTGTAAAGTCCCTGCTCGGGACCTACCCCCGAGGCTATGGCCAAGGCTATTGAAAGCGGCAGGGCTATGATTGCAACAATCAGCCCTGCCACAAGGTCGGTTACAAGCTTCTTGGTATTGTATGTCTTCATGTTACTGAAGAGCATAGGTTTTAGTTTGTCTTTCTGCATTTTTTATATTACCTCTCTAATTTTGATTTCGGTATTCTATCACATCTGCTCTCATGTTACAACCACTGTCTTTGCCCACGTGCAAAGACTCTTCCTGTTGCTTCGCAAGCCCTCGCCGGGCCGGCACCGTAACGCTTCGCATTACGGTCTGCGTCGCTACGCTCAGAGTGACACGTGTCATTCTGAGAGGAGAAACGCAAATGACGCAGTCATTTTTATTAATGCGTTTCGACGAAATGACACGACGAGTAGTCGTGTCAATACCTTTTCTTTAGCCCGAAGAATCTTTTTTATAATCCGCCATACACTACCTATAATTCACACCACTCTTACCAGCAGCTCTACCACAAACCCGTTATCGTTGCGGTATTCCATTCCGCCGCCCTGCTTCTCCATGTAATATGCTGCAAGATACATCCCGAGCCCCGCGCCCGGCTTACCTGTGGTATTGCTTCCACGGTGGTACTTCTCGGCAATCAGTGGAAGCTCCTCCTCAGGCACTCCCGGCCCGCTGTCCCTGACCGTGACACGTATGTACCTTATGGCTTTATCCTCCCTCTTTGCCTCCGCCCTGTCAAAACTCACAAGTATGTCGGTGCCGGCATACTTATGGGAATTGCCAACTATGTTATCCACGACCTGCTCCATCCTGAGCCTGTCCATGCAGACAAGGCATTCGGGTATGTGGTTCTGTAAAATGATATTCCCATAGCCCTTAAGCTGCCGGAAATACTCCTCGATCAGGCAGGAGTTCTCCTCCCTGACCTCCACGCTTATATGCTCCGTCTCGGCAAGAGACACATGAAGCATGTTGTCCGTAAGACGGCTTATGGTTTCGGCCTTTTTGTCGATGATACGGACCTTCTCGATGACGGAGTTGCGGAACATGTCAGAATTAAGATCCTTTTTATTATTTAGATCCTTTTTATTATTTAGATCCTTCGCTTCGCTCAGGATGACACTCTCACTTGCGTTATCCCTCTCGCTCAGGATGACACTCTCACTTGCATCGACACCGTTATCTTCGGCGCTTGCGCTTTCTTCTGCATCCTTCTTAGCCAACAGCTCGAGCATCTCGCAGGCCGTGCGTATGGTCGCAACCGGAGTACCGATATCATGGGAAAGTGAGTGCACCAGCTCCTTCTTTCCCTTCTCCGCTTCTATCTCACGCTCCTTTGCGCTCTTTAATTCCTCGCGCATTATATCAAAGCTCGTGGTCAGATTCCCGAACATATTATCCCTGTGTATAGGAAGCGGTATGTCAAGATTTCCCTTCGCAATCTCCGCAGCAAAGCTCTCCATCTCCTTCTCCGGACGAAGCACCTTGATATACACTATTATAAGCAGCGCATAACCCGCAAGAAGAACAGCAAGCCACATAAAGGTCGCTTTAAGGAACACATCCTCCTCGGCCTTCTTTATTACCTCTGCGGACTCATCCCAGGCCACCTTGCCGATTACCGTCCCCTCCGGCGCAAAGTCCATAACCAGAGCCCGGGTTGCGTAAAAGGTATTAAGCTCCCTTGTCAGGCCTCCCTCTTCACCGGAGACAGACACTATCCTGCAACCGTATTTTTCTTCCAGCTCACTGTTTAAAGCTCCCGAGCGGTAATCCTCATACATCTTATGAAGTTGGTCATTATAAAAGCTCATATCCCTCTTTGATAGGGAGCTTCCTTGCCGGGCAATCAGCCCGGCATAAAGCCCCGCCATCAAAGCAGTAAATATGAGCATAATATAGATTATCCTTTTCAATTCCGTATCCCCGTTATTTAAGACAGCGTTCCGTCCTCTGTCTTAGCCCTCAGCAAGCATTTCAAGCGCCTTTGGCACCGTGTAATTCGAAAGCTCCTTGCCGTTAAGCGTTGCTCCCTGGAACAGGTTGTCGGCAGTAACGCGACCGGTCACATTGAATTTATCACCGAAGGTACTCTTGCCGTTGAAGATTGTATTGAAGAACATTTTCGTCATGTTCTGAACATTTGTAGTGTCTATATCGACCTCAAAGCCGTTAGGCAGCTCTGCCTCGCCGAACATATACGCCAAGTTGACCGCATTTGTGGTGTTAAGCTTCTTTAAGAAGTCCTTGCGTCCGAACTTGCACTGGAAGAACATATACCTCATGTTGTACAAATTCGTTGTATCGAAATCAAACTCGAAATTAGCGCTGAACACGCAGCCCGCGAACATCATTGACGCATCCACGATGTTATCTAAGACGAAATTTCTGTGTAACACAAAATCCTCCGGAAGCGTAAGCCACGAGAACATGCTACAGCAGCTGCTCGCATTTATGGGAAGCTGCAGCGGTAAACCGTCATAGTCGTGCGCATTGAACTTCAGAATAAAACGGTTCTCTGAATTGTACTCTACGTTATACTGCTTAGGGTTGAACAAAACCCAGTTGTGATTGCCCGTCGTCTCCCTAAACCACTTGTAGTTCGGAACGCCGATAGCCTCCTGAACACGATACTGTTCGTACTCGTCATCCATATTCACGAAGAACGAACCGCCCTTATACCTTACCCTCGAATAACCGTGCTCGTACTTCTCAAGTATTATCTCGTCGGTAAGATTTGAATCCGATATGTACTCTAACTTTCTTTCCTTTGGCTTTCCTGCCAGACTAAATGTCATGATTTCTGCCTCACTTCTATGCTATATTTCTATGCTATTTTCTTTTGGTGCTTATTCCTCAAATATCCTCAGAATTTTTCCTCCCGAGGTCACGCTCTTTCCCTTCTTAACTATCTTGATCTGCACGCCCTCTATCCTCTTGGCCTGACCGATGGTACCGGTTTCCTGCGCATTCTTCGCCCAGTCGAACCAGCCGTACTTCTCGACATAGACCCTGTAGTAGATGTCGTACTTCTGCTCTAAGTCTCCGTAGAGCTTTATGCTTAACGCCTCAAGCCTTCTTGACTGTCCGAGTATGCCGGCGGTCTGTCCGTCCTTGTACCAGTTCGCCTTGCTGGTCTGACTCTTCAGCCAGCCCTTGCCCTGAACGCTGACATTGTACTTAACTCCGCCCTTAAAGCGGCTGTTCAAAACCTTGACCCTAAGCGCCTCAAGCCTCAGACTTAAGCCCTTTGTTCCCGCATAAGCGCCGTTCTTTACCCAGCCGGTCCACGCCTTCTTCTGAGCGTAGGCGTTATAGGTCACGTACGCCTTGTCCGTAAATGTAAGGCCTGTGTACGAGCTGTTATTCTCAGCGGTTATAAGATAGCTCGTGGTACTCGCCGGCCAGTCAATCACATGGTTACCGCTCCACCCCAGCTTGTCGTCATAGTAGTGAGAATCCAGCTTATTGAATACCGTGTCCGATTTTAGGAAATGATCTGTCTTAATCTTAGTACTCGAACCGTTATAATAATCATCCCAGGTAACATCCACGCAACACCATTTACCGTTAATCATGACCTTGTTCCATGCATGGTCCGGATTTCCCACATACACGCTTTGAAGTCCGCAGGCACTGCAGAACAGGTCATAGGTTTTGGCATATCCTCCGCACACCGTCTTCTTAAGCACTATGGAAGAGTATACCGTCTGCGTGTATCTTCCTTTTGAATAATCATATTCGGTGAGCTTGCAGATATAATCATGTATTATCTTCGCTTTATCATATTCGCTTTTGCCGGCTGTAAGGGATTTTACCTTATTTACCTCAGCATCCACAGCATTCGCAATCCGTTTTCTCTCCGAACCGCTTGCAAATACGGGATGAACATACATATATACCTCAAACCTGTCGTTGTAGCTTAAGGTATAGTAACTGTCAAGAAAGAAAAACTCCGGCTCACACAAGATAAATAACTGCATAACCCTGCGATAGGATTCCACATTGCCGTACATCATGACCGGCCCGAAGGAATAATACTGATTATACCTATACGGCAGGTCACTGCCATCGTACATGGCATTGTAGCACAGTTTGTACAAACCATCGTATAACAGTTTTTCATTCTGACTAAGCTGATTGTAATAATACGCGCTTATGGAATGCGTATTCGCATCATAAGCCTTGACGTCCCTAGAGAATACCCCGGGAGTAAAAAACAGAACAAAAAGACTGATGAACAGACTTAGAGTAATGATAATTCTTTTGCTGCTACGCCTCATAACTACCCCCCTTTAAGATCCTTCGCGTCGCTCAGGATGACATTGCGTGTCATTCTGAGGGCTTTAGCCCGAAGAATCTTTTCTATTATTAAATTACAATACCTTTAAGTAACCCTCTGCCTTACACAATAACAAATCCGCGAGTATTATGCAAGAAATTTTGTTTCTATTTATTATACATTCATGTATTAATGTGTATTAATTCTTCATTTCGATGCCCCTGTGTCGGTGCCCCTGTGTTTTATTTCGATTAGTGAAGACGCAGTCGCACACTAATCGTGCGCGGGGCACCGGTCAGCTTTAGCTGACATTTTCATCTCGGTGCCCCTGTGCATATAAAACAGCGGAGTTGTTTTTTACAACTCCGCCGTAGCTTTATCTTCCTATTTATCTTCTGTCTTTATCTATATGCTCAAGCGCTATTACCGACAGCACCGCGAACAATCCCGCAAATATCAGCAGCACATGCCACCTGTGCTTTACATTTTCATAGGTGTTATCATAATTTGCATTATAATTTGATTTTCCCGTCTCAAGCTTAATCTGCTCATCCATTCCGTTCATCTTCATGGTTTCAACAGTCTGCTTGAGCTGCGGATCGGCTCCCTCGCGGTTCGCCATCTTCTCTATCATGGTCCAGCCCGCGGCTGCGGGAAGATCGTTGAAGTTGCCCTCCGCCGATATACAAGCGCTTCCGTGGTTGGATATCATCAACGATGAAACCGGCTTCACGCTCTCCGGAAGCACGAAGATACCGCCCGAGAAGATGAGCTGCACTATCAGTATCAGCGGCATGACCGTCATGGCCGCGGTGGTCGACTTTACCAAGCAGGATATGAACAGCGAAAGCATGTCCGCAGCGTAGGTTATCAGGAATATCGTAACCGCAAAGTCAACTATAAACACCCCTGACACAACAGCATTCTCAGGGAAATGCACCTTCATTGCTATAAACACTATGATAGTAACAACAGTCTGAAGGCCACACAGGAACGCCTGGTATACCATATGCGCAAATATGTACGACGTGATGTGCATACCCGAGCGGTGTTCTCGCTTGATTATACTCCTCTCGCGGCACACAACCTGAATGGAGTTAAAGAGACCGTTCCAGAGCGCCACGCTCATGATCGCAACCGCGCCCTTGTTAGTGCCTTCCATGGTTACGCTGAAGGTATCGCGCACCACAAATCCCACGAGCAGCGCAATAAACGCCGCCATCGGCACAACCTTCCAGTCGTTCTGATATATAAACATACGGAAGAACTTTCCTAAGTATATCGGAACCTGCGTAATCCTGCCGCGGTATCTGTCACTGCTTTTTACTTCACGGATATCATTTGTCTCAGCCATGGCACACCTCCGCGTATTTTTCTATAAATGTATCGGCAAGTCCCTCTCCGCCTTCCTCCTCACGGTTGATGCGAAGCACAATCTTCTCCATCTCGTCCCTCTCGAAGAATTCCTTCGCCTTCTCGATAGGACCGAAGAAGGTAAGTCTTCCGGTAAGACTTGAATCCTTGGCAAGTACTATAACATCATCAAAGAGGTCGATGACACGGTCGGGCGAGTGGGTTATAACAATAACTATCTTGCCCTGGTCCGCTATCTTTCTGAGTCCCTCCATGAGCTCCCTTGCCATAACGCCGTCTAAGCCCGAATCAGGCTCGTCTAATATGAACAGATCCGGATTCGAGATGTACTCCATGGCAATTGACAGTCTCTTTCTCTGTCCGCCTGAAAGCTTGTCGCACAGCCTGTCCTTAACCGGCTCAAGACCAAAGAACGCAAGGGCTTCCATCGCACGCTTCCTTCGCTCGCTGGCCTTCATATTCGCAGGCAGACGAAGCTTAGCCGCATCGAGCATGGTTCTTATTACCGAATCATTTCCGCGCATCAAGTCCATCTGCGGCACAAACCCTATCTTATACTTCATCTTGCCGTACTCGTCATATATGCTTGTACCGTTCAGTATGATCTCCGCCTTAGCCTTCTCATAGCCGTTAACCGCATTGACAAATGTAGTCTTGCCGGCGCCCGATCCTCCGAGCAGTAAAACCATATGTCCCGGATCCACATTGAGATGAATGTCTCTTAAAAGATATCTCTTCTTGAAGAAATCCGTCGCGGTTCGCTCCTCGATATTGACTGTAAGTCCGGTATCCATGGCTTTTGCTTTCATACCCGAAAGCGCTGCGCCTTCATTGTCGCGCTCATCCACATAGATAAACTTTGGCTGGAATTTCTTCGCAAATCCCCATATCAGATACAGTAGAAATGTACCGACAAAGACTATCAGCCACAACCATCTTTTTCTTACTTCAAAAAGAACGCACAAACCGGCGCAAATCCTGAAGGAGTACACCGTGTACGCTATCATCACGGTAAACAACACAAACATCAATATCGTCATACCGAATAAATGACGATCAAACAATACTTCATCCGAAAAATCAAGAAAATTTAATACAAACTGAAATACTAATAATAAAGCAGAAAGCAGAAGGTACATCCTGCCATCGTTTTCCCTGTCTGCGCACTTAGAAAGCTGATATTCCCTAAGACCCGGTACAAGAGCATGCCACTTAGGTCTCTTACACTTTTCAAATACCTTCCATGTACCTAAACTCGTTAAGACCCATGTTATGACGCTTCCCACCAGAAATTGTGAAAGAATTAAATCTATCATGATACCCCTCCCCCATCTAAACCTTTAAATCCGAATATAAAAAAATGCCCAGGACCGGAATCGAACCAGTGACACGCGGATTTT
>JAFXSQ010000038.1 GCA_017525525.1 Lachnospiraceae bacterium | reverse complement strand
GCTTGCACATAAGAACCAACACTTGCTTTTTTGATAATACTGCGAAGCAGTAACTCCGCGCATACCCATGACCATAAGCGGCGCAGCCGCGACGGACGCGCAGCGGACGGGTCGTGGGTTACGCGGCTGTGAATAGTAACATTTTTTTACGTGTTATGAAAGCGTGTTATGAAAGCATTTTTTTCTGTGTCGCGAGAACGTTTTTTTACGTGTCATTCTGAGGGCGTCAGCCCGAAGAATCTTTTTTCTGCTGTTGGTTAAGATTCTTCCTGTTGCTTCGCAAGCCCTCACATTTCGTCATAAGGGGTACCGCTTGCGGTGGATTCCTTATGACATCGAAGGCCGGCACCGTAACGCTTCGCATTACGGTCTGCGTCGCTTCGCGTAAGACATGACACCGACGTTCAGAGCAGCATCGCCCTGTCATGCTTTGCCGTCCGCTTCAAACCAGAAGGTTACACCATCCTCCTCATTGCGTACTCCGTACTTTTTTCCGTGTGCTTCCATAGCGGCAGCAACAATCGAAAGCCCTATGCCGTTTCCGCCGTACTCTCTCGTTCTCGCCTTGTCCACCTTGTAGAACTTATCAAATATCTTGTCTATATCCTCTTGGGGTATTTTGTTGCCGTCATTGTAGACAGACACTCTTATGTTATCTCCCACCGTCTCTGTTTTTATCTTTATCTCTCCTCCCTCACGCACATAGTGTATAGCGTTGGTCAGGTAGTTTGAGAATACTTCCTCTATCATGTATTCATCAGCCCACACATAGCAAGGTTCCTCCTGCTCAAAGGTAACCATCGCTCCTGCCTCTTCAATCAGTATCCTCGAAGAATTAAGCTTCTGCT
This sequence comes from Lachnospiraceae bacterium, assembly GCA_017525525.1. GTDB lineage: Bacteria > Bacillota > Clostridia > Lachnospirales > Lachnospiraceae > Coprococcus_C. The sequence continues at coordinate 42,876 of JAFXSQ010000038.1, read as the reverse complement.
TTATCATCTGCGTTATGTCAAACCGCTCTATGGAAAGCGGCGTCTGCCCAAACTCTATCTCATTGAGCATGAGAAGTCTCTTGACAAGCTCATTCATCTTGTGCGCTTCGTCTATTATAACATCCGTGTAGTAATCCCTGTCTTCCTTATCAGTGTCCGCATCCATATCCTTCAAGCCCTCGGCATAGCCCTGTATGAGCGCTATAGGAGTTTTGAGTTCATGTGACACATGCGACAGGAACTCCTTTCTCATCTCATCTATCTGAGTCTTCTCCGCTATATCCTTCTCAAGCTTGATATTCGCGCTCTTAAGCTCGCTTATGGCGCCCTCCAAGCGTCTTGCCATCTCGTTCATGCTGTCACCGAGCTCTCCTATCTCATCGTTGCTCTTTATCACAATCTCATCTCCGAACTCAAGGTGACTTATTCTTCTCGCCGCGCGTGAAAGCTTCTTTATGGGCCTGGTGATAAAGTTCGACAGGATAAGCATAAATGCGGAGCCGATTAGCATCATCGCCGCAGCTACGTAAACGAACACCTTGGTTATCGTGCTCATGGTGTAGCTTATACGGTCTACGGGAGTACGCAAAATAATGATGTAACCATTGCTCAGCGTTCCGACCAGATCGTAATAGTCGGAATTAATAATCACATCATGCGTCCTTCTTATGCTGAAGGTCCCCGGGCTTACCTTCTGCTTCATCTGTTTCGGCGAAAGCGAATCAAGTATGGCATTCATACTTTGCATCATTACGCTCTCATCACTTATCGTGGTGTAAACCATACTGTTCTGGGAATCAAAAATAAGGACGAGCGCTCCTATCGGATTTTCGACAGAGCTCATTTTTTCGTTCCCCTCGTCCTCTGAGATAAAAGAATTCTGAAACAGACTGTCACAGGACTCAAATGTGGTTTTGAGTCCTGTCTTGACATTCCATATAAATACGCCTTCTATGACATAATTACAGATTATCCATGAAACAGCGAAGATAACCGCCGAGAAAAGAAGCACCATCAGGCTTATCTTCGCACGAAGTGAATACTTCATCCTCTACTCCGCCTTGATATCGAATTTATAGCCCATACCCCATATAGTCTTGATTCTTCCGCCATAGGGACCTAATTTGCTTCTTAATTTCTTGACGTGTGTGTCTATGGTTCTCGCATCACCGAAGTAGTCGTAATTCCACACATTGTTTAATATCTTCTCTCTTGAAAGCGCAACACCCTGATTGGTCATAAAATAATGCAGGAGCTCGAATTCCTTGTAGGAAAGCTCCACAAGCTCTCCGTCAACCTTAAGGGTATGCCCCGTCGTATCAAGCTCTATTCCGCCGTCCACAACCTTGCCATCATCCTCTTTCGAAGAGGTGCGGCGCAGTATGGCTTCAACCCTTGCCACAAGAACCTTTGGCGAAAAAGGCTTTGTCACATACTCATCGACGCCCAAGGAGAAGCCCTTAAGCTCATCCCTCTCGTCGCTCTTTGCGGTAAGCATCATGATCGGTACCTCGGATACTCTCCTTATCTCCTCGGCAACTCCGTAGCCGTCTAACTTAGGCATCATCACATCAAGTATTATCAGAGAGAACTTGCCTGCGGAGTAAAACAAAGAAACGGCTTCTTCACCGTCTCCCGCTTCTACAACCGTATAACCTGCTTTGGTAAGGAAGTCCTTGATAAGCTTCCTCATTCTGCTCTCATCATCTACCACAAGTATTTTTACACTGTCCATATTGTCACGCCTCCGAACCGATCATCTGTCATATCTTTGATACGAACAGTATAACACCGGTTTTTGTTTATTTTGTGAAATGCTATCACAAATCAGGGTTTTATTCCCAGCTCTTCTTCCCTCTGCTTTATGGCCGCCTCGCGGGCGTTAAGTTCCTCTTCCCATGCGGAATACTTGTTCAAAACCTTGTCCTCCGCATTAAAATACCCGAGATTATCACTCGTAATCACTATCCAGAACATCCCGACTATTATGGCAATTAACGCGAGAATAACTATTGTCATCTTGGATGACTTGTTCTTTATTTCGACATTCTCTTCCTTGGTCTTATCGTAATTCGCAGAGAGCATCACGTACTGCGGCGATTCCGTAACCTTTGCGGAAGCTGCTTTTCTACCCGGGACAGGCACGAAAGGAACATCCGCGTCAGGCGCAAGTGCTCTTATGTAAGCCCTCATCTCATGCATGAAATTAAGACCTACCGGCGTAGTGAAATACTTTCTCTCAACAAGCTTACCGTAGATATTCTGCATCTGGGCGGCATTCCCCGAATCAAGCCTATCCTTGATTCTGGAAATGTACTCAAGCTCCTTTCTCGCCTTTGCCGCATCCGCGCGCGAGTCAAACCTGTATCCGCCTACTACGGTAATATCATTCGTCGATGTACTTGTCTCTGTCTTTTCATCCATAAATAGCCTTAGTTTATAGTAAGCTGTATTCCCTGCTCACTGCATATGGTCTTCAGTCTGTCATTGTACTTATCTACGGTTTCGTACGCTTCTTCTATAAGGTTCTGTGCCTGAGTAAGATACTCCGGATTGGAATCCTCTATGGCGGTTACTACCATATTCATGGCGTTGTACTGCTTCTCAACGCTCTGTCTTGTTAAGTCCTTGAGCTCCTTAGCTTCGCTGCTGGTTACCTCTATGGCATTGAGCTCGTTGATGTAATTCTGAAGCGCCGGAATAGCCGAATCCTTTAAGTTGAGCATCATCTCATCGGATTTTAAGTTCTCCGCAACCGCCTTGTTGTAAATCTCGATTGCCTTGTCCCTCTCTGCCGAGATCGCCGGAAGCTTTTCTCCCACGAAGGAAACCACCTCTGCCTGCACATCATTGCCCGAAGCTGTCTGCTCCTTTGCCGTTGTTTCCCCGGCGTCATCCTTACTCTTGCCGCATCCCGTGAAAAACATTGAAAATGCCATAACCCCTGCTACTAAGAGAACATTCCTTTTCTTCTTAAATGTACCGTTACCCGTCTTCATATTGCGTCCCTCTCCTTTTTGATAACTATATGTAGTGTATTTTACCCCAAATTCAGCGATTATACAACCATTATATAAGGCTTTTTTTAGTTCTCTTCATATATTTTTTCAACTCTTCTTCATGCGATGCAATATATGCTTCGTAAAGCTCCGGTCTTATCTGCTTCGTTCTCTCCAAAGACTGTTCAAATCGCCAGTCGGCTATATTCTGATGATGTCCCGAAAGCAGCACCTCCGGAACCGTAAGCCCCCTGTACTCCGGAGGTCTTGTGTACTGCGGGTACTCGAGAAGGCCTTTCGTAAAGCTTTCATCAAATGCGCTCTCATCAGAGCCGAGCACTCCCGGCACAAGTCTGGAAACGGCATCGATTATCATCATTGCCGGGAGCTCACCGCCCGTCAGAACAAAATCGCCTATCGATACCCTGTCCGTAACTATCAGCTCTATCGCTCTCTCGTCTATGCCCTCATAATGTCCGCAGAGCAGGACTATATCCTCCTCTTTGGAAAGCTCCTCTGCCATTTGCTGATTAAAGGCATCTCCGACCGGAGTCATAAGCAGAACTCTCGGCTTGTCCGTGCCGCCCTTTTCGACAATCGAATCGCGCACATGCTCAAAACAGGATACTATCGGATCGGGAGCCATAAGCATACCCGCTCCCCCACCGTAGATATAGTCATCCACATGACGGTGCTTGTCCTTGGAGAAATCCCTGATATCATAAGTGTTAAGACCTATTATTCCGTTTGCTATGGCTCTCGCCGTTATACTCTCCGAAAGCCCTGCCTTAACAGTCTCCGGAAAGAGGGTCATCACATGAAAATCCATTTAATCTATCAGCCCTTTCATCATATGAACCGTAATTATCTTATTCTCTATATCTCTGTTGATGATGCAATCCGGAATTACCGGTAGAAGCACCTGCTTTCCGTTATCCATGGTCACATCATAGACATCGTTGGCGCCGGTCTTTAAGACATCCTTTAACACTCCGATATGAGCTCCGTTCTCATCCACCACATCCGCGCCCAATATATCCGCTATATAATACTCGCCCTCTTTTAAAGGAACCGCATTGTCCCTTGTCACCAGAAGGTCAAGTCCCTTAAGAGGCTCTACATCCTCTATTCTGTCAAGTCCCTCAAATTTAAGAATCACCAGATTTTTAAAGAACCTGCAGGAGGTTACTTTAAGCTCCTTGATTCCATCCTTATTTTTCACATAACAATTCTTTAGCTTTTTAAATCTTGCGGTATCATCCGTTGTCGGAAATACCTTAACTTCCCCTTTAAGTCCGTGTGTATTGTTTATTACTCCAACTCTGAATTCGTTCTCCATTTAACCTCCGTTTTAGAACCTTATGCATAGTTACCATTCACAGCCACGCAACCCACGCCCCGTCTGCTTCGCATCCGTAGCGGCTTCGCCGCTTATGGGCATGGGTGAACGTGGAGTCACTGCTTCGCAGTTTTATCACAAAACTAAGTGAATTCTTTTATGTGCAAGCACAACAAGCTTTCACTTAGTTTTGCAACAACTGTGAATAGTAACTATGTAAACAAAATCCCCGGGGTTCTCCCGGGGATACAAATTACTTGATGTCAACAACTACCTTTTTGTCACCCTTTAAAGCTGCTGCTCTGACCACAGTACGTATAGACTTTGCTATACGTCCCTTCTTTCCGATAACCTTTCCCATATCATCCGGAGCAACCTTTAGATCAACCAAAAGTGTTCCGTCTGCTTCTTCGGTCTCCGTAACAACAACCTGATCAGGGTAATCTACAAGGGATTTAGCGATAAACTCAACTAATTCTCTCATTTGCAGCTCCTCCCATTACTTCTCAATACCTGCAACCTTAAGAAGCTTTGCAACAGTATCTGTAGGCTGTGCTCCGTTATCTATCCACTTCTTTGCAGCCTCTGCATCTATCTTGATATCAGCGGGCTCTCTGTTCGGATCATAAGTACCTATCTCTTCGATGAATCTTCCGTCTCTCGGAGATCTCGAATCAGCAACTATAACTCTGTATATCGGGTGCTTCTTGTATCCCATTCTTCTAAGTCTGATTTTTACTGCCATCTTCTTTTTCACCTCCTTCTTTTCGCAATCAATAAGGAAATCCTGTCACAGTCCAAACGGTAGCTTGAAGCCGCGTTTCTTGCCGCTCATCATACCTGACATCTGTTTCATCATCTTCCTGGACTGTTCAAATTGCTTTAATAATTTATTTACATCACTTATATCCACGCCGGCGCCGTCAGCTATTCGCTTCTTCCGGCTTGGATTGATGATATCTGGGTTAGCGCGCTCCTTCGGCGTCATCGAATGAATGATTGCCTTAGGCATCTTAAGCGCATCGTCATCTATCTCTATGTCCTGGAGCTTCTTGTTACCCGAAAATCCGGGAAGCATGTTTAAGATGTCGGACAAACCGCCCATCTGCTCCATCTGCTCCATCTGATCAAGGAAATCGTTAAAGTCGAAGGAAGCCTTCTTAAGCTTCTCCTCCATCTCCCTTGCCTTCTCGTCATCTATAGCGGCCTGAGCCTTCTCTATAAGACTCTCCACATCTCCCATTCCAAGTATTCGGCTTGCCATACGATCCGGATGGAAGGGTTCAAGGTCTGTAAGCTTCTCCCCCATCCCGGCGTAGAGTATCGGCTTTCCGGTAACAGCCTTTATCGAAAGAGCCGCACCGCCTCTGGTATCGCCGTCAAGCTTGGTTAAGATAACTCCGTCAATTCCTATTCTCTCATTGAAGGTCGTCGCAACATTTACGGCGTCCTGACCGGTCATGGCATCCACCGTCAATATAGTCTGGTGGACAGTTACTGCCTCCTTGACCTTCACAAGCTCCTCCATCATCTCCTCATCCACATGGAGACGACCTGCGGTATCTATGAATACCGTATTGAGCTCATTCTTCTTTGCATGCTCTATGGCAGCCTTCGCAATATCAGCCGGCGCATGTTCAGTACCCATCTCGAATACCGGAACTCCTACCTTCTCGCCGTTAACCTGCAGCTGCTTAATCGCAGCAGGCCTATACACATCACATCCCACAAGCAAGGGCTTTCTGCCCTTGTTCTTCATCTGACCCGCAAGCTTTGCGACCGTGGTTGTCTTACCTGCGCCCTGAAGACCGCACATCATGATAACCGTAATCTCATTTGCCGGAAGAAGCGCTATCTCGGTTATAGAGTCGCCCATAAGCTTGTCCATCTCTTCTTTGACGATCTTTATGACCATCTGTCCGGGATTGAGGCCCTTTAAGACCTCCTCGCCAACGGCTCTCTCCGAAACCGAGTTGATGAACTGCTTTACAACCTTGAAGTTAACATCCGCTTCAAGCAGCGCGCGCTTAACCTCCTTCATGGCTTCCTTGACATCCGCCTCGGTTATAGCGCCCTTGCTTCTTAATTTCTTGAATACATTCTGTAGTTTTTCAGTCAGACTGTCAAACGCCATACGTAAAAATCCTTAATCTCTTTCAAATACCGTAAGTCTACAACTGTTCCAAAAGCTCTTCGAGTTTCCTCCTGATTGCCTCCGATGTCTCTTCCTTCATCATTTCCTTGACAAGCTCTCTTGCCTTTTCAAATCTCGCAACCAGTCCGAGCTTTTCCTCATACTCTTCTAGCTGTGCATCACAGCGCTTTACCATGTCATATACGCCTTGGCGCGATATCCCATAAAGCTCCGCCGCCTCTGCGTAAGACATATCATCCTCGACAACATCCCGGTATACGGCTCTCCTCTTTTCGGTTAAGAGTTCACCGTAAAAGTCAAACAATAACGATTTTCTTACAAATCTCTCCAATCTAAAGACCTCTTAAAACCTGCTGCCGACACACAACATTGCACATAATACTATAAAAGGAAGAGGCTGTCAAGCATTTTTTCTTGACAACCTCTTCCATAATTCATATCTATGCTTAATCGTTGGTGTATTCCTTCAAAACCATCATCTGATCATACAGATACCATACGCCCTTAATATTTAAGAATCTGAAGGTTACCTCAGGGAACTTTTTGACCATATTGCCCTGCTTATTCTTCATGGTACCGCTGACACGCATCTTTATATCAATAGCTTCCTTGATGGTTGTTGTCTTACCTTGCGCCATCTTGATACTGTCTTCGAGCTGATCGATATCATTCTGGGACATCTCCTTCTTCTCGAGTATATCATACTTATCAATATGAGCCTCCGAAAGACTGTTGATGAACTTCTCGGATGTACCAAGGTTTGTGATAAGATACGGAGGCAGGATAGCCTTCAACCTTTCCACATCCTTTTCGTTAACCGCAACAACAAACTCATCCATAACCGCCTCGGGCGATTCAAGTCCGTCCGTCTTCAAAAGAACATTTACAAAGAGATAATAAACACCGAAAGCCACACCTATAAGAACAAGTATCTTAACAATTGTCCCGAAGATGCCCGCGCCCTTCCTCTGCCTCTCATGTCTCCTTGACTGTTCATATTCCTTCAACTGGTTCTTTGACATGGAAACCGGAAGTGAGCCTCCGCCGTATACATCGCTCTCTAAATCCGCATACTCATCAGACGCATCGAGAAGTCCGGTAAGTCCTGTGCTTCCGCCGACCGGTCGTCCCGTTGAATGAGACGGTATCTTTCTTTTTGCGGTTTTATCCTCCTTAAGAGTAAGGCTTGAGCCTCCCGTCACTATCGTAGCCCCGCACTCCGGGCAGCTTCTTGCGTCATCCTCTACATAGGTACCGCATGCATGACATTGTTTCATGAAATCCTTCTCCCTTCTGGTCGCATATTATAAAAACAGTTATGCAAAGTATATCACTTATTGTCATTCTCTTCAAGCATTTTTGCTTCGCTCTCCTCGAGCATTTTCGCCGCCTTTTCAAGCTTTTCGTCATATAGGTTTGAAAGCAGTCGCCCTATCCATAACATCAAATAGAACAGCACCGGAACTATCATCATCAGCACCAGACAGCCGAGAAAATACTGACTTCCCGTAACTCCGGTAATTATAACCGCTACCACAAGCGCCGCGATGATGACAAGGCATACCACTGCCATTATCCTGAACACAAGCTTTCCCTGCAGCTTTTTTATGTAATTATCCTGTTTTTTTTCTATACCGTTATTCATATATCGCTACTCATATCTTAACGCATCTATCGGGTTCAGATTTGCAGCCTTTACCGATGGGATAAGACCGAACACAACTCCTATAATAGTCGAAAATGCAACCGAGATTGCGATAGCCGCTCCGCTTATGGCAACCGGCACATCAGCAACATTCGAAATAAGGTAAGCAAGTCCGATACCGCCGGCAACTCCGATAAGTCCTCCGAGGCTTGTAAGAACCGCTGCCTCAGTTAAAAACTGACCGAGTATAACTCCCTTTCTTGCGCCCAAAGCCTTCTTCAAACCAATCTCTCTTGTTCTCTCGGTAACAGACACAAGCATTATATTCATAACGCCTATACCGCCGACCAGGAGGGATATGCTCGCAATCCAGATAAGCTGTTGTGATGTGGACTGACTTACCTGCTGCATCTGTTTTGCCTTCTCTAAAAGGTCCTGGCTCTTGTACTTGAAGTTCGACTCTTCGCTGTCTTCGCTTTTATCCTCAGACGGAGTATCCTTCTTTGCGCCGATAAACTCATTTAAGATATCGGCAGATTTCTTTCCCGCCTCGGTTATATCATCCGTGCTTCTCGGCTTTATGATTACATTATAGGGCTCATCAAAGCCGTAAATCATGGGCCAGTTCACATCCGGAAGGAAAAGTCTTCCGGCAGCGCTGTCCCCGTAGTAGGTCTGCCAGTCCTGAAGAGAAGTTATCCTCGGAGCAAATGAATCCAGCTGCTCCACAACACCGATGATCACATAGGGATCTCCCTTAATCTCTATAGTCTTGCCGACAGGGTTTTCTCCGCCGGCTATCGAAGAAGCCGCCGCATCGTCAAGAATCACGAACTTCTTATAATTCTTATAATCCCTGTCGACGAACATCCTTCCTCTTGTAACGGTATACCCCGCCATCTGCATATAATCCTTATCTGCACCGATCATGGTTATTCCGTTTATTGCATTGCTCTCATAGGTAACTCCGTTGTACATGGTACCGTAACGGTAGGAGGCAACGGCCGTAACCTCATCGACTGCAAGTATATCCTCCTTGACCTTGTCGGTAATTACCTTTATGCCGGACGAGCCGTAATCGCCCGATGCGTAATCCCACTCGCCCTGCTTAAGCTTAATCTCCACTACATTATTGCCTGAGCCGACCAGATTCTCCTTTATCTGCTCCGCAGTTCCCTTGATAGTCGACACGATAGCTATGATAGCCGCGATACCGATTATGATGCCGAGCATGGTAAGCAGCGATCTTAACTTGTGGGCCCATATTCCCTGAAACGATAGTCTTATATTCTCAATCATCTTGCCATTCCTTTTATAATATGTATTGGCACGATTGCTTAAGCAATCCTGCCCGGTCTAACGTCATAAGGAATCCACCGCTTCGCGGTACCCCTTATGACGAAAGTCGGCGCGATGCAAATTATGACTTCGTCATAATCGCGCCTCCCATTAACTGACTAATATGCATATAAATCCTCGAGATTTCCTTCCTTGGTGTTGACACCCTCAACCGCCTCCGCAAGATACGGAAAGGCTACATAGTCGTCATAGTCTACGCCTTCAAGAATCTCCATCATGGTTCCGCCTATTATCTTACCCGTCTTAACATAGGTCTTCTTGAGTTTTCCGTCCTCACCCTTCTTCAAGACGTAGTAATTATTACCTTCCTTTGAGATAAACGCGCTCATAAGACACAGATTTCCGTTATCGCCGCCTTCATCCGGGAAGGTTATCTCCATGTACATATTGGGCTGAAGCTCGCCCGTGTCATCCATAACCGCAATCTTAACCGGATAAAAGGTTTCGGTCTTGGAGCTGTAGTTCATATTGTCTGTTGCCGGGAAAAGCGATATCTCGGTAACCTTGCCCTCATAACTCATGCCGTTATCCCAGCATGTAAGATTTACCGGATCACCTATCTTAACCTTCTTCATGGAAAGCTCGCCTATGCTTGTGCTTACCACATATCCCGCATCACCCGATATGGTTATGACGGGTTTACCGTCTGCTAAGGCTTCCTCGGGCTCTAATATACTCTTAACGGTTCCGTCAAAGTTGGCATAAACCTCGCCGTTGTTGGTCTGGAATTCAAGCATCTCATACTCAACAAGCTTAAGCTGATAGTCTATCTCCAACGTCTTAATCTCTCTCTGCTTGTCGGCTATGGCCTCCGCCAGCTCTTCCCTGGTGTACTCCATCTCGTACTCACCGTCGTCTTCCTCATCGTAGATATCCTCTTCCTCCGTCGTTGTAGGAGGTTCCGTCGGAGCTTCGGTGGGTGCCTCTGTAGGAGCCTCTGTCGGAGCTTCGGTAGGCGCCTCTGTGGGTGCCTCCGTAGGTGTTTCCGTAGGCTGCTCTGTAGGAGTTTCCGTCGGTTCTACAAAAGGATTTCCGTTTTCGGTCGTATCCTCGGTAGGCTCTTCCGTCGGTTCCTCGGTAGGCTCCTCCGTCGGTGTTTCTGTAGTGTTTTCAGTTGTATTCTCCGTTGTATTTTCTGTTGTATTCTCCGTCGTCGGTTCCTCGGTTGTAGGCTCCTCCGTCGTAGTTTCTTCAGTGGTCGGCTCCTCGGTTGTAATCGGCTCGGTTGTAGGTTCTATCGGAACAACCTTATACAGCTTGTTCAATTCGTTCTTGGCCATCTCCCACTCGGACCTTGATAGCTCAACCTCCGCAAACTCGGCCTCAAGCTTTAACTTCTGCTGAGTGGTGTCATATACAAGAAGTAGATCTCCGGCTTTTACCGTATCACCCTCCGATACCTTAATCTCCGAAACAACCGACTCCCTGCCGGCGTAAACTCTCTGCTCCTTGCTTAAGGACACATTTCCGGTCAATGTCTCGTCATCTCCCCACATATTGGAATTGTAAGCTATACTGCTTACGGGGTAGACATCAACAACCTTGCTTTCCTGGTTTTTTATCTTGAGCTTATGAAGACCGTAATACGAACCTGCAACAACTGCCGCGGAGACAACAAGGGCGATCAATACCTTAATCGGTTTCTTCATTACCATCTGCCTCCTTTGTCATGTCGGTTTCTTTTTCTGCAATTTCGTCTGCAGCGGTATTATCCGCAAATGCGGTATCCTCACTATCTGCCTTCTCTTCGCTCGGCGCTTCCGCTGCCGGCGCAGCTTTCACGCCGTCACCCTCTAAAAGCTCACCGTCTATTATCCTTACTATTCGTCTTGCGCGCTGAGCCACCTCATAGGAGTGAGTGATCATTATTATCGTGGTGCCCTGCTCATGAAGCACATCAAAAAGCTCCATTACCTGCTCGCCGGACTTTGAGTCGAGCGCGCCCGTAGGCTCATCCGCAAGCAGTATCTTCGGATCACCCACCATGGCTCTGGCTATGGCAACCCTCTGCTTCTGACCGCCCGAAAGCTGTGTAGGCTTGAAGCTAACACGGTCTGACAGCCCCACCATATCGAGCATTTTAAGACATCTTTCCTTCCTCTTTCTCTTGGGAACGCCCGCATACTGAAGCGGAAGTCCCACATTATCAAGTGCCGACTGTCTCGGAAGCAGATTGAAGTTCTGGAACACGAAGCCTATCTCCTTGTTCCTTATCCTCGACAGTGCCCTGTCTCTCAGACTGCCTATGTCATGGCCGTCAAGCATATATATGCCTTCCGAAGGCTTATCTATGCATCCTATTATATTCATCAATGTGGACTTACCCGAACCTGAGGGTCCCATGATAGCCACATATTCTCCCTCTTCTATCTGAAGATTGATATCCTTTAAAACCGGAACCTCCATGCTTCCCTGGAGGTAATTCTTATATATTCCGCTTAATTCCAAAAGCATAATCCGTCACTCTCCAAATCTACATGTCAAGGCTCTCGCCAGAAAGCTCCTCGGTATCTTCCTTACCGACTCCGTCTTCGCCGCCTTCGGACTCATCGGGCAGATTTTCCTCTATGGTCATATCGCCGTTAAGTCCGTCCTCGTCGCCGTTTTCCGCATCATCGACCATATCGTCCTCGTAAAACTCATCGTCATACATTTCGTCTTCATACATCTCATCATATTCTTCACCCATGTCATCCTCGTCGGAGCCGCCGCCCTCGAAGGGATCATAGGTTTCGTACTGAAGCACATCCTCGTAATTCTTTGTGGCAGTCATGCCTTCCTTAATTCTGTTTTCGGGAAATGCAATATAATCCTTCGCGGTAAGTCCCGAAAGGATCTCATACTTCATATTCTCATCATCAAACTCGCCTAAGGATACCACTCTCTTCTCTATCTTACCCTCGGCGTTCTCGGCCCATACATAGCTGCCGCCGGCCTCATCCGACAGAATATACATATCATCAAGCCAGAGACCGCTCTTTACCTCGCCCTGTCCTTCATCGGGCTCAACATATACATGCTGACCGAGAAGAAGACCGTCTATAGAATCAATATCTATATAGAACGGGTACTTGGTCGTGGTCTCACCGCCTCCGCCATAATAATACATGTCATTATTGCTGCCGTTATCCGGATGCTCCAAATCTATCTCGCTTATGGTTCCTGTCCAAACCATGTCGTCGCCTATTCTAGGCCTTATGACAACCCTGTCACCCACGCTCATGGTCCTTATGTTGGTTTCGTCTCCGGTAGCCTTAACCCTGTACTGTCCTTTGGCCATAATCTTGATAAATGCATCGGGGTCATCAGAGCTGTTATCATTATAATTGCTGCTGTTATCATTATCATTCTCTTCGTTCTTAATCTCCTTGATAATACCGTCCATCGGCGAAACAACAACATTTTCCTCCATTGCCGCCCTCTGTCTGTCTATATCGAGCTGCTTTGCCTGCACATCGTAATTAAGCTGATTAAGCTGTGCCTGAAGGCTCTGTATCTGCGCGGTATAACCAAGCTTGCTGTCGGCGGGAGCTTCATCCCTTTCCTTGACAAGCTGCGATATCTGCTGATTGCAGATCTGAATGCTGTTGTTGGTGCTGGTAAGCTCGAGCTCAAGCTGCTTTAACTTCAGATCCATCTCGTCCATGTCATACTCAAAGAGCTTGTCGCCCTCCTTGACCTCCTGCTCGACGGTAACGAATACCTCTTTTACCTTGAGGTCGCTGTTCTTCTTCACGGACTGTGTCGCCTGAGCCTCAACAGTACCCATGTACCTGTTGTCAAAGCTTGCCGCGCCTCCGGTGAGCATATCTACAGACTCTACATATACATACTCGACATCCTCGTTTTCCGCCTTTTTTTCCGATATATAACGCCATACATAGACACCTGCGCCCGCAAGTATCGCAAGCACCAATAACGTTATTATCACCTTAGTTACTGTCTTCATTTTAAGCCTCTCTTTTCTTTAAGCGTTCAAGCCGCTCTTTTATATTCTTTTCATGCCCTAATTCACCCGGCCGGTAAAAGCTTTCTCCGACAAGCTTATCGGGCAGATATTGCTGCTTAACATAATGCTCCGGGAAATCATGCGCATATTTATATCCCGGCGCATCCGCGTCCTTCGAACCCGGAACGCGTATATTCTTCAAATGTCCAGGCACCGCGCAGTCATCCGTATCACGGACCTTCTCAAGCGCCTCGTCAATAGCGAGATAAACCGAATTACTCTTCGGCGCCGTCGCCACATAGCAGGCTGCCTCCGAAAGAATGATCCTTGCCTCGGGCATCCCTATTCTCTCACAGGCCTCACAACAGGCCGTTGCCACAACTATAGCTTGCGGATCCGCTAAACCGACATCCTCGCAGGCACATATCATTATCCTTCGCGCTATGAATTTTATATCCTCACCGGCGTAAAGCATCTTCGCAAGATAGTACACACAGGCGTCCGGATCCGAGCCGCGCATGCTCTTGATGAATGCCGATATGGTATCGTAATGATTGTCTCCGTCCTTATCGTAACGGATGTTTCTCTTCTGAATGCACTCCTTGGCAACCTCGATGTCGATTAGAAGCTTGCCGGTCTTTTCATCTCTTTTTGTTGAACGGATAGCCAGCTCAACCGCATTCAGCGCAGGCCTTGCATCTCCCTCCGAGCAGCCCGCCAGGTAGCTGACCGCATCATCCGTAATCTCGGCATCGTAAGAACCCATGCCCTTTTCCGTGTCGTAAACCGCGCGACGGATAAGCTCTTCTATATGCTCCTTCTTCAAGGGAAGCAGCTCGAACACCGTGGACCTCGACACTAAGGCCTTATTGACCTCAAAGAGAGGATTCTCCGTAGTTGCGCCTATAAGCGTGACTGTCCCGTCCTCCACATAGGGAAGAAGGAAATCCTGCTGCGCCTTGTTGAAACGATGTATCTCATCTATGAACAGGATTGTCTTTCTGCTGTACATAGCGGAAGCATCCTGCGCTTCCTTCACGGCATTTTCTATATCCTTTTTTCCGGAGGTTGTGGCATTTAATTCCTTAAAATCAGCGCTGGTTGAATTAGCAATAACATTCGCCAGCGTAGTCTTGCCCGTCCCCGGAGGTCCGTAGAGAATTATCGAGCCGAGCTTGTCGGCCTTTATCAGACGATAAAGAAGCTTGCCTTCGCCGAGGATATGCTCCTGCCCGACTACCTCCTCAATACAAGAGGGGCGAAGCCTCCTTGCGAGCGGCGACTGCCCCTTCATGTTTTCCTTTTTCATATATTCAAAAAGGTCCATAAACTATTACGTCAATCCCATCTTCTTGATAAGCCCGTCAAACTTGACTATATCGATAGGCTTACACATATACTCCTCATAATCGTCGCTTGCATAGTTCTTGTCAAAGCCCTCATCAAGCGCGCTTATCATAATAACCTTACATCTTTTATCTCTTGAAAGACCGAGCTTTCTCTCTGCATCCCTTATGGACGCAAGCGCCTTATAACCATCAATCTTCGGCATCATTATATCCAGGCAAACGAGATCAAAACCCTCTTTTTTCTCAGCCGCATTCACAAATTCATTGACACACGCTATACCGTCCGAAGCAATATGAACCTCTCCGTACTTTGACAAAAGCTTCTGCATAAACTTGCTGCTCGCAATATCATCCTCAGCCACAAGAACCTTCATAACTATACGCCTCCCAGTTTTATTAGCTTAAACCACCTGTCAAGGTAGTCCATATATTCCTCCTTAAAGGAACGCTTGAGTGTCTTTACTCTCCTGTTTTGTATGTGCATCAGGAACACTCCTCTTACGGTATCGGATAACTCGTCGGGTGAAAAATCCCCTATTATCTCGCCGTCCTTTATGGCATTCTCAAAAAGGCCGCTTAAGAACGAACTTCTCTCGAAAATGCACTCGGCTATCTTATCCCTTGTCGCGGAATTGTGAAGGAGCTCCTCGTAATGAAGCGACAGGGTAGACATGGCATAATAGCTGTCGTAATAAGTAGTATAGGCTTCAAACAACGCTTTTATCTTGTCTATATTACTTACCTGCTTCGCCATGACCGTACTCATGATACCGCTGTCAAACCGCACATAATAATCCACGACCTCGGCCAGAACCTCATCCACGCTTCCGAAAAACCTGTAAATGAGCTCTACGGGCATATTCTCCCGCGCCGCCAGGGCCTCGGTAGAAAGCGCAAAAAGACCGCAGTCACTGATTATCTCTATTGCAGCCGCTACAAGTCTGTCCTTGCCGGAAACAAAGCTTTCCCTCAACACAATTCCCCCTTACCCCAAAAACCACATACAAAGGTATTTTATGCGTTTTATCCTGTTTTGTCAACGTAGAATTCACTTTACGCGAATTCACAAATCGAGCAAGGAAGTCGAAGACACTCCTTGCTTGCCGCGCCGGGCACGTGTCACGAAGCGACTATTTACATTACGCGGGCGTGCGCTTCATTATTCGAGCAAGGAAGTCGAAGACACTCCTTGCTCGCCGCGCCGGGCACCGGTCAGCTTCAGCTGACATTTTTCTTTTCGGTGCCCGTGCGCATTATTGTTCGAGCAAGGAAGACATTGTCGCATCTTGCTCGCCGCGCCGGGCACCGGTCAGCTTTTGCTGACATCTTCATTTCGGTGCCCGTGCGCATAAGAAATCAGCCACCGTGCTTTGCACGGTGGCTGAAAAGTTTTAGGTAATCTTTATGATTAACGAACCAGTGTTACGTTGGTAGCCTGCGGACCCTTCTCGCCGTCAACTACATCAAACTCAACCTGCTGATTCTCCTCTAAGGTCTTGAAGCCTTCCATGTTGAGACCTGAGTAATGTACGAATACATCCTTGCCGTTCTCGTCTGTAATGAATCCATAGCCCTTCTGGTTGTTGAACCACTTTACTGTTCCCTTTGTCATGATAATTCCTCCAAATGCTTTAAAAACTTTCGTGTCCCCATTTTTGACACAGATACTAAAATATCACATAAGGACATTTTAGTCAAGCATTATAGAGTAATATTTTTCTCCTCGGCATCATAATAATACACTTCGTCAGACAGATAATCCGTATCGGGAAGAACATCCCTGTTGACCTCCCTGACAAGCTCCTTTAAGAAGCTCTTATCCGGTGTGACGGATGCAGGCAGCACTATGACTTCATGTATGCTCGAGGGAAGTATATAAAATCCTTCTGGGAACTTCTGCTCAAACTCTTCCATGACCTCTTTGTAAAGCACCACCGTCGCCCCGTTCACGCATATCTTGTTGGTAATCACATAGGCCTGTGTCTCGAATTCGCCGTCAAGCCACACTCCGGTACTCCTGTTGATAAGCTCATCCATCTTAAATACCTTCGGCGGCAGAAGCCTCTTCGTGTTGTCGAGGGCCTTCTTAAAGAGCTCCTCCTTGCTTATGCCCCACTCCGTTAAGTCGTCATTGGTAAGCGGCGTAGATGAAATCCCCGTCTCATCAAGAGCAACCACAAACCTCGCCATCACCGCAAGATCGTTGAACCTGATATAAGGGCAGTCCTTTAAAAGCTTCCTGTTATCCCTATAATTTACAAGCTTTACTATTACCTTGTCTCTCGCCTTTGCCTTGTCAAATTCGCTTACAGCAGTGTTTATGATTGTATTCTTTATATCCCTGTATTCCTTCGCAATCTCTCTTAACACGCCGTCAAAGGCACAGCCCTCCGTGTACCTTGCGAAATAATACTCCAGATAAATATTCGGCGCCACATTCTCGCCCTTTTCTCTAATGAGCAGTCCGGTACAGGAAACACCGTTATTCTTTTCAATCGTTTTTATCGATACACTTTCCGTGTCAAACTCTGGCAGATAATCTGTTATCTTCTCTCTTACCTTCTCTGTAAATTCACTGAAAACCATGCACTCCTCCTTTTGTGCCATGTCAATATGTACATACAAAGAAAGACATGCATAATTAAAAAACCACAAGAAAAGAAACGAAGCCTTGCACGGAATTCTATATTAAATTTTGCTAAAGCATAAGCGCCCCCGGGCCTTCAAGGAGAAGTTCGAAGGCCCGAAAAGCTTATACGGATAATCGTATACGGAATTGCCGGGTGAACCCCCGACTGATGTACTGCAAAGAGAATTATAGTACAAAGTATTGTTTCAAGTCAAATAAATTCTTTTAAAAATGCAATAAACTCATCCATCTGCTCATCGGTGCCGATGGTTATTCGCAGGAAGTTGTCTATCCTCGGCTTATCGAAATACCTTAAGATAATTCCTCTCTCCCTCGCTGCCGCAAAGATCTCCTTTGCCGGCTTTTTATCATGCGATGCGAACACGAAATTGGCCTTGGAGGGAAGCACCTTAAAGCCCAAAGCCTCAAGCTCCTTCGTAGTCCTCTCCCTTGTAGCGACAACCTTTTCTATCGTTTCCTTGAAATACGCATCATCCTTTATGCTTGCTGCGCCGAGTACTATGCTCGGTCTGTTCATGGTATAAGAATTAAATGAATACTTCACATCACTCAGATACTTAATAAGCTTCTCCTGCCCGATAGCATAGCCTATCCTTATGCCTGCCATGGAACGGGACTTCGAGAAGGTTCTGACCACCAGAAGATTGTCGTACTCATCGGTAAGAGGGAGCGCGCTCTCCGCGCCGAAATCCACATAGGCCTCGTCCACAATCACAACCACATCACGGTTTGCCTCTATTATCTGTCTCACCTTCGAAAGCTCAAGCTTCCTGCCTGTTGGAGCATTCGGATTCGGGAAGATGACGCCTCCGTTTTCACGCTCGTAATCCTCCGGGACTATACAGAAGTCATCATCAAGCGGAAGATCCGTGAAGGGTATCCTGAACAGATTTGCCCACACATCATAAAACGAATAAGTAACATCCGGAAAAAGAATCGGCTTATCCGAATTAAAAAAAGCAAGAAAGCTCATGGCGAGCACATCGTCCGAGCCTACGCCGACGAAGACCCTGTTCTTATCCACGCCATGATACCCGGCGATGGCCGACACAAGAAGGTCTGCCGCCGGATCGGGATAAAGCTTAAGGTCATCCATATCTATAGCCGTTTCCCTCACAAGAGGTGATGGCGGATAAGGATTCTCGTTGGTATTAAGCTTTATTATATTCTTTATCTTAGGCTGCTCACCGGGTGTATAGGGAACAACCTTTCTCACATTATCTTCCCATTTACTCATATTTTTTCACCTTATTTAACCGCAAAATAAATCAACAATATCACTCCGAGAACTATCCTGTATATTCCGAATGCGGTAAAGTCATGCTTCCTTATGTAGCCCATCAGGAATCTGATTACCAGAACCGAAACCAGGAACGCCGTTACCGAGCCGACAAGCAAAAGGCCAAGCTCTGCTCCCGTAAATACAAAGCCGAACTTCACAAGCTTAATGAACGAAAGTCCAAACATTACCGGAACCGCCAAAAAGAAGGTAAACTCAGCCGCAGCCACCCTGGACACTCCGAGAATAAGCGCTCCGATTATGGTCGCGCCCGACCTCGAGGTTCCTGGTATGATTGAGAGCACCTGGAACAA
This sequence comes from Lachnospiraceae bacterium, assembly GCA_017525525.1. Taxonomy (GTDB): domain Bacteria; phylum Bacillota; class Clostridia; order Lachnospirales; family Lachnospiraceae; genus Coprococcus_C. Next base: position 23,838 of record JAFXSQ010000038.1, on the reverse strand, counting down.
ACCTATGTAAAAAGCCGTGAGATACGTTATCTCTCCTATCTTTCTCACAGACGGGGTTCGCGTTTTATTCCACCGCTCAACTACTATAAAAACAATACCATAGAATATCAGCGCTATGGATATCACCACCGGCGTCTCCAAATGCTCCTCGATAAAGTCATCAAACAGCAGGGTTACGGCAGTTCCCGGAATACATGCAACAACAACCTTGAACCATATACTCCATATATCCTTCTTTAAGACTACCTTCTTATCCTCGGTCATGCCGAAAGGCCACATCTTATTCCAAAACAGAATGACTACCGCAAGTATGGCTCCGAGCTGTATCACCACGAAGAACATTTCCTTGAAGACATCGCTTGCATCAAGCTTGATGAACTCATCTACAAGGAGCATATGCCCCGTGCTTGAAACCGGAAGCCACTCGGTTATACCCTCGACTATACCGAGTATTATGACCTTAAAAAACTCAATTATGCCCATTATGCCACATCCTCTAAGTTAGTAAGCTTAGCAGCCTGGTCCGCTGCGGTAAGCGCATCTATTATCTCCTGGATATCTCCGTTCATTATCTGGTCTATCTTATAAAGCGTAAGCTTTATCCTGTGATCGGTCACACGGCCCTGCGGGAAGTTGTAGGTTCTGATCTTCTCCGAACGGTCGCCGGTGCCTATCTGACTTCTTCTTGCATCGGCTTCGGCGTCATGCGCCTGCTGCAGTTGAAGATCGTAGAGCTTTGCACGAAGCAGCGCAAAAGCCTTATCCTTATTCTGAAGCTGTGACTTCTCTGTCTGTGAGTAGATAACTATACCCGTCGGATAGTGCGTAAGTCTTACAGCTGAATCCGTCGTGTTGACACACTGTCCGCCGTTACCCGAAGCGCGCATAACATCTATCCTTATATCCTTCTCATCTATCTGCACATCTATCTCGTCCGCCTCGGGAAGAACCGCAACCGTTATGGCTGAGGTATGAATACGTCCGCCCGACTCGGTCTCCGGCACACGCTGCACTCTGTGTGTGCCGCTCTCGTACTTTAATACGGAGTAGGCTCCGCGGCCTATTACCTTAAATGTAACAGACTTCATTCCGCCTATTCCTATCTCCTCAAGCTCCATGAGCTCATACTTCCAATTACGGCTTTCGATGTAATGAACATACATCCTGTAGATCTCGGCAGCAAAGAGCGCAGACTCATCTCCGCCCACGCCTGCGCGAATCTCGACGATGACATTCTTCTCGTCATTAGGATCCTTGGGGAGAAGCAGAATCTTTAATTCCTTCTCATAGGTTTCAACGTTGGACTTTGCCTCGTTCAGCTCCTCCTTGATCATCTCGCGCATATCGTCGTCTTTCTCCTCGTCGAGCATGGCAAGGCTGTCTTCTATCGTCTGCTTTGCGCCCTTGTACTCAAGGTACTTTGCAACTATCGGAGCTATGTCACTCTGCTCCTTCATGAGCTTCTTAAAACGCTCCGGATTTGATGCTACATCCGGACTTGCAAGCTCGCCTTCAACCTCGTCGAGGCGGGCAACTAAATCGTCTAATCTATCAAACATGGTTATCTTCCTTTCTTTATCAACTAAGCTGACGCATCCCTTTCACGGCATATATTTTCCGTGTGAAAACTACAAATATATGCTCGTGATTCGGGATGCTGTATATTTTTTTCATGCAAGTTTTCCTGTTACTATTCTGTCAAGATCAGCGTAATCTTTGATTACACTGACATCTTTAAAACCCGCATCTACAAGTAGTTGCCCCACGGCTTCCCCTTGGTCGTAACCGATCTCAAAGGCACATATTCCGTTGTCATAAAGATGTTCTTCAAGTTCATCAATAATCCTCCTATAGAAGTATAGACCGTCGTTTTTTCCGTCTAAGGCCAGGCGGGGTTCGCGGTCCTTTACTTCAGGGACCAGTTCCTCTATGTCACTGCTCTTTATGTAAGGCGGGTTTGACAATATGATGTCAAATCGCTCGTCTAACGCATTAAACAAATCTGACTTTACAATACCGACCTCCGGCGCCAGTCTGTCACGGTTTTTTGCTGTCGTTTTAAGCGCATCGTAGGATATATCCGACAGTTTAACCTCATCTACACAGCCTCGTTCAAGAAAGAAGCTTATTCCTATGCATCCGCTTCCGGTACAGAGGTCGAGTACCCTGAGTCCCTGTCTGCTGCCATCGATTGAATCCGCAAGCTTAACCGCATTTTCAACTAAAAGCTCCGTCTCGGGTCTCGGTACCAGCACACCCTCCGCAACAGTGAATACTCTTCCCATAAAATATGCTTTGCCTGTTATATACTGGCACGGAATGCGCTGTCTGCGTTTTTTTATATACTCCTCAAAGCGAAGCTTATCGGCTTCGTCTGCCTCCTTGCCCTGCATGAGCAGAAGGTCTTTATACTCTATGTCAAGGGCATCACACAAAAGAAAGCGTGTATCGGAAACCGCATCATCATGCTCAATCCCCACAGCCTCTAGCTCTGCCACAGCCCTTTTGATAAGCTCTGCAGTCGTCATGCCGCGCCCTTTCCTTTATCAGATTTCATTTCTTCAAGGTATGCTCTCCAATCAATCACTCCCTCAACGGACTTTATCGCAACCTCTACCATATCCGGCTCGGGCTCTCTTGTTGTAAGTCGCTGAACCCAGAGTCCCGGCTTGCTCAGACCGTTTGCGCAGGCGTTATCATGGCGCCCTGCATATCTGATAAACTCGTAAGACACTCCGGCTATAAGCGGTACAAGCAGCACTCTCAAAAGAAGTCTCAGCCACATGGTATCGGTGTTTATGCACATGAACACCAATATGCTTACTATCATTACTATAAAAAGAAAGCTCGTTCCGCATCTTTTGTGAAAGCGAGAGTGCTTCATCACATTTTCGACAGTCAGTTCATCTCCCGCTTCAAGGCAGTTTATGGTCTTGTGCTCGGCTCCGTGGTACATAAATGTCCTCTTTATGTCCTCCATCATAGATATGAGCCACACATAGCCGAGAAAAATGATCAGCCTTATCACTCCCTCAATCAAAGCAACTGCCATATGATTGCCTATCACATCATCAAGAAGCGATGCAAGCCATGCCGGAAGCAACATAAAAAGTCCGATTGCTATCACAAGCGAAAGCGCTACGGTAAGGAAGTTGCCGAAGGCCTCTTTCTTCTCATTCTTCTCACCCTGCTCCTCTTCCTCTTCTTCAAAGAAAGACGCGGAGAAGGTAAGGGTTTTTATTCCGATCACGAGGGACTCTATAAAGTTGACAACTCCCCTTATTATAGGAAGCTTGAGCAGCTTGTTCCTGTCGCCTATCGGGATAAAATCCGTGACATTCATCTCTATCTCTTTGTCTGGCTTTCTGACCGCTATGGCGTACTTTCCTGCATTTCTCATCATTACGCCTTCAATAACGGCCTGCCCGCCTATTACAACTTTTTCCATATATCCCTCTGTAAATAAGATCCTTCGCTTCACATAAAACATAAATGGCCGTGTCAATACATCCTCTTTAGCCCGAAGAATCTTCTCATATTCTTTAAGCAAACATAAGAAAGAAAGGCCTGCTACCGTTCTGTAACAAGCCTTTTCTTAACAGTTTCAATCTAAGCCTGGGTAACACCATACTTACGGTTGAACTTATCGATTCTTCCTCTTGCCTGAGCAGCCTTCTGCTGTCCGGTATAGAAAGAATGGCACTTGGAGCAAATCTCCACGTGGATCTCCTGCTTTGTAGAACCGGTTACGAACTCGTTACCGCAGTTGCATACAACCTTTGCCTGATAGTACTCAGGATGGATTCCTTCTCTCATTTCTTTCACCTCATCATTCTCTTTAGACGATTCCAACCGTCTTATTTTCATGCTAAATCATGCGTCTTTCGACACACAAGCGGTATAATACCACATACCTCCGTCATTTGCAAGAAAAAATTATATCAATTTCAAATCAATTATTACTATTCATAGTTATCAATAATTTATCTCTTTACGAGCATCTTCATGATATAGCTTATGAATTCCTTGTTATCCTTCGTTCTCGCGAAGACCTTAAGTATCTCGTCGGTGTACTCCTCGGCCTTTGCGCCGGAAAGAGCCTTATGTATCAGATTTACTGCCTCCTGCTCGTCCTCATCGAGGAGCAGGTCGTCTCTTCTGGTTCCCGAACGGGATATGTCAATGGCCGGAAATATCCTCTTTTCCGAAAGCTTTCTGTCGAGCACAAGCTCCATGTTGCCGGTGCCCTTGAATCCCTCGAATACCACATCGTCCATGCGGCTTCCGGTCTCAACCAAAGCAGTCGCAAGTATGGTAAGGCTTCCGCCCTCTCTCATATTTCTCGCAGCTCCGAAGAAGCGCTTCGGCATATGCAGAGCCGCAGGGTCAAGACCTCCCGAAAGCGTACGGCCACTCGGCGGAACCGTAAGGTTATATGCCCTTGCAAGTCTGGTGATGCTGTCGAGCAGGATCACCACATCCTGTCCGTGCTCTACCAGTCTCTTTGCTCTCTCTATGACCATCTCGGACACCCTCTTGTGGTGCTCGGGAAGCTCATCAAATGTAGAGTAGATAACCTCCACATTTTCGCCCTCTATAGACTCCCTAATATCCATAACCTCCTCCGGACGCTCATCTATAAGCAGAACGATCAGGTGCATGTCCTTATTGTGCCTGCTTATGCTCTTTGCCACAGCCTTAAGGAGGGTTGTCTTACCTGCCTTGGGTGGAGACACGATCATACCTCTCTGTCCCTTGCCTATAGGTGACAGAAGATCGACTATACGAACCGCAACCGAAGCGCCCGGCACATCGAGCTTGATCCTCTCATCCGGGAAGATCGGAGTCAGGTCCTCAAATGCGACCCTCTTTGCTGCCTCGCTCGGAAGCCCGCCGTTCACATGGCGTATGAACAAGAGCGCCGAGAATTTCTCACCCTGAGTTCTGTTCCTGATAGGTCCTCCTATCATATCGCCCTTCTTCAATCCAAACTTCCTTATCTGAACCGGAGACACATATATATCCCTGTCGCCCGGAAGATAGTTCGAGCTCCTTATAAAGCCGTAGCCCTCTGCCATAACCTCGAGGATGCCGTCTGCCTCCTCACCGCTGTCCAAGTCAGCGTTATACTCCTGACCGTCGTATTCCTTTACATTTACCACGCCGCCTTCAGACTCAGGCTCCAAATTCCTCTGCTCCTGATAGTTCCTGTCGTCGGTCTGCTTAACGCGCATGGTCTTCTCTGTCCTTGCCTCCGGGCGTCTTAAGCCCTGATCCGGCTGCTGCGGCTGCGGCTGCTGAGATTGTTGCGCCTGTTGCGGTTGTCCCTGCGTTGCCTGACCTTGCGGTCTCGCCTGCTGCGGTTGTCCCTGCGTTGCCTGACCTTGCGGTCTCGCTTGCTGCGGCTGCCTCTGCGGCTGGCGCGTTCTGCCGCCCTGGCGGTTTCTGTCTGTCTGCTTATCACGATTTTGCTCAGGCTTGTTCTCCTCTAACGGAAGTCTCTCCTGTACATTCTCCTCTGCCTGTGGCTTTTCTGCCTCTTCCGCTGTCTTCACATCCACATGCGATGTACGCTTGTTCATCATTTTGTCGACATTGGCAAGAAGCTCCGCAAGCTCGTTCTTCTTAAGAGTGCTCACACCCCTCAAGCCTCTGTCCTTAGCCATAGCTTTAAGTTCCGCAAGCGAATAATTACTGTAATCCATATAGTGCTCCTCTTATATTATTAAATACTCTGTTCTAAAAACTAATGGGTAACTGTACGAATCCGAAATTCTTGAATTAACAGCGATTTTACCACAAATGATCAAAACACACAAGAGAAAAATAACTCCGGGTACAAAAAGAAAGCTCTTATAAGTCCTTTCCCGCCCCGGATACCTTATTGTTGACCAGCCTTAATACACAGGCTATGCCCCATGTTGCAACTATTATCCCGGCGAAGATCCCGAGCCCTACCGGAAGTCCCCAGTTGATTCCCGCTAATCATTACCGGATGCTGAAGCTTATACTCAAGCGGATTAAAGTTTTTCCTGTCATTATACAGCACATCGGCAAGTAAGTATTATTCATGATCAAATGATCATCTCATAGCTCAATGAAACAGCTGTAACTCAATCAGGTCATAAAGCGCCTGAGCACTGTTGCCGTTTAGCATGTTATCATAAGCCTTCTTGTAATCCGGCGAAGTCACCCCCTTATTTCCATCCGTAAATGCACCTTTCAGCTTAAAACCGCCGGCATAATCTGCAGTAGACAGGCCTCTGTTTCCGGGATCACGTTTCAGAGCAGTATGGTTCGAAAGCTTCGTCCGATAATCATTATTATCCTTGTCTATCTCTTCTTTGGAATAGAATTCCTTCAGCAACCCCTTTCTTCCTAGACCGAATAATACCATGCTTCCACCATCGTAATGAACAATATTATTTCTGATCACATTTTCTACACCCGGATAATTCCTGTGCAGATAATCGCTGAGAAATGCACAGGCAAAGCTTTCCGCAAATACTTCCTTTAGGATATCATTAACAATACCATCAGCTATCTTCTTTCCTATGCTGTTAAAATCAAATCTGTGAAACAGATGATATAGTTCATGAGCCAGACTAAATGTGAGGCTCATCCTAAACCATACCTCAGTATCCACGTTATTCTCCTTCAATATTCCTGAAATCGTTGAAAGCTTTTCACTAAAGCTCACACCTCCGGGAAGGTTTCTGCAGAAAATCCGAATTTCCCGCTCATTATCATAATCTCCGTACTCTCCCCTGGCTCCCACATGAAGGAAAAACCTGATCTTAACCTTATTACCGTTGATAATATCTTCGACCAACCGGCCGTCATAAGCAAAATAACTGTTATAGAAGTCCTCTATAGCCCTGACGATATCCCTCAATGCCTGAAGATCCGGCATTGACGCCTTCTGATAATCAGCCTTGGCTATATCGCATTTTCTCTTTGGGTTCAGTGTTGCAAAAACCTTCTTCATACTCTCCTGAGTATACTCATAATCCGCCGGCGCACTTCTCTTATAGTCTCTGTCCTTTGAATTATCATTATTCTCGTTTGCGATCAAAAAAACATACTCGTAACCCATTAATTGTTTTCTCCTTTTTATGATGCGACTTTAACATATGACAGTGCGCAAAATTGCCTAAGTTATTTTCATATCGAGCAATCCCTACACCTGGTTATTATCTGCCCTGACACTGAGATTCTTCATATACATTTTAACCGCTGCTTTATAACGAATCCTGTTTCTTAAAAATATAAGGAGAACCGACAAAACAAGCGCAACGACAAGTGCAAGCGCCTACAGGGTCCGCCTGCTCTCACTCATAAACCGATCTAAACCTCATTTGCTATCCTTAAAACCACTGCCTCGTAAGGTCTGAGCCTTTCCAGCATCGCTCCTCCCCGGTCATCGTCATCCCCATAACTGCTTATCAGTATCTCCTCTGTCTCTCCTGCTCCCGTCGATGTTATGTCATATTCCGCTTCCTCACCGCTGAAGTTCACTGCGATCAAAAGCTTCTCTTCACCGTCCTCCCTCACGAAGGCATATACATCCTCTCTGTCATTAAGCACCTCCGTATAAGTGCCGTAAACTAAAGCCGCATGCTCCTTCCTGAAGCGTGCAAGCCTCTTATACCACGAGAGGACTGAAGCCTCGTCTAAAGCTTCCGTCTCTGCATTCACCGTCTGATAGTTTTCATTCACCGGAAGCCAGGGTGTGCCTGTCGTAAAGCCTGCATACTCCGTGGTATCCCACTGCATGGGAGTCCTCGCGTTGTCACGACTGAAGCGGTACACACACTCCAACGCTTCCTTCTCTGAAAGCCCGTTCTGAAGCGCTATATTATACTGGCTTACCGAGTTGATATCATTGTAATCATCTATGGAAGGCCAGCGCACATTGGTCATGCCGAGCTCCTCGCCCTGATATATAAAGGGAGTGCCTCTGAGCATGAGCAAGACCGTAGCAAGCGCCTTGCCTGCCTTTACCGGATCCGCATTCTTTGGGAAATAGTGTTCTATAGAACGCTCCTTGTCGTGGTTCTCGAAGAATATCGGATACCATCCGTTTTCCTCAGTCGCTTTCTGACTGGCTGTTATCGCCTCTTTAAGATCCCTCAAGGTCCATTTCTTTGTCCTGCACCATATTTCGTCGCTTTGGAAGTCGAGATTCACATGACTGAATTCAAAGATCATGTCGAACACACCGTCTCTTCCCACCCAGCGTTGAAGGTCTGCGGGAGTGACACCGTTTGCCTCACCGACAGTAAATATATCTCTTCCCGCGGTCACCCTCTGCTTGAATTCGTTCAGGAAATCCAGGATACCGGGGGTATTTGCCGTCATTTCATGTATTCCGGTCATTCCGTCCACTTCGTCTGCCTCGCCTCCGGGAAATCCGGCCGGTTTCTTGATGTACGGTATAGCATCCATCCTGAAGCCCCCGACACCCTTGTCAAGCCAGAATAACGCAACATTATAGAGCTCCTCACGAACCTTGGGATTCTCCCAGTTTAAGTCAGGCTGTTCCTTGGCAAATGTATGAAGATAGTACTGCTGCCTACTTTCCGACCATTCCCAGGCCGAGCCTCCGAATATGCTCCTCCAGTTATTCGGTGCTCCGCCGTCCGGCTCGGCATCCTTCCAGATGTACCAGTCACTATATTCGTTACCGGCACTCTTTTCAGACTCCGTGAACCAAACACATTTGTCCGATGTATGATTGAAGACGAGATCCATCACTATCCTTATGCCCCTGTCTCCTGCCTCCTTTATAAGAGCCTCCATCTCCTCCATGGTCCCGTATCGCGGATTGATATGATAGTAATCCGCAACATCATAACCGTTGTCCACCATGGGCGAAGCGTACACCGGCGTAAGCCAGATCGCACCGACTCCGAGACTCTCCAAGTGTTCGAGCCTTGACCTTATGCCGTTTAAGTCACCATAGCCGTCACCGTCTGAATCCTGAAAGCTGTTTACATATATCTCATATGCTATGGTCTTCTGCCACCACCGAAGCGAAGTATCCCCCTTCATAGCTTATCATATCTCCTCATCCGATACATGTCTGTATCATGCATACTAATCTCTTGTTTTCGCTCCCATGCTCTTGAGCTCTTTCTTGCGCTCATACATCATCTGATCCGCTCTTGCAAATACATCGCTGAGCTGCTTGTCTCCCTCTGTGAGCATTGAATAACCGATTGACACTACTACTTTATCCTCACTGATATGAGCTTCCGTCTCCTGATTGAACGTCTCCACTACTTCCGTCATCTCATCGTAGCCCCTGTCCTGCAGCAAAACCACGAACTCATCTCCGCCCGTCCTGAATACACTTCCGTGAGTGAAGTGATCACAGATCATCGCACTCGCATCCTTGATAAGCTGATCACCGGCTTCATGCCCTAAAGTATCATTCACATGCTTTAAGCCGTTGATGTCGCATACCACCACCGCCAGCTTATCGATTTCCTTCCCTTTGATCTTCGCGTTAAACTCAGCCTCCTTTGCAAGGTAAGCATGCTTATTCCTCACTCCGGTCATAGAATCCGTGTTGGCCATACTGTGAAGATTCCTGCTGTGCTCCTGCTCGGCCTCGATCTTGTTCTTAGCGATCTTTCTCAACTGAAGCAGCAATATGGTTGCAAAGACAAACATAAGCACCAGAGTGAAAATGATCTGGAATTTACTTATGGCAAGATTCTTATCACTTATCTCGCGGATCTGATCGTGGATTACGCTCTCTCGGATCAGAACCACCAGTTCCCAGCCCATCTCCGGAACCGGAACATAACTCAGAGACTCCTCCGCCCCATCCGAAACAAAGGTCAGACTTCCCTCCTTATCGTTAATGAAATCATCTATTATCCCATGCCATACATTATCCGATACATATTTCTTCAGCGTATCCAACAGGTTATGCGGACCTATCACCGGCCCGAGTTCGGTTCCCGAGAGATTTTCACCGCTTTTGGAATATAAACCGTAGTTCGTCCTTCCGGGATCATCAAATGCAAGCAGATCCACGATATCCTTTATATCTATCTGGACAAAACAGGCCTTGAAGTTCTTTCCCAGTGCTTTAAAATGAACCGGAATAGCAAGACAAAGCTGCTTGGACGAACCATAGATCGATACGGTACTTATGCTCCTTTTGTCCATCTTCTCCTGAAGCAGGAACTCATGACGGCTTCCGCCCGTGTAGGTGGTATACTGTGTGTAGACTATGTTATCCTCATCCACCAAAGCAAACCTGCTTAGGGAAAGGAGTGTCTTCATCATACCTATCGAGTCTCTTAACTCTTCCTGAGTTTTGATATCTTCATCCTCTAAGATGTCTATTGCCCTCTGCATATAGTCAAAGTTGTTCTCGATAAGGTTCGTGATCGTCTTCGCACGGCGGTCCGCCATAGCCTCAAGGTAGAAAGAGCTCACCTGTGAAACAGCATCATTTGTCGCCGAAATCGTCTGCCGTGAAGCCAGGAAAGATAACACGATAAGCGAAGCCATGATCAGAACGCTTCCTATGGTTGCAGTCATAACAAATGTTTTTTTACTTATCCCGCTCTTTTTCATCATGATAATTCTCCATACAGAATCTCAAGCATAGCCTCAGCATCCTTCTGATAAATGATCGTTGTGATCTCATTCGTCTTCTCTTCAAAGAGCTCACCCGGCATATTTCCGTCCGCGATCTTGACTGCTATGTCTATCGTATCAAAACCCATCGAATAACAATCCTGTACTCCGAGACAATATATAACTCCATCTCTCAGATAATGAAGAGCCTCCTTGTCATGATCCATGCCCACGATCACGGTTTTGCTCCCCTTCTCGGTTATCGCCCTGGCTGCACCGACAGGATTACTCATATTACAGCAGACTATCCCGTCGAGATCGGGATACTCCTCCAAGATCTTCATCGTAAGATCATGTGCTTTATCGACAGAATCCATATCATACTCTACCGCCACCACTTCCATATCTTTATACTTCGCAAATGTATCCCTGGCTCCTCTTGCTCTGTCTTCATGGCATGGTGCACCTACACTTCCTACAAGTACCGCAACCTTTCCCTTATAGTCAAGCTTCTTGCACAAAGCTTCTGTAAGGTCTGCTCCGTCCTGATAGTTGTGCGTATTTCCGACATAGGCTATCCTTTTACACTCCTCTGAAGCATCGGAACTCGAAAAGGTCATCACCTTATACCCTTCATCAACCATCTTATCAAGTATCGGAGATATGACATTCTCATCCGCAACGTCGACACCGATCACATCGAAACCGCCTTCCTCTGCCCTGGCAAGTCTCTGGATCTGGTCTACAGCCGAAGCCCCGTTTGGAGCCATATACTCATAAGTTACGGTTATCCCCTTATCATGAAACTGTCTTTGAGCATCCTCCATGCCAAGAGCAACAGCATCCCACCAGGGATGGACAGTCTTATAGGTAAAATAGAAGCTGTAATGATCCTTTTTCGGCTGATAATCATCCAAGGCATGATTGAAATCCACCGCATTACGCACAGCTTCATCCTCGGTTACCGCATTCGCTTCAGAATCATTATCCGTTGAGGTACCCGAGGCAGGCTTGCCCGCACAGCCAGATAAAAAAAACATAGAAATGCATATCATAAAACTAAGAAACAGTGTTGAAAAAGTTTTGATCATCCTTTTACAAAATGTTGTCATCTTCATACTAACTCGACCTCGCTATATGACCGGTACACGTCATATTTTTTATAAAAAGTTAACGGATATATTATACTCCTCGCAGTTTGTTTTGAAAAGCACTAAAATCACACAAATAACCATACCTATGGGATAATATCAACGCCCCCCACTATGATATCGCGACAGCTTCACAGCTTTCCGAAAAAAAGTGCAGGGTGTTTTCATAATACAAGCCCTGCACTTTTCTTTATATAAAGTGTCTTTTTTCTACAGCTTCTCTTCTATCGTTGCCCAGATTTCATCCCTTCCCTGCTTGGTCTGCGCGGAGAACGGGATCATGATCACATCCTCGGGGGCGCCGAGCGTCTTTCTTATAAGTGTCAGCTGCTTTAAGAGCTGGCTGCGCTTGATCTTGTCAAGCTTGGTTGCGATGATAACCGGTTCAAAGCCCGCAGCCTTCACCCAGTCATACATCTGCTTGTCGTTATCACCGGGCTCGTGCCTTATGTCTATCAACAGGAAGATAAGTCTGAGCTGATCCGAGCCGTTAAGGTACCTTTCTATCATCTTCCCCCACTTGGCACGGGTTTCCTGCGAGGTCTTGGCATAGCCGTAGCCCGGAAGGTCAACAAAATAAAACTCCTTATTGATGTTATAGAAGTTTATGGTCTGCGTCTTTCCCGGTGTAGACGAAGTCCTGGCAAGTGCCTTGCGGTTAAGCAGGCCGTTGATAAGCGAGGACTTCCCTACATTAGATTTGCCCGCAAATGCTATCTCGGGTAGCTCATTTGCGGGCAATCTGCTGGTTATGCCGCATACAGTTTCAAGTTCTGCGGTTTTTATCTTCATATGATTTACTCTTGTTTTATCACGCTATATCTTCAGTTGCTCTGTGTCTGATAAATCTGTGGAAGCCGGCCTTCTTGGTTCTCGGCTCATCTAAGTAGGTAATCTCGGGGGCAGCGCCCTCCTCAACAGTAGCCTTGGTGATGTTAACCTTGCCTATGTACTCATCCGAGGGAACCTCGTACATCTGCTCGGACACGCACCTCTCCATGATGGCACGAAGTCCTCTGGCTCCGGTCTTCCTTCCCATAGCCTCCTTGGCCATAGCGCGAAGCGCATCCTCGTCAAAGGTAAGCTCCACACCGTCCAGGTCAAAGAGCTTCTTGTACTGCTTGCACAGTGCCGACTTTGGCTCGGAGAGAATTCTCATCAAAGCCTCCTCGTCGAGCTGGTCCAAGATAACCGTTACCGGCACACGTCCTATAAACTCCGGTATAAGCCCGAATTTCATAAGGTCTTCCGGCAGCACCTTTCTCAAGGTGTCTCCTATCTCCTCCTGATTCTGCTCCACAACCTCGGCGCCGAAGCCGATGGACTTCTTACCGATACGATTCTCTATTATCTTCTCCAAGCCTTCAAATGCGCCGCCGCATATGAAGAGTATGTTTGAGGTGTCGATCTGCATGAACTCCTGCTGCGGATGCTTTCTTCCGCCCTGAGGAGGAACCGATGCAACCGTACCCTCGATTATCTTCAAGAGTGCCTGCTGTACACCCTCACCCGAAACATCTCTGGTAATCGATACATTTTCACTCTTCTTGGTTATCTTATCAATCTCGTCTATATATACGATACCGTGCTGAGCTCGCTCTATGTCGTAATCAGCGGCCTGAATGAGCTTTAAGAGTATATTCTCCACATCCTCGCCCACATATCCGGCCTCGGTAAGCGTGGTCGCATCGGCAATGGCGAAGGGAACGTTGAGCATCCTTGCCAAGGTCTGCGCCAGATATGTCTTACCCGAACCGGTAGGTCCGATCATAAGAATATTACTCTTTGAGAGCTCAACCTCGAAATCCTTCTCGGAGAGAATTCTCTTATAGTGGTTGTAAACAGCCACAGAGAGCATCTTCTTGGGAAATTCCTGTCCTATTACATACTCGTCCAGAAACTCCTTTATCTCCATGGGCTTCATAAGATTTATGTCGGTATCGAAATCTTCCGCGAACTCATCCGCAATAATCTCCGAGCATATGTCAATACACTCATCACATATAAACACATTCGGTCCTGCTATAAGCTTTCTTACCTGCTCCTGTGTCTTACTGCAGAAGGAACATCTTATCTTCTTTCTGTCATCTGTTCGAGATGCCATATTTACACTTCCTCTTCTATATTAAACCTCTTTGCAATTATCTGCTACAAACTCAAGCGCCTTTCTTGCAGCAATCTCTTTCTTGATGTTTTCCGTTTCCTTCTCGCCCATGATCTCCTTAAGCTTGTCAGCCTCCATCATGTAGCTCTCGGCCATCTTCTTGATCTCTTCCTCTACCTCCTCGTCGGAAGCAACTATTCCCTCAAGCTCCGCAATCTTATCAAGCGCAAGGCTGTTCTTAATGCGCGCGATTGCATCCGGCTTGATATTCTCAAGCATGGTCTCCTTGGAGGTCTTCATCATCTTGAGGTACATGTTCATATCAAGACCCTGATATCTTAAGTTCTGGGTCATCTCGTTGAACATATTCTCCTGATAATACTTAATCATCTGCTCGGGGATATCAACCTCTGCAGCCTCTGCTATCTTCTCTATAGCAGCCTCCTGCTTAGCACGCTTTGCAGCAGACTCCTTTCTGAACTCAAGCGTCTTCTTAATGTCAGCCTTGTATGCCTCTAAGGTATCAAACTCAGATACCTCCTCAGCGAACTCGTCATCAAGCTCGGGAAGCTCTGTCTCTGTTATCGCATTGAGCTTAACCTTGAATACAGCCGGCTTGCCCGCAAGATTCTCTGCATGATACTCCTCGGGGAAGGTAACATTTACATCGAACTCGTCTCCTATGTTCTTGCCGACTATCTGATCCTCAAATGTATCGATGAAGGAGTGTGAGCCGAGCACGAGCTTGTGGCCCTCGCCCTTTCCACCTTCAAATGCCTCACCGTCAATGAAGCCCTCGAAGTCGATATTAACCTCATCTTCAAGCTTTGCAGCCCTGTCGGTAATATCAACCTTACGTCCGTTTTCCTTGCGTACTCTCTCGAGCTCCTTGTCTACATCCTCATCAGAAACAGTGGTATCCTGCTTCTCAACCTCAACGCCCTTGTACTCGCCGAGCTTTATCTCCGGCTTTAATGCAACAACAGCAGTGAAAATGAAAGGCTTGCCCTTCTCAAGCTGCTCAACATCTATCTCGGGACGAGATACTATCTCCTCCTCGCAGTTCTCAACCTCTTCGGGATAATGCTCGTTGATAAGCTCATTAGCCGCATCCTCGTAGAAGATCTCCGGACCGTACATCTTCTCTATGAGATGCTGCGGAACCTTGCCCTTTCTGAAACCGGGGATTGAAAAACGATGCTTATTCTTGTTGTACGCATCCTTGATAGCCTTATCAAGCTCCTCAGCCGGTACCTCTATGGTAAGCTTTGCCAAACTGCCTTCCAACTTCTCAACTGCTAAACTCATTTTGAAACTTCCTCCTAAATTCAAAACTGATAATTGATATACCCCTCTCGGGCGCTAACTACGGAATTATAACACAATGACACGGTCAAGTAAAGCAAAAAATAAAGCATTTCACAAACCACGCGACTGACCGCATTCAAATTCCCTCCCTTGTCAGCTATGCATAAGTTAGAACTAAGCTCGCATGCTCGCTAAGGTCTCACTTATCCCGCTACTAAAAAATCAGGGTGCTTTGTGATGCACCCTGATTTTTTAGTAGCTCGCGCCGAGATTGTACTTTAACGGCGGTCAGTCGCTGAAATCAGTTTTTATATGTCTTTTTTACGTTTTTTAATAGTCACTGCCACTCCCGCGCCGGCGAGTAACATAAGCACTGTTACCGCAACTATCGGAGCTTCGTCTCCCGTGGCCGGACTTCCTGTGTTCATATAGCCGTATACAGGTGTTGTCTCCTTTGCCTTCTTCTGCGGATCAACCTCAGCCGGCTTTGCCGTAGTAGGCTGGTCTGTGGAAGGATTCTCGGTTGTAGGAGTTTCCGTCGTAGGCCGCTTCTCTGTAGTGGGTTCCTCGGTGGTTCCCGGATTCTTCTCTTTCGCAGAGAAGAGCGCCTGATAGGTTATGTCACCGTTTGCTTTATCTACTGACTTCTTCCAGCCCGTAAAGGTGTAGGTATACTTTGAAGTTGCCTTCTTTGTAGGAGTCTTCTCCGGCGCTTCCGTTGCGCCCTTGTCTCCTACGGCTGCAGTCTTCATTATGTTGCCGTCTCCGTCAACCCAGGTTATCGTCTTCTTGTGCGCCACGAAGAGCGCCTGAATGCTTGTGTCCGCAGTTATCTTATCGTAGCTTCTGTCCCATCTTGCGAACTGATACGAATACCTCTCCGTCGCAGTCTTGGCAGGTGTGTCGGCCGGAGGAGTTGCGGAGGCTCCGTCCGTAACCTTCTCGGTCTTCATCACATTTCCGTCGCCGTCAAGCCACTTAACCGTGAACTCCTCAGGCGCATCGCTCTCTCTGTAGAGCGCGTATACCGAGAACATGTTTGTGCAGATGGTTATGTACTCATTCGTCAGCTCAACGCTCTCATAATCTTCACCGTCCATAAATGTATAGCCCTCTTCGCCGCTTCCATGAAGCGAAGCTACTTTTATTTTCTGGCCGGCAAGATCTTCAAGTCCGATTGTTATCCTCAAAGGTTCTGCGAGATGATCAAGCTCTCTCGGAGTGTAATTCGTATAATTGCCATTCTCGTCAAATACCTCTTTTATTACATAGAGCTGGATGTATTTTACTATCTCGCCCCTCTTTCCGATGCCCTCCTCGAGAACAGCCTTCTCGATACCGGTTACATTTACGGTCTTTGCGTGAAGCGTAATCACTATTCTTCCGCCGTTAGCCACAACCGCAAGGTCGTCCGAAGTTACATTGCCTCTGTAAAGATCTGTATTGTATATCCTGTCGAGACCGTCTACAGAGAGGAATACGTCATCATCATCAATCTCAACCGCGGTGCTCATTCCGCCCTTTAATACCAGGTTCACACCGCCTGTTGTGCCATAGGTCTCAGGATAAGTCACCTCACCGTCCGTCACGGTAACCGAAGCCTCGTCCGAGAGAATACCGTCCGATGCGGATACACGGTAGTCCCCGTCTGCAACGTTCTTGAACACGTAGTTCGGGTTAGTCGCATCTGTAACCTTCGCGCCCGCCACTATTATGTTGCCCTTGTAAAGGTTCACATATATCGGATAATTCTCATCGGCACCTACCGAGTACGAAGCCGTACCCTGTATGGTCGCCTCATCACTGTAGCCCGCCGTCTTGAACCTGCCGGTCTTGATTATCTCCTCATTTGAGCTCTTGGTCTTAGCATGAATTCGGTAATCATAGATCGTATCTGCTCTCAAGCCGTTAAATGTAGCCGAAAGCTCGATGTCGCCGTTGTCTAAGATCTCCTTGGTGTTAAGTGCCTGCATGTACGATCCGGCACTGGCCTTCTTGTATTCTATGTAGCAGTTCGCCGAATCAACCTCTGCCGAGCCCTTATGTACATAAGCGCTGACATCCGCACTGCTTGTAGTAATGTTTGTCACCGGATATGCATCAAGTGAAAGCGGTCTGAAGCTTACCTTCTCCGATACATTTCCCGCGATATCGTAAGCATAAATCGAATAGTTGGATGAACCGCTTGCGGTAAAGCTTCCGGTTATAAGTCCGTCCTGCTCGGTTACGGGCACTGCCTGACCGTTTACATATACCTTGGTCGTATCTACTCCGCTCACCTCATCCGTCACTCTGAAGTTAACCGTGACTGCTCCGTTGTTGACAACCGAGCTTGTGATCTCGACTACAGGTATCTTAGTATCCACCTTGAAGGTCTGGCTGACCGTCTTGCTCGAGTTAGCCGATGTGGTCGCATATGCGCTGATCTTGACCTCGTTCTCCCAGTTCGACTTGTCGTTGGCGTCGTCACCTAAGACGAATTCTCTCTTAGCGCTTGTAAATGTATCAGAGTACTTGTTGCCCTCTCCCTCTACCTTGTAGATGGTAGTTACCGGAAGTCCGTCGGTAGTCTTAGCCGAAGACTCTATGGTTATAAGCGGCTCCTTAACTATGTACCAGCCTGCAGTTCCGATCCGGCCGCCTTCCTGCGGTGAAACTATTATCTTCGGTGTATCCGGAACTACTGTTGATATCTTACCGAAGTTTCTCGCCTCTGTCGTTACATTTCCGGCCATATCCTCGGCAACCACTATGTAGGTTCCGTTCTCCGTTATCTTATATGAATACTTGTCTACCGAACCCCAGGTCTTAAGAGGTTCGCCGGTTACGCTTGTCTTGTAAAGCGATACAGTCTTGACACCGCTTTCCTCCACCGGCTCGGTAACCGTGAATTCAAAGTCATAATCCGAAGAGAACTCTGTTGAGTCTCCCTCTTCACCGAGATCAACTCTCGGAGCTATTCCGTCCACCATGAAAGGACCTACCTTTGCAAGTACCGCTTCATTACCGGAATTGTCATAAAGAACCGCGCTTGCGTAATACGGACCAACCGGATTGCCCGAAGCGCCGACCACGAAGTTATATCCTGTTATCTTGGTCATGGACGCGTCATTTGCTGCGCCAAAGGCTGTCATGCCGGTGATGTTCGCTATCGTAGCTCCCGCGTTTTCAGAGCTTGTTATCGCAGTACCGTCCGGCTTGTCGACCGTCCACTGTATACTGTTCAATCCGCTTCCGTCATCTAATGCCGCAGCAGTGAAGTTCACTGCCCTGTACCATACAGGAGCCGCTGCCGTCGATGAAACCGCCGCATTCCCGTCCTGATCTGTCGCCGTTATTACAGCGCTTGCGATAGTATTCTCAATAACCCACTCGTAATACTCTGCCGGGTTCTTCTCAGCATTTTCAGACTGCTGGCCGTCCGCTTTGTTAAGCTTTAACTTTGTCAGCGCCGAAGGTCTGTCCTGATCGTCCACCGCGTATACCACAAGCTGTCCCTTTGTACCGGAACCTATGGTAAATGAACCCGAGTATCTGTTGCCTCCGAGCGGCGTAATCTTGTTGACCACAACATGTGTACCGGTGGTATTAGCTCCGGAAGCATCCACAAAGTAATACCTGATCTCCTTAACCGCACTTCCGCTTGTGTGATATATAAGGTCAAATGTAACGCCGTCCACCTGTGTTCCCGATATGCTCTGAGATCTGTAATATCCACCGAACTTAATGGTCGGGTCAAAGAAGAAGGAACGTGACGGTGTAACCGCATAGCTGTCTAATACCGGCTTGTCTGTATCAATATTGATATGCTCTAAGGTAATGAGCGACGCCATGGAGTGATCGTTGCTGTTAAATACGAGGAAGTAAAGCGTCTCATCCACCATATTTTCCGTGACCACTATCTGATTGCTTGCGCCCGCCTCAGCCGCCTGCCTTGTAGAGTCGGGAGAAACATCCGCATTTACTTTTAATATTCTGTCATAGTTTCCGGTCGGCGCCACCGTGAGCTTAGCGTAGTAACCACCTACCGGCTTTTCCTCTATGGTATAGGTCGTATTCTCTGCGCTCTCGTCACGGGTGACGGTATATGCGCCCGAGTTATTAACGATGATGTCATAATTACTTGAATTAAACGTAGGTGTAACGGTATAATTTCCCGCCGGACTGTAAAGCGACGGTCTCGTATCAAGCCACTGGTCTGTCGACTTCATATCGAGATATGTTGTCATGAAAGCATCGGGAGCAGTCTCATCATAGGCGCCTCTTTCTCCTGCGGCAATTTCGCTGATATTCACAAGAGAAACCGTGAATTTAGGCGTATCCATTCCGAACTTGATGCTTCCGGTCTCACCTGCTGCAAGAGCGGTTGTAACGTGAACCGGAGCCTTTGTGATTGAGGCTATATCCGAAACAACTATATCTCCTCCGGCAAACTCGTAATACGACGAAATGTCTGCTCCGCCCGCTCCGGCAGTCGCTACAAGCTTTGAATTGTGAAGAGTAAGGTCATAATTCTCACCGACATTTGAACTCTCCGCATCCGCGGCCGCGTCAAAGGTTGCATATACAACATCGTTATTGACTGTTGCTGCGTTAAGCACCTCGCCTCTGGTATTCACGCTGATTATCTGTGTGCCGTCATAAGTTTTTGACGGCTTATTATCATTTGATGAATTCTTAACCGAAGCCTCGTCAAGAGTAACCGTTCTCTTACCGATGTGGATTGTCACGGAGCAATCCCTTGTATTGCTTCCATTGGGGAGGTTAGGATCGGTCGCGGTAAGATTGACCGTAACACCGTCCTCTCCGGTTGTCTTCTTGGCAGTACCGGTAATGGTAAAAGAATTCTGATTGGAACCGCCCGAATTGATGGCAAGGCCGTATTCCGCAAGCTTTGTCTGATCGGCTTCTGTCTTAAAGGTAAATGTAACCGTATCACTGTCTGTTGAATCTGTGCGATACTTTCCGGTTACAGTCTCGTTAATGGCATCGCCGTAGGTCATATCAAAGCTTGCATTCGTATTATTTACCGTTCCGTTTTCACTGCAATACAGCTTAAGCTCTTTATATACCCATACACCGGTAAGCGTAATGCCTTCAACATTAGGATTGTTCGAAAGATTGTCTAACGGCTTGGCAAGCTTATTGATGATATCCGCGGACAGAGTAGCCCCCGGCTCGAATTCCTGCCCGGCATCTCCTATCTGCCACTTTTCGAGATAGTACGCGGGATTCTTGGCATATACACCGACATCGGCAAAGCTTTTAAGCGTGTAGCTTGCCGCATAATCAACGGTCGGTTCGTCATTGATTTCGTTTTCATAGCCATCGGCAAGCATTGAGCCGACGATAGTGTCATTAAACACTTTGTAATTGATATGCACGCTGCTTGCCATCGCCGTCCACTTTATTGGAAGAACGATTGCATCTTTGGAGGTTCCGCTCCGCTGAACCTTAGCTGCATTTCCAGGCGCAACGGCACCGCTTGCATCTACAACTCCTGAATATACATAGCCTCTTCTGTATGCGGTGAAGGTTCCCTCTCCGTTCGCGGAACCGTTTGCCGGTACGATAAAATCAATCTCAGGTGAAAGACTGCCCACGACGGTATCAGGCACAGGCACAGTGTATGTATTCCCGGCCACCGACGAATCCTCTGCAGTTTTTGCATCCGCAGAATCCGTATCCTCAACCTTTACCGTATACTGATTTCTCGAGACTCCGAAACTAAGTGTGTATCTGATCGGGAATGCTTCGCCTTCATACAGTTTAGCTGCAGTAATTGGTGTTTTATTATTTCCGGTATCTATATATAGATAATTGCCATCCGTCACATCAACCCTGAAATCCGGATCCGTCAGATTAGCATCAACTGCAACAGCCGCTGCAAGCAATTCAGCTTGAGTATAAAACTTTGGAAGCGACACCGAATAGATTGTTTTCGATTCTACAACGTCAGAATAAACAGGTACCTGCAAATCAAATACCGGTGTTGTTGACGCATTGCAATAAATCTTAACCGAGCAATTCTTGTCTGTGGGCGCCGGTGCATCTATCGGGTCCGCCTCCTCAAAGACAAGCTCCTCTCCGTCCTCGTCTTCTCCGAGCACGATCTTCTTGCCGTTCTTGGTTGCCGCGTCGGTTTCGTCGGTTTCGTCATCCTCCTCGGCCACTATGTTGTCGGCATCTGCCTCCGCATCCATGTTGACTGTATCTTCGTCGCTTATAACCGTGGGATCAAGCTCCGCTTCATCGGAAATAACCGTCGGATCAGTTTCCGCCGGTTCAACATAATCAAGTATGACTGTAGGGTCTTCGGGATCAAGGGTATATTCTACGGGTGTGGGTTCGTATTCTTCAACTGCGGCTTCCGCTTCGGTAGACGGATTCGGATCGTTCGCAGAAGATGTCAAAACAAGAGACTGGGTCAAAAGGAGGGCGAAAACCATCATGCCCGCGACAAGCTTCTTGCCGTTACCCTTTCCCCAGCAGATCAGATTGGAAATAGCAGTAACAACTGCAATAAGGGCAAGCGTAGGATAAACTAAGAGTTTATTCTTCTTGCCCACCTTTATGAGACTCCTTACAAGTCTGTCTTTTAAATTCATACCCTTCACCCTTGTGCCTTTCGTCAAAAGAATGCCTAAAATATAGAAACAGTCCGAAAATACGAACAGTTCAAGCCTATGTTACATAATCTTAGACATTTTACCACAGGTTTCACGAAAAATAAAGCGTTTTTTTGTAAAAACTACAAAATACGGTATTTTTTCAGGTCAAACATCCATATATCGTGTAAGGGTCATTTCATATCCTGCTTAAGCAATGTAACGGTATGATTACTTTGTAATCCTGCCTCTCCCCGGTTAAGATCCTTTGTTTTGCCTAAGACATGACATGTGTCATTCTGAGAGGAGAAACGCAAATGACGCAGTCATTTTATTAATGCGTATCGACGACTGGACACGACGTAAGTGAGACTCGAAATCTTTGATTTCGCTAGTCGAACTTATGCAAAGCTACGTCGTGTCAATACCACCTCTTTAGCCCGAAGAATCTTTTAATAGTATACTTTATACAACCATTGCAGGATTACGCTCTCTCCGCTTCGTTCTCTCAAATCCTAAGAGTCAAAGAACTGACGGCCATCCTCGGTCACAAGTCTCTCCGACTTGGGATACTCGAAGATCTCCTGCTTATCAGCATTCTGCTCAAGGTAATCGGCAAACCTTCTTGCATACCACTTAGCCATTTCAAGGTTGTGCATGCGATAATTACCGCAGTTTACCGGCAAAGCGCCGGGCACCTCTTCCGTTCCCTCAACCGACTTAAAAGCTCTAAGTAACAGGTCATGTATCTCCTTTGGTGCAAGGTTGCCTTTCATAATCAGATAAAACCCTGTCAGGCAGCCCATGGGACCCCAATAGATAATCTGCTCCTTCCAATCAGGATCATTTCTCAAAAATGTAGCAATGATGTGCTCTAACGAATGCATGGCGGCTACATCCACTGCCGGCTCTACGTTAGGTTTGGTAACTCTTACATCATAGGTGGTAACATACTGATCCCCGACAATATCTACTCTGCTTGTGAAAATCCCCGGGATAATCTTAGTGTGATCAACTGAAAAACTTGGAATCAAATCCATTTTAATAACTCCTTTCGAACATTGGCCTATATATGTTTTATTCGATGTCATTCCACATCAAAAAGGGACAACAACCTATTTCAAATGTATTATCGGCTGTTATCCCTTTATTTTTTATACTTATAACCTGAATATGTTATTCAAATCACATTAGCCTGCTGCCTTCTCGTACAGAGCCTCTACCTTGCCCCAGTCGAGAATCTCGAAGAATGCCTTGATGTAATCGGGACGGACATTCTTGTACTTAAGGTAATAAGCATGCTCCCATACATCGAGGGCGATAATCGGAGTGTTGCCCGTCTTTAATGAAATCGGGTTGTCCTGGTTACCGGTCTTCGAGGTAACAAGGCTGCCGTCTGGCGCTACCGAAAGCCAAGCCCAGCCTGAGCCGAACTGTGTTGCGGCAAGTGATGAAAGCTCCTCAATAAGCTTCTCAAGACTGCCGAACTTCTCGTTAATCTTCTCTGCGAGCTTGCCCTCAGGCGCCTTCTTCGGGTTAGCCGAGAAGTTTGCAAAGTAGAGATTGTGATTGTAATATCCGCCGCCGTTGTTTCTCAACGCTGTTCTTGTTGCCTCGTCAGCAACGCTATCAAGGTCTGCGAGTACTGCTGCCGCATCATCCGAGGTGATGCCTGCTTTCTCACAGGCTGCGTTGAAGTTGTTGGTATAAGTAACATGATGCTTGCCGTAATGTGTTTCAACCGTCAACGCGTCGATATACGGCTCAAGCGCGTCCTTTGCGTAATCAAGTTCTATCTGCTTAAACATGGTTTGTAACCTGCTACTAAAAACATATACAAATATGTATATGATAGATGATTCGCTACAATCTCACGATTCGTAGTTACTGCTTCAACGTGTATGCTTTGGTAATCTATAAACAGATATACTACTCACAAGTTCTTGTACACTCCACAGTCGTTAATTCCCGACTAAGCCATCGGTACATATCCATATTGCCTTGTATGTGGCATAATATGGATTTCATCTAAATAGTAGACTCTCCTTTCTTAATATTTTAATTTGCT
>JAFXSQ010000009.1 GCA_017525525.1 Lachnospiraceae bacterium | reverse complement strand
TATAATATGTAATGGCACGATTGCTAAAGCAATCCTGCCCAGTCTAATGTCATAAGGAATCCACCGCTTCGCGGTACCCCTTATGACGAAAGTCGGTGCGATGCAAAATTATGACTTCGTCATAATCGCACCTCCCTCGAAGAATCTTTCTCATAATCAGTTTGTTTGTTAGCACTCTCGCTTAGTGAGTGCTAATTCATAATCGTAGTATATCACTATTTTGAATTATGTCAACTGTTTTTTTTTCGAACCGGGAAGACTCCGTCGAACCCTGTTCGCCGCGCGTGGCACCGGTCAGCTTTAGCTGACATCTACATTACGGTACACCTGCGCATAACAAAAGACAGGTTACGCGCACCTGTCTTTTGTTATACTATTCTTATTATCTATGCGCAAGCCCTACACTCCCGGCGCATCAGATATCTTCATATAACTAATTGAAGCAAAATCACGCAGGAACTCATCGAATTTCATATAGAACTGACCATGTGTACTGTCATGAGACGACGAAAGGAAGGTTGTCGACTTTGTTCTGATACCAAGTTCATGATACCTTAAAGACATATTGGCATAGGGATTTCTCAGCCGAACATATCTTACACCGTTTATCTCCTTACCACCGAGCAAGGTATATGCATGACCGTCATTCAAGCCGCTTCCCGAACTGTTGTAGGTACCGCAGCTGTATACACGCCCCAGCTCGCCGGCCGCGCATATCTCAGTGAAGATAGTAGTCTTCTCATCCTCATCAAACTGCCTGTCACTCGAACTTCTCTCATTTGTCGCAGATGACTTTATCGCCACCCTGCTTTCGGCCTTTGCGCCCGTAAATAACTGTATTACCTCACTTCCGTCACCGTACCACAGAGAACCGTAGCCTTTATTCCCTCTTCGTCCGATGTAGGCCATTGCGCGCTCCAAAATAGATATCCAGAGCGGACCGTCCGTCAGTATGTTTCCACCGGTTTTAAGCTTCGGAATTCTCTTTTCCACGCTGATGTACCTCTCATGGCCATCCACATAATAACGAACAACCACTCTTCCGTTTCCGGTATCATGCATGGCGTTCTTAATTATCCTCGGATCATAATTGATAAGCGAGGTTATGGCAGAGACCATGTAGCAGTTTGAAACCTTGCCCTGTCTTAAATCATTGATTGAAGGTTCATGGGTAAACAAAGGCTCCGAATGCACATCCACCATCTCGGAAAAAAGCGACGAAAAGAGCACATTTTGTCTAACCTTGGTAGAGAATGAAGCCTTATCCATGCGCTCATCAGGCTCCCGAAACTGGTGGTCTATCTTTGACTGATCTATGGAGAGCAGATCAAGCCCGCCTCTCATAAGATTTTTTACCATCAAACTTGCTTCCCTCAGCCCTACTATACGAGATGTGTCAGTGTGGCGGTCATTTTCAACTTTTCTGATATCCACTACCAGCTTCTTTAATATAACCGCTTCCTTCTTGTCGCAATTCTTTGAATAGGGTTCCAACTCACCATACGCCCTGAGATCGGCTATTAAAGGCTTGAGTATAACCAATGCGCCATTTTTCGATTCCAGAGTATCTGCAGCTTCGCGAAATGCGCGTTTTAAGCCTCTTACGTAGCCATCCGAAATTGAAGTTTCCGAATCTTCACGCGTCATCTTGGCAGTTTCGCCTTTTTTGTTTTTTTCTATAAGATTACCGTATTTCTTAACCGTACTTATTGCTGTCTGTCTGTGCTCAAGCCTGTGAAGGACATCATTTGCCTCAGAATAAAGCCCTAATAAGGAATCCAGCTTTTTCTGAAGCTTTTCAACCGCCTTTACATCCGCAGCCGACGCGGACTTGTCGCTTCTAACCTTGTCCATCGCCTGACTAATCTCGCTTATCTTCGCAGCAAGCTCCATCTGTTTTGATTCTATATCCATTCCGAATTCCGCTTTTTTGAGCTCGTCTCTTATCTCGACAAGGATGGTTCTTACCTGCGTTTCACTGAGTTCGGCCGGCTCTTCGACCGGTTTTTCAATTGTTTCGGTTGTTTCAACTACAACTTCATCCTTCTTTTCTTCTTCTTTCTTTTCCTTTTTCTCCTCATGCCCGAAGTCTATCACTTCAAAATCATCATCAAGCTCACTAAGAGTCTTCTTCGCCTCCGCGTGTTCGTTTTCTTTTTCCTTTACCTCTTCAAGAGTAGTATTCTTTACCTCAACCGGAACTATCGGCGGCTTAGCGGGTATCTCAACCTTCGCAGGCGTAAATAGATTCTGCCACGGTTTCCAGCTTTTCTTTCCAACCTTTGCTGTATCCTTGTTCAAATCAACCGGCTTAATTGTAGCCGTGCTTTTTGACTCTAAAGTAACGGTGGTACCGCTAAATGGATCCTCGAAATCAAATTCCTGCTTTTTTTCCTCAATATGTGCCTGTTTGTCGATTGTTTTCTTTTTTTCTTTATTTGCGCTTAACAGTCCTGTAGAAGCACTGCTATCAAACGGATTACTCATACGCTCACCCCTTTATAAACAATGTAATGGCACGATTCGTAAAACGAATCTTGCCCCTTCGGTCGATGCGATGCAAATTATGACTTCGTCATAATCGCATCGACCTATGCCACTGCGCCGCGAACCACATCAATTTCGTAAGGCGCATCTCCGAACAATCCTTCGTACAGCTTCTTCGACTGCTCGTTTACCAAAAGCATCTCTATCACGGTATCGGCAGGGTAATCTCTCACTAGATTTGATACCGCAAGCGCCATAAGCTCAGGAAGCTTTGCCTCGCTGCCCTGTGCGGCAAAAGCAAAAGAAAGGTTTATTGTTCCGACGAATTCCATAGAGAAAAGCAAGGCCGTTTTAACCTTTCCGTCCTTTATGGACATATATCCCCAGCTGCCGTTAGTCATGTAATCCGCCAGTCTCTCATGGATATGCTCGTATATCCACTTATCAACAACCGCGTAGTCCTGCTTACGAAGGTCGCTAAGCTTAATCCCGTCGGCTTTGCTCTCCTTGATGTTCTTTTTTACCATAGCCTCAAGAACCTCTTTTATCGTAACGCTGCCAAGTGGGCATGTCTCTGTTTCCATGGTTACCTTATACTTATCAAAGAAAGGGCTTAAACCCATTCTGTCTCCCTCAAATACATAAGTAAACAGAAGTCCGGGGATATTCTTTGCCCTTGTCTTCTCCAGCATTCTTCTGAGAAGCTCGGTTCCGACCCCCAGTCTTCTGGCTTCCGGCGCCACATACAGACTAAACAATGTACCATACTCCTCATCCTCCGGCTCCTTCCAGACTACCGCGCCACAGGGACGATGAAGTATCCTCACGCCTAAAGCCTGATAATCTCCCTTGAGCGCAGGTCGCGCGTACTCACGGGGAATCATGTCCTCATACAAATTCCAGTTCTTGCTGCTAATCTCCTCAGCGATCATATACTTCCTCCTTCGCAAGATTCTTCATATATCTCGGTATTACACCGTATCACTCTTGATGCTTTTGTCCCGAAGAATCATTTTAATCTTAAAGCAGGGGACGGACCCTTGTCTTACCTTCTTTTTGGGTAAGACATAGGCTCCGTCCCCTGTCTTATCATTATTATTTTGAATAATTCTTCATGATATCGCGTATCCTTGCGGCATCATCCTTCTTAAGCTTCTTCTTAGAGGCATAAACCTCAACCACATCGGCAAGGCTTCCTCCGAAGATGAAATCCACAAACTCCTTGGCCTTAGCCAGCTGAACCTGCTCACGGCTGAAAACCGCTTTTACCATACTGTCCGAAAAATCAAGCACACCTCTTTCGGAAAGCCTCTTAACCATGGTGTAAACCGTGGTCCTCTGCCAGCCATATACTTCATTTGCCTCGCGCACAAGATCCCTCATGCGCACCGGACTTTCATTCCATATCAAACTTAAGAGCTGATACTCACTGTCAAATATCTCAGGTACTTGCCTTTCCATAATCAAACCCCTCCTACAAAGACCCTTCACTTCGTTCAGGATGACACCAAAGTGTCATTGTTATAACCCAATCATTATAAGTCTCAAATTCTGCCTTTTATTCTGCTTTACCGATAGAAAGGAAGCCATTCTCATTTGCATGAAGCAGGAATGACAATCCGATATTCTTCTTTGCTTCTCCGGTCGCTATGTAAATCTCTCCGGTTTCAACAAGAGACTTCGCTATCTCAAGCACCTTATCCTTGAACATCATCATCTCGCGTCTGTCACGGGATGAAAGCTTGAACATATACTGGTTCTTCGAGCTTATAAGCAATATGTTGAATATATGCACATTGTTCTTATTGCTTCTCATGGCCGAACCGATCATTCTCGAGTTAGCTATGATAATTTCGGCGTTCTCATCCGGCAGATACTCCGAAAGCACAAGCTTGTATACCTTTAAGTAGCTGTCCTCGTCCTCAGCCTTTACCGGCATCTCGGCAACAGCGAACTCAACCACCGAATCCGCAAGCTTGATGGTACCGCCCTCATCGTCGATTGAAGCCGTAGCCTCCTTCGGAACACAGAGTCTGAAGAACTTGTTCTCGATAACCTTCTGTCCGTTTACCGGCTCCTTTAATACGAGCTCCGGATACTTCTTCTCCATCTTGTTCATAGCGATGATAGCCGAGTCATCACCTGTCTCCGCGATGCTGATAAGCTCTGCGTAAAGAGCAGCTATATTATCATCCATCTCAGGCACAAGCTCGATTATCTTCTCTATCGCCGGCACATAACCGCCGATAGCGCTGTGCATGTAAAGCTCTATCTTCTCCTGCGGCTCATGGCTCTTACCTGCCTTGTAATCCATAAGTCTAAAGAGATTGTCCTTATCGAACTCCTTGTAGCCGTTGTCATAAGCCTTCTCGAAATACTTGATGCTCTTAATCTCTCCCTTGAAATCAGGCACTGATTCCTGAGCAAGGTATATCCTTCCGAGCTCATAAGCTGCCTGATAGCTTCCGAGTCCGAGTGCCTCGTTGAAGGCCTTCTCGATATCATAGGAGGTGGCAAGATAGAATATCTGGCTCTGCTTATTCTGCGCAACCTTCAAAGCCGTCGAGCCGCTTCCGGCCGCAACAGCTCTCTCCCACTTCTCAACAGCTGCCTGAAGGTCTTCATTTCCAAGCTCTTTTAAATCCTTGATGTAAGGCTCCGCAACTGAAATGCCGTTCTTCTTGGCCTCCTCGAAGTACTCAAGAGCCTTCTTGCCGTCACGCTTGGTTCTCAAAACTCCGTAGTAATAGAAACGGCCTAAGTAGAATGCAACCCTCCTGTGTCCGAGCTTATGAGCCGTCTCATACCAGGTAAGCGCCTTCGTGTAATCCTTCATCTGCTGGTCGTAGATATTACCGAGCAGGAACGCAAGCTCAGGATCCTTGGTGGCCTCATAGAGCTGTTTTGCGTAATTAATGGTCTTCTCAATATCCTTATAGGGCGATGCATCATCGTAGCAAAGCTCAATCATCAGATAGCTTGCCTTGATGCTTCCGAGCTTCAACGCCTGCTTTGCAGCAGTCATAGCGCCCTCGTAATCCTCTAAGTAGTAGCAATAGCATGCCTCGCTGTAGTACTGATTGTCCTTCTTGTTCGCGCTCTGGTCGGAAACCAAAGTCGGGTCAACAAAGGCAAACGAGTTCGCGCACTCGAAGATTATCTCCTCGTACTGCTCGATTATCTCCATGGTCGCGCACACGAATTTCATGCACGCAAGTCTCTTGCCCTGATAGAAGGCAAATGTAACGATGCCCTTCTCCATACCCTTGTGATAGAAGGTCGTGCAGATACCGTCGGCGTACTCAGTGATGTAAGCCTGAAGCGAAAGCTCCTCATCAAATGCATCACAGCAGTACCTTAAGTAATTCTCAAGAGTCTTCTTTGAATCACGCGGGATACTGTCATAGGACACGTACATTGCGAAATCCTTGTATGTGATGCTCGGAGCATAATACTCCTCATCGGTTGTTTCGTTGATGGTCTTAACCCAGTCCTTCGGGAGCTTGTGGATATAACCGTCCACCTGATTGTGAACATAGGTATACTGATACTGAAGTCGAGCAGCCTCTATAGCCTTGTAGCGCGGCTCCTTGCCCTTTGCGCGCCTAGCCTCGGCTATCTCGGTATAAAGCTTGTCCTTCTCCTCGAACTCTAAGCTGTCCGTGTGCTGACTTGCGTACTCAACCCTCTCATAAGCACTCAGAGCCTTGGAGTCACCCATATCGGCAAGCATCTTATACCATTTCATAGCCTTCTCGTAATCGATGGGTACGACAAAATCACTCTTGTTGCCGTACTGGTCAACACGATAAAGACCATTCTCGTATATGCTTCCCAAGTTCATGTATGCAGCCTTGATACCGCTGTCGCATGCCTTTTCGAAATATGTGATAGCTTTAGAAAAATTCTGAATCTCAAGCAGCATCTTCGCAAGCTTGTAGACCATATCAGGATCCTTTTCCAGGTTAACGCACTTCTCATAATAGGTGCATGCCTTCGCAAGATCCTTGTTGACGGAGCAGTTGCTGTACTTCCCCGTTTCATATAATTCCCCTAATATTTTCAGTGAATCTATTCCGAGATTCTGATACTGCGGATCGACTATAGCAGAATCTATTATCGCCTCTAATATCTCAACAGCTTCCTCTGCATTGCCATTCTCCATGAGGTTCATGGCCTTGTCATACTGAAGCTCGTTGGCACTCTTATTAGATGTCTTCTTCCCTCCGAGATTAGATAAGAACGGAATTTTCTTAAATGTTTTGCTGAACCATCCCATTCGAGTTCCTCCTAGCATAATATGTAACACTGCGTAAATGCCTAACCGACATTTTATCACAAATAGGACATATATGCAACAAAGTGTTAAGCTAATTTATCCCTAATTTTACATGGCAAATGTTACGCTGACTGGATATAATTCGCAAGCTCATCTAACGCTTCTGCCTCGTCGTCTCCGTCTGCCGAAAGGGTAAGCCCTTTGCCGTTCACAAGCCCCAGACTCATCATGCCCATGATACTCTTGACATTCACATGCTTGTCGCCCATGGCAAGGTTTACCTTGCTGTCATACTTGCTGGCAAGCTGAACCAAAACTGCTACCGGTCTTGCCTCGGCATCCTGCGGAAGATTAACTACTACGTCTCTTTTAATCATGATTTATTCCTCCTAATATCATCAGCTATTTCGCTGATCTTTCTCAATCTGTGATTGACTCCGGACTTTCCTATGGGCGGATTCAGCATCTCCCCTAAGTCCTTAAGAGCCATGTCGGGCTGTTCAAGCCTTAGTACCGCTATTTCGTACAGACTCTCGGGAAGACTCTTTAACCCCCGGGTCTGTTCGATGTACTCTATATCGTTAACCTGTCTTACCGCCGCCGAAACGGTCTTGTTCAGGTTGGCCGTCTCGCAATTAACTCTGCGGTTGACTCGATTCTTCATATCCTTGATTATACGGATGTTTTCCATGTCGAGCAGGGACACATGAGCTCCCATAAGCGTGAGCAGGTCCGCTATCTCCTGACTTTCCTTTACATACACGACATGGTATTTCTTTCTTTCCACCAGCTTCGGCTCTATGTTAAAATCCTTTATCAGCTTCATTAGGAGCATGGCCAGCTCACGGCTTAAAAGCGCAATCTCAAAATGGTATTCCTTCTCGGGATTGGTAAGCGATCCCGCCGCGATAAATGAGCCGCGGATAAAGGCCTGCTTGCAGCAGCTTCTCTCGACTAAAATAGGCTCTATAACAGGCAGCTTTTCCTCATCGGTCTTAAGCTTTAAAGCCGACCGTCCCTCATCGGATTCTATGTCTATATCAAGCAGCTCGGACAATCTGTCTATAGGCTCCTGCGCCGTATCTCCCGGTCTTACGGGGTAGCCCGAAACGTAAATCCCAGCGAGCATAGCCAGCCTGCAGTGTCTCGACTGCGGAAGATTCTTCAAAAGCTCTTCCTTAACCTTGGACGAAAATGTCATGTCACTTCACCTTCCGGTCCATGTCCTTGTGGACAAGCCTTACGGTATAGGGAAGCGAAGAAAGCCGCTCATAAAGGTCATTTGCGCAGGTTACCGAGCGATGCCTTCCACCCGTGCATCCAACCGAGATGACAAGCGCGTTCTTGCCTTCTTTTTTATAGTTCGGAAGCAGGAAGCTTATCATGTCATATAATCTTCCCATAAATGCTTCGTACTCCTCGCAGTTTTTCACCATATCCGCAACCGGCTTCTCGTTACCAGTCAGCGGTTTAAGCTCTGGAACATAATACGGATTCGGAAGGAATCTCACATCAAACACCAGATCCGAGTCCGCCGGTATGCCATACTTAAAGCCAAAGCTCATCACGGTCACAATCAGGTTCTCGTAGCCCTCGTCACCGGATACTATGTGATCTATCTCTTCGTTAAG
Source organism: Lachnospiraceae bacterium (assembly GCA_017525525.1). Classification (GTDB taxonomy): domain Bacteria; phylum Bacillota; class Clostridia; order Lachnospirales; family Lachnospiraceae; genus Coprococcus_C. Next base: position 13,382 of record JAFXSQ010000009.1, on the reverse strand, counting down.
CTCTCTTGTAAGAAGTGAGCTTGTGTCTATTATGAAATCAGCCTTGTCCTTCAGGAAGGATATCTTCTGTCTCTCGGCTGTGATTCCATCCTCTATTCTGCCCTCGCCCGAAAGCGGATGGCTGCGGCGAGTCTCCTTATAACGCTTGACCAGAGTAACGTCATGCGCATCAAGGAAAAGTATCTCATACTTTAAGCCCTTGAGGCGAAGTTCGTCTAACACGTTAGACAATTCATCCAGGGCCTCGCCGTTCCTGATGTCGATTCCTATCGCCACGCTCTCCACCGGAAGCTTGTCATCCGAGGCAATCTCGGCAAACTTGGGGATGAGCATAACCGGGAGGTTATCCACGCAGAAGTAACCCTTGTCCTCCAACGACCTTAATGCAGTTGACTTTCCGGCGCCGCTCATGCCGGTAACTATGAAAAAACGCATCTGTTGTTCCTCATTATATCTACGATAATTCAGCGCCGTAATATGCGGCTCGGAGCTTTGCATAAGTTCGAACTAGGCTCGCTTATCCCGGACATGTATTTTTCGGTCGATACTCCCTCAAAATACATGTTCCTCGCGCCTCGAGTTTACTTTTTTGACAATGCGCTGAATTATCTTACTCTTTAGATAATCCGTACTTCAGGTTCGAGATGAACCCCTTGTTTTTCATATACGATACGCTGTACATCCGCGATAAGCTGCTTTATATCCGTTGCGGTGGCGTGGCCAAGATTAACAACAAAGCCCGCATGCTTTTCGCTTACACAGGCATCTCCTACCCTATAGCCCTTAAGGCCGCTGTCCTCGATGAGCTTGCCCGCAAAGTATCCCTCAGGTCTCTTGAAGGTCGACCCCGCAGACGCGTACTCAAGCGGTTGCTTCTCGCGGCGTCGCGCCTGAAAATCATCCATCTTCGCCTGTATGTCCGCCTTTTTGCCCTTAGACAGCTTTAACACCGCTCCGGCTACTATCTCCTTTTCGGTGACCGCGCTATGGCGATAGCCGAAATCCATGTCCGAAGCCGGTACATTTTTAATATTGCAATTCTCATCTATTAAGATTACGCTCTCAATGACATCCTTCATCTCGCCGCCGTAGGCGCCCGCGTTCATAACCACCGCGCCGCCTAAGGTACCGGGAATTCCGTAAGCAAACTCAAGTCCTTCAAGCTCATGGTCTCTCGCAAGAAGCGCAAGATCGGCAAGCCTGATACCGGCCTGCGCCCTTATTACCGCTCCGGCGCCGTCCTCAAGCTCCTCGACCTCTGCCTTCGAGAAGTTCTTGCCTATGCTGATTATCACTCCATCATAGCCCTTTTCGTCAAACAGCAGATTACTTCCCTTTCCGATTACCATGCACTTTGCAGCGGGGCCGATAAAGCAGCGCTTTACCATCAGAAGCTCGTCCATATCCTCAGGGAAGAAAATCTCCTTTGCATTTCCGCCCACGCGAAAGGTGGTATGATCGCTCATAGGCGCATCTGCTTCATGCTTTATATCACTCAACGGGAATGTCCTGCCGGAAACCTCAAACATATCAAATCTCCAAATAACAAATCTTTATATTTCAAATCAATAAGATTTATTCGTTTTACCTCACAGACAAGGCACACCCTGTCTGCACATTATTACACAGAGTGTATGATACCCCACCGATGTCAATAGTACAATGTTAAAAAAGTGCAAAAAAAAGCCCGCGCAGCGACTTTCCTTGTTGAAAATCACCTACACGGGCTGGATCATGTCACTAACAATGTGTCACTTACATCGTGTCCAGTCGTCGAAACGCATGCAAGAAATGACTTCGTCATTTGCGTTTCTCCTCTCGTTCAGTATAACACTGCTACTCGCTTAAGATTAGGAAAGCGCCGCCGTACATGCCCGCATCGTTGCCGAGCTCCGCAAGAGCGAACTTCGTTCCCTTGCAGGCGTGGAAAGCGTTCTCCTTGAAGTACTTCTCCACTGTATCGGGAATAATCTGTCCGGCTTTAGACACGCCGCCACCGATGACGAATACATCCGGATCCACCACGCAGGCTATGTTCGCAAGAGCCTTGCCTAAAGTCTTTCCGAAGTTGTCTATAAGCTCAAGCGCAAGGTCATCGCCGTTCTTTGCCGCATCGAATATCTCCTTTGCGCTGACATACTGCACGCTTCTTAAAGAAGAAGGTCTGTCGGTATTGTTGAGCGCATTGTTGGCAAGTCTTACTATACCGGTTGCCGAGGTGTACTGCTCGAGGCAGCCCTTTCTTCCGCAGCCGCAGGTTACGGTTTCCTCTTCATTTACGGTGATGTGTCCTATCTCTCCGCCGGCTCCGTTGACGCCGTAGAGCATCCTTCCGCCTATTATGATACCGCCGCCGACACCGGTTCCGAGCGTAACCATAACTACACTGTCATAGCCCTTACCACCACCGAAGCCTGCCTCGCCGAGGGCAGCCATATTTGCATCATTTCCAGCCTTAACCTTAAAGCCGGTGAGCTTTGAAAGCTCCTCCGCGCAGTTGAAAATGCCCCAGCCAAGGTTCGCGCATCTTATAACCGTGCCGTCCTCCTTAACCGGACCGGGCACGCCCATACCGATGCCCTTTATGTCATCGGCGCTAATTCCCTTCTCTTCAACCTTTGCCTTTACCGATTCCGCGATATCTCCGAGGATGAACTTGCCACCCTCATCGGTCCTTGTGGTAATCTCCCACTTGTCCTTCAATTCGCCCGCATCGGTGAAAAGTCCAATCTTTACAGTTGTGCCACCGATATCAACACCAAAAATGTACTTGCTCATATTATACTCTCCTTATTTTTTTTTGACTACTCGCAATCCCGCAACCCACGACGCATCCGCACTTCGTGCGTCTGCCGCAGCTTCGCTGCTTACTGTCATGGGTGTGCATGAGAGTCACTGCTTCGCAGTAACTCTTATGATTGTCCAAGTTCGTTTGCTCGCGCAAGCACAGCAAGCGAACTTAGTCAATCATTTATTGCGAGCGTGACATATTTTTTTGCATATTTTCCGTAATTCTGTTGTAGAACTCCTGCGCGGCGTTCTCACCCATCTTCTTCTGTCGGTTGTTGACAGCCGCAGACTCTATGATAATCGCTATATTCCTTCCCGGACGAACCGGAATATTGTGGCAGATTACCTTGTTGCCCAGAATCTCGGTATAGTGATCCTCAAGTCCCATACGGTCGTAGTTTGCATCCTTGTCCCACTCCTCAAGATTGATGACAAGGTCTATGCTCTGCGAAAGCTTCACACACTCAACTCCGAACATCTGCTTTACATTAATTATTCCTATGCCTCGAAGCTCAATGTAATGCCTCGTAATGTCCGGCGAAGTTCCGACCAAGGTTTCGGCCGAAACCTTCTTGATCTCAACCACGTCGTCCGATACAAGTCTGTGCCCGCGGTGGATAAGCTCTAACGCAGCCTCGCTCTTTCCTATGCCCGAGTCGCCCATAATGAGCACTCCCTCGCCGTACACATCGACTAAAACGGCATGTATTGAAATGCGCGGCGCCAGCTCCACATGCAGCCACCTTACGACCTCGTGCACAAAGTCCGAGGTAGTGTCCGACTTATCCGTCAAAATCGGCACTCCGTACTTCTTTCCCTCTTCGATTATGAAGTCATACGGCTGAAGATTTCTGCAGAAGATAAGACACGGAATCTTGTATTCAAACATCTTGTCGAATATCTCAATATTTTCTTCACGCGTGTGCATATTCGCGATATATGCATACTCGACATTGCCGCATATCTGGATGCGGGCGGCATCGAAATGCTCGAAAAAGCCCGCAAGCTGAACTGCAGGACGGTTCATGTTCGGATCCGTGATCAATATCTTATCCGTGTCAATCTCCGGAGTGTGATTGACTAAGTTCATCTTATTGATCAGGTCCGTGACTGTTACGCTGTATTCCTGTTCCATTATTTCCTCCATCTACTCGGACAGCTTTGCTGTCCGCTGCGCCGCACGCGTGTCACGTAGTGACTTTTTTCCTTACGCGTGCGTGTGCATCTATACTCAGACAGCTTTGCTGTCCGCTGCGCCGCACGCGTGTTCATCCTTATAAAACGGGGGGCTTAAGAGATTCTTAAGCCCCCTAATTTACATTATTCGTCCGTTTGAGAGGCAGCCTCCTCGTACTTCTCAAGTATAAGAGTCTGTATCTTATCTCTAGTTTCGGAATTTATGGGATGTGCAATGTCCCTGTACTCCCCGTCGGATGCTTTGCGGCTCGGCATTGCTATGAACAATCCCTTATCTCCCTCGATGACCTTGATATCGTGTACCACGAACTCATTGTCTATCGTGATCGATACGACTGCTCTCATCTTCCCTTCCTGGTTAACCTTCCTGACTCTTACATCTGTAATCTGCATATGACACCTCCTACATTCAGAACGCGGGATTTGTTTTTAAAGCGCGTATCTGAAGTTTTTCTCTACGATGACCTTGATCTGGTCAGGGTCACCTGTATGTACTGTATTTGCTCTTAATGTATCTCTACTCTCAACTATGCAATTCTCGATATAGCAATTATCGCCGATATGCACATCGTTGAGAATAATAGAATTCTTTATCACACAATTGTTGCCGATGTAAACCTTCTTGAAGAGGATTGAGTCCTCAACGGTTCCGTTGATTATGCTACCGCTTGCGATAAGGCTGTTGGAAACAATCGCGTCCTTGTTATACTTAGCAGGCGGAAGATCCTCAACCTTTGAGTATACATCCGGATGCTGTCTGAAGAAGTAATCTCTTATGTCCTTCTTCAGGAAGTCCATGTTGGTCTTGAAATAGGAATCAACCGTTCCTATATTCCTCCAATAGGACTCAAGCTTGTAAGCATATATCTTCTTAACATTCTTGTATCTTACAAGGATGTCGGATACGAAGTCGCTTCTTCCCTCTGCCGCGCAAGCTTCAAGGAGCTCGATCAACTGTCTTCTTCTAACAACATATACTCCGATGGAAGCCGTGTTGGTCTCAGCCACAAGAGGCTTCTCCTCGAAGCTTATCACTCTGTTGTCGTCTGCAAGCTTTACAACTCCGAAACGGTTGATGTCGTCCTCATCAGGCTGGATGTCCTTCACAACCACGGTTATGTCCGCTCCGGTTGCGATATGCTCCTCCAATACCTTGTTGTAATCAAGCTTATAGATACCGTCGCCGGAAGCTATAACTACATACGGCTCATGCGCCGACTTGAGGAAATTGATGTTCTGGTAAAGAGCATCTGCCGTGCCTCTGTACCAATAACTGTTCGTGGCAGTGATAGTCGGAGTGAAGAGGTAAAGACCTCCCTGCTTTCTACCGAAATCCCACCACTTGGATGAATTCAAGTGCTCATTAAGTGAGCGCGAGTTGTACTGTGTATATACGGCAACCTTCTGTATGTGGGAGTTGGTCATGTTGGAAAGGGCGAAGTCAATCGCTCTGTAGCTTCCGACCATCGGCATAGCCGCAACCGCGCGCTTCGCGGAAAGCTCTCCCATCCTGCCGCTGTTACCGCCTGCAAGTATTATTCCTATTGCTCTCATCTCACTCACCTACCTTTATTATACTTGATCCGCTCTTTAAGAGACCGCCCGGATACTCATCTTCCGTAGTTTCGCCGAATATAGCCACATTTTTGCCTACCTTAACATTGGCAGGAATGACTGAATTCTCTCCTACGGTTACAAGTCCGAATGAGTAGATGTGAGGTGCAAGCTCATTCTCAGCTTCCTCTCCCACGCCGAGCTCGGTATTCTTGCCAATCACCGAATTCTCAGCTATGATTGCCTTATCTATAACCGCGCCGTCCTCTATGACAACGCCGTTCATGATAATTGAATTCTTAATGATAGCCCCCTTGCCGATGGTAACGCCCGAGCCGATAACCGAGTGCTCGATGGTTCCGTAAACCTCGGTACCCTCACCGACGATACTCTCGGTTACAGAGCCCTGCGGGTCTATGTACTGCGGCGGAAGCACATCGCTCTTGGTGTAAATACGCCAGAATTCCTCGTAGAGGTTGAACTCCGGAATGATGTCCACGAGCTCCATATTTGCTTCCCAGTAAGAACCTAAGGTTCCTACGTCCTTCCAGTAACCCTTGTAATCGTAAGCGCATATCTTGCTGCCTCTCTCGTGGCAGTGAGGTATGATGTGCTTACCAAAATCGCATGAAGGCTGATCTTTAAGCTCGGTCAGCGCATCGCGAAGCACCTTCCAGTTGAAGATGTATATACCCATGGATGCCTTGTTTGACCTCGGGTGCTCAGGCTTCTCTTCGAATTCCTGAATACAGCCTGTGTCATCCGTGATGACAACGCCGAAGCGGCTTGCCTCCTCCATGGGAACCTGATATGTAGCAAGAGTAATATCAGCCTTGCTGGTCTTGTGATAATCGAGCATCACTTCATAATCCATCTTGTAGATGTGATCACCCGAAAGTATAAGCACATAATCAGGATTGTAATAATCGATATACTCAAGATTCTGATAGATAGCATTCGCGGTACCCGTGTACCACTGGCTGTTCGTGCTCGTCTCGTAAGGCGGAAGCACCGTAACGCCACCGATATTCCTGTCTAAATCCCACGGAATACCGATTCCGATGTGCTGGTTCAGACGAAGAGGTCTGTACTGTGTGAGCACACCTACCGTATCAATTCCGGAATTGATACAGTTAGAAAGCGGGAAGTCGATAATCTTGTACTTACCGCCGAAAGCCACAGCAGGTTTAGCAAGCTTTGAGGTCAAAACACCCAAGCGGCTGCCCTGTCCGCCGGCTAAGAGCATGGCAATCATTTCCTTTTTTATCATAGTGTCACCCCTCTTTGCAAAATATGTTTGATTATAACATTAAATCAAAAAAAGTGGAATACTTTTATGCAATTTTTATAATTTTTTTTGTAATAAGTTCGCAAATGTCACAATTTCAACAAAAAAGGGACGATATTGGCTACTCGCCGACTATCGTCCCTTTTTAGATCCTTCACTTCGTTCCGGATGACACCGTGTCACTTAAGAATGCTTTAGCCCGAAGAATCTTCTAGTATGCTTCCGCCGCGTCCTTCATGTTCCTTAAGAACGGCAGGAAGTCAACCTCTAAGCATGCCGCAAGCTTTACATCATCCTTCTCCGGAAGGATCTTACCGAGCCTGCTGACAGCTGCTGCCATCTGCACTTTATTTACTCTTTCTTCATCACGGTTAATGATATTCTCGCAGCTGTTGAATATCTCTATCTCCCAGTTTATGCCCTGGATAACAAGGTTGAAGAGTTCCTCCGTATCGGACTCTCTCCCGTTCCTCAACTCTCCAATAACCGTTTTTGTTCCGCAAATAATGTCATAGCTGTAATCAAACAGCTGGTCCATAATCTGCTTTCTTAATGCTTCTATATCTGCCATTTCTCTTCCCCTTTATGTACCTGTGTCATTCTGAGGGCTTTAGCCCGAAGGATCTTATTTTAAGATTCTTTACTTTGCTCAGGATGACAAGTTACTTCTGATCCTTCGCTATCTCCGTGATAGATGATGCAAGGCCCGCAATAGATGCAATCTCCGATGGGATAATAAGCTTTGTAGCCTGACCGTTCGCAGCCTTCTCAAATGCCTCCAAGCTCTTCAATGTAAGCACCGACTTGTCCGCATTTGCCTCGTTCAAGGCCCTGATACCGTCTGCGGTAGCCTGCTGAACCTTAAGGATAGCCTCAGCCTCACCTTCCGCTCTTCTAATCGTAGCTTCCTTTGCAGCCTCTGCGCGAAGAATGGCCGATGCCTTCTCTGCCTCAGCTGCAAGGATGAGTGACTCCTTCTGACCTTCCGCGCGAAGGATGGCCGACTTCTTCTCACCTTCTGCTATAAGGATCTGCTCACGACGCTCACGCTCTGCCTTCATCTGCTTCTCCATCGCATCCTGAATAGCTGCGGGAGGAATGATGTTCTTTAACTCGACACGGTTAACCTTTATGCCCCACGGGTCTGTAGCCTCATCAAGTGTGGCGCGCATCTTGGTATTGATAGTCTCTCTTGAGGTAAGTGTCTGGTCAAGCTCAAGCTCACCGATGACATTTCTTAAGGTTGTTGCCGCAAGGTTCTCGATAGCCATAAGCGGGTTCTCAACACCGTATGCATAAAGCTTCGGGTCAGTAATCTGGAAGAATACGACCGTATCGATTCTCATTGTAACATTATCCTTAGTGATAACCGGCTGGGGCGGGAAATCCGCCACCTGCTCCTTTAAGGAAACTCTTCTTGCAACCTTGTCGAATATGGGCAGCTTCATCTTAAAGCCTGCCGACCAAGTCGTGTGATAGGTTCCCACACGCTCGATAACGTAGGCGTACGCCTGCGGCACAACTCTTATGCAGCTGCACGCTACAATCACTACCAAAAATACCAGGAATAATCCGAATACCTGTCCTGCTGTCATTTTTTTACCCTCCTTTTTAAGATCCTTCGCTCTTATTTAAGATCCTTCGCTCTTTTTTAAGATCCTTCGCTACGCTCCGGATGACACTTTTTTCCGGATGACACTTTTGTCAGGAATGAATCTTCCTCAGGATAACCCCGTGTCACTTAAGCGGTCTTTAACCCGAAGAATCTTATACTCCCGCTCTTCTTACTATTGCCTTGACACCCTCGATTTTCTCAACCACCACGGTCTGGCCCTTCTCGATCTCCGAAGTGTCAGCCGATCTTGCCGTCCACTCCACGCCGTTAAGCTTAACCGCTCCGGTGGCCTTAAGGTTGTCGATAGTTTCCGTCACAATCCCTTGCTTGCCTATCAGACTGTCGACATTGGTTTTCTCGATGTCCTTCATGAATTTGTCCTTAGCAAGCGGACGCATAACGAACAATAACACAAGTGACACAACCGCAAAGCATACCAGCTGCGGCACGAACGGCACGCCTACCACCGCTAATATTGCCGTGACAAATGCTCCGCCCGCGAACCATATGCTCGTCAGTCCAAGGGAAAGCATCTCGGCAATCACCATGATAGCCGCTACCACGAGCCAGATGATCATGAACTTCATCTCTTCGCTCATACCAACCCCTCCTTGTATAATATTTTTTAAGATCCTTCGCCTTTATTTTAACGCTCAGGATGACACCTACTCTTTAGCCCTTATAGTAGTTTATCAGGCAGCCCGACTTGATGATATCTCTCTCATCATCGGTAAGCTCTCCTAAAGTAAGCTCAAGCTCCTTCATGCCCTTGTTTACAACGTATGCCTTTATCACATCCGCCTTATCCTCGATAGCCTTCCTGATGTCAGGCACGAATACAAAGTCATCCACATCAAACTCATAATCCTCTTTGATAAGGAAGGGCAGCATACCCCAATTGATAAGGTTCGAACGATAACGCTTTGTGGCATATTCCTTTGCGATGTTCGCAAATCCTCCTAATACCTTCTGGCAGGAAGCCGCCTGCTCTCTCGCGGAACCGTCGCCCGGCTTTACAGCGAAGATTGTGCTTCCGACACTCATATTCTCGTGTGTTACCTCAGGGAACTTCTCCTTTATGGTGTGAACAATCTCGTTCATCTCATCATTTATCTTACACAGATGCTCATCGGCCTCACGCTTTAATTCAACCTCATGAATCGCCTTCGCCCTGCCCACATACTGCGGGTCTTTTCTCGAAAGCGTGAACTCTGCAAGTCCGAGCGGGTTTGACCTGAAGGATGATGTCTCACCCGAAGGTATAAGCTCGTCAGTTGTGGTTACAGGATCGTTGATTACCGAAGCAACCTTTAAGAGAAGGTTGTCGGTGAGCGCTATCATCTGCGGCCAGTCCTTGATGTTCGGTCCGAACTTAACCTCCACGCTCTTGTCAGCCTTGCCGATGCCGTTGTAAACCCTGTTCTCGTATATACTCTTGTCAAAGAAGTAGGTGTAACCCTTGTAATCGTAATCTATCTCATCTGCTGCCGTAAGCACGCCCTTGTTCACGGCCGTTGCCGCGATTGACCTTGCGTCCATAAGCGCAACGGAAGCAATCTGGCCGTTCTGGATCTTCGAACCCTCGCGGTTCGGGAAGTTCCTTGTTGAGTGCCTGATTGAAAATGCATTGTTGGCCGGCGTATCTCCCGCACCGAAGCACGGACCGCAGAATGCAGTCTTGACAACCGCACCGGACTTGATAAGCTCGAGCATAGCACCGTTCTTTGCCATCTCAGCATAAATCGGTGTGCTTGCCGGATAGACCGAAAGTGTAAACTCATCATTTCCTATGAAATGATTCTTCAAGATATCCGTTGCCTCCATTATATTCTCGAAGCCGCCGCCCGCGCAGCCTGCGATGATACCCTGTTCCACGGTAAGCTGACCGTTCTTTACCTTATCCTTGAGGGTAAAGTCAACCTTTCCGCCGAGACTTACCTTTGCGCGCTTCTCCACATCCTCCAAGACATCCGAAAGATTGGCTTTAAGCTCCTCGATGGTGTAGACATTGCTCGGGTGGAAGGGCATGGCAATCATGGGCTTAACCTTCGACAGATCCACATATACAACTCCGTCATAGTAAGCAACCGCGCCGGGGTTCATCTCCTTGTAGCACTCCGAACGATAATGTGTCTCGTACCAAGCCTTGACCTTGTCATCTGTCTTCCATATCGACGAAAGGCAGGTGGTCTCGGTGGTCATAACATCTATTCCTATTCTGAAGTCCGCGGAGAGCTTGTCCACGCCCGGTCCGACGAACTCCATAACCTTATTCTTTACATATCCCTTTTCAAATGTAGCGCCGATTATTGCAAGAGCCACATCCTGCGGACCAACGCCCTTGTTTACCTCGCCGTCAAGGTAGATGGCAACTACACCGGGACGAGCCACATCGTAGGTTCTCTTTAAAAGCTGCTTTGCAAGCTCACCGCCGCCCTCACCGATAGCCATCGTGCCTAATGCTCCGTAGCGTGTGTGGCTGTCCGAGCCTAAGATCATGGCGCCGCACTCTGCAAGCATCTCTCTTGCAAACTGGTGGATAACAGCCTGGTGCGGAGGTACATACATTCCGCCGTAGCGCTTCGCGCAGGAGAGACCGAATACATGGTCATCCTCATTTATGGTACCGCCCACAGCGCAGAGTGAGTTGTGGCAGTTGGTAAGCACATAAGGTATCGGGAACTCCTCAAGTCCCGAAGCCCTTGCGGTCTGGATTATGCCTACAAAGGTTATGTCGTGTGATGTGAGCTTATCGAACTTAATCTTAAGCTCCTCCATATTGTCACTTTTGTTATGAGCCTTCAGGATTCCGTAGGCAAGGGTTTCCTTTGCCGCGTCCTCCTTTGTTACATTTATCCCCTTGCTGCTGAGCTTTGCGGCTGCCTCGGCATCATCCGCGATAAGCTCCTGTCCGTTAAGGAGATAGGCTCCTGTTTCGTATAGCTGTATCATCTTTGCACCTCTCTTTATTTTTCTTCCTCTTCCGTTCCATAGGAGAGGATATAGCTTACGTATTTGTCTATCGGTGACGCGTTCTCAAAGCCGCGCCCGGTTTCCTTCGCATGATTGATTATCTCATCTCTTTCGGCAAGATAGTCCACATCAGTCGCCTCAGCGCCGTTCACGATGTAGGTCTCGCCCTCCTTCGATGCCTGAGACGTTGCATCTATGCTTGTACCGTTGTACTCATAAAGTATCGTCTCCTCATTGTCGCCTCCGACTACCGAGTACACGAATTCGGCTCCTGCCGAGAAATGAGTTACATTGTAAAGCCCGAGGAATCCGTATCTCTTATTCCTGAAATTGATGAAGAAGCATGGCGTAGCGCTGTCTGCCGCAAGCTTGCTGTTGAAGAGCACAAGCTCGGGCACACCGTCACCCTGCATATCTATAAGAAGCATCCTGTCGGGCTTAAGCTTCTTCATGTCGTCCTCCGCAAGAATCGGCTTTCCGTCCGCATCATTCATATTGTTGCGGATTATGACATCCATCTGCTCCATAACATCGATGTAGGTTCTCTGCCAATCCTCGGCAATCTTTACCCTCTGCTCATCGAGGTTTATATCATCCTCAAAATACTCCTCAAGCCTTGCAATGAGCGCAGCCGCATTTACCTTATCGCCTGTAGCTATGTAGGTGTCAAGCTCCTTTAAGTAATACTCCTTGCCCGCAATATCTGCCCTGGTCCAGAGCTGATTGAACTTACCGTCGTAGAGCGTATCAGCCGGGTCGACCTGCACATTCTCACAGATATTATACACCTGGAAGAAGTTATTGTCCTCATAGCACTTTTCAGCTTCATCATAAAGCTTCCTGTACTCGATTATGGCATTGATGTTATTCTCTATGTCCGCAGCATAATCCTTAGCCGCATAAAAAGCGTTGCCCTTAACGAAATCACACAGTGCCTTTAGTCTGACCTCAGAAACCTGCCCATTTAGGAAAAGCGGGTAATTGATGTTCAAGAGCTCTGTTAATATCTGTTCCCTCGTCTCTATATCAAGTCTCGCGCTTGCCGAATCTATGCCCTTCTGCGCCTCATTTGCGGCGGACACGTCGTAGCTCTTCGCAAGGTTGACCATCTCCATAACAGAGGCGATGTACTCATTCTTCGCAATGTTAGGCATATACTGCGACTGAAGGCCGGTGTTATCTATAAGTCCTATGGCGTCAAATGCTGCAGCCGTATAGACAAAGCTCCTCTTTCCGTCCACATACTCCTGTGCTATAAATGCGCTGTAGTTCGGGAGATTCTTGTCAACCATCTCCTTTTCCGAAGCGCTCAAATGCGAATACTCTTCGGTTATCTTATCCCAGCCACCCTTATCTATGGTCCTGAACACCTGCCAGGTCTTGTAGTACGGCATAAGGAAGAAGAAGCCTGCTGCCGCAGCAAGAGCGATAAGGAACCATGTTATGATTATTACCCTGTTCCATGTCTTTCTCATGTGTTTATGTTTCCTTTTTTATAAGTGATTTTATAAATGTATTATTGTCCTGCTAGTTTTTACTCATCGTACTCCGAGTAATCATCCTCATAATCTTCGTAATCTTCATATTCCTCGGAATCATACTCGTTATACTCGCTATCATCCCAGCCGGTGGCGTCCGGATCGTACCACTCCTCCTCAGTCGTAGCCTCTTCGGTCGTGGTTATCTCCTCAGTGGTCTCCTTCCTCTTGGCCGGCACGAAGGTTGCGTCCGTAAGGGAAGCTATCCTGTCAAGGGAATTGATTTTTTCACCCGCGTAAGCATCCAGATTCGTAGCAAGCTGAGGATAGCTCACCTCATGCGCGCTAATCTCCTTTTCATAGACCGGATTCAAAACCAAAAAATACAGACCCAGTCCACCCGCAGAAAGAACCGCAAGCAAAATAATGATCGACAGCACTCCGAAGAATACCTTTCCGTTACTTGCGATGTCGTCGTCTTCGTCTT
>JAFXSQ010000037.1 GCA_017525525.1 Lachnospiraceae bacterium | reverse complement strand
TCCAGATCTGCCTCGGCATCGGATGTAATAACGACCTTATATTCCATATTTCTGCCTCATATCGGATATCACATCATCCGCATCCCGTACCATACCCTCTGACGCATGCTGTCTTGATGCTTCAAGTTTTTTAAGTACCTCATCCTCCGTCAATGTCACATATGGATTTACCGTCTTTTTCTTTAATTCAAAAGGAAATCCATTGTTTGCAACAGCCTGGGTAAGAAACATCCTGATAGCGGAAGTCGTATCTGTTCCTAACTCCCTAAACAGGGCATCTGATTTTGTTTTGAGCTCATCATCAACACGTATCTGTATTGTACTCGACATAGCGCACCTCCTCGCTGATTACTACTTGTAGTATACTGCTACTTCAATACAAATGCAATGATTTTACATGCAGTTTTTTATGTTATATAGAATGTATAGATTTTATTAGGTAAATAGCAAGACGAAAGTGCTCTGTTTTAGCAAATTGGTCGCCTTTTTCGAGAATACCATGCTGTGACCAGCCGTCGGACTGCAACGCAGCTTCGTTACCACTACACCATAAAACCGGAGGCTTTATAGTCAACGGCAAATTATTTTTGTCGTTGACTATAAAATGCGCGTGAAACCTTGAATAGTTACTCAATAAAATGTAGAATTAGGCTATTCCGAAAGTGTTGACCGGATTGAACATACAACTAAAAAGTGAAAGGAAATATATATGGCTAAGGATAAACAGGTGTTTTTTTGTAAGGAGTGCGGTTATGAATCCGCGAAATGGCTCGGGCAGTGCCCGGGCTGTAAACAATGGAATACATTTGTCGAGGAGCGGGTGAAAATCGGCGCTAAGACAACGAGCATAAAGAGAGACAGGGTTGAGCCCACAAATATAAGGACAGTGACCGCATCCGACGAGAGCAGGATGCCGACCGGAATAAAGGAGCTCGACCGTGTACTCGGAGGCGGCATAGTAAAGGGTTCCCTCGTGCTTGTGGGCGGCGATCCGGGTATAGGAAAGTCCACCATCCTGCTTCAGATGTGCAGATTACTTACCAACCGCGGTGAGTCGGTATTATATATATCAGGCGAGGAAAGTCCTTCGCAGATAAAGTCCAGGGCAGAAAGACTCGGAAGCTTTGATAAGGATATGATGCTCCTCTGCGACTGCGACATAGATAATATCGAAAAAGCAATCACAGATTCAAGCGTATCCGTAGTTGTCGTTGACTCCATCCAGACCATGCTTGCCTACGACATAGGCAGCGCTCCCGGTACGGTAAGCCAGGTGCGCGAGGTTACCGCGCGACTGATGCAGCTTGCCAAGCAGCAGGGAAAGGCTATATTTATCGTGGGGCACGTCACAAAAGAAGGAACTGTGGCAGGTCCCAAGACCTTAGAGCACATGGTAGACTGTGTGCTCTACTTTGAGGGTGATAATTCAAACGGATTCAGGGTGTTAAGAGGAGTTAAGAACCGATTCGGTTCGACAAATGAGATAGGTGTGTTCACCATGGGGGAAAACGGACTTTCCGAAGTTGCAAACCCATCGGAGCTCATGCTCTCGGGAAGGCCCAAGGGTGTTTCGGGCTCGGTTGTGGTTCCTACCATCGAGGGCACAAGATCGATCTTAGTCGAGTTGCAGGCTTTGGTCTGCCAGACGAATTTTAACATGCCGCGGAGAACCTCCGTGGGCGTGGACTACAACCGCGTTAATCTGATTCTTGCGGTCATGGAGAAACGCGCGAACCTGAACCTCTGGAACTACGACGCCTATGTCAGTGTCGCGGGCGGCATGAAGATAAATGATCCGGCAGTGGATTTGGGAGTTGCCTGCGCCATATATTCAAGCATGAACAATAAGGTTATTCCCGAGGGAACCCTGCTTATGGGAGAGATAGGACTTGCCGGGGAAATAAGAGGAATAAGCTCTGCCTTAAAGCGTGTCACGGAAGCAGACAAAATGGGCTTTACGACCTGCATCATGCCGAGCTCGAGCGTAGATAACGCCATGAAGAAGCTGTCGATTAAGGTGATTGGGGTTTCATCTCTTACAGAGGCGCTTTCACTATTGTAAAAAATCACATTACGTGCCCCGCGCAGCTGACATCTACATTTCGGTGCCCCTGCGCATAATAATCGAGCAGTTCGGCGAAGCCGTGTACTGCTCGCCGCGCCGCGAGCGTGTCACGTAGTGACTAATTTCATTACGCGAGCGTGCGCATAATAGTAAAGACGGATAACCGCAGGTTGGCTCTGCAATCATCCGTCTTTTTTTATGGAGAGAGGGTTTTCTTTATAAAGCTTTTTGCCGTCGAACCCGGCGCCGGAGTTCCCTTAGGAACAATCGTAATCTGTATGCCTTCCATGCGCTTTGCGAGTCCGCTTGTTCCGGCTGTCGCGCCGTTCTTGGTCCAGTCGAGCCAGCCGTAATCCTGAACATTTACCCTGTAGTATACGTCATATTCCGAAGCCAGAGCACCGGTCAGGTTAATCTGTATTGCTTCTATCCTCTTTGCTTCGCCCTTGGTTCCGCTGTAAGCCACGGTGTTACCGCTGCTTGTTACCCACTTGAGCCAGCCGTGTGTCTGTACATAAGTTCTGTACTTAATGCCACCGCTAAGTCCAAGCTGAGCATTATTAACCTTGATATTAAGTCCCTCAATTCTCTTGCCCGCTCCGGGAAGTCCTCCTATAGAACCGTCGCCCACATATCTCTGATATCCGACTCCCTGAACATAAGCTCTGTAGTAAACCGATGCTGCGGAATTAGCCACATCATCAAGCTCATCATCCGTGCCTGCCAGCTCCATATAGGGAACTCCGATTGTTCCTTCCATCGGATGCTCGCCCTTCGGAACAACAATTATCTGTATCGCTTCTATTCTCAGATTCTGTCCTATGGTACCTGCCTTTGCGCCGTTCTTAGCCCAGCCCATCCAGCCGTTCTTCTGGACATAAACCCTGTAGTACACATCATAGTTTACTGCATTCTTGCCGGTCAGCTCTACCATCAGCGCTTCAATTCTCTTATTTAAGCTCTGTCCGGATTTCTCACCGTCATTAATCCATTCTTCCCAGCCGTAATCGGTTATATACGACCTGTAACGGATACCGAGCTTCTCCGCGCCGTTTACCTCTATACTATAGCCCTGAAGCTTCTTGCCGGATTTGACAACTCCGCCTGTCTGACCGTTCTGCGCCTTGGGCAGCCATCCGAAACTCTGAAGCTGAACCCTATAGCTTACGGTGATACCTTCTGCGGCATCGCCGGTCATCTCCTCACTCTTGGTATTCGTAGTGCTGTAGTCATACGGACACTCCGGAAGAGCGCCGTTGTAATAGCTTCTTGCCGTATGTGAGCTGAGTGTCTTGAAAAAGGCATCGTTCCTGTTTAAGTAATCCTTTGTAACCTTCTCATCATCCCATGTAACATCTACATTATACCAGTCACCGTAGATATTCACTATGCTCCAGCAATGATCATAGCTGAACACGCCTATTACCGGAATGTTAAATCTCGTAAGCAGCATATCGAATAGCTTTGTATAGCCTGCGCATATAGCCGCGCCCGCCGGATTGCCGCACAATGCGCTGTAAGCGCTCTGATCATAGGATACCGACCTGTAATCAAGCCACTCACATACCGCATCATGTATAAGCACTTCTCTTTTGTAGGTATCACTCACATCAAGAAGACGTCCCTCGAGGTATTCTTCCTTCTCCTTTAGCGCCTCAGCGAACTTCACGGTTGCCTCGGCTCTTGCCTCACCATCCGCAAAATCACTGTAAACACCGACCGCAACATAAACCTTTCCGGTCGTATTGTTCTGACCGAAATATAAATTATTGTTGTAGAAATAGTACTGCGGATTCTGCCAGATAAACATCCACGCTACATCCTTGGCTCTCTCTAAAGTAAGCTTTGAGGAATAGCATAATTCAGGATAATATACCTGCCTTGTCACACCGGATACGCTTACCTTACTCTGCTTACAGGCAACCGTAGTCGTTATCAGCTTCTGTGAGCTTGCTACAAGCTCATCATAAAGCTCTTTTTCATCGGCATCAAGCCTGTCGTAAATGTACCTTCCTTCATATCCTCTCCAGTCGAAGTAGCCGTTTACCTCTTCGAGAGGAGTTGTCGCTATCTTTATCTGATTTCCAAGCTCCTCGGCAGCAAATGCGAACTTCGCCGTGCCCAGCTCGTACTCATCTTCTGCCTGCCCTCCCGCGCTCTCATCTGCTCCGGTTGTCTGCCCCGCGCCATCTTCCGAAAAAGAGCGTACAGAAACAGCGCCCTCGGTTTCATCAGCCTTAGCCCTGATGCTACCAAAGCCGCCAACAAACAAGACAAATGCAAGAAAATAAGTCACAAAACCATATAAAGCCTTTTTTCTTTTTAAATTCAATTTCTCAGGCATCTTCCCGCGCCCCTTACTTTCTTTTTCCTATGTTACTTTAATTCGTTCTTCTCCCCCTCATTTTGGGGAATGAAACAGAAAAAACCGGAACCTTTTTCAGGTTCCGGTTTACATAATCCATTAACCGTTGCTTTACATCCTTTGTAATGCAAGCTTTTTTATGCTAATTTTTTTATGCTAGTTTTTCTTTAGCTGCCGCAACAACCTTTGCGAAGCCCTCGGGATCGCTTATAGCCATCTCTGAAAGCATCTTTCTGTTAAGGTCGATACCTGCAAGCTTTAAGCCGTGCATAAGCTTGCTGTAGGAAAGTCCGTTGATTCTTGCAGCTGCATTGATACGAGCAATCCAAAGGCTTCTCATATCTCTCTTTCTCTGCTTTCTTCCTGCGTATGAAGAAGCAAGAGCTCTCATTACGGACTGCTTAGCTACTCTATACTGCTTCGAACGGGCACCCTTATAGCCCTTTGCAAGCTTTAATACTCTGTTATGTCTCTTCTTGGCACCAACGCCGCCTTTAATTCTTGCCATTTTATTCTTTCCTCCTAAATTCTAACGAAATGCAACCCTTACATGTAAGGTAAGATCTTCTTCATAACCTTGCTGTTGGTAGAATCGGTCATGGTTGCTTTTCTCAAGTTTCTCTTTCTCTTTGTGCTCTTCTTGGTAAGAATATGGCTCTTGTATGCCTTATTTCTCTTTAACTCACCTGTTCCTGTCTTCTTGAAGCGCTTTGCAGCTGACTTCTTTGTCTTTAACTTTGGCATTTTACTTCCTCCTTAATACTGTATATCCTATCTCTTCTCAGCCAAAAACATAATCATGCTTCTTCCCTCGAACTTGGCCGGCTTCTCTACAACAGCCACATCCGAAAGGCCTTCAGCAAACTGATCTAAAATTACTTTGCCGTTAGCAGTATGCGCGAGCTCTCTTCCTCTGAACCTCAAAGTTACCTTGACCTTGTCGCCCTTTGTAAGGAACTTTCTTGCCATGTTGGACTTGGTCTTAAGATCGTTGTCATCGATGTTGGGCGAGAGCCTTACTTCTTTTATCTCTATAACTCTCTGCTTCTTCTTGGCTTCCTTCTCACGGCGTGTCTGCTCATACTTGTACTTACCGTAATCCATAACACGGCACACCGGCGGCTTAGCCGTAGGCGCAATCTTAATAAGGTCAACACCCTCGTCGGCAGCAAGCTTCATGGCATCCTTTGTAGGCATAACTCCGAGCTGCTCACCGTCAATTCCGATAACCCTGACTTCCTTGTCCCGTATCTGCTCGTTGATCATTAATTCGCTGATAGAAAAACACCTCCTTAATCACTCAATCGAGTAAGCAAGACGCAGTCGCAGCTTACTCCTCCGTATAAGTTCGACAACGGAAATCAAAGATTTCCTGTCTCACTTATCGCGCGCGCCGCTTGCGTGTCACGCAGTGACTATTATCATTACGCAAGCGTGTGCATCGTGTGCATAAAGCATAAAAAATGGATAGCTATTATACAGAGCTATCCACTAACGGCAAATAAATAAAAATCCTTTATGCCTTTCTGACCTTACTCGCCCCTGCGATAAGGTGAGAGTGGATACTCTTCTTCTACAGGTTTCGGTTGCATCCGCCGAAACACACTAGAGCATACTATCATAAAGGAGCAGGCGTGTCAAGAGTTTTTTTCTTAACACGCCCGAACCAAATGTAATACGCATCTATATCATTCGTCTATATCATTCATTTATATCTCTTATTCGTCAATATCCTCCATGCTGTCCAGGAACTCCTTGAACATCTTACGTTCCTTCTTGATCTCCTCGGTCTTCTGGCGGTCTAGAGCTTCCTCAAAGGCATTCATCGCCTGTTCTATCGCGCGGCGCGCATCTCCCGTCTTCTCCTCGTACATTCTGTTACCGCGGAGCAAAAGGAGCTTGTTCTCCTCCTTCTCCCTCGGGTGAAGCTTCAACTCCTCAAGAGACTTTAATCTCTCATCTATCTCCTCGTCACTTAAGTCGGTATCCTCATTCTTTATGACCACACGCTCGGTCACTCCGGTGGAAAGCACCTTAACCACAACCTCAAGTATCGAGTTCACGTCATAGGTGTAAACCACCTCCACTCCCTCGGTTCCCGCAGGCCCCGCCGGCACCGGTACATTTACCTCTCCGAGAAGAACATTATTCTTGGCCATGCGGCTCTCGCCCTGAAGTATGTCAACCCTTATCCTGGTCTGGTTGTCGTCCATGGTGTAGAGCTTCTCGGTATGACTCACCGGGATAACCGTGTTCCTCTCTATCATCGGGAGGTAATGGCCGTTGTCCCTTATCCCGTCACGCCTCATAACGCTGACCGAGGTGCCTAAAGTGAAAGGACACACATCAGTGAGTATAACCTCCTTGACGGACTCCTGCCTCTCCTTCATGGCCGCCTGAATAGCCGCTCCGCAGGCCACAACCTCATCGGGATTTATGCTTGTGTTCGGAAGTCGTCCGAAAAGCCTGCTCACAAAACGCCTCAGGATAGAAAGTCTGGTGGCGCCGCCCACGAGCACGACCTCATCTATGTCGGCAAGCTTTGTATCCGCATCCTTAAGCGCTCTCTCAATAGGCTTTTTAATCTTCGCAAGAAGTATCTGGCAGGCCTTCTCGTACTCGTCTAAGCTTATCTCCTGCTCGTACTCCTTATCGCCAAGCTTAAACTTAAACACGGTCTTTCTGCCGTCCTCATAGGCAAGCTTGGCAAGCTCCGCCTGCTTTCTCAAGCGAACCCTGTCCCTTATGTCAAGGCTATCCTCGTCTATATCATTCTTTCTAAGGAATATCTGCTCCAAAACCTCGGTAAAGTCTTCTCCGCCGAGGAAGTTGTCTCCGGCAACGGCCCTTACCTCCATTATGTTCTTGTAATGCTCGAGCAATGACACATCAAATGTACCGCCGCCCAAGTCAAACACGAGAAATCTCGTATCCGCCTCACGGTCGTTTATGCCGTAAGCAATAGCTGCAGCCGTCGGCTCGCTTATGATGCGCTCCACCTTAAAGCCGGCAAGCTCTCCCGCCTTCTTCGTGGTCTTCCTCTGCTTATCGTTAAAGTATGCAGGCACGCTTATGACCGCCTCGGTCACCGGCTCGTTAAAATAAGCCTCCGCATCATCCTTAAGCGACCTTAAGACCAGCGACGAGAGCTCCTCTGCGGTAAACTTCCTCTCGCCTAAGACAAACTCCTTCGCCGTTCCCATGCTTCTCTTGAATACCTCTGCGGTCATCAGCGGAGTTTTAAGCTTTATCTCCTTCGCCGTCTGTCCCACATAGACAGTTCCGTCCTCATCAACAGCAACAACGGAGGGCGTAAGCTTCTCTCCGAGCCTGTTGGGTATGATAACCGGCTTTTCGCCGTCGTAATATGCTATTAAACTGTTTGTTGTTCCTAAATCTATTCCTACCGTCATTTCTTTTTCTTTCTTAATCAATTATTATTTTATCTTGGCCTCAACTCTTGATATCGCCTTATCATACAAGGGATTGTGAAGTGCTACCGAAAGCGCCTTCTTAAAGCAGGTAAGCGCATCCAGGTAACGCCCCTGAGCCTCAAAGGTCAGTCCCATCTGGTACATAATCTCATGACAGCCCTGATACGAACATCCTATGCAGAACTTCATGTTCATCCCCTTTTTCGCAGTCTCAAGCGCATCCTTATACCTTCCGAGCGCCCTGTACAGTCTCATCAGCTTGACGACTATATATGGCGAATCCACACATTTCTCAAGCTCAAGAGCTTTCTCGGTAAGCGCCGAAACATTGGGCTTGATAAAGCTTTTCTTTAAGAGCATGACCTCGACCAACTCACAGTATAAGTTTTCCCTGTGCTTTGTGTCAAGACTTATTCCCTTTTCAAACACTTTTCTCGCCTCGCGCAGTAAGCCGTTATCCCTCAGGGCGCCGCCCATTTCACTGTAAATATGTACGTCCGCAGGATCCCTGTCTATCCCTTCCGAAAATGCCTCGCTGCACAGGTTCATATAGCCCTCACAACCGGCAATCCTTATAAGCTTGTGAATAAAATCTCTTCCCTTATAATCTTTGTAAGCCTCTATTCCCCTCTTAAGCAGTTCTATGGCGTTGTCGCTCTTCCCGGCCATAAAGCATGCATCGGCAAGCAACAGAAGCCTCTTTCTCGTAAGCTCATCCCCTGGCTTTATCTCTACCGCCTTAAACAACGCCTCCTCAGCTTTATCAAGGTCGTTCTTGCCTATGTACAGGTTTCCGAGCATAGCGTATACCTTTGAGAAATCCTCCAAATCCGAAGGGCCCTCGCTAAACTCCGCTGCCACCTTGTTAAGCAGCTCAATGGCGGCATCCGTCTCCCCCTTTGCCTCCTTGATTAAAGCTTCGTGGTACATTACATTTGCGCTTTCCCCCCCGTATCTGTAAAAGAGCTTTACTATATCCTCAGCGTTATCCGTTCTCTTCGCATCCAGGTAAATGCGTATCAAAAGCGTATAGGGCTCACCCGAATACGGGAATATGCTTATCGCCTTTTCGCAGGCCCTTATCGCGTCCACGCCCCTTGACAGCTTAATACTCGACTTCGCCCTGTAGATATAGGCCACAAAGCTTTCTACGTCTTTAGTCTGAAGCTCGTCGCAGGCGTCAAGGCATCTTTCATACTTTCCCATCAGGTACAAAAGCTCGCAATAAGACTCGTAGGTTATAACCTGCTCTTCGTGCGGAATCTTCTTGGCCCGGTCAAAATATTCCATTGCGGCATCATATTCCTTTAGGCGCATCGCCGCATCCCCCAAGAGGAAGATCACATAGCCAAGCCTGCTCCTCTTTTTTTGAAGTTCCTCATCCTCCGTATCCTCAGGTATCTCGTCGATTCTCGACCTCCACACCAAAAAGCAGTTTCTCGCCTCCTCATACCGCTTCAGGCACAGGTAACACCTGCCCTTGACATTGTAATACTCGTAAGAGTCCTCGTATGAAGGCGTAAATGTATCGAGCATCTTAACCGCTTCCTCAAACTCAAAGCACTGGTAGCAGCTCCATGCAAACTCAAACTTCATCCTGACATCCGAAGGGTCCTGTTCAATCTTTTTTCTGTATATATTTACAAGCTCCTGATCCGCTCTGATCATTCCCGCGCGCGCGTTGCTGTCATACTGGTTTTTCTTTAATATCTCGATATACCCGTCGCGGGCCTTCTCATAATCCCCCTTCAGGAAAGCGCAGTCGCAGAGCTCACCCTGCGCAGCCTGGTGCTCCGGGGATTTTTCAAGCACTTTATTATAAAGCTCCTCAGCCCTGTCGTACTCTTCGGCTACCTTATGAGCGTATCCGCACAACAGGCTCACATCAACCAAATCAAGACTTTCCTCAAGCTCGTCAAAATCCTTTACAAGCCGGCTAAGTTCGACGCTTATGTCGTCGCCGTCCTCCTTCTTTTTTATGAGCCTCTGCAGCCTGAAGCGAAGCAGGAGGAAATCTGCGGGACGGAAATCCGGATCAAGCATTTTGAGCTTCTCTATCTTCTCTCTTACGCCTGCAGACTCGAACTTTCTTATGTTCATATCTATTTCCTTGTAAAGCGAAATGAAAGCGTCGATCTCGTCAAGCCCGGGATTAACGAGCTCAAAGGGAATCATGTCGTCGTTCTTCGCATTAAAAAGGATAAAGTCTATATAATCTTCGGGAAGATGCTCCGCATAATCCTTCCTTTGTTCCTCAAGCTCGGTCTGCTCCGCTATTACCTGCCAGCAGGCCCTCGGGATAAAGATATGCGTCATGAGATATACGAGGAGCGCATCACGGCTGTCCTGTGAACTGTCTAAGGCCACAAATAAATCGTCGTCAAATAGCTCTCGCCAGCACTCCGCGTCTATTCGTCTTTCGTAGTCGCGATAGAGCGCATCAACAAGAGCGGACGCTCCGGTAAGTTCGGCTTCCGGCGCATCCTTTACGGCTTCTTCGCCACCGCTTTTGACCCATTTGACGGCATCCTCATAAGCTCCTCTAAGCAACATAAACCCTTCGGGGTCATCCTCAGGGTTTACGCTGTTTAATCGCTCTCTGTATGCACTTTTGATACGGGCAAGATCAGTGGTCTGCTCAATGCCCAAAATGCTCCACATATCCATATCTATTACTAATACGCAACAATTCATTGTCCACCGAGGATACTGGCCCGGCTGCCTCCGTTACAAAGTTCTAAGTTCAAACAACGCTTCGCATTGTTTTCACTAAGAACTTTGCATGCGTCGCACTAAGACACCAAAGAACGGTGTCTAAGTGCTCATCGCGACCCGCCGGGAATTTATTCTATCTCTTATTAGGACAATGAATTATTGCTTACACTACTGCATAATTTACAATGCTTTTTCTAAGTTGGCTCTGATGGCTTTTATGAAGTCCTCGCTGTTCAATACTGTTACGTTCTCGAGGGTTGTGATAAGCGCGAGGTCCTTGGTCATGCTGCCGGACTCTATGGTGTCTATGGTTGCCTTCTCGAGCTTGTCTGCGAAAGTCATAAGCTCGTCATTCTCGTCGAGTTCGCCGCGCTTTCTCAAGGCGCCTGTCCATGCGAAGATGGTTGCGACCGAGTTGGTCGAGGTCTCCTCGCCGGCGAGGTACTTGTAGTAGTGGCGCTGAACTGTTCCGTGTGCAGCCTCGTACTCGTACTTTCCGTCAGGTGATACGAGAACCGAGGTCATCATTGCAAGCGAACCGAAGGCTGAAGAGAGCATGTCGCTCATAACATCTCCGTCGTAGTTCTTGCAGGCCCAGATAAAGCCGCCCTTTGACTTCATAACGCGGGCTACGGCGTCATCAATCAATGTATAGAAGTATTCGATGCCGAGCTCGTCGAACTTTGCCTTGTACTCCTCATCGAATATCTCCTGGAAGATATCCTTGAAGGTGTGGTCATACTTCTTTGAGATAGTATCCTTTGAAGCAAACCATATAGTCTGCTTTGTGTCTACTGCGTAGTTAAAGCAGCATCTTGCGAAGCTCTCTATGGACTTGTTGATATTGTGCATGCCCTGGATTATGCCCGGGCCGTCAAACACGTGAATGAGTTCTCTTGTCTCAAAGCCCTTCTCATCGGTATACACAAGCTCTGCCTTACCGGCGCCCGGAATCTTCATCTCGCTCGCCTTATACACGTCACCGTAAGCATGTCTTGCAATGGTAATCGGAGCCTTCCAGTTCTTCACACATGGCTCGATACCCTTAACTATGATGGGCGCGCGGAATACCGTTCCGTCCAATATGGCCCTTATTGTTCCGTTGGGGCTCTTCCACATCTCCTTTAAGTCATACTCTGTCATTCTTGCTGCGTTCGGAGTGATGGTTGCACACTTTACAGCCACGCCGTACTTCTGTGTGGCATAAGCGCTGTCGAAGGTTACCTTGTCATCCGTTTCATTCCTGTTCTTCAATCCGAGGTCGTAGTACTCGGTATTCAGGTTTATGAACGGAAGCAAAAGCTCATCCTTAATCATCTTCCATAACACTCTTGTCATCTCGTCTCCGTCCATTTCTACTAACGGAGTGGTCATTTGTATCTTGCCCATTTTTTCCTCCCTGTGCTTAAGCTCCTTCGTTTCGCTCACTTATGATGACACCTATGTTTGCGTGCCATTCCGAGCTAATCGAAAAAGTCTTATTTTTTATTTCTTTTTATTTCACTTATTGCCGGCCTGAGCAGCATACTTACAGCCAGTCCCGCCATAGCAATCATACTTAGTATCATCAGTCTGAGTAACATGCCCGGATTGGTATCATCTCCGGTCTTAACCTGATTGTTCTGTCCGTTATTGCTCTTATTGTCAACCTCGGCCTGTTTTGGTTCGGCAGCCTTGACGGTTATCTTCGTCTGAGCTGCGCCGTCGTCAAAGAGCACCTTAATCACATGCTCTCCCAAGCCTAGCTTCTCAAGATATTCCTTATTAAGAGTTACAACCGTGCTTCCTGCTTTGGCTGAATAATCTGAAGTCGCAAGCACATTTCCGTCAGCCTCAACTCCGGTAAAATGCGCAAAACAGGTATCATCCTCCACGCTTCTCTTAACGGTAAGCACTATCGGATCCGTACTGCCCTTTGCCCAGATGAAACCGTCTCCCACGGTTACGGTGTAGGTTGCTGCCTCCTCCGTAGTTGACTGTTCGGTAGTTTCCTGCTCCGTGGTTTCCTGCTCGGTTGTTTCCTCCGTAGGATTATTCTTTGACTGTGCCTCAAATTCATACGTTACATATATTACACTGTCTTCGGAGTCGTATTCTGTCTCGACAGGCTCCTCGCCGTTGACAGTTACCGTTCCATCGAAAACAATATCACCATTTTCATTCTCTTTAGTCTTGAACTCGGCTCCGTCCTTCGCGGACACTTTGACAGCAAGCGTTATCTTTCCTGTTGTCTCCGTCACAGTCTCCACATTATCCCAGTGCTCGTCGCGGAACCAGTCATCAAAGGTTTTATACTTTGCGCCTGTGGGAGCGGAAGCCTTCTTAACCTTCTCGCCGATTTTCGGAATAGTCAGATCAATCTCAACCTTACTAATCAAATCAACCCACTTGGCGTGCAGAGTCATGTCTTCATCCGCCGTCAGGTTATCCCATGCATTGCCTTCTTCGTCAAACCAGCCTGCAAACTTATACTCATCTCCTGCATCCTTAACTATGCCGAGCTCCTCCGGAGTTATTGCAACAGCTAGTCTTTCTCCGCTGTCAACCATAACCGCAGCAGGTGTCTTGCCGTGGCCCTCGTTATCAAAGCTTACAGTCACCTTACTCGGTGTACCTATGGTAAAGCTATAGATGCCGTGTATCTCATACATGCCGTCTTTAGTGGAAACTTCTAGCTTTTCCACAGCTTCAAGCTTATTGATTGTTATTTCTATATCCTCGGGAACCGTATGAGCTGCTACCTTAAATGTCACATCAAGATTATACTTCTTATTGTTCTTAAGAGATGCGTCAGTCGTATCCCACTTTACAGATACATCCAGCCAGTCTTTTTTAAGAGAAGCAAGCTCCTTCTTTATCGCATCCTCTGCCTTGGATGCCTTATCTCCTGCCTTCGGTTTGTCCATTGTGAGATCAAAGCCTTCCATCTCGGGATACGGCGCCAAGGCCATAAGTCTTGCTATAACCGTGTCAAAATGATGCGGTAAGGGTGCCATTCCAACCGTTTCTATAAGCCCGAATGCAGGTGTAAGAAACATGAAAAATGTATCGGCATTAACCTCTCCCTCCATGTTCGGATCTATCAGCATAGGCGCTACAAGCTTAACCATTGCATAAAGCTCTCCGTCTGTAAAGGGCAGCTCCACGCCCACTGAATTAAGTATTTCTTTTATTATTTCCGCCGCCTTATAATACTCGGAATTGTCACCGTTTCTCATTCCCGCCACAAGATGAGCTACCACCGGAGGCAGCTCCCCAAGCTTTTCGGCAAGCTCGCCTACGGGAATGTTTATCGGGTTCTCACCGAAAACCAGCTTTATCAGCTTCATAAACACATCCTGATATACGTAGGATATATTTACTTCTTCTCCCTGTCCGTTAGTTACGGTTTCTTCGTGCAGCGCCGAGTATTCCTCCCTTGTCGGGATTCCGCTTTGCAATACGCCAACCATGTTAGCGACAGTTTCGGCCGAAATCGGATCGTCACCTTTCTTTTCCACAGCCGCGCTCTTCATGTCTTCAAGCTTTTTGAAGGTCTGCGCGTTAACTTCGGCAGTATTCAGCTTATAATCAACTCCGTATCGTACCATGCCCCAAGGCGGGATCATGGTTACTATATCATCATCACATACGTAATTGTGTATGAAGCCGTAGCTTTCCGCATTATCCGGAACCGCAGAGGCTTCAACCTCTGCCGGTGCCTCAAAGGTATATGCATAGATATCCCCTGCCGGAATACCGGCCACAGTGTTTAATCTCTGGGCAACTATACCTGCTATCGCACCGCCCCTGCTGTGCCCTGTAATCCAGTACTTTACATGACCCGAGCCACCTAAGGCCGCTATATCGGCATACTTTGATTCAGCCGCCGACGAGAATGTATAGTGCTCGTCAGCAATCACATCGCCGTTAACCTGAAAATTCTGTGTCCATCCAAGCTCCTTGGCAGTCGGGTTAAATGTATAGCTCTGGAAGGCAACGGCAACTATAGTGTAAGTTTCTCCGCCATCCTTAACCTTTCTCGTGCCCCATGCATAGCTGCAGCCGTAAGAATCATCATTTTCGAAGCCGGATAAACCTGTATTGTCAAAACCCATAGCATTAAGGAACGCTACCGACCTTTCCGAATTCCCTGCATCGGCAACCGTAGCAATCAGCTGCATCGAAGTCAATGCAAGATGATCGTTCTGTGTATAGGAGTCTTCCTTTATAAACCACTCATCTGAATAATAGAAACCATCCTTGAGGACATCTCCGGAGTGGTAGGTAGAGATGTGCTCTACCGTTCCGAACTTTTCCTCGGGCTCCTCTGCCGGCTCCGCCGCCTTCACCTGCGGCATAAAACCGCACAGCAAACATAAAACCATCAGAAAAGCTATAAGTCTTTTTTTTGTCTGCCCCATACATGTCCTCCCTTATCGTACAATCCGCAACGCTCCGAACAACCGTGTCTTTCTGACAGTCGTATCATTCTGAGTGCACAGCCCGAAGAATCTTATATCAGTGTATCCTGGTTCCCTCCGGTACCATGTCATCCACGAATATAACCTTGCATGCGCACGCCGCATTGGTTGCCGCAAGCAGCATTCCCTCGCTGGTAACACCGGTAATTCTCGCAGGCGCAAGGTTAGCAACTACTATAATCTTCTTGCCGATAAGCTCCTCGGGAGTATAGTAATCCTTGATTGAAGAAACTATCACTCTCTCCTTTAAGCCATCGTTAAGCGTGAGCTTGTAGCAGCTATGAGACTTTCTTATCTCCTGGCACTTAACAATCTTGCATACTCTTAAGTCAATCTTGTCGAAGTCATCCATGGTCACCTCGGGAAGAACCTCGGCAACGGGATCCGGCTCGCCGTACTCTATCTTCTTTTTCTCCACAGTCTCCTTCGGAGCGAGAAGCTCGGAAATCGGCACAGCCTCCTCCTCGGTCTTCGGTGTGCTGAAATCAAGCAACTTCACGTAGCTGTCCTTATCTATAGCAAAGAGGAAGAGATAGAGTCTCGGTCCCTTCTCCTTGTTGAGCAAGAGCTTGTACACATCCTTGAAGAAGGTTCCCTGAAGCTTCTTCAGGTCAGGATTGTCGGTGCCGAACACCTCCTTGGGTATGTCGTAGAGCTTTGTATTAAGCTCATCTAAAGTGTACTCATTATTCTTTAAGTAATCGTGAAGAAGACTTATCTCCTTCTTCTCCTCCTCCGAAAGCGCATCATATACCTCCCAGTTCCTGTAAGGGATAAGCTTGTTGGCATTCTCGGGCGAGCAGTTCTCCAGCCAGTACTTTGCAAGGTCAAGTCGCTCAGCGAAATCCTCGTACTTGTAAGGCTGATCAATCTTCGCAAATATAGTCTCGAGCATCGGTACATTGAAGTCTACTATGGAACCAAGCTGAACAAGCAGTCCCATAGGAACCGTGTTAATCTTCTTGCCCGAGAGCAGGCAGTTCTCCATGGTTACCTGTACATGCTCGTCAGCCTCGCCGTTTACATAGGTGTTGTACATCTTATCGAACTCAAAATACTGGCGAAGAATTCCGTCATCAAAGCAAAGGTCGAAAGCCTTGTTGGGCTCAACCCTGCTGTAAAGCCAGAGGAGTATCTCCGGCTGGTATATCTTAAGAAGAGTATCCGGTGTAAGGTTAAGTCCCGAAGAACCTGACATCTTACCCGTTGTACCCTTTATGCCTATGAACTCATAGCCCTTGAAAAGCGGAGCCTTGTAACCGTATATCTTCTCGGCTATAACGCGGCTTGTGTCGTAAGAACCGCCAGGTGCGGCATGATCCTTTCCGCCCGGCTCAAAGTCTACGCCCTCATAGAGCCATCTCATCGGCCAGTCTATCTTCCATGCAAGCTTGCAGTTGGTATCGGTATTGAAATCAAAGTCACCCTTAAAGCCGCACTTACATTCATACTGAGCCTTCTTGGAAGCGTCATCGTAAGCGATGATCTTAGTGGTGTCCCTCTTGCACTCGGGGCAGTATATGCCTACCGGATAGTAAGCTTCCTTCTCACCCTCTCCTGCTTCCTGTGTCCTGAAGGAATCAAGTATGTCGAAGATCTCGCCTCTCTTATCAAGTGCTGTTATGATGTGCTCCTTGTACTTTCCGCTTCTGTACATCTCAGCCTGATGACGGTAATCCATCTCAAAGCCGAACTTCGCGATAGATTCCTCGAACTCCTTCTCGAAATGCTCGGCGTAAGTTTTTGCCTCTGTGTCAAAGGGATTTGGCACATCCACATAAGGGTAGCCTATGTATGTCTCAAAGCCCTCTGTAACCTTAGCAACATTTACCGGTACCTTTCTCAGTCTGTCGAACTCATCCCACGAAAAGAGAAGTCTCGCCTTCTTGCCCTTTCTCTTTAAAGCCTCCGTTACAAAAAGGCTTGTAGCCACATCACGGAAGTTGCCGATATGGATTGAGCCTGAGGGGCTTATGCCCGCGGCGCACACATACTCCTCCTTATCGGGATTTCTTGCGATAATCTCGTCTGCAATCTTTTCTGACCAATGCATTTTAATTCTCCTTAAAAACAATTATTCCTATAAAGTCAACAAGACAGCCGACCAGCTGTCATGTTGAAAATGTCTAATGAATTAGCCTTTTTATCTAATACATTAGTCACAATTATATCTTCTTGATTCCCTTTATCATATACTCGAACTCACCGTTCGGAGCCTCTACGGTAACTACGTCTCCGACCTTCTTTCTCATAAGAGCGCTGCCGAGAGGAGACTCGTTGGATATCTTCTTCAGGAGGATATTCGCCTCGGTTGAACCTACTATTCTGTAAGTAACTTCCTCATTCCTTGACATATCGAGAACGGTAACCTCAGAGTTAAAGCCCACAGTACCTGCCTCATACTCTTCGTCATCAATAACCTCGGCATTCTTTAAGATCTTCTCAATCTCTTCAATTCTGGACTCGATGTCTCTCTGCTCGTCCTTCGCTGCATCATACTCAGCGTTCTCTGAGAGGTCGCCCTGCTCTCTTGCCTCTTTAATCTTCTGCGCAACCTCCTGACGGCGGTTAACCTTTAAATCCTGGAGCTCTTCCTCAAGCTTCTTCAAGCCCTCATATGTAAGTAAGTTCTTCTTATCCGACATTGCTTTCTACCTTCCTTAATAATCTTTTACTATTTTACTATTCACACCCGCACAACCCACGACCCGTCCGCTGCGCGTTCGGCGCGGCTTCACTATTTTATCGTGAATAGTAACATAAAAACCTCGTACATTCTACCATATAAAACAATATTTGCAAGTATTACTTAGTGATGGAACAGTCTTATGCCCGTGAATGCCATAACCATATCGTAGCTGTCGGCACACTCAATCACAAGATCATCCCTTACCGAACCGCCCGGCTCGGCTATATACTTAACTCCGCTCTTCTTTGCTCTCTCGATATTATCTGAGAACGGGAAGAATGCATCTGAGCCAAGTGTGACATCAGTATTCTTATCGAGCCATGCTCTCTTTTCCTCTCTTGTGAATACGGGCGGCTTTGTCTTGAAGCGCTTCTGCCACTCGCCCTCACGGAGCACATCCTCATACTCGTCGCCGATATACACATCGATGGCATTATCCCTGTCAGCGCGTCCCAGGCCGTCTACAAACTCAAGGTTCATTACCTGCGGCGCCTGTCTCAAGAACCAGTTGTCTGCCTTTTGTCCCGCAAGTCTTGTACAGTGGATTCTTGTCTGCTGGCCCGCGCCTATGCCTATGGCCTGTCCGCCCTTTACATAGCACACCGAATTCGACTGTGTGTATTTTAATGTAATAAGAGCTATCTTCATGTCTATCAAAGCAGACTCGGGAATCTCCTTGTTCTTTGTAACTATATTGGAGAGAAGCTCTTTGTCGATGTTGAGCTCATTTCTTCCCTGCTCGAAGGTTATGCCGTATACCTGCTTTCTCTCTATCTCTGCCGGCACGTAAGACTCGTCTATCTGAATTACGTTATAACCGCCCTTCTTCTTTGCCTTGAGCATCTCAAGAGCTTCATCGGTATAACCCGGAGCGATAACTCCGTCCGACACCTCTCTCTTGATAAGTCTTGCGGTATCAGCATCGCACACATCCGAAAGAGCGATGAAGTCTCCGAAGGAGCTCATTCTGTCAGCGCCTCTTGCTCTTGCATAAGCGCACGCAAGAGGACTTAACTCTCCGAGGTCATCAACCCAGTATATCTTAGCCAAGGTCTCATCAAGCGGAAGTCCGACAGCAGCGCCCGCAGGTGAAACATGCTTGAAGGAGGTAGCTGCCGGAAGCCCTGTTGCCTTCTTCAGCTCCTTCACAAGCTGCCAGCCGTTGAATGCATCAAGGAAATTGATGTAGCCGGGCTTGCCGTTCAATACCGTAACAGGAAGCTCGCTTCCGTCCTCCATGTATATTCTTGACGGCTTCTGATTAGGATTACAGCCGTATTTAAGTTCAATCTCGTTCATTTTGTTATTCTCTCCTTAAATCATAATCACTCATTCTTATTCTTAATCCTGGTCTCGTACTCTCCGGTCTCTATGTTGATAAACCTCACAAAGAGCGAAACCTTATTTTCCGGGTTCAAGGCCTCCCACACCTCTTCGGTAAACTTATCGATATCGCCCTCGATGTGAACCTTCTCCGGCTCACCCTCAAAGCTCGGGAGCGGATCTCCGTCCTGCATGTAGGTATGTATAAAGCGGCCCTCGCCCGCAATAGGCTTATCATATGAAAATGTATAGCGGTTGCAGCACTCCGGATTGCCGTCTGCACTCTTAAGGATCGACATCTGGTAAGAGAACTCTCCGTTCTCTACATGCATCACGCCTGAGATACGCGGAGTGTAATTCGGACCGTCCGGCTCAAACTCCCTTGATCTTAAGGACTGCTCGAAGGTAAGTCCGTCCTTTAAACCGTCGTATACCGTATCTGTCTGATCACCGTTTGTAACTATGGTATCCTTGCCGAGCACCCTTACCGGCGCGTATATTATAAGGCTCGGATCCTCGAGCTTGCTCGGGTCAAAGGCCTGCGTCCTTATTCCCTCTCCTTCGGTAACAAAGACACGGTTGCGGCTGTTTGAGCTCCTGCCCATGATAAAGTATGCAGTCACCGCATACTTCCCGCAGGCACAACGGCCTATCACGATACCACGACCCGGGTATGCGTTACTCGAAAGCAATTCCTTCAATGATTGTTCTTGCATTTATTATTCCTCCTATTTAAGGTGTGATTTTTCTCTTTAACGTGTCCGGTACCGGGCGTGCTATCGTGTAGAAGAAATCCTTCGAGATAGCTAGCCATTCGCGGACATCTCGTCTAAGCTGACCACTGTATTTGATCTTCGCGCACGGAACCCCATAAGCGTCCATGCCGAGCTTTACGGCATCGTATACCGTGCGGGTAAGGTGGTACTGCTGTGTGACAATAAGTACACGCTTTCCTTCGTAGAGCTTCGCAACCCTGTACATGGTCTCATAGGTCGAGTAACCCGCCGGGTCGCGGAGTATACACTCCTCGGGAACTCCCTGCTCCACAGCATAGTCCTTCATGACCGAAACCTCGTCGTAGTACTCCTCGTCAGTTTTGTCACCGCTCATTATGAGGGTATCCGAAGCGCCGTCCTTATAAAGCGCCACCCCTTCGTCTATGCGGTCCGCAAGCATGGGCGACGGTGTATCGTCGGCGTAAACCGAAGCGCCCATCACTATTATACAGTCGTAGTCCCCGCTGCTGCAGGCCTCCTCATGCGTCATGATTCGCTTCTTCACCGACATTCTTACATAGACATTAGTCCCTATAAATACGAACAATATAAAGCATACCGTAGTTATAAGGACTATGGCTATATCCTTTAATATCTTTTTTTTAGATTTCATGTTTTTTGATTTATGGCTTAATTCTTATCGGTATAGTCGTACCTGAATACCATCATTGAAAGCGGTGCTATGGTAAGGCATACCGAGTACTTCATCCTGTCGCATGGCTGGTTGACTGCGGCAACAACGCCGTTCGTCCTTCCCTTTCCGCCGAACTCCTCGGCGTCTGAGTTAAGTATCTCCTCATACTTTGTAAGGCATGGAGCGCCAACCATGTGAGTGGTTCTCTCAACCGGTACGAAGTTACATACGAACATAAGCTGATCCTTAGAGCTCTTTCCTCTTCTGATGAATGCAACTATTCCGGACTCGGCGTCGTCACACTTGATCCACTCAAAGCCCATGTTCTCGTTATCATTATAATAAAGTGCATCGTACTTGGTGTACATATGGTTCAAAGCCTTCACGAAGTTCTGCATCTTAGAATGAAGCGGCTGGTCAAGCAGGAACCAGTCAAGTGACCTTGCCTCAGACCATTCGCGAAGCTGAGCAAACTCCTGTCCCATGAAGAGGAGCTTCTTGCCGGGATGACCGAACATAAATCCGTAAGCCGTACGGAGGTTTGCGAACTTGTCGACCTCGAAGCCGGGCATCTTGTTGATCATCGAACACTTTAAGTGAACAACCTCGTCATGCGAGATAACGAGTATGTAATTCTCTGCGTAAGTATATGTAAGACTGAAGGTAAGCTTGTTGTGGTTGAATGACCTGAAGTACGGATCGAGCTTCATGTACTCCAGGAAGTCGTTCATCCAGCCCATATTCCACTTGAAGAGGAAGCCGAGTCCCTTCATGGAAACCGGAGATGTAACGCCGGCCCATGCGGTAGACTCCTCTGCGATAAGGTATGCGCCGGGATTTCTCTTCTCCATTACCTCATTAACCTTCTGAAGGAACTTGATAGCATCGTAATTCTCGTTACCGCCATCCTCGTTCGGGAGCCACTGTCCGTTCTGCTTGCCATAGTCAAGATAAAGCATGGAAGCAACCGCATCCACACGCAGCGCATCCACATGGAACTTCTCAACCCAGAAGAGCGCATTTGCGGTAAGGAAGTTCGACACCTCGTTCCTGCCGTAATCGAAGATGTATGTACCCCAGTCAGGGTGCTCTCCACGTCTCGGATCCGGATGCTCGTAAAGCGGCATGCCGTCGAAGCGTCCGAGACCGTGCGCATCTCTCGGGAAATGCGCCGGTACCCAGTCAAGGATAACGCCTATTCCGAGCTTATGCATGTGATCTATAAAGTACATAAAGTCTTCCGGAGTTCCGTAACGGCTTGTGGGCGCGAAGTAATTCGTCACCTGATAGCCCCATGAACCATCGAAGGGATACTCGGCTATGCCCATAAGCTCAACATGGGTATAGCCCATTTCCTTTACATAATCGCCTATCATCTGCGCCAGCTCACGGTAATTGTAGAAGCCGAAGTCGGAGTCCTCGTCCTTCTTCTTCCAGGAGCCGAGATGGCACTCGTAGATTGAAACAGGACTCTTCATGCGCTGTACACGGCTGATCTTGTTTCTCTCATCGATCCATTTTG
Organism: Lachnospiraceae bacterium; assembly: GCA_017525525.1. Lineage (GTDB taxonomy): Bacteria > Bacillota > Clostridia > Lachnospirales > Lachnospiraceae > Coprococcus_C. The sequence goes on along the minus strand of JAFXSQ010000037.1, from coordinate 28,716 downwards.
AATCTGACCACTTATAAGAATTGATGTCGGCCACAACACTCGCGTTCTCCGGCCTCATCTGATTGTAATTACCGTAGGGATCCGCCTTGAAGAGGATTTCTCCTTCACGGGTAAGTATCTGGTACTTGTATACCGTTCCAGGTCCCACATCCGGTATGAAGAGCTCGTATATTCCCGAAGCCGGATGAAGCTGCATGGGATGGAGATTGCCGTCCCACATGTTAAAGCTTCCCACAACCGACACTCTTCTTGCGTGAGGAGCCCATACCGCAAAGTAGGTTCCCTTCACGCCGTCTATCGTCATTGGATGCGCGCCGAGCTTGTCGTAGATATCATAATTCTTGCCCTCGGCAAAGAGGTACACGTCATAGTCGGATATCTGACCGTCAAATGCATAGCAGTCTGCGGTCGTAACGGAGGTTCCGTCATTATACTCCGTTGTTATGCGATATTTCTTGTCCTTGAATTTCTTCTTCGGGAAATATATGCCGTAGAAGCCGTCAGCAAGCTCCTCTAGCTCTGCCTCGCCTTTTCCTGTAGATGTAGCAACCGTAACCCTGTTCGAATAAGGCCTGTAGCAGGTTATAACCTGACCTTCACCGTAATCATGGATACCTAAGAGATGCTTCGGGGCATTTAACTCACCTCTTTTAAGCTCATCATAAAGCACCCAGTTAACCCAGTCTTCAAGTCTCTTGTTCATAGCATACCTCCGTTTATGATAATAAATGATTAGAATTTATGTGGTCTTCCCAAAAAGCCTATCAGCCATTTGGAAAATGCAAATATCAGCGCAAGAACTACAACAAAGAGCACATACAGCCCCGCCATCCTGCCGAAGAAGTCCGCAGGGAACAGGGTTTTTAATACATCGTCACCCTTCAGAAAGTCGTACTCACCATGGAAAAAAGCCGCCTTAAAGCTCAGCGCCTTATCGGTATTAAGCACCATGAGAAGCAAGGCGTTGAGCGCCGTGCACGCCCCGGCTAAGCACCCGCCTATAACGAGGGCATCGAACATCCTCCGCTTCCTAAGCCTGGCCAAAAGAAGCACCGTTATGACCGCGGACACAATAGATATCCACTCAGCCTTTACATAAGTCTTCTTAAAGCCGTCCAGCGTCTCCTCATTCCTCTTCGAGATCTCATAGCCCGATATCTTATAGCCGCTCTCTTTGCTATTCACAAAACTGTCCATAAGCTGCGTATATACAAGCTGCTTTTCGAACGCCGTAAGCCCGCTCGCATTCACTCCGCCCGCATCGGTATCTGATGTAAAGTTGCCTATCAGCAAGCGATTATTCCACACCAGCAGGCACAGAGCAAAGCTCAAAATGAACACGGCAATACTTATACAACAAGCCGCCTGCATACGGCTGTACACCTTAGACATATCATTTTCCTTCTTACATAAATCCTATTTACCCAATCTCTGATATTGTACCATTTTTGCGGTCTTGTGTAAAGGAACGATTTTTATCTGATCGTGTTTAGTCTATGCTTACAATCAACAAAAAGAGCAGGAGATTTAACTCTCCTGCTCCACTAATAATATCACTCTGCGAATACACCCTGTAATAAATATCAGCGCATCAAGGATCAAGATTATATCCCATTTTGGTTATTTCCTCGAACGGTATTACTTCAGAAACCTCCCCCTTCTTGTTAAGCTTGAAGCCAAAGATTTCAAAGAAGTCCAGATTACCGTTATCAGAGCCGCTTTCAATGAGACGGCTAAATCCTTGCTCACAGGCAGTTCCATAAGGGATTATTATTGTCGCATCTTCAGCGCTTACCCACATATTAAAATACAATCCATTTCCGTCGACTTCCGGACTCAAGTCATTACTGACAACACAGGTGTTCCCGAACTCATCAACAAGAGTACAGTTACCACGGCCCTGATCATTCATGTAATATTCGGTAATAGTATACTCTATGCCTGAATGAACAAGCTTTTCCGCTTGATTTACCTCATAAACCACCTTGTTCGGGATATATGCATTCGGATCATATTCACCCTCCGGCGTTACCTGCTCCATCCTATGATCACCCAACGCCCTTCCCAGATACTCTTGGTACTCATCCTGAGATATACGGATTTTCGTTCTCACCTTACCTACAACCTTATATCCCGAACCCGTATCCGTTATATCATACCGAAACTCGACATAATTCGCGCTTGTCTCCGGATTCTCAGAATCCAATGCACCATAATCCTTTGCAATCCGATTTATATCAAATCTGCTGAATGAATCATATCCGTACAGATAGCTAAGTGAATCCCGCTGCTGCTTACTCTCTTCGGTTGTTGTTTCAGATGTGGTTTCAGATTTTATTTCAACAGTAGTCTCCGTGTTCTTTCCCGTAATATCCTTTGTGTTTTTTTCCTTTCCATTTTTAACGCTACTTTCTGATTCCTTTTCAGTCTCATTATCCTCATCAATAGCTTTATTATTTTGTCCGGCTAAAGAATCTGCTTCGTCTGTGCTTTCGTTTTTAGATTTATTGTCCTGCGAAAGCACTTCTGTCTGAGCAGATACCGCAACCTCACCGGGATTCTCCCCTGTCTTTTTGTGAGTTTTTAGCGTAACGATAATAACCGTTACCGAAGCAATTATCGCTAACAAACAGATTATTACCACTATTTTTTCCCGTTTATGCATTGTTTTATCTCCTCTATTCTATATAGACAAACATCAGGGCATAAGGATATCGCTTTCCTTATACCCTGATGTTACATATACCGATTTAACAGTCCACTTTAACCACAGCTTACAGCTGGCTGTTGAACAAGCTCTTGAGCTTGTACACGATATCGTCCGAGTCGGCATTGATGCTTGCCGCTTCGTTTATATCGGATATGCTCTTTAAGGCCGTCTTGTCGGCGTCGTCACCGTAGCTGATGGTGTAAACCGGAATCCCTGTGTCCTTGATGGCGTTCTGTATATCGTCTATCTCCATGTATCCGTTTGCGTAGCCGTCGGAAAGGAGAATTATCATGCACTTTGCATCCGGAAGCTCCGCCTGCTTTTCCTTAACCATCTTCGCCGCGATGACCACTGCCTCGTAGGTGCTGGTACCACCGTTGGCATTCATGTTGTCTATAGCTCCCTGGAAGTATGCTCTCTGGTTCAGATCGAGCTGGGCGATCGGAAGTTCGACAACCACATCGCTCGAATAGCTTATAAGTCCGACATAATTATTCTCGTTGATGTACGAAAGTCCGTTGGACAGCGAATTCTTCAGCTGGAGCATAGGCTCGCCGTCCATAGAACCGGAACAATCGGCAACAAAGACCGCTATTATGTCCTTGCCATTATCCTTCTCCTTCTTGTAAGTTGCGAGTCCCTGTGTCACCTCAGCTCCCGAGAAGGATAAATCCGATTTGTAATCATCATTCGCATTAAAGCCCTTTTCGGTGGCGATGCGCTGCAGCTCACTGCTCTTGCAGAAATCCACGACCATCTGAACGGCTTCAAGTTCATCCGGACTCTTCGAACTCTTCTGGCATATAAACACCGGATTGTCATGCCTTACGCCGAAGGGTATAAAGTCATAAACCGAAGTAAGATTCTCATCGTTGATGTAAGCCTGATACTCGGTCAGCATTCCGTCTAAGCTTCCGTTGGAAGCGCTATCCCTCATCTGCTGTGTCGTGTAAGCTACATAAGGTATATTAGCGTTAAACGAAATAAAATTCTCGGTTCCGTCCTTTAACAACGTGAGGAGCAGGTTAAGTCCCGTCGCGCTGGTTTGGGGATTGGTGTAGCCCACATTTATCTTGTTGTCCTGAACAGCCTTGATAACCGAATCAAAGTCCGAATACGTCCCCTTCTTGACCAGAATTCCTGCGGTATTTCCCACAAGTCTCTCTTCATAGAGTTCAAGATCTCCGCCGTTGGTCTTCGCATACTCTCCAAAGAGAGTGTTGCTCGGCGTGTAAAGATCCGGGACATACTTGTTGGATATGATGTAATCAGCCGCGGTTCCGGACGCAACGGACCTCACGCTCATCGTCACACTCTTGCCGTCAGCAAGTGTGTTTCCGCTGCTGTTGAACGCAGTGGCAACATCGATAAGCCATGAATCGGTGTCCTTGCCGGCCTTCTCTCCCGAAGTAAATATCTCGATATCAACATCGCCGTTACCCGTTACGGCAAGCGGATACTTGTCTATCTCCGGAAGCTCATCATAAAGGTTGTTATTATCAAAAGACACAACGCCCTTCTTCTTTGTAGCTTCTCTTACGGTTACCTGATTCGCGAGATCCTCGAGGGTATACGGCCCGTTTGCCGCTGCCGTATTTTGCGCCGTTGTCGTTGTCTCATTCTTCTTCGAAGATTTCATGGCAATCGATGCTACCAGCACACAGCACATAGCGAGCACTATCACTACACCCAGTATGCCGAAAACCTTATTCTTGTTATTCATTACCTTGTCCTTCTTTCTTTATGATGGCATTTGTTTATGTTCAAGCTCTGACACAGGCTTCCGCCTATGAAAGCATAACCTTTCTGTATTCCTTCATGTTGTCGAGGCAGTCGGTAACCTCATCCACATACTTCACATCAAGCGTTGTCGGATTGGTGTCTATGTCCACAAGCTTTTCTACCAGCGTGTTGAACTTAGCAACCAGCATATCCCCTTCATTAACAAGCTTTCTGAGGTATGCCGGCTCCGGCTTTGTATAATAATCATAAGTCTTCATGTAAGCACACGCGCTTTCAAGATTCGAAGTCATCTGCTCAAGTATCTTTTCGTATAGCTCCTGCATGCTCGCGGTGTTGCCTGCCATGTACTCCTCCCGGGATTTTATACTGTCATACTGCATCTCAAGCATCCGGACCTCCTCGTTGAAAAGCCCTTTAATATTTCCCTCCTGAAATGTATCGCGAAGCGACGGCTCCTCTCTCTCGGTCAGCGCATATTTGTTGGCAACCACCGTGTATAGCAGCCACACCACAGATGCCCCGACTCCTATAGCCAGATAATCCGTAAAGAAGATGAGCAGCATACTCAGGACAAATATTACCCCGCTTATACCGTTCACAAGTATCAGACTTTTCAGCTTATCTCTCATAAAAAACCTCCGGGTTAACTACGGCAACAAAGCGTCTATAGCGCTCTGCGCGGTGCGCGCGCCTTCGTCGATCTCGACAAGAAGGTATGCAAACTGATGAACCGTCAAAACAGCCGTACTCATGCATAAATCTACGGAGCTCTTTAACACATTGGTTCCAACCTCTAACGGAAGCTCATAGTTATGCTTGTAGCTAAGAGTTCCGTCGGCGGGATTGACCGTGAAGCAGCCAACCGGGATAAATGAATTGATTGCCGCTATAGCAGAATAAAGCTCTCCGAGATTTTCCTCGTTAAGTGTCTCTAAATTAAGCTCCTCGTCCACATCTATTTTAGCCGGAACCATTTCGCTTACAAATTCCTGCTCTATAGCTTCCAATTATAGCTTCCAATAATTCATGTCTCTGCTTTAATATCTCTTCTCTTTTCATCTCTGATTATACTCCTATTCTCCGTTAATCACAGCTTTTATTATGCGACCATCTTCTTGATTATATCCGCCACTGTAGGAACGCCTTTTTCTTTCTTAATCTTGAGCCCCAGGCCCTTAATCATGGCAATGCACATATCCTTCTTTTCGTCGTCGTCCTTCATTGCATGCTGAAGCATATATTGAGCATATACTCCCGCAATAGCGCCCGCTGCATGATGCGGCGAATTAAAGCCTAATTTATTATTATCTGTTATTTACTGTTCTGTTTTCTTAATAAATGACACCGTTTCCTCGATAGCCTGTTCGCTCCCCAGCCTTATAAACCCGTGCTCAGCGCCCTTGATCACGGTCAGCGAAACATCTTCAAAATACTCAATAGCCTTTTTTGAATAACTGATTGGAACTATCTGATCCATATCGCCGTGAATAATCTTTACCGGTCTTTTATAAGCGGAAATCATATTGTAGATATCAATCCCCATGGCGACCTTATTGAAGTCCGGAGAAAGAGGCAACCCGCCAAAGGACTTCATGCCAACCTGAAAGCGCGCGCGCGAATCCTCCGGTATGATAAATGCAGGATACCACAACACAAGCGCCTTTATCTCCTCAGGCAACAAAGCCGCAACATAAGCCGTCACAAAGCCACCCATGCTCTCACCCGCAAGATATATACGGTCCGTGTCAACAAAGTCATACTTCTTTGCCTCATCGAGCACACACCGTAAATCCTCTGCCTCCGTCAGCACGGTCATCTCCTCCATACTGCCCTCACTCTTTGTATCAAGACTTCCCCCGCAAAAGTCAAAGAAGATGCTTGCAATTCCCGCTTCTTCAAAATACGGAGCATAGTGTTCAAGCTCCCTGTAATTACTGTCTAAACCGTGCGAGAATATCACCGTCGGGTATTCCCCGCCTCCGTCACCCGGAACAAACGCCTCGGCAGCAATTCTGTATCCGTTTTCTTTTTTGATTTCTAATTCTTTTTTCATTCGTCACCCTCATAGATTCAATACAAAAAGCAAAACACAACTACTGCTATTTTACAACATTGACGGGTTATTATCAAGCAAACCATACCAAATATTCAGCATTTTTCTCTTGACACGGCGGTTTCTTTTTGATATTCTATGCTCTGTGCGTGAAATGCGCACAGTAATGCTGATAATCACCGGTCCGGTGCCTTGTATCGGGGTTCTCCCCGCGGCTGAATACATGGCGCTGTCGTGTCTTGACCAAAGGTGCTTATATAGTAAAAACCAAGTGTTTAAGAGTTTATGTTTTAAACTATGTTTTGAAATGGAGGTAATCTGATTTGGCTAACATCAAATCCGCAAAGAAGAGAATTCTCGTAATCGAGACTAAGACCTTAAGAAACAAGGCTATCAAGTCCAAGGTTAAGACTATGATCAAGAAGGTAGACGCTGCTATCGAAGAGGGCAACAAGGACGCTGCTCAGGCTGCGCTTAAGGTAGCAACCTCAGAGATAAGCAAGGCTGCTTCTAAGGGCGTATACCATAAGAATACTGCTTCAAGAAAGATTTCAAGATTAAGCACAGCAGTAAGCAATATGTAAATTGAGCAGAGGAGACGAAGTCTGCTCTATATGCCTGCGAACTGCCGACATTCTTCCATGCGGCAATTCTGCGACTAATAAATAAAAAACGCCGGCGATAAGCCGGCATTTTTTATTACCCTCTTAACTTATGCTTCTTCAGATAAAGCTTCTTGATAAGCTTCTCCGGTATCCTCTTTAACACAATCTGTATTTCTTCATGCTTTGCTATGGGCTGCACGAGCACACTTCTGACGCGCGCATTGTTCGCGCCCCATATATCCGTAAATAGCTGATCGCCGACAAACATGGTACTCATCTCATCCGTGCCAAGTTTCTCCATCGCCTGCCGGTATCCTCTCGGAAGCGGCTTACCTGCCTTGAAGGTGTATATAACCCTGTCCTCATACTCCGGGTGTCCTTCAATCACTGCCTCACGAAAGCTCTTCACTCTCTCCTCATCATTATTCGAGATAAACCCGATTGAAAACCCAATCTCAAGAAGCCTGTGCAGCAGCTCCTTCGCCCTCTCATCCGCCGGGGCATCATGCTCCACAAGTGTATTATCCAGATCAAAAAGCACCGCCCTATAGCCCATGGAATAGTACTTCTCAAAATTTATTACATATGTGGATTTATAATACTCTCTCGGAAAAAAACGTGTCACCTTATATTCCTCCGTTCACAGCACATACAAGCCTCATACATTTATTAATGAGGGCTATAGAGCGGCGTCCCTCATAATAAATAGTATGTGGCTGTATGTGCGTCATAACAGTCACTTATGAAAAAAAGCAAATATCGTCTCCGCCAGACTTTGCGGTATTCCTTCAATTTGGGTGAGCTCCTCAACGCTTGCCTGACTAATCGCTTCAACACTCCCCAGGCTTTTGAGCAGCGTCTTCCTCCTGGCAGGTCCGATGCCCGGTATCTCGTCCAGCACAGATTTCACCTGGTTTGACGACCTCAGCTGCCGGTGATACTCAATCGCAAACCTGTGCGCCTCATCCTGCAGGGCCGTAACCATCAAAAGCGCCTCACTGTTCTTCGGGAACTCCACCTCTTTGTTGTTAAAGTATAAGCCCCGCGTATGGTGATTGTCATCTTTTACCATACCGCACACCGGTATGTCAAGCCCCAGTGAGTCAAGCACCATGGTCGCGATGTTCACCTGTCCGCGTCCACCGTCCATCATGATTACATCCGGATAAGTCTCAAGCTTTTCATCGGTAAAACGCCGCGAAAGCACCTCCTTCATAGAGCTGTAATCGTCATTCCCTATTGTTTCCTTCAGCCTGAACTTCCTGTAGGCCGTCTTCTTAGGCTCCCCGTTCTCAAAGACCACCATTGAAGCCACCGAAAGCGTGCCGGAAATATGTGATATATCATAAGCCTCCATTCGCGCCGCGCTCTCAATCCCTATTAGTTCGGCTATATCCTTCACGGCTCCGATAGTCCTCTTTTCCTTGCGAATTATCCTCTCCATATCCTGCGCGAGAACCAGGGCCGCATTTTCCTTCGCAAGCTCAAGCAGCCTCTTCTTATCCCCTCTCTGTGGCACCGCAATGCTAACCTTTTTTTCCTGTCTCTCGCTTAGGAAGCCCTCGAGCAGCTCTCTGTCCGTCGGTTCGGCAGAGACAAGTATCTCTCCGGGCGTCTCGGTCAGCTCCACATAAAACTGCTTTATAAATTCCGCGAGCACGTCCTCCTCCCCGGAGTAAAGCTCAGCATTCATATGATGGTTTTCCCTGCCGATAAGCTTTCCTTCCCTTACGAAGAAAACTGTGATCACTATATCTCTCTCCGACGCCGCAAATGCAATGACATCCCTGTCATCCCCGGATGACTTGCTCATCTGCTGCCTGTCCGCTATGTGCGCCACGCTTTCAATCAAATCCCTGGTCTGCGCCGCCTTCTCGAATTCAAGGGCCTCGGCGTAGGCCTGCATCCTGCTTTTAAGCATCTTCACGGCATCCTTCTGATTACCGCCTAAAAAAGCTATCGCCTCATCAACGGATTTCCTGTAATCGTCCCTGCTAATCATAGCCGCGCAGGGCGCCGAGCACTGCCCTATCTGATAAAACATGCACGGCCTTGTCTTTCCTATCTCCTTCGGGAGCTTTTTACTGCAGGTTCTTAAGGTATACAGCTTGTTCACTAAGTCGATGGTGTCATGAACCGCCTTTGCGCTTGTATATGGCCCGAAATACTTCGCCTTGTCATGACCGAGCCTGTGACTGTACAGCACCCTCGGATACTCCTCATCAACCGTAACCCTTATATACGGATAACCCTTGTCATCCCTGAGCATAGTGTTGTATTTCGGTCTGTGTTCCTTGATCAGATTGCATTCCAAAACCAGCGCCTCCATCTCCGACGAAGTCACTATATATTCAAAATACGCAATCTGCTCCACCATCCTGGCAATCTTCAGTGAGCCGGCATGTCCATGCCCCGCCCTGAAGTACTGCCTTACTCTGTTATGCAGATTAACCGCCTTGCCCACATAGAGGATATCATCATGCTTGTCATGCATAATATATATCCCCGGCAGCTTCGGAAGCTTATTCAATTCTTCTTCTATATCGAAATTCTCTATCATAATAAGATCCTTCGCTTCATTCAGGATGACACTTAGCCATAATCAGCACCCGAGGCCATACACAGTGCAACAGAAATGATTAGCGCAATTTGCGTCAAATCAGCAGTGACGGAGCATAAGCAATTCGCTCAGAAATCGTGTGTTTGAGCGTAGCACATGCTTTATCGTGCGAAGCGAGTTCTCGATTTCGTGCGAATTGCATGCGTAGGAACGCCCTGATTTAGCAAATTGGTCGCTTTTTTCTGTGCACTGTCGTATGGCCCGGGTGCGTCACTCAAAATCCAGTGCAACTTAACCCGAGAAGAAAAGGGGGTATCTTTCGATACCCCCCTATATGGTAAAGGTTTTTTTGTGTCTTACAGAAGATCAGCTCTGAGCTTCTTAATAACCTGAAGAGTCTTGGTTCTCAACTCCTCAGCCTCAAAGAGCTGAAGCATGGTAGTCTTGTCGAATCTTGCATCGACGATGGTATCAAGCCAGTCATTGACATAAGCCTTCACATAAGCAACATTGTCCTCTGACTTATCCTTTAAAGCTACCACGATATTGTTCAGGTTCTCAATCACATTCGGAGTAAGCGGCGCATTGCTTCCGCCTGTAGAGGTCTGCTGGCCTTCATCGGAAAGCTCTATAACCTTTCCGGTCTTGGTGATGATAACCTTCTTGTTCGGTGCCGTATCAGCCTTCGGAGCTCCTCCGACAACCTTCTTGTCAAGCAGTTTCTCTACAACCTTGGCAAGGCATACAACACTGTAGGTTGCCTCCTCGGGGCTCTGCTGACTGCCGCCCTTGCCTTCATACTGATGCCACAGCCACTCTGACTTTAACAGCATCTCCTCTATCTTTGTATCCATAAGGAGCTTCTTTAAGTCTGCGTCCATAGCGGGCGCTGCAGACTTTCCGAAGAGCTTTCCGCCCTCCTTGACCTCTGCCTTCTTGTACTTTGCAGGAACCTGTACATCGGAATAAGTCTTGATAAGGAACTTCTCTGCAACCTTAGGATCGTAGCTGTTGTTGATGATATTGACCTTTCCGCCGTTAAGGCCGTTGACTATCATATCCTCTGCAGCCATGAATACAAGTGCCTTCTGACGATCGTCGATCATCTGCTTGATCTCATAGTTGGTCTTGGACTTCTCAAGTATGGAATTCTTTCTTACCTTGAAGGCCTTGATCTTCTCCTTCACACTGAAGAACAGCTTCAGGAGTGTAGGATTGGCATTTACATAATTACCTATCCATGTAAGCTCCACATACTGATGCTCTATCTTATTCGAAATCTCGTACACATTGTATCCGTCGAAGATTACGTTCATGGTCGTGTAGAGAAGGTCGAGTATCTCGTACTTCTCCTCCCATGATCTGGTTGAGAGATCCTGATTTACAAGCTCTCTGATACCGCACTCATAGAATACAAGGTTATACTCATAAAGTCCCTCGAATACATTTGCCTTATCCTTAAGAGCTGTGCCAACACCGAGTATCTGCATATTCCTCTTCATCTCAGGCTCGTTCTCGATATACTGGTAAACCTTCTTTATAAAGCCGGATACCTCGCTGATAAGTGTATCTATTCTCTTATTATATATCTCCTGCTTGGAGATGGCATTTACAACACTTCTCGAAAGAACGGAAGTATTCTGTGCCGAGGTTGTATTCCTTATGAGCTCCTTGAAGCTCTCATATACAGACATATTGTCAATCGGGATATACTCTGCGTTAAGTCCGTAGAACTCAAATGCCTTGTTGAAATCTCTGTTGTTTATATAAGCATTGAAAAGACCGATTGAGAACTGAATCTTGTAGTCGTTGCCCACATGCGGATCCTCAACCACATAGTCAAAGAGAACCTCAAGATTGTTCATGTAAGCATCCGAGTTGGCGTCGGTTGCGGAAATGCCCATCTCCATAACAACGTTAAAGAGATCAAGGTACCCCATGATAGCCTTGTCAAAATTCTTCGGTCTGTCATCATCTTCTAAAATCTGGTAGCTTAAATTGATAAGAAGCGGAGCGATTCTCTCACCTATAAGCCTCATGGCGTCGGTGAACTTCTCGCGCTGGTACAGATAGATAAGCCAGATACTGTATCTGTAGATACCTGATGTAGAAATCGGAGCATCCACATCCGAAGGTTCGATGTCTCCGTAAACAAATCTGAAAAGCGGCTCTATCCACTCTTCAATCTCGTATCTTCCGGTTGCCTTGATGTTCTCATCCACAAACTCGCCGAGCTCATAAAGCTTAGCGCACTGTGAACGAACTTCATCATCCACCATCATAGTAGACAGGTCAAAATTACTGTCCTTCAGGTAATCGATAACCAGTGTGTAGAAACCGTCCTCCACCTGCTCGTTCAGGAACCTGATAAGCAAGCCCTTGTTATTGGACGCCGCAATGGTTAACACATTACTGTCCTGTCCGGTTGTAATATTTGCCGGTAATGCCATTTTTCTTACCCCCTCCTAATACAGTGGTTTTTTTCGTTAAGTACGATTTTATAACAAAAGCCCAAAATGTGTCAACGGGAAATTTGTCTATATATCATAATCAGCGTTGTGCATAATTTATTGTAAAAAATCAACAATTATGTTTGGGTATTTTGTGCAAAATAACAATTAAAGATTCTTCGCTTCCTGTTGCTTCGCAAGCCCTCGCATTTCGTCATAAGGGGTACCGCTTGCGGTGGATTCCTTATGACATCGAAGACCGGCACCGCAACGCTTCGCATTGCGGTCAGCGTCACTCAGAATGACACCCACAAATCAGTCCGCGAGTCCCGCCATCTTAAGTATAGCTCGGGCGTTGGTTGTAGTACATCTTCCTTCTTTTATCTTGTAGTCAAATTTCAACTCATCATTCTCGTAATGCTCTTCAAAATGCTTGTTTACCGCAGGAGTTCCGTCTGCCGCAGTAAGCGTGCACAGTTCAAAATCATGTGTCGAAACGACAGTAATGCAGTCCTTGCCCGCAAGCTTTCTTATAGCGCTCTGCGCACCGACTATCCTGTCAGCCGAGTTCGTTCCCTTAAATATCTCATCTATCAGACAAAGCATGGGTATCCCTTCCTTCTTTGCCTCAGCCATCTGCTTTATGCGTAATATCTCCGCATAGAAGGTCGATATCCCGTGCAGCACATCATCCCTTATCCTCATGGATGTAAATATCTTCATCCTCGACGCCGTTATCCTCTTTGCCGTAACCGGCGCACCGAGATAAGCGAGCACAAGGTTTACAGCCACGGTTCTCAAAAAGGTGGTCTTGCCCGACATATTTGAACCGGTAATTATCGTGATACCTCCGGAAAGCCCGACACTGTTTGCCACCGCCTGCTCGGGCGCTATGAGCGGATGCACCATCTCCTCACAGCAAAACGCGATATCACTGTCCTTCTTCATCTCAAAGATACCGGTATCCCTCACCATGGAAACCACGGCAAAGCTCAGCAGCTCTTCAGTCTCCGCGATAAGGTCAAATATTCCGCCGCACTTTTCCCCGTAGGTTTCTCTCCACTTTGAAGCAGCAGTCGCAAGCTGATAGTCCCACAGGACAGTTCCCGAAAGGAGCTGATGCACTACCGGATTGAAGGATACGTTAAATGCCTGTGCTATGGCGGAAAGTCTCTTAAAGCCCTCGGATATACCGCCCGGTTCAATAACCCTTTCCTTATAGGCTCTCATCAGTGCGGATTCAAAATCCTGTTCCTCAAGCCATGACAGCATGGCAAGATAGCTCTGAGCACCGCTGCTTATGCTTCTGACCGGTGCCAGAATATCGTCACTCACTCCTGCTGTAAGCCACGAAAAAGATAAAAGCACAAAAAACACAACAAGGATTGCCGCGTAGCTTACCACACCGCATATACTCAGTACAACAGAAGTTAAAAAGCACAGCGGAAGCAGAAATCTTGCTGCCTGAGCCCAGGCGGGAAGCTTTGCACCGTCACCGCTTTTCAGTCTTTTTTCAAACTCGTCCTCGTTTACCTTAGCCTTTTTTTTCGCGAGCCTTTCGCCTGCCGCCTCGAACTCCACCGCAAATTCCCGCTTGTCAGACAGCTCAGCTATAGCCTTGGTCCTCTGCTCAAGCTCAGCCTCACCGACATAAGGAGCTTTCAGCCTGTCGGCAAGGAGCTTTCTGCCTCTTGCCGTGTGACATACATTTATCATCTGGTACAGCGAACCCCTGCCCAAAAGGTCTATATCCTGAGCGACCGTGTCGCCGCTCGTCAAAAATTCCTCACCGCTGTCAGAAAACTCTCTCCACTTATCCCTGAACCGCAAAATGTACCGCTCCGTAACCTGCTCCCTGCTCTCATTTAATTCAATTGCTTCAAAGCAGTCGGCGTGAACCTTGACAAGCCATATGAAAACAGCAAAAAAGAGTATACCCGGAGCAATGAGGAAGTACAGCTTATCCGAAACGGCAAAAGCCGTGCATGCCAATGACAAAACAAAAGCAAGCCCTCTAAACGCCGAGATATCCCGCGATCTCTTCTCAAGCCTTCTGAGCTCGTGTTTGATCTCCTGATTCATTTTTACGAAATACTTTAGTTTATCTTCGTTCATTTTTGCCCATCAGAAAAGCATCCATCACATTATTGACGGTTGAAACTGCCATACTCATAACAGATGCTATAATGTATTTTCTCAGAGAATAATCAATGAGCCTCTTTTCTCTCATATATCAAAGCCCTTCTCCACTTCCCGGTTTACCATTCCTTAAATGATCATGTTATCAATAACCTTCCCCCGCACCTTTAAACTGTATTGCGAGCATGGTTATATCATCAAACTGAGGTGTGTCCTGGGCAAACTCATCTATCCGGCTTCGGACATGCTTCAGCAGAACCTCTGGAGTATTGTCCTCCGAAGCAACAAGCGCCTGAAGCAGTCTTTTTTCACCAAAGAGGTTCTCACTTTTGTCATTGGCTTCAGTTACACCGTCGGTATACTGAAACAGCACATCTCCCGGTTTCATCATGATTTCCCGATCAGTAAAATGATACTTCTCCGCCAGCTTATTGTAATCCTCAGGTGAAAGCATACCTAATGCCACGCTCCGGGAAGCCTTCTCTATCAGACTCCAGCTTCCATCATGAAACACCGCAGGCTTTTCATGCCCGGCGTCCGCATAGACAAGCTTCCCGGTTTTCACATCCAGTATTCCAAGCCAGACTGTGACAAACATGCATTCCGAGTTGCTGATCGAGAGCGTCTGATTTGCACTTATAAGTATGTCCTTAGGACTTTTCATTGACCCGGCTATGGACCTGATAACCGTCTGTGATACCATCATGAACAGCGCTGCGGGAACACCTTTTCCCGAAACATCGGCAACTACCATCACCAGGTGATCTTCGTCCGTCATGAAAAAATCGAAGAAATCACCGCCTATCTCCTTGGCGGGATTCATCACAGCATAGATGTCAAACTCTCTCCTTGCAGGGAATGCCGGAAACTTACTCGGCAGACTGGCACTTTGAATACCAGACGCCATATCAAGCTCGGCACCGATCCTCTCCTTCTCGATTGCCGCACTCTTCACTTCATCGATATATCCGTCTATCGACTCGATCATTGCCGCCACATCACCTGCCAGCATTCCTATCTCATTCTCCTTCTCTGCCAAGACCTTAAGGTCTGAACCTGCGGAGGAACTCTCTTTATCCGTTTTATATCTCCTGACGATTCCCTGAACCCGAAAGAGCGGTCTTATCACAACTATGTAGATGAGCGTCATTATAACGGAAATAATAAACAGCAGCACAATGGAATTGACTATCTCAACCTTTCTGGCATTTGAGGTAATATCCGCTTTAACCTCTGTCCAGTGTCTGGTCTCACAGATAAGTGCCAGCACCTCGCCATCATATATCACCGGAGTATAGACAAACATATACTCTATTCCGTCCGTAGTCGAGGTCACATGCTCTACTTCACTTATATCCATTCCTGTCCGAACGATTTTGTCGGCGACCGGATGAAGCTCCGGATGAAACGGCCACATCGATCCGAGCGCATATCTTTCACCCTCCGAAGCTTTGTCGACTCCATTGAAAAGAGCAAAGGATTCGTTGTTCCCCTTGTAGCTTGAACAGTGTAGTCCGACCATATTGAACTTCTGTTTCAGGTGATCAAAAAAAACAGCCATCTTCATATAACATGTCTCCGCAAATTCCTTTTGCTCGGCTTCCGACATACTCAAAGCCTCAGCTTCGGTCACGGTCTTCACCCTGTAGTAATAATAATTCTGATGTCTTTCTATCCAGTTTTCGTCTTCAAGCCCATTGACCGGTATATCCATACCGGCATAGTTTTCCTCCCAGTAGGAAAAAAGCCATGGAAGTGCTTTGTACTCACACAGCTCGTCCCTTACATAATCCGTCATGCTCTTCGTATCATCCTGCAGCTTGTCCATAAAAATCGAAGAATAATTCCTGTTTATCTGTGCTGCATTCAGAAGCGCAGCCGTGACAAACATCAACAGCATAACCAATCCTACTGTAACCAGAAGACTTTTTTTCTTTTTCACTTTTATACCCCGTCCTTCTGCGAAAGACACCAATGCGGTTATGAAACCATCGGTCTTCCGCGAATAATTCGATTATTAAAGCTTCTTCTCTCCTGTAAAGATAAACTACAGGGGGTTCGTGACGGCTCCTATCCGTATTCGCTACATCGTAATAGTATCCGCACAGAATATCCTTGTCAAGGCTTTCATAAAGCATGTTTTGAAACCGGTTTTCCCTTTAGTCACATTATCTCAAAAGTAAGTTACGATAGACATTCGCTTTCACTTCATGTATAATAAACAGCTGTAGCTATTGATCCCTGAAAACAGCCGATTCGTCAGTGCTTTTGGCTGCGTTAGAAAGAAAAGGATGTGCAGTATGAATAAAGAAAATGATCTGATCCTGGTGGATTTGGACGATCGTGAGACTGGATATGGAGAAAAGATGGACGTTCATCGGAAAGGTCTCCTTCACAGGGCTTTCTCTGTGTTTTTGTTCCATGAAAACCGTCTTCTGATCCAACAACGCGCTTTAGAAAAATACCACTGCGGGGGACTGTGGGCAAACACCTGCTGTTCTCATCCGCACCCCGGACAGTCTCTGCCGGATGCGGCACAGCAGCGATTGATGAATGAGTGCGGAATCAGTGGAGTGTCTTTACATGAAGCCGGCTGTTTTGTGTACCGTGCTGTATTTCCAAACGGACTGACAGAGTTCGAAGTGGATCATGTCTTTGTCGGAGAATACTCGGGAACCCTTTCTCCGAATCCAGAGGAGATTGCTGAGCTTCGATATGTTCACCTTGAGGAACTGAAGAAAAACATGATTTTGGAGCCTGGGAAGTACGCACCGTGGTTCTTTACCGCTCTTGGTATTGCTGAGGCGGGAAGGATCTAAAGCACACAGCCCAAAGCTCATAAATTGTCAATCAGAATGCCCGCAGCATGATATAAGCCTTGGCATCATGCTCAGCCTCGCCATCTTTAAAGCGCGCTTTAATAAAGCCAATATTGCCTGACAGGACAAAGCGTCGTCTATCGCCATCTCCTGAGCGCAGTACTGCTGACACCTGAAAGAGCGAAGCTGCCAGCTTTTTCCAACGATCATCTGCTATATTCCAGCGTTTCAAAAGTTCCATAACTTCACGCATGGATCCTTCATTCAGGGAATCGGTCATCTCTCTGACACCGATATTTCCTGTGCACAAGCTGATCCCCAGCATGGATCCAAGGCTGCCGTCCTCCATCACATCCAGCTGCACATCGACCGGATACGGAAAGGAAAAGAGTTCAGCCAATCTGCCGCATGCCACGGATGAGAGCGGTGCCGGAAAGCCCAGGTTTCGGAGGTCACGATCCAGAAGGTTCATATCTTTGGTATAGCGCATCTTCGCCCGGCTGTGCAGGGCGCAGCCGATGCGGAGCGGTTTTCCCGGTCTCCCTGTATGTACGCCCGTGTACCAGGGAACCCATCCGTCCGGAAGCTGCTTTACTTTTCGCTCATACCTTGACGCACTCTCAGCGTCACCGGCTTTACAAAAAAAGCCGGAAAAATTCGGTGTGTCGTCTGACATCTTGAGATATACCATCGGCGGCGCAGCGAGGCTTTCCCGAAGATCATACACCACATCCAGCCCGTCGCCGCAGGAAGACTCCCCGGCATACCATGACAACAACTCCCCATAGCCGTCATACAGATCACGTTCATAGGGAATCTGTTTTTTTATATTCTCCGCATCCTGCACAATATGCAGATCAAAGCCCGCCCTGCCAGAAAGAGGCACCTCCAGGAACAACAGGCTGAAACCGCGTCTGCAGAGTTTTTTATGGATGACTTTCTTTTCCTGTACTGTATTTCCTAACAAGACCTCGTCCGCGCCGTCTTTTCCCGCGCGTCTCAGCAGCTCGTCAAATATTTCTTCAGGTCTGAACATCTTCGTCTCCGTTTTTCATAGATATTCCTCAAGGGTATATGAACGTGCAAAAAGATACCCTTTGGCAACAAATGGCTTCCCATGCCTGAATCGCACCTTGACGGTATTGGGACGCAGCACATCAGCTGTAAGTTTTCTGCAGCCATTCTCCTGCACAACGCACTTCACAGCATAGCAGGCTTCAAACATCTGTCGCCAGCGCGCGTCGGCCATCCCCCAGCTCTCAAGCTCCAGCATGACAGTCTCAGCCGCGCTGCCTGACAGACAGTCAGAAGTATTTCGCGGATTACATGCGCCAAATCCAAGCCCCAGAGAAACACCCAGGTCATCCGAAAAGAAGCCGTCAGGATACAGGTCAAACTGCAAATCCCAGATCCTGGCCTGAGAGGCAAGGAACAGCAGCTTCTCGTGCTCTTCTCTCGTCATGGGGAAGGCTCTGTACCCGTTCAGGTCATCCATCAGAAGCTCCGGCATAAGAAAGTAGCGCTCCTGGCTGTCCTGCGGTATAAAGAATCCAAGTCTGACCGGTGCGCCGGGTCTGCCTTTCATATATCCCACATAGTAAGGCTTCCATGCGGCGGGTGCCGACGCAAAGGCATCCATCACCCGCGCTGTCCGCTCCTCCCCTCCGAGCCATGAAAGCATCCTTGGTACATAGTCTGCGTTTGGATGTTCAAGGTCCGGCAGAAGATAGATGCCCGGAATCTCCGATGGCTCTGAGAGGTCAAACGAAAATCCACAGGCATAATCCGAAAGTGACGGGTCGTTTGCACAGGCATCAAAAAAAGATTGAAAGCCATATCCGTACCCATCTGCGAATTTCACCGGTGATTTCAGCGCGGCACACTTATACTCCATGAGCAGATCCATGCGCGGTCTCCCCGTAAAGGGCAGCTCAAAGTAAAAGCCTGCTTTACCCGCGTCACAGATACAGCCCCGATGCACAGCTTCCGCCGCCTTTTTAAGCGTATCCGCACCAAACAGCGATTCACACCGCCCATCTGCCGCCGCCCTTATGAAAAGACGGGAGAAATCTGCCGGAATAACAGAGTCAGAACCATTCATCAGCATCGGTCAGACACAATCCCTGCCCATTATGACAGGAGAAGCCGCCAGCTGCCTTATCCAGCTGTTCATCAGTCAGCTCTACTTCGAGATTGTCGATTTCTGACAGAATCTTCTCAGCCTGTTCCGCGGAAATTTCCTTATCGTACTCCTTTGCCAGAGCGGTCACGTCCTCGGTGGTCTTGCAGTCCATTACTTTTTTGATAAATTCCTTATGCTGTTCTTCTGACATGGATTCAAAAATATTGCTCATGTGATAATACTCCTTTCATCTTTTGACAATTGCCGTTGCACAAGAAGACACGCCTCATGTGCAAGTCTTTTCACGACAGTTCCCTAGTCGTAGTACCAGCCGCAATCGCGTCCGCCTGCTACTTTGTTCAACTGCTCGTCGGATAATTCGACTTCAAGCTCATTCAGCTCTGCAAAATACGCTGCTGCCTTCTCAGCCGTCAGCTCAATGTTGTTTTCCTTTGCTAAAGCAACCAGCTCTTCCGGCGTCTTGCACGCATGAATCTTCTGGAGCAGCTCACTTGAGAGCTGCTTCGGGTCAAAATTGTTTCCCATCGGATAACCTCCTTTTCATTAATTCGTTTTTATTTTAGCGGGCTGATTTGTCGGGGAGCGAACAAGAGCCCGGTAGAACGCATATCACAGGTCCCAGGTGGT
This sequence comes from Lachnospiraceae bacterium, assembly GCA_017525525.1. GTDB lineage: Bacteria > Bacillota > Clostridia > Lachnospirales > Lachnospiraceae > Coprococcus_C. The sequence goes on along the minus strand of JAFXSQ010000037.1, from coordinate 8,867 downwards.
GGCGATAAGATACCCTTTGGCGAGATAGGCGCCGGTGCGTTTCAGACGTACCTTGACGGCATTCAGCTGTATCGCATCCGCTACCCGTCTGTGCACGACCGTGCCGGTGTCCGTCTTATAGCCTGCCCTGCGCTGTATGCCGCAGCACGCCTCACCCATCAGATGCCACCTGTCATCTGCGCAGTTCCAGCTTTCCAGCAGTTCCATGATCTTGATGACACGATCACTCTCAAGGGTTCTCTCAGCATGCCGTACATCGTTGTAACGGAATCCCATATCCGGCGTAATCCCCAGATGATCATCAAAACTGCCGTCGTCAAACAGGTTGAGCTGTATATCCCAGCACGCATCCTTCTCCGTAGTCTTAGCCAGATGCATAAGCTGCTCGCAAACGACATCGGGAACGCCCCCGGGATAATAAACGCCAAAATCACGTACGATCATTGCACTGTCGGCAGCATAACGGTTGACAAGCCCTGTTTTGGTCACAAAACCCAGTCGGATGGGAGCGCCCTCACGCGTCTTCATCAGTCCGGCGTAATAAGGCTGCCACCCGGGCGGTGCTGCGTCAAAGGCCTGCATGGTCTTTTCCGTGCGCTTCTCTTCTCCCAGCAGCTGCAGCATCCCGGGAACATAATCGCAGTTCGCACCTGCCAGTTTTGGCATCAGGTAGATGTTTGGCTGTTTCCTTCCCTCTGACAGGTCGAAAGCAAAAAACACCAGATAATCCTCGAAGGATTGTTCCTCCGCCAGCCTGCCAAAAAACTGCTGATAACCAAACCCGTCTCCCTTCAGGAAAGAAGCGCCCGGCAGCAGGGAGCCGCATCTGTACTGCACCATGATATCCAAACCGGATCTGCCTGTGAGCGGGAACTCGAAGTAGTAATGCACCCTGTCCGTATGCGCGAGAGAACTTCTTCCTACCGCCTCTGCTGCGGCTGCCCCATAAGCTTCCGCATCCCTGCCAAACAAAGCCTCGCCCCTGCCGTCATCCGCTGCTCTTTGGCAGAGGCGGCAAAAATCCTCTGTCATCCCTGCTGCCTTTTGAAGTTCCTCATTCATAAGTCCATCTCTCCAATTCACGGCTGAGTAATGTCATATATACCTTCGCCAGGCACGCTCCATCAGCGTTAAAGCGGATCTTGATTGCGTAGGGCTTCGAGACATCAGCAACGCGAACCCGGTCTGTGCCGTCCCGAATAACTCGCTGGACGGCATAGCAGGCTTTGCCGATCAGCTCACGGCGTGCATCTGCCAACTGCCACATCTCTGCCAGGTCAAGCAGTGTCTTCATCACCCCACTCCCCATCATCTCTTCCGGTCTGCGCGGATCAAGGCGCTTAATGCCCGGATCGAGCGTAACTCCGAAGCCGTCTCCGAAGGAACCGTCAGGATAAATATTCAAATCCAGGTCGCATGGTCTTTTTTCCCTGGCGAGCAGGGAAAGCTGCTCTGTAATGGTCTCACCGAACGCTCCTTTGCCATATACGGAAAGGTCTTTTTTCCAAAGCGATATATCCTCCGCATATTGGCACATGCGCTCCTGCGACACTTGAAAGCCAAAACGGACAGGGGAATCCGGACGTGCTTCCATAAGACCTGCGTAATAAGGCTTCCACCCCGGTGGCGCTGCCCTGAAGGCTGCCATGAGGGACTCTGTCCGGTTCGTGTGATTAAGCCTCTCCAGCATATTGGGGATATAGTCGACCGTGGCGGTACGAAACGGAGGAATGAGATAGATGTTGGGTCGTTGCTGCCCCTCCGAAAGGTCAAAGGCAAAATTCAGCATATATTCGCGCAAAGCCTCATCCCGCAGGCAGTTCTCAACGAAGGTCAGCCAGCCGTATCCATCTCCTTCTGCGAACTGTACAGGCACCCTGATACTGCTGCATGCATACTCGACAAAGAGATCCATGCGCGGTTTTCCAAGCAGAGGCATTTCCAGATGATAGAACAGCGGCAAGACATCGGTGATCGAGACTCTACGGATGACTTCTGCTGCCGTTTCCAAACTGCCGCTTCCAAACAGCTCTTCCTCCCTACCGTCCTTTGCAGCGCGCGTAAACAGGCGGCGAAAATCACGAACCTGTCCTGTTTCTTCAATCTTTGCTGTCATCAGATGACTCATAATGATTTCTCCGTTTTGTTTTTCTGTTTCCAGAGAGCATAACGCTTCAGCACAAAGCCATCCGGATCGTACTTGACCGGCAAACAGGTACGTCTTCCGGTCAGGCGCTTATGCGGACATCCTCCCTTGCAGACAGGAAAGACCTTGCACTCCATGCACTCTCTGTCATTCTCCGGAAAGAGTGTCTCAAAGTAAGCGTCCCATGCATTCATGTCTCCGCGGGATTCCTTCAGAACATCAAAGTCTCGTACATTGCCGAAAGATACGGCATCGCGCCCCACTGCCTCCCAGCACTTATAAAGCGCTCCCTGTTCGTCGATGGCAAAACCGCTGATATTCTGCGCCATGCAGAAGATCGGGTTGATAAAGCAGTCTGACTCCGGATGATACGGGATCTCCTCCCAGGCGCCAACCTGGTGATGAAATTCATCCATATTCAGAGTCAGATCCCGTGTCTGACTTAAAGAGGTCTCGTCACCATCCATGCGTGCGGGATAAACCCGCACAGAGAATCCTGCTTTTTCTGCCATTACCATTATTTTCTCTTTTAATGCAGGAAAAAGCGCGGCATTATCTTTATTTACATTGCAGCGGAGCATCACCTTGATCCTGTCCGTATGCAGGTGCTCCAGGTTATCCATGATACGAAGAAAGCTGGAGCCGCCATGCTTCTCCCGTCTCAGAGGATCATTGCTCTCGGGGGTCGGACCATCCAGCGTAATCTGCATCTCAATGACATTTACACGTTCCAGCAAGGACACATTTTCCGGTGTAACAAACCAGCCATTTGTGATCAGGCGGGCGTTATAGCCGCATCCTTTTTCCTCTGCCAGCTTCATCAGCTTTTGAGAAAGCTCCTCTATGATATCCGGACAGAGCAACGGCTCGCCGCCAAACCAGGTAACAGAGATATCAGTACACGGAAAATGCTCAAGATAGCGCCGGGCAAAGCTTACCACTGCTTCTCTGGTCTCCTCACTCATACGCCCGGTTCGCTGCTCCTCAAAACAATACGGGCAGGCAAAATTGCAGGCAAGGGTCGGACAAATCGTCAGCCCAAGCACACGTCCGGAACCCGCTGCCAGAAAAGCCCGTGTACGCATGTGCCGCAACTCATCATAGGATACAAGGAAGCCTCCCCGCAGGAGTGTCTGAACTATGCCGGTATCCTCATCCAGCTCAAGCGCAGCTTCGAACATGCTCTTTTGCAAAGGTGTAAGCCGCGCGAATGCTGCAGTACGGAAGTTCATAAGCGCATATGCATCCTCATCGGGTATTTTGACCAGATGATTGTACTTTGAATAATGAAGCATAATACGCGCTCTTCCTCCTTTCCGGATGATCATGTCGGATAGGTCACTTGTCCAAAAAACGACCGGTACATCACTGTGAAAAATGATCAAGCTTACATCAGATTATAACTTTGTGCCCTCAACCGTGTCAAGTCTTTGTCTTTCGACAAGCTCCGCAAAAAAACCTTGTTTCGCTATAAGCTCCTCATAGGTTCCGTCCTCTATGATATGTCCTCCGTCGAGAACCACTATGCGGTCACAGTGCCGTATGGTGGATAATCTGTGGGCAACCACAATCCTGGTGCAGCCCATGGAATCAAGCGAATCGGAAACCTGCTTCTGCGTCTTGTTGTCAAGTGCAGAGGTGGCTTCATCGAATATAAGGAGCTTTGGTTTTGGGGCTATGGCTCTTGCTATCATGAGCCTCTGCCTCTGACCGCCCGACACTCCTCCATGCCCTTCCGAGATCAGTGTGTACATCCCCATCGGCATGCTTCTTATGTCATCAGCTATCCCCGCCTTCTCCGCCGCCTCCCATGCATCATCCACCGTAAGCCACGGAGCGGTGATCACTATGTTGGAGTATATATCCCCCTGGAAGAGTCCTCCGTTTTGAGTAACAGTTCCTATGTTTTTCCTCAGCGACCCCGGGTCAAGCGAGGACACATCCTTATTGTCGTAATACACTGCACCCTTCTCCGGCTTCTCAAAGCCAAGAAGCAGCCTGATCAAAGTTGATTTTCCGCAGCCGGTTCTTCCGACTATCGCCACATACTCTCCCGGATTTATCATAAGAGAGACATCATCAAGAATGTAAGGTGTACTGTCGCTGTAACGAAAAGACACATGGTCAAGCTCGACTCTGCCGGATATCGATGTTACTATCTCACGGTCCGTAGATATCTCCGGAACACTTTGAAGGAACGGCTCTGCCATCTCTAATATCGGCTTCACATCCGCCGCCGAACCTGCTATGCCTGAAAGAGCTGTAAATGCTCCCATTACCGAACCGTACGCTGCCGTAAAGGCAAAGTATGAAGACTGATCTATGCCGTTTTGAACAGCAAGGAAATACAGCAGGATCGTCGAGAACAGGTTTATACCGGTTGTTATCACGCTGCTTATCTTCAAAAACAGCGGCGGATTGTACTTTAGCTCTGCTTCACCTGCATAGATATTGAGCCATCTGGCAAATACTCTTTTTTCCGCACCGGCAAGCTTTATCTTCTGTACCCCCGTTATAAGTGAGTAGCTCAGCCCCGCCTCCTTTGCTTCCCTAAGCATAACTTTTCGCCTTATCATAACGTTCATCATGGTTACAACAATCGAAAAGCACACCGTCAGCAGAATTATAATAATCGAAGTAAATGCCAAAGCGGGCGCAAAATGAACTATCTGAGTTATGTATACAAGCGATGCAACCGATGTAAGACCGGTCGTAAGTATCATCTCTCTCATCAAGCCGCAAAGAGTGCTGACAGACCTTGCTCTGTTTTTAAGCTCACCGGGACTGTACTCCCTGAAGAAGCTTACAGGAAGTGACAAAATGCGCATCATCATGGCCGAATCAACGCCTACATTTATCTTCATCTCCACACGCTTTGATAAAAGCTCTCTTAATGAGTTTATGACCTGCGAAGAAAGCGATATACACAAGACGCTTATGGCAGCTCCGATCAGCGCTGACTTTTCACCGCTTGAAAGAACCGGTCCCGTAAGCGCCGCCGAGATTCTTGGAAACAGCAGTCCTATACAGGCTACAGCAAAAGCAGCAAGTATAAGCAGCGCCGAGTCTTCTGCGTTCACGCAGCGTTTCATGTAAAGGATAAGATCCATTATCCCAAGCTTTTTAAGGGGCATCGGACGGTAAAAGCATATCGCTTCCACACCTATCTTAGCCGCAGTCTTTGAATTGATCTTTACTTTTTCCCCTGTTGAATTGTCTATATAATAATAACCTTTATAGACTCCGGGAAGCAATGCGACCGGTGTGCCGCTTTCTTCCAGATACCCGAGCATAGGACCGTACGCTTCACTGTACCACTTACCGTTTAACTCTACGGTCCTTTTTAGAAATCCGTAATGTCTGATATAATAGTCTATCTGCTCATTTGGATCCTTTATCGATTCCGGTATATCAACAGGCTTTAAATGATAATACTTGAATATATCATCTATCGTCTGCTTTGTTATTATCCTGTCATCCGAAAGCTTCTCTGCTATTCTTTCTCCGAGAACAACGCCTGCTATCCTTTGGAATGCTTCTTCGAGAGCCTGCTGATCCGCTTCACGGCGCTCCGTAATCTGGTCACTCATCCAGTTCATACCAGGCACCCCCTATTCATTGGTTACAAGCTCAGCATAAGCTCCCTTTTTTGCCATAAGCTCGTCATGAGTCCCCTGTTCGATCACCTTGCCTTTATCAAGTACTATTATCTGGTCACAGTCACGTACCGTAGAAAGCCTGTGTGCGATCACAATACAGGTTATTCCTCTTTCCTTTATCGAGTTGACTACATCATACTCAGTCTTCGCGTCAAGAGCGCTTGTCGCCTCATCAAGTATGATGATTATGGGATCCTGTGCGAGAACACGGGCTATCTCCATTCTCTGGCGCTGCCCTCCGGAGAGGTCTCTTCCTCCCGAAGTAAGCCTGTGCCGGTATCCTCCCGGCATCTGAACTATATCATCATGCAGTTGCGCGTCCTTTGCCGCCATGATAATTTCATAGTCTTCGATCGAGTCATCCCACATCCTTATATTGTTGGCGATGGTATCCTCAAAGAGGATTATGTCCTGATCCACAACCGCGACAGAGCTTGTCATAACATCTCTTTGATATTCGCTTCTTGGTTTTCCGTCAAAAAGTATCTCTCCGCTCCATGGCTGATACAGTCCTGTGATAAGCTTTGAGATCGTTGATTTACCACAGCCGGAAGCTCCGACTATGGCAACCCTGTCGCCCACATTCAGCTTCAGAGAAAAATGTTCTATCAACGGTGCATCAAGCCTTGAGTACCCGAAGCTTATATCCTTTATTTCCAACTCTCCCCTGAGCTTTTCGAGTTCGATCGTTTCACCACCTGAATCCTGTAACAATCCTATATCGTTTGGATATTCCATCACATCCTCAACACGTTCCATCTGGGTACGCATCTCCTGAAGCATCTGTCCTGCACTGACTAAAGTCATGGCCGGCTGAAGAAATGCACCTAAGAACCCCTGAAAGAGCAGAATACCGCCTAAAGTAAACTTCCCTTCCATAGAAAGATAAACCCCGAGTATGATAACGGCGTAATTGGCGATAGTAGAAAAAAGAGACGGTATCACACCCCAGACAGCCTCATTCTGCGCTGATTTTGCGTTCTGACTGTTAACCGACGCCTGAAAGCCTGCCCACTTCTGGAAGAAGCCTCCCTCCGCTCCGCTGGCCTTGATCGTCTCGATCATCTCAATACCCGTTACAGTGGTGGCTTCAAGCTTGCCCTGGTCGCACATCTGCACTCTTGTTATGTTCATCCTTTTTTGGGAGATCACCCTTGACACCCACACATTTAAAAGCACTGTGCCAACACCCACGAGAGTGATCACTATACTCTGATTAAGCATAAGCACAAGGTAGAAGATCATCATCACTGAGTTGATCACCAAAGGCGCAAAGGTATCCACCAAAGTACCCGCAATGGATGCGTTGAGCACCAGTCGCCCCTGTATATCTCCTGCAAGACGCTGTGAGAAGAATTCCATGGGCAGGCTCAGCACCTTCCACATATAAGTCGAGCTGCCTATGGCAGCCATCTTTCCGTTTATCTTAAGCGAATAGATTGTCTTGATCCATTCGACAATGATCTGCACTATCGCAAGGAGGATCATGATGCTCACAAAGGGATAAAGCCAGTCTCTGTTCCTGCCCGTAAGCAAACGATCCATGAATATTCTTGAGGTAACCGAACCCGCTATACCAAAGAGATATGTTATGGCTGTAGTGATCATCACAAAGATCACTGCCGCCCCGGCTCCGACAAGCCTTTTCCTCGCAAATTCAAAAGTACTCCTTCTCTTTCCGCTTGGTTCAAACTTTTCCGAAGGGGTCGGGAACAGAACAATCCCCGTAAACGACCTGTCAAACTCGTCCCAGCCAACCCTTACCGAGCCCCTGGCCGGGTCATTGATATAAGCATACTTTCCCTTAAAGCCGTTCAAAACCACGAAATGGTTCATGTTCCAATGTATAATGCATGGATAGCCTCCCCCCTTCTTTAATCTCTCGGGAGTCATGCGAAAGGCTTTCACGCTGAAGCCATAGTTTTCCGCCGCTTTGCGTATGTTCTTTGCAGTGGAACCGTCACGCGATACCCCGCAGTCCAATCGTACCTGCTCTAAAGGTATCCATAAACCGTAATAGGCCATAACCATGGCAAGTGACGCCGCTCCGCACTCTAAGGCTTCAAGCTGCATGACAACCGGAACTCTGGCCACACCCTTTTTAAGTGTAGGTTTTACCTTAGTCCTGCTCATCCGTGTCACCTGCTTTCAACGAGAAACGAAATCGGGTGTACGCTCTCAGTGACGATCTGCGCATCATAATTACCGTCAGGAAGCGCAACCTCTGCAGATAACATACTTCTTCCATATACATCCTCAACTTCGTTTGACGTGATATATCTTTTATTTGCTATGACAACTTCCATTCCTGCCTTTAGCGGTACAGACGACGCTTCGGCCGGAGTCAGCAAAGCCTGTCCATCACTAACCAGTGCTTTTGCGCTTACCTTCGTCTCCAGTCTTCCCATTGCTGCCCAGGCAATCAGTCCGCCGAGCAGTAAAATAACAGCTGTAAGGATAAACCAGATGCCCGGAGTTGTCACCTTAAGATAGTCAGTGAGCTGCTCCGGAGAAGATATCCGTTCCATAGCTTTTTTCCTAAACATTCCACCGTTGTTATTACCCATCAAATCCTCCTAAAAACAGCGTTTAACCCGTATACAGTCGTCTGTCTTCTCTTATTCAATCCCCAAAACCACGCTGAGCCCTGTTGCATCGAATATATCCTTAACATTACCATTGACGTTAGTGATCTTTACCTCTCCCCGGTTTGACATGGATTTTTTAGCTGTCATGAGTACACGTATTCCGGCTGACGATATATATTCAACCTTGTCAAAATCAAGCAGAAGACTCGAGAGTGAATCCAGAACACTGTTTATCTCCTTTGCAAGATCCCGCGAAGTTATGGTATCAATCCTTCCCTCAAGTTTAAAAACCGCACTTTCGTCTTTGATAATCTTATTTATGCTCAGCATCTCTTTACCTCCTCGTATAATATGTAATGGCACGATTGCTAAAGCAATCCTGCCCAGTCTAATGTCATAAGGAATCCACCGCTTCGCGGTACCCCTTATGACGAAAGTCGGTGCGATGCAAAATTATGACTTCGTCATAATCGC
>JAFXSQ010000036.1 GCA_017525525.1 Lachnospiraceae bacterium | reverse complement strand
TGCCTGTGCAAACAATGCTGCTATCTCATCCGGACTAAGCTGCTTGTTCGGGTCGTCGCTTACCGGTGTTACCGCTACCGGTTCCGGTTCTGCTACCGGTTCCGGCACAGGTTCTTCTGCCTTAGGTGCAGGCGCTGCCTGTGCAAACAATGCTGCTATCTCATCCGGGCTAAGCTGCTTGTTCGGGTCGTCGCTTACCGGTGTTACCGCTACCGGTTCCTCAACTTTAGGTTCTTCTTTAGGTGCTGCTGCCGCAAACAATGCTGCTATCTCATCCGGACTGAGTTGCTTATTCGGATCGTCACTCACCGGGGTTTCTGCTACCGGTTCCTCAACTTTAGGTTCTTCTTTAGGTGCTGCTGCCGCAAACAATGCTGCTATCTCATCCGGACTGAGCTGCTTATTCGGATCGTCACTCACCGGTGTTACCGCTACCGGTTCCGGTTCTGCTACCGGTTCAGGTGCAGGCTCAACTGCCTCAGGCTCCCCGGTATCCTCTCCGATTGCTGCCATAGCATCAAGAAAGTCTTGTGATAAGAGACCGTCTGCGCCCGTGAAATCAGGCATTTCAACTTCCGCAGTTGCAGGCTCTGCCACCGGTTCTTCAGCCTTCGCATGCTCTTCAGCAGGCGCAAACTCGTCAAGGAAGGATGCAACTGCCATAGCCTGTTCAACCTCTTCAGCCGAAACAGACGGTACGGTAAGGTCTATGTCAATAGGTGTATCTTCTATAAATTCTTCTGCAGGCTCCTCGGCTACAACCGGCTCTGCAACTTCCGCAATTGCTTCAACAGCAGGTTGCACTGCCGCAACAGCCTCCTCAACCGTAGACACAATCTCAGGCTGAGCCGCAACAGTCTGTACAGGTTGCGCTGCGCCTGCGGGAACCGATACATTTACAACCGGTGCCGGGATGTTCACTACCGGAGGTTCAACATTCACAACGGGTGGCTCAACATTTACAACCGGCGCCGGAACATCTACCTTTATGCCGCCGATTGAATCCTTAACGGCGCTTATCTCCTCACCCAGCTTATTCAAGCTTACAGTCAGTCCGCTGGTTATACTGCTTACCGAATCAGATATCTTGTCGTGTCCTGTCTGGTCATATTTTACAAGGATCTTTACTGCCTTCTCCATGGTTTCGCTTATCTCACGGGAGGTTGATTTAAGCGACTGTGACTGAGTTGCGGTCATGCGCGCAAGCTCGGAGTTGGTCTTTCTGATCTGAACGTAAGTGGCCTTCGCAAGACGCTCCATGGTGTCGTCCTTGTCTCCGCCCTGTTGTTCGACAAGCTTATCTACCGACGCCCGAATCGTATCCTGAATATAATTCCGAAGCTCCGCTTCACGCTGCTCCTTTAATTTTAATAAAGCAAGCAGGAATACATATGCCGATACCACAAGTATTACCGACACACCTGCAATGTATAACGGTTTGTCCTTGAATTCAAACAGACAATAAAGAAAACCCAGGAATGAAGCAACGCTTATCATCCCCAAAGAAACAATCCTTCTGTATAATGCGTTCATGTAGCGCCTCCCGAAAAATATAGTTATGAGTATTTTACCACATTCATCAACACATTTCCACTATAAACTTTATCCAAGGCTTGAACAACTATTACATATCTTATTTGCATTAAGCCGGAACCCGAAAGGAGGAAAGAAGCTTCCGGCGTAATGCTCTCAGTAAAAGGTAATTGTCACATTTTATATGCGGAAAACGCTTCAAAAAGCAATCAAACCGACTGCTCTCATATAAAGCAATTCTTCACGTCAGCATAAGGTCTGTTTTTCTAAGAAGAAAATCAATGATATTCAAATGAACAATACCGTCATGACTCATATCAAGCTTATCAAGCGACATGACATACTTGGGTGATGCGTCAGTTATCTTGCTGTAAGCCCCAAACTCCCTTTGAATCGTCTCCTCATTAGGAAGAAGATATGCTACTTGTATAAAGCATTTCTTTCCACCTTTTATAGCAACAAAGTCAATCTCTCCTTTATATGTCTTGCCGGCAAAGACCGTATACCCTCTTGTCAGAAGTTCGTTATAGACTATGTTTTCAAGGAAAAATGTGTCTTCATAATTGATTGTATTCGTGTTTATCGTTCTGAAGCCCGTATCTACTGCATACTGCTTCTCCCTGTTTGAAAGCGCGGATTTACCGACTATATTATATCTTCCGACTCCATGTATCAGATACGCTTTCTTCATCCGTTCCAGATAATTATAGATCGTACGTCTGGATATCTCTTTGCCGCTCTTCTTGTACGAAGCAATAATGTTATCTATCGAAAACTCTTTTCCGGCATTCGCCAGGATATAAAGGGATATATCCATAAAACTCTTCTTATCGGCGCTTTTGCTTTTGCCGATGATATCCCTGTTTATGATACTCTCATACAAGTTTGAAAGATACCTATGGATTGATTCATCATCCTTATAATCAAATCTAAGAGGAAAACCACCCCATTTAAGGTAGTTAAAAAATAAATCATCATTCCAATCCATTCGGTTCAGTTCATAATACCGCATCATTTCATAAAAAGAAAACGGCAGTATCTCAAACTCCACTGTCCTTCCGGTAAGGAGTGTTGCAAGCTCTCCGGAAAGGAGAGTGGAATTACTCCCGGTTACAAACAGTGAAACATCAAGCGTTGCCCTAAAGGATGCCAGGGCCTTTTCAAAGCTTTTTACATGCTGCACTTCGTCCAGAAATATGTAATATCTGTCATTTTCGCTGACTCTTGCTTTAATCTCCTTATTGAGATCGGAAGCATCTACTATATAGTCATAATCCATGTCTTCGAGATTAAGAAATATAATCCTATCTCCGCTCACGCCTCTTTCGATCAGTTCGTCCCGGATTGTCTCCAGCAATATCGACTTTCCGGCTCTTCTGACACCGGTAATAACCTTTATAATATCCGAATCATAATATGGACGTATTTGCGCCAGATAATCCTCTCTCTTTAGCCTCATTTCATGCACCTCCATATTGCACATTGTACCTCGTTTTCAATTTTTGTGCAAGTATATCGTGCACAAAAACCGTATTTGCTATATTTGTGCACGATACAACAAAAAACAAGCACGGCCGCTATAAACATGACAACTGTCAGAGAATCGTGCTGAAGCTGTATCCTTGCGACCCAAAGACCGGCGCCGAGAATTGCAGCATTAACCGGGAGAGCGGAAAACAGGATCAGGTTTGGTACTTTCGGAGCAAGTTAGACTGCACAGAACAGAGCGATCAAACAGAGTATGATAGCCATTACATAAGCGCCGCGGCATCGGGTGAAGGCTTCATCAAAGAATGACATAATGAGGCAGTATCCCCCCGCATATTCAGAAATCATTATTGCTCCCTGCCTAGCACTTTATTCCAAAAACATTTTCACATTTTCTAATGTGATCCGTTGCTGTTCCTCCCATGAAATACCGGCATCTCCGTCGCCTTTTTGGATGCCGTAATCGCCGAACTGCGCGTGATTTCCGCCCTGAATCACATACTCACTCGATTCTTTGGGCCAATTCTTTTTGTTCTCGCTATATTTTTTATCATCCAATACAGTGTCATTGCTGCCGTAGATTGAAAGAAGTCTTTCACTGTCACTCATCTTCTTGGTAGCAAATGCTGCAAAGAGTATCACTCCGTCATATTCAGCTTCGTGCTTAGCTTCGTAGACAGCCGCCATTGCGCCTCCCATGGAGTGTCCGGCCATATACCACTCCTTATAATCATAGGCATCGCGAATACTGTCTGCCTTATTTACACCTAATACAGCAAGCCTGAAAGGCATGGACACAAGGAACACATCCGTATCGTTTTCGGCGATTTTTCTTAAGAGTGGAGCATAAGCCTCTTCCTCAACCTTTGCTCCGGGATAGAATATGATAGCCTTTTCCGTGCCCGGGCCGTCAAACAGATATCCCGAGTTTATCTCTTTCACAACAACCAGGTCATCTGACTTCATGGCCTCAAGCGCTCTGTCTCCGGCATGATAATAATTTAACAGAAAAATAATTGCACACACGAAAAATACCACAATAATCGAAGCAATTATTATCAGAATAAACTTTATTGTTTTTTTCGCCTTAGTTTTATTCATATATCAATAACCTTCTGATTTTAGTCTCTTGCTTAAGACTCTTCGCTCAAAAATAGGGATACTCATTTCGTATCCCTATTTGAAACCAAATTATATTGATTATCTTTTATTTACTGCACAAACTGGTCTATCGCCTTGGCAAACTGGTCCGCGCAGGAGGTTCCGCGCATCTTGCAGTCGTTTCCCCTTAAGATGTCCGCTATCTCCTTTGCATCCTTGCCCTCCACCAGTTTTCCTATAGCCTTCAGGTTTCCGTTGCAGCCACCCAGGAACTGCAGATTGTGGAGTTTCTTTTCGTCGTCCACATCAAAGTCTATCTTCATCGAGCACACCCCTGTGGGCGTGTATGTATAATGCTCCATAAGCAACCCCCTTAATGAAATGCCTCCTCACTTTCGTTCGGCGGTAAAACGGTCGGTGTGATGATAATTGTGACTTCTTCACAATCACGTCTCCCTACTCTACGGTAACCGACTTAGCTAAGTTCCTCGGCTTGTCCACGTCAAGGCCCTTGGCCTCCGAGGTATAGTACGCGATAAGCTGCAATACAACCGCTGTCGCAAATGAGGTAAACTCCGGATCAACCTTCGGTATCCTCACATGTCTGTCGCAGATACTTGGATCATCCACCTTCTCGTCCATGCTGACAAGCACAACATAAGCGCCTCTTGCCTTTACCTCACGGATGTTGGATATAACCTTCGCGTACACATCCTCCTGTGTCGCAAGCGCTATAACCGGCACATTGTCGGCGATAAGAGCGATGGTTCCGTGCTTTAGCTCACCCGCAGCGTAAGCCTCCGCGTGTACATAGCTTATCTCCTTTAACTTCAGGGCAGCCTCGAGAGCCATGGTATAATCAAGCCCTCTTCCGATGTAGAATGTATCGAGTGCCATCTTGATATGATTAGCCACCCTCTTGATGCCGTCAGCAATCTTTAAGGTATCCTCAATGATGTTCGGAGCCGACATAAGCTTGGAGATGAACTTTCTTGCCTCGTCCTCACTCATGATCTTCTTCACAAGTCCCATGCGGCATGTGATGAGATACATGGCCGAAATCTGAACAGTGTAGGCCTTCGTGCTTGCTACCGCTATCTCAGGACCTGCGTGGGTGTAAAGCACATAATCGCTTTCTCTCGCTATGGTCGAGCCCTTTACATTTACTATCGAGAGCACTTTAGAGCCGCGGCTTTTCGCAAGCTTTAAAGCCTCAAGCGTATCTATGGTCTCGCCCGACTGGGAGAGAACTATCGTCAATGTCTTGTCGTCTATGATCGGATCCTTGTATCTGAACTCCGACGCTATCTCAACCGTTACCGGAATTCGAAGAAGCCTCTCTATAAGGCTCTTTCCCACAAGACCCGCATGCATTGCGGTACCGCAGGCAACCACTGTTACATTTGTGCAGTTTGCGAATATCGCATCATCTATCCCATCGTCGGTAAAATCAGGCAGCCCCTCGGCAACTCTCGGTGTGATCGTATTCCTTAACGCATCCGGCTGCTCGTAGATCTCCTTGAGCATGAAGAACGGATATCCGCCCTTCTGTGCATCCTTGATATCCCAGTTTACGGACAGTATCTGAGGCTTAACCTCATTTCCCTTTAAGTCAAATACTGTTATCCCGCTTTCCTCGAGCTTTAAAATGTGGTACTCGGGAACAACGAAGTATTCCTTTGAGAACTCGATCAACGCGGTAATATCCGATGCGATTACCGATCCCTCCGAGGTTGAGGTTGCAACCATCGGGCTCACATTTCTTATGGCATATATCACTCCCGGCTTGTCCTTGAACATGATGCACAGGGCAAATGCTCCGGCTATTACCTTCACTGCCTTCTTTATCGCAGCCTCCGGCTCGCCCTCATAGAACTTGTCGATAAGAGCGGCGACAACCTCGCTGTCCGTCTCGGATACAAGCTTTCCGGCCAGACCGTACTCGGTAATAAGCTGCTTGTAATTCTCTATGATACCGTTATGGATAAGAGCAACCTGTCCCACCCTATGAGGATGCGCATTAACATCAGTCACTCCTCCGTGGGTAGCCCACCTTGTGTGTCCGATTCCGCAGGTAGCTTCGTAGCTGTCTCCCGCCATAAGCTTCGCAAGCTCCTCAACCTTTCCGGTCCTCTTTCTTAAGATAAAGTCCGAACCGTCCATAAGGCACAGTCCCGCGCTGTCATAACCGCGATACTCCAAGCGCCTCAGACCGTCAATGATTATATTCATCGCCGGCTTCTTACCTGTAAATCCTATGATTCCGCACATACTACTCTCCTTCCTCTACCGGTACTGTTACTATCTCGTCGTTGTATATCTGTCGCAAATACTCCTTTGCCTGTGACACCGTCTGTCCGTCAGGCTCCATTACATAAAGCAGCTGGTCGCCCGCCGAGTAGGTCACTCCCTGTGAGTCAAAGCCGTTTACACTGTACTTCTGCACATCCCAGGTAATGGATTCCTCAAGCTGCATCTTGACGATATCGGCAATCCTGTTGTAATCCATGCTGGTGACCACAGTATCTGATACGCTGTTCAAAACCTTCTTGTAATTCTTCAGGAAATCGGACGAAGAAGCCTTGCCTATCATGGCCTCTATCACTTTCATCTGATTCTTGCCCCTGGTTCTGTCGCCGTCCGGGAACTGTCTCGATCTTGCGAAGTTAAGCGCCGCTGTTCCGTCAAGCTGGTTCACGCCGACCGAGTACACATTTCCGTCCTGCTCAAATGCATATTCCGAATCAACCTCTATTCCGCCCAGAGCGTCTATTATGTCCGTGAAGCCCTTGAAATTAATCCTTACATAGTCGTCTATATTCACTCCGTAAAGAAGCTCCATGGTGTCCACCGATACATTTACACCGTGGCTTCCGGTGTGTGTGAGCTTATCCTTCGCGCCGCCGCCTATGGAAATCGGCACATAATAATCTCTCGGAGTGTGTATCAGGAGCACCTGATGTGTCTTGAAATTGATAACCACAAGGATGTTCACATCGCTGTTGCTGTTGACATTTGCCGAGCCTCTCGTGTCCACGCCACTCACATAAAGCGTCAGGACATTTTCTCCGTAAATGTATCGCTTCTTGTCCTCAGCCTCATCCTTCTCCACTGAGGAAGACTCAATCTCCTTGTAGCCTATGGAACGAACCTTATCCTTAAAATCCTCAAAGCCCTTCGCCTCGGTTATGAAGTTCTCATAACCGCTGTTTAATATGATTGCGCCCACATCACCCTTGTAGAGAGCGGTTATAAGCATGTAAGCGTTCTCATACTCCACGGTTTCAACCTCTTTTTTAAGCTCAAGGTTGATATCCTCCAAGAATATCTCCGTATTGGCCCTGTCGAGCTCGCGAAGAATTCCGAACTTGTAATCTATCGCATCGTTTATATTCTGAGCCTTGTCCTCGTACAGAACATAAACCTGTATGTTGTCTATCTTGGTTTTGACGCCGCTCATCTCGGCTATCTTATCACCCGTGAACTTCATGTAGTTGCAGGCTAAAAGTAGCACAAGCGAAAGCAATACCGAAAGGACCTTGGCGATAACCCCGGTCACCTTCCAGTTCTGCAGCGCAATAAAAAGCACCGTCAACGCAAGCAGCGCCACGCCGACGATTGCAATCATCTTCGTCGGAACAAGCTCAGTATTCAGCGCCACGCCGACGGTCACACATCCCATTACAAAAAAGCCGATTGCCAAAAGATAACCTATCGGCTTTGCAAGTTTACTCTCCTTTTTATCCTTGTTCTTGTCGTCCTTTTTCTCGGCCATTATCCTAACTCCTCACCCTCCTTCGAAGGCTTCTTGTCATCATCTCTGTCAGTACTTCTTTTTTTACCCTGCCCGTAGGCAAAGACCTTGTTGATTATAAAGTTCAGCGGAACATTTATCACTATATTGATTATAGGCGCCACAACCTCCGAGAGATGCAGCACATCTATCCACACATAAAGCAGTATCATGTTCAGGAACAGTCCCGTAAAGGCGTAGGAGATGTAGGTCTTGATAAGCGTCTTCCACCACACGCGCTTCTCGCCCTCGCCTGCCGCGAAGACATATCGGTTGTTCCAATAGTATGACCACAGAACACTGAGAAAAAAAGCCAGTACCTGAGCCGGCATGTACCTTTTCTCAACCATCCCGCTCTTTGCGAAGATATACAAAAACAGCAGGTATAGCAAATAATTGACCAGTGTATTGCTCACACCCACCACGCAGAACTTTACAAATTGAAGGAAGCTTTTCTTTCCCTCTTCGTCGGGGGTACGCCCCGCAAGCTTTAAAACCAGTGTGTAAAACCAAATCGCCGGCTTCTCAACCAAGGTCCAAGCCGCCGTAAGAAGCTTACTCATAATAAATCAAACAACTCCGTATTATACGAAAGAGACTCCACGCTTGAAGGCGCGGAGCCTCTTTTCGCTATATTAGAATTCGGGCTCTATAAGTCCGTAGGTATTACCTCTTCTCTTGTAAACCACGTTAACCTCGTCTGTCTCAGCATTCCTGAATACATAGAAATTGTGGCCGAGGAGCTCCATCTGTACACAGGCGTCCTCAGGATACATGGGCTTAACGGCGAATTTCTTGCTTCTGATGATCTTAACCTCCTCATCATCTTCAACATCATCAGTGAAGAAGCTTTCAGCCATGTATGCCTTGTTCTGCTCCTTGTCGGTTATCTTCTTCTTATAGCGTGTAACCTGACGCTCTATAACCTCTTCAACCAGATCGATGGATACATACATATCATCGCTCGACTGCTCAGCCCTTATGATATGCCCCTTCATCGGGATAGTAACCTCAATCTTCTGCCTTTCCTTCTCAACCGAAAATGTAACCTGGACATCGGTATCTGCCGCGAAGAACTTCTCAAGTCTTCCGAGCTTATCCGTGACAGCTGACCTTAAACCCTCTGTAACATCAATGTTTTTACCGCTAATGGTATACTTCATACGCTCCACCCCTTTGCTATCGTCTATGCATTCTGTGGAAATAAATGCACGTGTTTATTCTATCATTTTTTTGCAATTCTTTCAACTATTATTTCCCTGTCGAACCGAAGCCGCCCTCTCCTCTTTCGGTTTCGTTAAGGTCATCGACAATTGCGAAATCAGCCGCTATATAAGGCGTTACCACAAGCTGGGCTATACGCTCGCCATGGGCTATGGTCTGCGGCTCCTTGCCGTGATTATGCAGCGAAACCATAATCTCTCCGCGGTAATCGGAGTCAACGACTCCCACCTTGTTTGCCGGTGCAAGACCGCGCTTAGTCGCCAGTCCCGAGCGAGCGTAGATAAGTCCCGCATAGCCTTCGGGAAGCTCCATCGCAAGGCCCGTCTTCACAAGAAATGTATCGCCCGGCTCGATGGTAACATCACCGTCCAAGCAGGCGTAAAGGTCGGCCCCTGCCGCATTTGCCGAGCCGTAGGTCGGCAGGATTGCATTGTCATTCAATTTCTTTACATTTACAGGTATATGTGTAACCATTTTGTTCTCCTTATTATCACGGGCAGAAGCTTTCCTCATAGCCCGGAAGATAAAGCACCACCTCATCCGCCTCTAGCGACTGCTGCACGTCAAGTATCCTCTGGTTGGACGAGCCTCTGAAACGAAGCGAAAGGTTCTTAAGCTCCTCCACGAACTCGCCGTCCACGAGCACATCTATATAGCTTATAAACTCCGGCGTTTCCTCCCAGTTGTCGTACATAAAACCGAAGACATCCTTGTCGAGAGTATAACCTGAATAGCACCATATGCTCTTCTGCGGATATTCCTTTTTTATCCTCCTGAGCAAAGGAAGAAGCGCCTTCTGGTTGGCGCGCTCAAAGGGCTCTCCGCCAAGCAGCGAAAAACCGGTTATATAGTCGGGGCGAAGCGCCTCAATCACCTCTTCTATTGTTTCATCGGTAAATGGCTTCCCGAACGAGAAGTCCCACGTCTCGGGGTTGAAGCACCCCTTGCAATGATGCGTGCACCCGGACACAAAGAGGGACACTCTCACTCCCGGTCCGTTCGCCACATCCACCTTTTTCAAATCGCCATAATTCATCAGATAATTACCTCTGTTTTAGGGATATGTTTAAGTCCCGTAATCCGTTTTAAGAATTACGGGGCTTATCTTTGAAAAACCCGAACTCCACAAACAATCATCAAGTCCTTTAATTTCCATTTTCCTCATATAAACAACATTATATCATATACAAGATAGCTTGCAAGCATTATTCCGAGAGTGCAGCAGTTTAATGTTGCTATCCACAGCCGCTCATCAAGTTAAAAATTATATTCATCTTCCCTGCGCATAAGCTGCGCCCATCTTGCCGAAATCAATTTCGCATACACTATATCCGGAAGCCCGTATGCTCCCAATGAATATGCATCATTAAACTCAACCAGCAGCGTTCTCCCGTCTTTTGTATAGCATATATCCATGCTGCAGGCCGCCGGTCTGTCCTCCCACTCACAAAAGGCCTTCATCATCTCGCGGACTGTGCTTCCGTCGTAATGATACAGATAACTCTGCCTTGTTCTGTTGAGCAGGATTCCGTACGGTCTGAGATCCACAAGCTTATCATATATGATAAAGCCTCTCCATTCCGCCAGAATATCCAAGGGTTCCGAAACTAAAACCTCATAGTTTTCAGTGGAATTGCCACAGCCAATCAAATCTGCGATTCTCGAGATAATCTTCCCGGTAAAGGCCTTATCATGTATAGGTTTAACGAAGTATCCGGCCGACCATTTCTCCTCATCTGACGCAATACTGTCAATCGTATCCTTCCATATCCTTCTTCCCAGAAACGCTTTCATACTGTCGGGATAATCCGGAATCTGCGATTTTGCTCCGAATTTCCCGAATATCGTTTTGCACTGTTCTATATAGTCCAGCACGATATCTTCTCTGTCTACATCGTCATAGATCTCATCTATAGTGTGATAAGGTATTATTTCCGCTCCCAATTCCCGGAATCCATACATTGCAACCGCAAAATTATGGTTGTGCGGAATCTCCATATTCATCTCGGAATCATATCTCGTTTTTAGCCATACTCGTCCCATCTTCTACCACCTTTTTCTCAACAGAAGAGGGAACTTCCTCCGTATACCGGCCCCCTTCCTTTGATATTCTTATTCCCTTCAAAATATTTCTTTACCAGATATCGATACAGTTTCTCACTCGGCCATATATGCTCTTCGTCATAATAATAATCCATAGGTAATTCCAGTAACGGAATATATGAATTGGTTATCGCGCTGAAATAAAGCTGAACCTCGTCCCTATAGCCTATGTATCCCTCGTCCTTCATAGACATCTTTCTGCCACGATACGGTTCGAATTTGCACGCATCACAGTAGGGAAGAAGCTCCTCCATCTGCTCGTCTGTAATTTTTATGGCATAAGAAAAAGTCTCTTCCTGTTCATACACATCACTAGCCAGAGTCACTGCCTTAAAACCTGTTTTTCCGTTCCTCATTTTCACCGCAGGCACAGCGAAATCCATAGTCCACTCATAATCGCCGACTCTCTCTGTACATATACCCTGCATAGCCGGCATTCGTCGCTTCCGGTCAAGCTCCTGATATGACAGCTCTTTCTCGGGAATGTTAAGCAAGAGAATACCGGTTGTAATCCCATGCCCAAGCACTTCACGAAACTCAACTTTTGTAAAGTATATGGGAGCGGGGCCGGTAATCTCAATCTTTTCTCCGTCCTCGAGCACAAAAGCCTGCTCGTAATTTACACCAAGCACCATCGCTATTTTCATCATCTCATCTAAGGTGACGGTATCTCTGTTCAGCTTTTTCCCCAGATTCTGCGGCGTCTGATTCAATCTTCTCGCCAATTCTGCAACGGTTATTTGCTTTTTCCTGCAAAGCTGCCTGATCATATCTGATGACTTCATAAATAAACCTCTGTATCCAACAAGTATTATATGTAAAACCTATGCCTCGCAACGAAGTATAAACCAAATGGTTTATTGTGTCAATATATATGGAAGCATCCTATGGATTAAGCGGGATACAAAAGAGGCGAAAGAAATTAGAGCTTATAGGGATGAGTGCAAGAATAAAGCTCTTGATCTGTTCAAAAAGTGGTTTTGGAATCTGTGGGATTGAGTCTTATCAAAAAAACTGTCCCATAATTCATCAAATAATTATGGGACAGTTTTTCTTAAACTTTTTTATATCTCACGCCCTAAACCCTTACTACATAAGGCTTTTGAATTATGAGACAAAATGTAATTATGCAATTATGGAATTTTCTTAAACTCTACAGGTGAAGCACTCTCGACTTGATCTCCTTGGTCTTGCCTACGTTCCAGAAGTTCTCACCAAGGTAACCGCAGGTACGACGGGTAACATTCATCT
This sequence comes from Lachnospiraceae bacterium, assembly GCA_017525525.1. Lineage (GTDB taxonomy): Bacteria > Bacillota > Clostridia > Lachnospirales > Lachnospiraceae > Coprococcus_C. The sequence goes on along the minus strand of JAFXSQ010000036.1, from coordinate 82,729 downwards.
TGCTGTGGTCCTTATTGCCGCACTGAGGGCACTCCCACTCGTTGTCGTCATTTACTATTATCTCACCATCGAAGCCGCATACATGGCAGTAATCCGACTTGGTGTTAAACTCCGCATACTGGATGTTGTCATAGATGAAGCGTACAACCTCCTGCATGGCATCTATGTTGTGGCGCATGTTCGGTATCTCCACATAAGATATGCATCCGCCGGATGAAATGGGTTGGAACTTAGCCTCGAACCTGAACTTGCTAAAGGCATCTATCCTCTCCCTTACATCCACATGGTAGGAGTTGGTGTAATAACCCTTATCGGTTACATCCTCGATAGTTCCGAAGCGCTCCTTATCGATACGCGCGAATCTGTAGCAGAGTGACTCTGCCGGTGTGCCGTAGAGGCCGAAGGCGATACCTGTCTCAGCCTTCCACTTGTCGCATGAAGCTCTTAACTTCTTCATAACCCTCATGGCGAACTCCTCGCCCTCGGGAGTAGTATGGCTCACACCCTTGACAAGCTTTGTGAGCTCATATAAGCCTATATATCCGAGTGAGATGGTGGAGTAGCCGTTCATCAGGTAACGGTCAATCTTTTCACCTTTTTTTAACCTTGCGATAGCTCCGTACTGCCAGTGGATCGGACTCACATCCGAGGTCACGCCCATAAGAGCGTTGTGGCGGCACATCAGCGCCTCGTAGCAAAGCTCAAGCCTGTCGTCAAGCAGTGCCCAGAACTTGTCCTCATCACCCTTTGACAGAATTCCTATCTGCGGAAGGTTGAGCGATACAACGCCCTGGTTGAAGCGTCCCTCCCACTTGTAATTGCCGTCCGCATCCTTCCACGGGGAAAGGAATGACCGGCAGCCCATGGGCGAGAATACATTTCCTTCGTAATTCTCACGCATCTTCTTCGCGGAAATGTAATCCGGATACATTCTCTTTGCGGAGCACTGCACGGCAAGCTCCGTAATATAATCATACTTGCCGCCCTTTAAGCAGTTGCACTCATCAAGCACATAAACAAGCTTCGGGAACGCCGGTGTCACATAAACACCCGCCTCATTCTTGATACCTTCAAGTCTCTGGCGCAGGATCTCCATTATAATCCTTGCATTCTCCTCTATGTACTCATCATCCTTATCAAGGTGAAGGAAGAGTGTCACAAAGGGTGACTGGCCGTTGGTCGTCATCAAAGTATTTATCTGATACTGCATGGTCTGAACGCCGCTCTTAAGCTCATCATAGAGGCGCTCCTCAACCATCCTGTCTATAGTCTCCTCATCAAGCTTATCGCCGAAATCCTCCATAAAGCGCTGCTTGTACTTATCATGGCTCTTTCTTAAATACTTGCCCAAATGGATCATATCGACCGACTGACCGCCGTACTGCGACGATGCGACACTTGCGATGATCTGCGTGGTCACCGTACATGCGACCTGGAAGCTCTTCGGGCTCTCTATGAGCTTGCCGTTCATCACGGTGCCGTTGTCGAGCATATCACCTATATTGATAAGGCAGCAGTTGAATATCGGCTGCAGGAAGTAATCCGCATCATGGAAATGTATCGCACCCTCATCATGAGCCTTTGAGATCTTCTCCGGAAGAAGAACTCTTCTGGTAAGATCCTTGGATACCTCACCCGCGATAAGATCCCTCTGTGTGGATGCTACGGTAGCATTCTTATTCGAATTCTCCTCCATGACATCCTTATTACTGTTCTTGATAAGGCTCAAAATAGAATTATCGGTGGTATTTGCCTTTCTGACAAGCTCCCTGGTATAACGATAGATGATATAGGTCTTCGCAAGAACATATTTGCCGTCCTCCATCAGATCGTGCTCTATGATATCCTGGATATCCTCAACAAGGATCCTCTTTTTCTTCTTATCCTCGATGCCCTGAACTATGGCCTCGATCCGTTCGTCGGATACCTTTTCCTCCTCGTCAACCTCAGCATTGGCCTTCCTGATGGCCGATACGATCTTCGAACGGTCGAAGTTCACTGTCTGACCGTCTCTTTTGATAACCTTCATTTTCCCCTCTCCTTATGTGTGTATATTTTGTTATTGACAGAAGTTATCTTATGAATGAATACATACCTGTATCCATATCCTGCACCTGCATTTTAAGGTGCACAAAAACGGGGCACTTTCTCCCGTGAGAATGTATTATAGCACCCTTATCCCGTTTTGTCCACTAAATATAGTGGCTTTTTTCACTTTTTTACTATATATTGTGTCTAATGTGATAGACGACAGCTTGTAAAGCCTTATGAAATATGGAAAGTTTGAACACAGAATGTTCACATTCCCGAAAAATCGGGCATTGCGGGGGACGTGCAGGACGGGAATGCCGAAATTACAGTATTTAGTGACGCGGTGTCGCCGAGCCTGAATAACCGAAGTAAAGAACGCGGTGTCGCCGGTTCGTATTGGGTTAAGCAGGCTGTTGAGCGACGTCGGTTCTTAGCGGGCGTTTTTTGACCGCTTAGAACCGCTACGTCGTGAACCAGAGCGCGAGCGTCCTGCGTACCCAATATGACCGGCGTTATGCCGCGTCACATCAGCCATTAAATATCGAATCGTACACCTCCATGTCGACGGAGTCGGGATACTTGAACTCGGGGTCGATCTCGGTGCGCCATTTTTCGAGCGTCTCCGCGAGCTCCTCATTGACGCGCTCGTCCTTTAGGCGCTGCTTCTTCTCCTCGGTCTTCTCCCGGTCGGTAAGTTCGTACATCACGAACACATGATATCCGTATTCGCTCTCCACGACCTCGCTGTAGGCCCCGTTTTCCATGGAATATAGCAGATTATATATATCTTCTCCGTAGGTTTCCAATATCTCGTTCGGCGAAAGAACCTGCTCCTTTGCCTGGTCGAGCTTATAGTATTCAGCCAGCTTCTCCACATCCTTGGCATCGTCATCGTCGTTAAGCGATGCCGTAGCCAGCGTACTCGCCGCCTGAAGTGCGTTCTTGTACTGCTTTTCGCGCTGAGTGTCCGAGTATGAGGTCACATTGCCCTTCTCGTCTATGGAGTAGCACGGGAAATACATATCATAAAACCTGGTCATTCGCGCTTCCTCGCTTGAAACCTCCACCGGGTTCTTCTCGAGAATCTTGTCCTCAACCTCCTTGGCGATGGCAGTTTCCTCATACACGCGCCTTATTTTCTCCTCGTCGAGCTCCATGCGCTTCTTGTCGTCATCGGTAAGTCCTTCGTAGAATTCCGTAACCTTCTTGTCTATCTCATCGGTATCGTTCACGCTTAAGGATACTCCCATCTCCTCCGCGTGCGCGGCCAAGGTCTTTACACGGACTATCTCCTCCACGACCTCCTGCTTGGTAAGGCCCGCCATGGTAACATTCTGGTCGAGTCCCTCCTCGATGGTCACATTCCACACATCCTTGCCGTACTGAAGCTCATAGCGTTCCTTCACAGTATTGATGTAGATGTAGACCTCGCCCTTTGTGACAACATTGTTGCCGTAGGTGAAAACAACGGTTTTCTCCACGCCCTCCTCCACCGTGGTCGAAGCCTCAGGCTGCTTCGCGCCGCAGGCAGGAACAGACACGGCAAGTATTCCGAGCATTACCGCAGAGATTATCTTCTTCTTTAATAATGTATTCTTAATCATCCTTTTCCACCTCAATGTCCAACACATTAGACAATTTGTCTACCAACACGTCAGCCGTTTTGATAAGCTCCTCCTGAACCGTCTTCGACGCGGCCATTTTCACTCCGCTCTGCTTCTCCGTAAATATCTTCAAGGTGCCCTTGCTCCTCTTTAAGAGCTTGCCGAGCTTCTCCATGTTAACCGGCGCGCCGTCGGCTATGAATACTTTAAGCTCGCCGTTTAAGTATTTTATGTCCGTGATATAAGCCCTGTGGGCCTTCGCCTTGACGCAGGCCACTTCGATAAGCCGCATAAATTCCCTCGGAGGCTCACCGAAGCGGTCTCTCACCTCTTCGAGGATGTCGTCACTCTCCTCACGGTTGTTAAGCCTTGAAATCCTCTTGTACAAATCAAGCTTCACGAACTCATTTTTGACATAGGTTTCGGGTATGTAAGCGTCCACCGGAAGATCCACCGTGGTGAGGAAATCCCTTTCCTCCGTTTTCTCACCCGAAAGCCTCTTTATCGCATCCGAGAGAAGACGCACATACATATCATAGCCCACGGCCTCCACATTTCCGGACTGCTCCTTTCCCAGCAGGTTGCCGGCGCCTCTTATCTCTAAGTCCTTCATGGATATCTTATACCCTGAGCCTAAGTCCGTAAACTCCCTTATGGCCTTGAGCCTCTTCTCCGCAACCTCCTTTAAGAGCTTGTCCTTTCTGTACATAAGAAATGCATAGGCGCTCCGCGACGACCTTCCCACGCGGCCCCTGAGCTGGTAAAGCTGCGCCAGTCCGTAACGGTCGGAGTCATGGATTATCATGGTATTTACATTCGGTATGTCAAGCCCGGTCTCTATTATGGTCGTCGAGACGAGCACATCTATCTCACCGGAGATGAACCGCCGCATCACATCCTCAAGCTCCCTTTCGTGCATCTGACCGTGCGCGAACTCTATGGTCGCATGCGGAACGATAGTCCGCAGATTAATGGTTACGTCCTCTATGTTATCAACCCTGTTATAGACGTAGTAAACCTGCCCGTTGCGTTTCAGCTCCCTGTTTATCGCCTCTTTGACGAACTCCTCGTCATACTCCATGACATAGGTCTGAATCGGAAGCCTGTCCACCGGCGGCTCGTCCAACAGACTTATGTCTCTTAAACCCACCAGACTCATGTGCAGGGTTCTCGGGATTGGCGTTGCGGTCAGGGTCAGCACATCCACATTTTTCCTCAGCTGCTTAATCTGCTCCTTGTGCTTTACGCCGAAGCGCTGCTCCTCATCTATTATGAGAAGTCCCAGGTTCTTGAACTCCACGTCCTTGGAAAGCAGCCTGTGAGTGCCTATCACTATATCGCATTTGCCACTCTTTAAGTCGCTTATGGTCTGCTTTATATCCTTCGCGGTTGCAAAGCGCGACAGCATGCTGATGTTTACCGGAAAGTCCTTCATCCTCTCCCTAAAGGTATTGTAATGCTGCTCGCACAGTATGGTGGTCGGAACTAAGTACGCCACCTGCTTGTTGTCCTGAACCGCCTTAAATGCGGCGCGTATCGAAACCTCGGTCTTGCCGAAGCCCACATCCCCGCAGATAAGTCTGTCCATAATCTTGCCGGACTCCATGTCCCGCTTTGTATCCTCTATGGCGCGCTCCTGGTCCGCGGTCTCTTCGTAGGGGAAGAGCTCCTCGAACTCTCTCTGCCACGGGGTGTCCGGAGAGTAGGCAAAGCCCTGCTTTATCTGCCTTAGAGCGTAGAGCTCCACCAACTCCTTGGCTATGTTGTCTATCTTTGATTTTACGGTATTCCTTGTCTTCTGCCACTCGGTTCCGCCGAGCTTGTTCAGCTTGCGCTTCGCGCCGTCCTTGCCCGAGAGCTTGCCTATTACCTCAAGCCTCTCAACCGGCACAAAAAGCTTGCTTCCGCCGGCGTACTCAATAGTGATGTAATCTCTCTTTCTTCCGTCGGTCTCGACCTTGTCCAGGCCGCGGTATATGCCCACGCCGTGTCTCTCATGAACCACGTAGTCGCCCTCGGAGATATCGGCGAAGCTCTCTATCTTCTCTCCGCCGCCGTATTTCTTTTTATTCTTTATCTCCCTTGTGGTAAATATATCGCCTTCGCACACCACGCTTATGCCGGCTGCCTCCATGAAAAAGCCGCCCGAAAGCCTGCCTAAGGAGACCATGACCTCCCCGGGCTTTATGATGTGGAACCTGTCCTCGGTGTAGTGCGCCTCTATATCGTTATCCCTTAAGTTCTTGGCTATTCTCTTGCCTCTGGTCGCCGAAGGAGACAGAATAAGCGTCTTCATTCCCTTCTGCTTCCAGCGAAGTATATCGGCCATAAGAGCCTCAAATGAATTGCGGTAGCTCTCCTGCCTTCTCGCATTTACAGTAGCGCATTCCTTCGCATCCCAGTCGGCAAGCTTGGATGAAAACTCCGAAAGCAGCACCGGCTTCCTCTTCATGATTCGCAAAAGTGCCTCATCGGCATCGAGCAGCGCCTTCGTCTGGGTTGGCAGCACATATCCGCCCGCAAGCCTTCCCTCCATGGAGGACTTAAACTCCGCGTCATAGTCCCGCGCCCTCAAGGCTACCTTCTCAGGTTCATCTACATATATGTCCGTCCCCTCGGGGAAGTAATCAAGCAGGGTGCCGCAGTCGTCATAGAAGAATTCCACATAAGAGTCAAGACCCATGGTAGAGTCGAACTCAAGCACGCGCTCCTTTAAGTCCTCCACGCTATGGCGGAGTCTTGCTCTCTGCTCGGTCCTGAAATCCTTTTTAAAGTATGCCTCGCGCTCCTTGAATTCCTTCTCTATCGCCGCTATTCCCTTATCTATCCTTGCTGCGGAAAGAACCATCTCGCTCGCAGGGTATATCTCGCAGCTTTCAAGCTTCTCTATGGAGCGCTGGCTCTCCAAATCAAAGCTTCTTATACTTTCTATCTCATCTCCGAAAAGCTCAAGACGAACAGGGCACTCCTCCGTGAGCGGGTATATGTCAATTATACTTCCCCTCACCGAAAACTGCCCGGGCATCTCAACCATGGTGGTCCTCTCGTATCCTATTTCCGTCATTCGCTTTGCAAAGCCGTCACTGTCGAGCTCGTCGCCCGTCTTAAAGCTCATCAAACTGTCTATTATGTTAGACAGTTTCGGAAGCTTCTCCATAAGTCCGTCCACGGTTACCACCACCGCAGCGGCCTCATGCTCGGATATCCGCTTTATGGCATCAAACCTCTCACGGGCCGCCGTGTTGCTATGGATATCCGCAGAGTAAAAAAGCGCGTCCCTTGCCGGGAAAAAGCAAGTCCTTCTGTCATAGAACTTTAGATCCGCCGCTATCTCCCTGCCGCGCTTCTCATCATAGGTTATCACAAGCTTCATGTTGTCCCGGCCGTTAAGCGCCGACACAAGAAGCGGCAACACCCTCTCGTTAACACCGCTCAGGTATCTGCTGCCGCTAAGTCTTTTCGCCTCATCCGACTTTGCAAATGCATCGCATAATGTCTGCATATCTTAATTATAATTATTCATGGCGCTGTCCGCGCCGTCTCTTATAATGGCGCATACGGCGTCCGCCGCGCGCTCTACCGTCTCCCTGACCAAAGGCAGCTCGTCCTTGGCAAACCTGCTCAACACATGATCCGCCAAGTCCATGTACTCGGGCTTTTCCCCGACACCCACCTTCACTCTGGCAAATGTATCGGTTCCAAGCTTCGCTATGATGTCCTTTATACCGTTATGTCCTCCGGCGCTGCCCTTCTTTCTGATCCTGAGTTTTCCGACCGGAAGCGACACATCATCATATATTACTATCAGCTCCGTCTCGGGATCCACATCATAGTAATCCGTAAGGAGCCTTAAAGCGTCTCCGCTTAGGTTCATATAGGTCTGAGGCATGGCAAGTATTACCTTCTCACCCTCGAGAACCCCACGCCCCGTAAGGCTTTTATGCTCCGCCTTGTTAAGGGGTATATTGTAACGGTCGCTTATATTATATATTACCGAGAAGCCCGTATTATGCTTTGTGCCCGCATACTTGTCCCCCGGGTTTCCCAATCCTGCAATTATTACCACAATTAAAACCTTCCGTATTAAGATTCTTTGTATTTAAGATTCTTCGCTTCGCTCAGAATGGCACCTCTCGCTCAGAATGACACCTCTCGCTCAGAATGACACCTCTCGCTCAGAATGACCCGACATTCTACTGCCTTGCCTTCATTATCTCTTCAGCCGCCTTAAGCTGCTCCACCGTGTTGACGCCGCGTATCTCGTCTACCGCCGCACCTTCTAAGGGCATAGCCTCAACCTTTAAGCCTATCTTCTTGATCATGGCTATGGTATCGGTTAAGTAATACTCGCCTGCCGCATTGTCGTTGGTAAGTCTCTCCAAAGACTGTGAAAGCGCCTCCGAATTAAAGATATACATGCCTGAGTTGATCTCGTTGCACATAAGCTCCTCGGGGGTTCCGTCCTTTTGCTCAACTATCTTGACAAAGCTTCCGTCACTGTCCCTGATTATACGTCCGTAGCCGGTAGGGTCCTCAAGCTTCGCCGAGAGGACGGTCACACCGTTTGCCTGCTTCTTGTGAAGCTCAACCAGGCTCTTTATTGTCTCCGCCGTGATCAGCGGGGCATCCCCACAAAGCACCAAGGTGTCGCCCTCAGTACCTATAAAGTCAGCGGCGCATTTTACAGCATGACCCGTGCCGAGCTGCTCACGTTGCTCAGCGAAGGTTACCACATCATAAACCGCACTCTTTACCTCAAAAGCCCTGTAACCGACAACCACACAGACCTCTCTTGCACCCGCATCGTTACACGCCTTTATCACATAGTGAACCATTGGCTGATCACATACCTTATTTATACACTTAGGCAATTCCGAGTCCATCCTTGTTCCCTTACCTGCTGCAAGAATAACTGCTTTAAAATTATTCATCACTATCTCCTTAACACCAAAATCTTCTTCGACGCTCTTAATGCATCAAGCCCTGCGAAAGCTCATCCACTATGCGCTGCGCTTCCTCAAGGTTGTTTGTCCTGGCAACATATATCGCATTTGTCGCAATCTGCTTATCCACAAGAAATGTGAAAAGTATCCTGTCGCCCATGTAGAGGTCGTAGCTGTCAGGGAATTCCTCCGAGCAAAGCTCCGTCTTCATCATAAGCGAGAATTTCGTATCATCATCTATCAAAAGAGCTACATAATAACTCTCCTTCTCACTTCCGGTCCACGCCGTATCGCCTCTTACAGGCATCATGCCCGAAGAATCGACATCTAAGTACTCATCATCAGGCGTGAGAATGTAGACATCATTTATCCTCTGGTTGTCCAAAACAACCGACTTATCCTTGCTCACTACCGAAAGCTTCTCCGAAGCCCTCAGCTTCATGCCGTCAAGCTGCTGCTTGTCTATGGTGCTGATATAGTTAAACAGCCTTTCCCTCACAAGCTCGTAGGCTTTGTCGTAAACCTTTGTAAATGTACGGTTGGAAGGATTCATGCCTCCCGTGGTGTGCTCGCCATCGGTGGTATATACCGTAATAAGCTTCTTCGTTCCCTCCGTCTGATCGCGGTTGCCCACATTGTCTCTCAAGGTTGCGATTCCGCTCTTCTCTACAAGCTCGTAAAGCTCTGCTGCCGCCTCCGGATCTATATTGAACACCTCCTCGGGTATGGCGCTCGTCGGAATCCACTTGTTAAAGTCGCTTGCATAGATGCGCACGTTCCCGGCCTTGGTTATCTCCACATTTACAGTGTACATCTTGTAGGTTTCAACCGAGCCAAGCTCAGTGGTGGAGAGCTTTATGAACCTGCCCGATTCAACAAGCTTCGGTTTCTTCTTCCCGCAGGCGCAAAGGAATGCGGCTATCACTATTAAAATAAGTAATGCTCTAAATTTTTTCATGCGGTATATAATACAACAAAACCATGTACATTGTAAAGAGGGGTTGCCATAAGACAACCCCTCTTTATTTTACAGCTCATTTACCACCGTAACAGGCCTTGCAAGACTTATCTCTAAGTTGCCGTTGCGCTTTCTGAGCTCGTCCATCATCTCTTTAACGGAAGCGTTCTCCCTTACGGTCACATCCATGGATATCTTATACAGGCTGCCCATATTGGCGGTCTTTACCTCGGTTATCTCGTGCTGCACAAGATACTTGTCGAGTATGTCGTCAAACTTTCCTTCGAAGTCCAAATTCTCCGGAACCGTTATCTTCAAGACACGAACCTCATGCTCCTTACCTCCGAAGGTGGACATATTAAGCACAAGATTTATAACCGATACGAGCACCGTGAAGAACAATGCAATCCCTATGTATCCCATTCCTGTCGCAAGTCCGACTGCCATAGCAAGAAAGATTGAGGTTATCTCCTGTCCCGTTCCGGGCGCCGACCTGAACCTTACTAAGCTGAAGGCACCGGCTACAGCAACGCCGGCTCCGATATTGCCGTTTACAAGCATGATTACCAACTCAACTATCACCGGAAGAAGCGTAAGCGTGATTGCGTAGCTCTTCGAGGTCTTGTTCCTTACCATATAGAGCGCCGCTATCGCAAAACCACATATAAGCGAGACTCCCGTTGTAATTAAGAATTCAACTCCGGTAAATGTACCGTCTGTAATTATAGAAGCGAATAAATTATCCAGCATAAGCGTAAGCCCCCTTCCCTGTGTGTATTGCGTAAGCCCCGGCAACCATATGTCCGACCCTGCGCATGCTAATCATATCCACATAACCCCGTCCGTACTTTGAAAAGCTCGCCGGGAAGATTTCAAGTTCACTTAATATCCTTGAAAGCTCCATAGACATGGCGCCCAGGATTTTAACCTCCATTAACACCTGTCCTTCTTCCAAGAGAGTTCTTCCGTAGCCGCCGTGGCGAAGGTCTAAGTCCTCGGTCCTCCAGCAGATATTCCTGTCAAAGGTTATCCTCAATTCCGGATCATGTATCCCCGCCATGGCTATCCTGTCATAACTTATCATCATCTTCGGCGCGAGGCCCTCGTAGTAGTCCTTAAAGGCATCTATCTCGCCGACTATCTGCTCGTTGCCGGCTTCATCTCCCGAAACCCTCAACCCTTTGTTCAGGTAGGCCTCCGCCTTTTTGTAAGGAAGATTGATTCTTCTCTTATAGACTATGCCATCGTACTTCTTCTTGATCTCCACAAAGGAGTTCGTGGTATCGCTCGCCGTCCCGTAGCTCCTAAGCCTGAGCTTTTCCTTATATACAGGCTTCTCAAGCGAAGTTCTTATAAGGGAAAAGCTCGGAGTGTCGTAATATATATTAAGTATCTTGGTCTCGCCGTAAGCATCGACTGCAGCTATTTTCTCAAGCCTCTTTTTAAGCTTTGCATACTGCTCCGCGCTCAATAAATACTTCACTTCATATCTTTTAAAGTTGTCCTGATATTCACCCATACCGTTCACCTCATTTTTTGTGTTTTTCGTTTGTATGGGCATAATATAACCTGTCAACCTTAATCGAAGCTTAAACTCAAAAAAATTTTTTCTACCGCCTTGGCATTATCCGGATACACCGGCTTATTCCCGACTTGCTCTTCTCTTACATACTTCTAGTTCATTTGTTTTCTAGCCTTTTCTTTATCTCTCCTTCGCCTTGTGCCTATGTTGCGCAGCCAATCCAAATCTTTTTCGACTTTGAAATCTTTCAGGAAGGTTTTTTTGTTCTGCTCAAGGTTGTTTTTCATTTTCTCATACATATTCTCAAGTATTGACTTCCTTTCGCTCTCATCGGTAATTGCATTGTAAGTGCCCATATCACCTCTGACATCCATCCACATTCCCAGTATCCACTGGAAATAAGCGGAGTAAAAGTTAACCAGATGAATCAGCTTCTCATGATCTGCATTTCTTAAAGTCAACACCGTTTTATCTGCTGTGATCATATTGAGATCGACCTGCGTATTTGCCGAAAAAGTCTGAATCTCACCTAAGTGCTCCACAATATAGCCAAGACTCGGGATTTCGTAACCGAATCTTTGCTCAAGCATATCATAGTGTTCAAGTGTCTTCTCGTAATACTTTTCTATTCCTTCCTTCTGTAACGCTTTCGCCTTCGCTATTTCTTCTTCCGATGATTTTTCATCCAGAAATGCGCCTGCGGCAACCTTGCTCATCATATCCACATATTCTTCATCCTTCATGCTGCGGAAGGAATCATACTGCTGTGAGGCTATAAATGAGCGAGCGAACGGCTCCGGAAGAAAAGCAGCTTTTTCCCCGGGTATCGTCAGATTTCTCATGCTGACGCCGACCACAATTTCTACGTTTCTTCTTATCTCTTCCTGTCGCTTTGCCTCATCCGGGTTTTCCTCGACCCACTTTTTGTCGGCAAGCTTTTCACAGGCCTCACGGTAGATTGCCTTAGCGCCCTCGTTTCTCGCATCAAAGGGCGGTTCTTTCTTCTTTTCTTCTTTACCCTCAGCTTGCCGCGCCTTTACTTCCTCATCGTGCTGCGCCTTCAAAACCGCTCCTTTTTCATCAATAAGATCATAGTATTGTTGAAGGTTGTCTTTGTTTAGACTGAAGCATTCATCCTTAAGCTTGCTTTCCGGACCGACTTCTGTGAGATACTTAAGCACATCCATTGAGGTTAGCAGCTTTCTGTCAGGGGTTTCCAATTCGGCGTAAGCCTCAGCTATCATATCCCTTGCAAATGCGCACAGAATATCCGCTACGGAGCCGGCTTCATAGCCTGTTAAATAATTGTCAAGCTCCTCATCCGTCATTAATTCCTGAGGTGGTATACTGTCAGAGGACATAACCGCCCTTAGTATCAGGCGGGCTCGCGCAATCTTACCATAGGACCTCATGACTTCAAGCTTTGATTCCATGATTGCGATAAAAGCTTCATCGCTTAAGTCACTTCCTTCGGGTTTAACAAAAAGCTTCTTTTTTTCCTCCGAAGACAATCTAAGCAGCTCATCCGCCGCTATGGCAAAATTAACCATGCCTACCTGCTTTTCGGGGTTGCGCGCATATACACTCAACGCCTGTTCGTCAACTGTCATCAGTTCCTTGCAGACAGCAGCAAGCCTCTTGTCCTTTTCTTCCTTAGTCTCCTTCCTTTCTTCTTCTGCTTTTGTAATATCCAGAAAAGCTCTGGCATCCTCTATGTTCTGCTTCTTTTGTTCTTCAAATGCCGCGTCTTTCGTATACTCGGCAAGAAGCTGCATGGATATGCCGTCTACCTCTTCATTTCTCGTGAGATAACGGATACATCCGTGAAGCGCTTCTATCCTGTTTGAAATAGTCAGTGACCTGGCAAGAAGCTTATTCGTTTCATGCTCTATCTCTTTCTGAAGCGCAGCATGATCGGGACTGTTCACAACCTCATCCGCGAATTGAGCCAGCGCAGAGGCTCCCATTATCTGCGATAGTCTGTCGAACATCTGCAAATACTTGACCGCATCCGAAAATATCCTGTCCACCACAGCCTTATTCTTAAGATAACCCTCTTGCCCCTTTCTTATATCCTTCTGAAGCATAATCAAGGCTTCATAAGAACTTTTACTGTAAAAATGAAGGTCGGGAAAACCTGTCTGCGCCGAAAACTCTTCATGCAAATCCTGGGGTTTTTCATCGATGTTTTGCGATATTATTTCAACAGCCGTCAGATGGATTCTTTTTTTCTCCTTCTCTGTCCGTTCTTTTTCCGCCTCCTGTCTGGCTCTCTCCTTGCGCCGTCTGCGCCTTTCCTTCATTCCTAATTTTGATTCGTCCTCCACGGGCTGCGCAGGAGCCTCAGCTGTTTTGTTTACCTTTTTGAGTAAAGGAGTTTCCTTCCACTCCTCTGTAAGCCTTTCTATATGAGTCCAGTGTCTGTCGAATTCCTTCAAGCCCTTTTCCGCTGTCATTCCTTCCAGAAAGCGCTGCTCATCACTCATTTCCGTAAAGTTTTCAAAATCCGCCTGCTTTATCACCGGCTGCATAACCACCGGCTGCACTACCTGATTTTCATCCATTACGCTACCTCCCTTGTCCCTTAAGCATCAATTCCGTTTCCATTTCTGCCTGTGCTCTTTCCATAGCGCTTTTAATATAATCAAGAGAAATCCTTCCTCTTTTGTTCCTTACTATCGAAAGCGGATTGCCCTTTGTCTCCGTCATCTCCACAATCTTCTTTTCGACAAATGGAATATCTATCCTCGTTTCCGGCGGATAAGCAGCTGCTATTGCTTCTGATGCATATCTTATGAGTTCAAGCACAGCGCTCGGATTGGGGGTAGTGGTATAAAGGTACGACACCGTGAGCAGATCCTCCGCCGTCTGCTCGATAAGCATTATCCCCACCGGTTTTCCGTCCTCATAGGATACCGCGCTTAATGTACCCGAATAATCGGCTCGGTTTATCGGAAGCTTAACATAATCAACACCTGCCTTAATCGCTGCGCCGCAGATGTAGGAAAGCTCTTTATCGGTTACATCCGTCAATGCCTTGCAATTTTTCGAAGGCTTCTTCGGCGCAAAACCACCGCCTAAGAAGCGCTCTAAGGTCGTGTGTATTACACCTGTTCCGGAGTCTTCATAGGTTATGCCAAACACCTTAAACAAATCCTGAGCCCAGACATTTTCGCCTACGGGAAGAAGCACCGATACACTGTCATTGCCTTCCCTGCATAGAAGAGTAAGCAGCTTTGTAAAAAAGCTATGGTCATCCGAGCCGTTTCTTACCTCCGGCGCCATATTCAACCAGTAGAGTTCGCTTTCCTCGGGCATAAATCTTAAAACGGCCGCGCCGCAGGCCGTATCTCCGGAGCAAAAGCCTATTACCGAAAGTGTGTCATCCTCAAGCACACTCTCCCTGGTTTCAGCTGAAAGGAAGCCTTCAAATAGCTTCAAGTCCGATTTCCCTAATCTGACCAGGTAATTCATTTTCCCTCTCCTTTGTTTGTTATTCATCTTTTCCGCCTTAGGCGAAGCCTGCGTCTGCGCTTCGCTTTCCTCCACCTCTCCCCTGTCAAACACGGGCAGCGCCGCGTTCCACACGGTTTCCGCCGTAACAGCCTTTTCGCCCATCATCTTTACTATAAGCTTCTTTGAATTCTCGTTAATGTACGGAATCCGAACCTTCGTCTGCACCCCGTATGCTTTTATTGTTTCTTCCACAGCGAATTTGAGCATCCTTACTAAATTAAGCTTGTCCTCCGAAGAATCTGCCCACACCATCACAAGCGTGTCCTCTTCCTTTGTAAAGAGCAGGCAGTCCGGACAGCTGTCCCCCTCACCGCCGGCTGTGGCAACACAGCTTACCTTCTCATCTATCTCAACACTGTTCAACATAGGGTGCGCAGCCTTAATCATATTCTTACTCTGAAGCGTCGCCTTAGAATAAGGCGTGACACCGTGAGATGAAGCCTTCTTAAAGATTTCACTTTCTGCAGCCTCCGCAAGACTTATCATAAATGCGCCATGCATGTCATCGGCTTCAAGCTTGAAGTCCAGAGCCGAGAAGAATTCATAAAGTCCGTTGTCATCTCCCTCTGTCACGGCAAAGTCTGCTTCTATACGGCTCAAATCTTCCTTTCTGGACAGCAATGTCAGCACTCGGTATATCAGCTCGGTACCGTAGCCCCGTCTCCTTCTATCCTCCTTCACAAAAAGTGAGACAATGCCGGCTGCATCCGAATTCTTTATGTTGGCAACCACCGCGCCCACCGGAGTTCCGTCCTCGCTTATACCGACCGCCGAACAGCTGTCGGTATTAAGCATCGCCTGCGCCTCACTTGTCATAAACTCGCAGAAGGGTGTGGGATCCTCCTCGCTTAAATCATATATCTCAATCATTATAATTCATCTCCTTCGTCATCATAAAGCCTGCTGTACATATCGATACTGTCTCCGACAGCATCGGATGCCCCACTGTATTCGTAAAGCATTTGAATAAAGCTTCTCAGCTGCTCTCCTTCCATAAGATTTCCGCAGAGCTTTTCCGCTATATTATTAAGCTTTATCTGATGATCCGCATCCGCGTCCTCGTTATCACCTCTTTCGGACAACAGAAGTCTTGTAGCCACACTATCAAGCAGGTTCATTACCGCGATGTAAGCATCCGGATCCATCTTCGAAAGATCGACCTCACGCCCGCCGTACTTATCTCCGATTTCATCGCAGCGCTGCCCTCCGAAGCTTGAGGCGAATTCACCCGTAGCCTTTAAGTCGTGTACGTGCCCCGTCTG
This sequence comes from Lachnospiraceae bacterium, assembly GCA_017525525.1. Classification (GTDB taxonomy): domain Bacteria; phylum Bacillota; class Clostridia; order Lachnospirales; family Lachnospiraceae; genus Coprococcus_C. The sequence continues at coordinate 66,893 of JAFXSQ010000036.1, read as the reverse complement.
GTTCATAACACCATAGGCATCGCTTTCAAAGCCTATAAGCATTCCGCTATGCTTCTCTTCATCCCCCTTTTCAAAGTGCATATACAGATGTCCGCAGGAGCCGTCGTTCTTAATCTTCCTTTTGTTTTTCCCTGCCGGTATTCCGTTGTTTCCCAAGCCCCCGACCGCAATATTCATGCCGAACTGGTTAAAGGGGGTAAATGATTTCTTCTCCTCTGCGCCCTTCGTGGCATCCTTTCTTTTAAGCTCCAAATTGTGGGTTGCGCCGCCTCGCTTTTTAAAACCCGGCTCACCGTAATAGTCTTCTTTAGAGCGACTGCCCGGAAGAGTTATCATCACACGTGAGCAGTGAGTGAATGCATTGGCCACGGAATAAGGCCAGTCCTTTGACGGCGGGTTTCCGTCCTTCTTCTTCATCTGAAGGCGTCCGAGATGACTGGTAAAAAGTGTCTTCATAATGAATACCTGTGAGCGGACATTTCGCTGTTTGTCTTCCTCACTGCCTTCATCAATTCTACATTTTCTCTTTGTGATCGTAGCCATCATGATTTCTTTATTGAGAAGGTCGTCTATCTTGCGATACCTTTCCGCGACCTTAGGAAGCACAGCCTTGGAATTGATCATCAAAGATATGCCCATGCGAAAAAGCGGATTCAGCATCTCGGAGACCGGATCCTTTCTGCTCGCTTTAGCTTCTGTCTTGAAGTTTTCAATAAATTCCTCCGGCGTTACATTCTCAGGTATCGGGTGCGCAAGCATGTATTCCGTCGCAGCGCGATTCCTCAGCACGGAATCAAGCTGCTGCATATGCGAATAGTCTCCGCCCCTTACCTTGTTGAGCAGCTCCTCCTGGGTGATTTTCTCCCCGCCGATCTTCACCGTTTTTTCAAGCACCTTACGCATGTACGGAGAGTTAAGCTCCGCATTCTTGACAAATGTATTCGCAGCCTTTAATTCCTTATAGTGCTGTTCCTCGGCATCCTGTTCATCCTTTGACAGACTTGAAAACTTCTTGAGCTTCAAGGTCGGCCCCATGTGCACAAGCTCACCCGGAATACTCACAAGATGCTTCCAGGTGCCGCCGTCCACAGTCTCTCCCTGCAGGTCCTTAAAAAGCTGCTCCTCTGTCATTACTTGCTTACTCTGTAACTCCTCGTCCATTTTTATCCCTCCTGTTTAAGCTCCTTCCTGTTGCTGCGCAAGTCCGAAGAATCTTTTCTCGTCTTTTTTTATTGACAAAAAGCAAGGACATCTGTCCTTGCTTTCATATTACATACTTATTCTTCATCATCATTTTCTTTTGCTTTACTGAGAATCTCTGCCAGCCTTTCATGCAGAACCTTGGGCTCGGGCGGCTTTAACAGATACCCGGCCGGCTTTAAGTCAAGCACCGAACGGATATGCGCCTCACTGCTGAGTCCTGTCAGGAATACAACCGGAATATCATCATACTCCTTTTCGGCACGTATCATCTCTAAGGTCTTCTTACCGTTGCACACGGGCATCTCGTAATCAAGCAGGATAAGGTCAGGTCTGTTCTTGCCCATGCTGGTAAGGGCCTTTAAGCCCGAGTTAGCAAGGGATATCTCGTAGGTATCCTCAAGGATGCTTTTAATATTCCTGAGCTGCAGTCCGTCATCATCAACAACAAGAATCCTCTTCTTGCCCATCAAACTGTATTTTTCAATCGTCTTTTTTACCATATCCAGTATATCCCTGTTCTTGAACGGACGCATGAGAATACCGTAACGCTCCTCTCGCTCAAAGCGCTCAAACTGCATATGCTCCTCCATGGTTCCTATCATGATTACCGGAACCTTCGGAAGCGACGTATCAAGCATGATAAATATAGCCTCATAACCCTCAGTTAAGCCCACAAGCAAAACCACTGCCACGTCCGGTTTTGCAAGCTTTAATACACCCGCAAGGGCAGAAGGGTTCTCCGATGCATACTGAACATTATAGCAGTCCGCAAGCGCTTCGTTTAAGCTTACCAGATCTTCATTTGGTTTTCCGATCAACAACAGATTATTCATAGAGCCTCTCTCTGATTAAAACTCTTCGCTGCGCTCAGAGTGACACCACGTGTCATTCTGAGCGCTTAAGCCCGAAGAATCTTTTTCAAAATCCAATTCACACCGAACATCCCCGACGCTGACTATTTTATAACATTTTTCTCATTTCTTCAATAAGCTTTATCGCTTCTTCGTCATCCACATTTATTACCGCCGCCTTGATAAGCTCGAGCTTCACGGCATACTCCTCCGGTCCGACATATCCGGCCAGCTTGTCAATCACGGAATCGGCAATGTCCAAATCAAGCTCATTCATAGCTTCCTCAAGCTGATTAAGAAGCTCCGATACACTGTCCCTGTCAAAATCGGTTGTTTCCGTCTGAGGCGCTTCATCCGTCACATAAGGCTCGAGCACGGTCTTAAACCTCCTCATCTCGTCAAGCAGCTTGTCCGTCCTCTCCTTTATAAGCTCGATGTTCTTCTCCTTGCCCGCAAATTCCAGAACCCTTGCATCCTCGCTAAGCTGCATGGCTCCCACAAGCTTCGAGGAGCTTTTCATCGCGTGTACCTTTATTATGTAATTCTCCCAGTCCTCTGCCTTATAGTATCGCTCGATCTCATCTGCTCTTGAGTTTATCGAAGCACAGTAGGTTTTAAGCACTCCTTTAAGATCATCCTCCGAGCGGCAATACTCAAGCGCAACCTGAGAGTCTATTTCCGGTATATCCTCATACCATTTCTTTTCTTTTTTCTTTTCCTCTTTTTTCAAAGACTGATCATGCACAGGCTCAGACGGCTCCGTATCCATCATACCTAAGCGAGGCGCAGCTTCAGTTACAAGCAGAGAGGAAAGCCCCGGCGTAAGACTGTTTTTCTTCATGTAGGAGATACCGTAAGCCTCTGTTCCGCAGCTTAAAGCATTTGCACCGGAAATCTTCTGGAACACAATCCTGTTAAAATTGTGATGCTTTCTTATCGCCTTTTCAATTCTCTCCCTCTCCTCCTCAGAAAGGCTGGCATAGGACACGAAACACACATCCAAATCCGGGTTTGCTCTTTTAGGAAGCGCCACAGAGATATACCTTTCGTGACAGGCACTCAACTCTCCCACGAAAAACCTCTTAACGGCCAGCTTGTTGTCATTCAGACTAATGACCGGTTTAAATGAAAAGAGGTGCAAAAAGCTGTATATGCCTTTGCTGAACATACGTCTTCTCGAAAAGAATATGACATCATCCGTCATAAACGTACACCTTAAGCTTCTTCTCATAATCTCCAGGGCGTTAATAATCTGCTTCGTAGTACGTCCCTGAGTCGAAAGCTTATATGCATACAGAGACAGCATACCCATTGCGCTTGAATTAAGACCCGATTGGAAGATCGTAACATTGCCGTATTCCCGTGCTGCCTCAAGCGCATTCGTATACTCGTGGCTCACACTTCCCGCAAGAGAGATGTAGATCACATGATGTGCCTTTTTAATCTCTCTTGCAAAGAACTCCTCGAAATCCTTTACCGACGGAGGCGAGATGTCGAATTCATCTCCCTCGCGCACATAACGAACCAGCTCGTCTGTATTCGCCTCAACCCTGTCGAAGTAAGTCTTCCCGTCAGAGGAAAGCCTGAAGGGGATCACATCTATTCCGCAATTCTTTATGACACTCTCCGGAAGGTCACACATACTGTTTGTCGCAACCACCACCGAAAGCTTCTTGCTGTAGGTGTCAGAGGTGTTCATTCTTGCAATCAGCTCGTCCGCACCCTCATTCTTAAATACCTTTGTTTCCGGAAGATGCGAAAGCAGGCACTCCTCCATCCTCTGTCCGGTTACCGGCTTTACGAGATAACCGTCAAAACCGCTCTTTTCGTAAAGCTCCCTGTTCTCCCCGCCCGCATTTGCGGTAAGTGCTATAACCGGAACTCTGGTATTAAGTCCGCCAATCTGTCTCCGTATGTTCTGGAGACATTCTATTCCGTCCATCTCCGGCATGAGATGATCCATGAATATCAGGTCGTATTGTTCATTAAGAGTTTTGGCAAGGGCTTCCTCACCGCTTACCGCCGTGTCTATATTTATCTCAGTTTCGGTGAGTAGCTTGCTCTCAACATCGAGATTCATCCGGTTATCATCGACAATCAGTATCCTTGCATCGGGAGCGGTAAAGGCAGGAACATACCCCGACACACTCCTTCTGCTGCCATAGCTGTTGATGTTGATATCGCCAATCTTTTCCTCACTCGTAACCTCCTGCCACAGTGAGACAACAAAGCTCGAGCCCTGGGTATATACACTGTTAACCGTAATCTCACCGCCCATCAGTTCGACAAGCTGCTTGACTATCGAAAGCCCGAGTCCCGTTCCCTCTATACCGGTATTCTTCTCCTCATCCGTTCTCTTAAATGCATCGAAGAGATAAGGAATGGCATCCTGCTTAATACCCATTCCGGTGTCCGTTACCGAGAACAGCAGATGCGTACGTTCGCTTGTTGTCTCCTCAGTCTGAATATGAAGTGTAACCGTTCCTTCCTTGGTGTACTTTATAGCGTTGTTAAGGAGATTAACCAGTATCTGCTTGATACGCACCTCATCTCCGAAAAGGGCGGATGGCGTGTCGGGATCCACCTCAACCTTGAGTTCGAGTCCCTTTTGCTCGGCAAGGAGCCATATCATGCTGACTATCTCCGAGATGACATTTCCTAGATTATAGCTTACGGGAACTATCTCCATCTTGTCGGCCTCGATTTTGGACAGGTCTAAGATATCATTTACAAGAGCAAGAAGCATCCTGCCTGCGCCCTGTATATTTTCCGCATCCTTAACAATCTCTTCGGATGCATCCTCCTGCCGGAGTATGATCTCGTTTAAGCCTAAAATGGAATTGATCGGAGTTCTGATCTCGTGGCTCATGCTAGAGAAGAAACGGCTCTGTGCTCTTCTCATCTCGTCGACCTTATCCGTCTCCTCCTTTGCGCGCTTGTTTTCCTCAGCGTACATCCATTCCTCAAACCAAACCATCATGCAGCATATCACACCCACCATGATTATGGAGATAAGAGAGTCCGTATAGAATTCCCTTCTTGAGTGCTGTTTGATCAGATAAGGATTAAAATAAGCATGCAGATAAAATCCGCATGACTCTATAGATAACACTATCAGGAAGAAGACCTTCCACTTTCCGGTCAAAACCAGTCCGGCATAAAGGTACGAGAATATGATCCACAGAACTCCTCCGCCCTCTACTCCTCCGCCGAAGTAGAAGAGAATAGGAAGCAGCACAAACACAAGCCCGAACACGACTATCATCGCCGCCGCAGACACCTTTTTCAGTCTGACCGACACAAGCGTTACTATAGGAACTAAAATAATAGTAATAGCCAGTGCTATTATCTCTACTATGTTTTCACCTAACGCAATATCTCCGACAAGAGCCAGAACAGCCACAAAATCAGTGACGAGCGTCAGCAGAATAAACACTCTCTCCTTAAAGCTTCGCGTGGAGTCGGTAAGCCTCTCTTTAATTCTGTTTACAGGCTTGAGCATGCCTTACATACCTCCGCAGATCAAGTTTTTCCGTTAGGGAATAACCTGTTCATAACATGTTCGAAATCTCTTATGATTATCGGTTTACTTATGAAGCCGTCAAAGCCTTCCTTCATGAACATCTCACGCGCCCCGCTTAATGCATTGGCGGTAAGCGCAATTATTATAATATTCTTTCCGCTCTGCTCCATGGCCATACGAATCCGCTTCATAGCTTCAACACCGTCCATCTCGGGCATCATATGATCCATGAATACAACATCATAATCGTTACTGTCACATTTGCTTATGGCTTCCATGCCGCTTTCCGCGGTATCGACTATCATGTTGTAGTCCTTGAACAGTCCCTTTGCAACCACAAGGTTCAGCATCTCGTCATCCACAACGAGGGCGCGAAGACCGTCAAGCTCCGGCTTTTGTTCACCCGCACCCGGCAGAAGCTCCGAGGCGTCGGTATCGCCGTTTAACACCTTTGCGACCTGGTATCCGTAAAGTGGTTTGGGCATAACGACCACGCTGCTGCCCCTTCGCACGCTATAACCTACGGGAGCCGAAACCGTAACTGTTACACCCTCACGGCTTACTTTCTCAAAATATTCGGGATCCTGCTCATACTCCTCAATACCCATGAACACATGAGTGATTGCCTCTCTGGTGATGAGTTTCTTAAGTTCCGGCAGGCTGGTTGCCGAGTTAAGCTTTATCTTCAAACCGGTGGCCATATTGATAGCCATAAGGTTATAGAACTCTTTCAGCGCAGGCGCCTTATACTTCTCGGGCATTACATAAAATGCGGTATTCATGGAGCTTCTCTCCGGAACATAAAGACACGGTGACGGATTGATAACCTCCTGAACTATACTTACTCTAACCGTAGTACCGCTTCCCTTCACGCTCTCCACGGACACAAAGCCCTTCATCACTCTTACAAAGCCGTACACTATGGAAAGTCCAAGCCCTATACCACCTGTGCTTCTGTTCCTCTTGCGGTTTGCCTGGTAACGCCCCTTGGAAAGCCTCTCTATATCCGCCTTCGTCATACCGATACCTGTATCCGTAACCTCTATCACAAGGTTAAGGCCATAGTCCTTTTTATATCCCGTAATGTGAAGGTACACTCCGCCTTTTCTCGTGAACTTAAATGCATTGTCCAAAAGCAGGGTAATGATCTTGGCTATCTTCTTCGCATCACCCTTAAGCATAGCCGGAAGCGTGGGATCAAGATCGACCACAAGTTCAGGACGCTCAACGTTTGAAAACAGGTTGTAACCGGCAGTTATGTCGTTTAAGAGCGAGGTAATCATGTACTTATCATTTGTAAGTACCACCTCACCTCTCTGTATCTCACTGTAATCCTGTATATCCTCTATCTGGTGTGAAAGCCTGATGCCGGCGTTCTTGATTGAAAGCACATCCTCTCGATCCTCCTTCTTAAGGATCAGCGCAGTCATACCGTTAATTACATTGACAGGTGTACGAAGCTCATGGGATATGTTCACAAGGAAATCCTCCATGCCGGTTTTCTCCGCATCCTCTTCAAGCTTCTTTTTCTCCAGAGTAGCCTCGGTTCTGTTCCATCCGGTCAGTACACTTTTAAGAGCTCTGTATACGCAGAATTCCGCAACGCAGTGAAGAACTATCCTCGAAATGGAATAAGAATCAAACACGGTATTGCCCGTGTATTCCACAAGAATAACCTGTATGGTCATGAGCACATAGAATTCGATAAGTATGATAAGCAGAAACTCCTTACGCCTCATAAGAGTAGCTGCGGACATAAGAAGCACGGAAATAACAATGATTTCAAAAAAGCTGGTCTCGTGAACGCCATGAAAAAAAGCAACCATCGTTGACAGCGTCAGGTAGAAATTCTCCCTGAAGGCCGGCCTTGAATACTGCGTCAGGTGGAACCACCATGACGCAATAAGACCACCTGCTATAAGAGGCGGAACCCAGAATTCCCAGCCGTGCAGCAGGCTCTCGACGATCGCAACCATACACGTCACCGTTATTATCATAATGGCGCTGTTATGAACTTTTGATACTCCGTCATTATTGTCGTACATTTCCCCGTATATTTTCCCATTTCGAAGCGCATATATCATACAAAGTGTATTATGTTATTTTACTATAATGCACGCAAAAAAACAACACCCGGCGAAAATCCGCAGGGTGTCGTCATGCCTGTCCGGTCAGATCAGAAACTGCTCCTTTACCGCCGGCTTCAGTGTCCATATTCTTGTAAATGCATCGCCTGTCTTCACTCTCATATAATGCTCATCATCTGTCGGAAAAACTCTTGAGGTAAACACCGCGTCGCCGTCATTGACAAAGATTTCAACCGAGCTTCTGTCAACAAATATCCTTAGGTGCGACAGTCCGTTCTCAAGAGGCCTCTTGCGGCTTAAGCCTTCGGATTCGTTGAACTGTATCTCCATTCCGCTTCTGTCTATAGTAATCTCTTTTTCGCCGTCGTCATAGCTTATGGATACGCCTCCCTCACCGTGTACGTCAGTGAACAAATCAAGCTCACAGTCGCCCGGTCTTATGTCAAGCTCCACCTCACATGCCTCAGGCAGAGTAAAGCACCCTGCATCATTGGCCTTTAATTCAAGCTTTTCGTCTCTTAATTTCTTTAGCTCGGGCAGCGGACGCTGGATTAGTCTTCTTCCCCTGACCGTAAGCTCCCTCGGAAGCGTAAGGCAGCCCGACCAGTCTTCAAAATCCGTCGGATAAGATACATCCGGAAGTCCCATCCAGGCTATAAGTATCGCCTTATCCACATCCTCGATATTGTTCGCGCAGGCCGCTGCATAGGAATCAAAGCCGAAGTCGAGCACATGGAACTGTCCGTCCGGTGTAAAGGTCAGGGTATCCCAGTCCATACTGCCCATGATGTAGCCGTTGTGGTTTCTGCTGCCTCCGCGCCCGGGAAGGGTTATGTGCTGCGGACAAAACATCAGCACATCATGTCCGCCTATATGCTCTATCGAAGGACACTCCCACATGTCACCCAAATGTTCAAACCCGGGCACCTTAAGCTCTCCGGCAAATGTCCAGCCGTGCTGCAGATCATCTGACTGATACACCAGCACCACGCCCCGTTTGTCCTTGCTCTGCGCTCCTATAATTATATAATAACAATCCCTGTCAGGCCTCGCGATTATCTTCGGATCTCTCTGATGCTCAGTATAATCCGGATGCGCTCCGAAGAGCGGTAAGGGATACTTCTCGGGCCAGCCGTCCGGGCCGAGTCTCGCAAGGCAGGTATAGGCATGACGGACATAGTCCTCATCCCTGTGATTTCCCGTATAGTACAGGTACATCTTGTCGCCTATGGGCATGGCCGAGCCGGAATAAGCACCCTTGTTGTCATAGCCGTCAGCCTCATCCGGAAGAAGGCACACTCCTAAGTTCTTCCATGTGACTAAGTCCTTAGACACAATATGATACCAGTATTTAAGTCCGTGCACCGCTCCCCAGGGACACCACTGATAAAACAGGTGCCAGCGGTTGTCAAACCACACAAAGCCGTTGGGATCGTTCATCAGTCCCGTCACCGCCTGGTTGTGAAAGGTCTGGCGATAGCGTGACCTGCTGATGCGGTCGTAGAGTTCCTTTACCTCCTGCGGATCCTTCAAGTATCTGTACTTTTCTTCTCTTGTCCATTCACGCATAAGATCACAGACCTTTCTCTTTTTTGTACTCCGCCACATTGGTTTCGAGCACAGTCTTTCTTATGGGAAGTATCCTGCCCGGTGATACCGAAAGCTCATCGTAGCCCATGGCAAGGAATTCCTTCGTAAGCGAGAGATCTGCGCCGAGCTCTCCGCATATGCCTGCCCATGCGCCGTGTCTGTGAGCCGCATCTGCAATCATCTTAAGCATGCGCATGATGGCCGGGTGATGCGAATCGTAGAACTCGTCTAAGGACTGGTTCTGGCGGTCTATGGCGAGCGTGTACTGTGTAAGGTCATTGGTTCCCACGCTGAAGAAATCCACCTCTTCGGCCAGCTCATCCGCCATCATAACCGCAGCCGGCGTCTCTATCATGATACCGAGTTCTATATCCTTATCGTAAGCAAGTCCGTCGGCGTCAAGCTCCTGTTTGATCTCCGCCACGATCTCCTTGATCTTCTTTACCTCATCTACGGAGATGATCATCGGGAACATGATCGAGATCTTACCAAAGGCACTGGCGCGAAGTATCGCTCTGAGCTGTGTCTTGAACACCTCAGGTCTGGTTAAGCATATCCTTATGGCACGGAGTCCCATGGCCGGGTTTTCCTCTTTGGGAAGCTTGAAATAATCCGCCTGCTTGTCTGCTCCTATATCGAGGGTTCTGATAATGACCTTCTTGCCGGCAAGTGTCTGGGCAACCTGCTTGTAGATAGCAAACTGCTCCTCCTCCGTCGGATAGTCATCGGATCCCAGATAAATGAACTCCGACCTGAAAAGTCCTATGCCACCTGCATCATTCTTCAGGACAAGTGCCAGGTCCTTCGTGTTGCCGATATTTGCATAAAGGTTTATCTTCTGCCCGTCAAGAGTAACATTCTCTTTTCCTTTAAGCTGATCCAAGAGATTCTTCTTCTCCTCCTCTTCAGCCAGTAATTTCTTCTTTAAGGCAAGCACATCTTCATCGGGCTCCACATAAAGCTTGCCCTCATAACCGTCCACAACCGCAAGCTTTCCGTCACAGCTTTCGTCAAGCGGAACCGGACAGCCAATCAGCGCCGGTATGCTCATGGTCTTTGCCAAAATCGATGTGTGGGAATTAGCCGAACCGTGAACGGTAACGAAGGAAAGGATCATATCCTTGTCCATCTGCACAGTCTCCGACGGAGCAAGGTCATCCGCAACCACAATGACGGGTTCAGCGGACTGTATGCCGCCCGCACCTGCTCCCGACAACGCATTCAGCAATCTCTCGGTTATATCCTTTATATCTGCTGCTCTTCCACGGAAATACTCCTCCTCCATCTCGGAGAACATTTTATAGAAATTATCTCCGGTCTGGGCAACCGCGTACTCCGCATTCACATTCTCTGTCTCTATTATATTCTCAACGGACTCGATGAAATCCTCATCATCCACCATAAGCTGGTGTGCCTCGAAGATCTCCGCTCCGGACTCTCCCACTTCCTTCACAGCCTTCTCGTACAGACCTTTAAGCTGTTCGATAGCCGTGTTTCTCGCGTCCTCATAACGCTTCTTCTCCGCATCGGTATCCTCAATCTTCACACGCTTTACCGATTGCTCCTGCTTCTTGTACACGCTGAGCTTGCCTATGGCAACACCCTCGAATACCGCTTTACCTTCGTATATCGTCATATAATATTCACCCCCGTTTAAGATCCTTCGTGTCATTCTGAGCGACGCGAAGAATCTTTTCAATCTATCGTTTTCACACGCTATTCCGCATCTATAGCAAGTTTTATCGCTCCCATTATTCCCTGGTCGTCGTTTAACCCTGCAGGGATAATGTAATTATCTATATCATTTAATTCCGCTGTGTCCAGATACCCGTTCAGGTTCTCGAGCACCTTCTTCCTGATCATCGGGAAGAGCTTCTCCACATGCATTACGCCTCCACCCAAAATGATCTTCTTCGGGCTTATGGTAAGAATCAGTGTCGCAAGCGCCTGGGCTATGTAATAGCTTTCAAGCTCCCATACTTCTTCCTTATCAACCAGCTCTCTTGCGGGCGCGCCCCATCTTGCCTCTATGGCAGGTCCTGCTGCAAGTCCCTCAAGACAGGTGCCGTGGAACGGGCACTTTCCTTCGTACGGATCATTTTCTGCCTTCACGAGTCTCATATGCCCAAGCTCGGGATGAAGCATGCCATGTACCACATTTCCGCCGGAAAGTATGCCTCCTCCGACTCCGGTTCCGATGGTAATGTAGAGCACATCGGACAAGCCCTTTGCCGCTCCCCAGGTAACCTCTCCGAGCAGCGAACCGTTCACATCTGTATCAAAGCCGACAGGAACCTTAAGGCTCTCCTTCATCACGCCCACTATATCATAGCCTGCCCACAAGAGCTTCGGGGTTTTCTGTATATGTCCGTAGTCCGGAGACGACTTATCCAGCTCTATCGGTCCGAAACAGGCTATACCGAGAGCTGCTATATCCTTATCCCTGAAATAATCGATTATCGCCGGCATTGTATCCCCGGGATCCTTCGTCGGAACAGATATCTGATCGAATATCTTCCCGTTCTCATCCCCTATCGCACAGACCATCTTGGTCCCGCCGGCTTCCAAAGCACCGTATATCATATGCGTCCCTCCACCAAAAATGTTACACAAAAACAGCAATCGGAGCCCTCCCGTAAGGGAAAGCTCCGATCGGCATTTAGTCTTAGAAATGCTCCTTCATGAAAGCCTCGATAGCCGCTGCTGCCGCTTCCTCGTCATCACCCTCTACGGTAACGGTAACCTCGTCACCCTTTACTATTCCCATTCCCATAAGCTTCATCAGGGCAGTCGCTTTCGCGCTCTTCTCACCCTTGTTGAACATGATGGTACTGCTGTACTTCTTGGCCTCCTGAACCAAAAGTCCTGCCGGTCTTGCGTGGATACCTACCTCGTCTGTGATAACATACTTAAATTCCTTCATGGCTATAACCCTCCTGTATTATATTATATATTCCCGACTATGATACCTTAAAGTCATCATAATCGTCACTGTTCGTAAGTAATACTACTACCGTCTCAGCCTTTCCTGCCGCCTTAATCTTGGCTCTGTCGAACTCCATAATCTTCTGGCCCTTGACTACCTTGTCACCCTCGGCAACAAGATCAACGAAGCCGTCGCCCTTCATCTCAACAGTGTCAACACCCACATGGATCAGAAGCTCCATATCTCCTGCTCCTGTTATACCGATTGCATGCTTACTCTCGGCTACCGAACTAATCTCACCATCCATCGGCGCATATACTATACCCTCATCAGGCTCAATTCCTACGCCCTGTCCGAGAACTCCCGAGGCAAATGTCTCATCGCTTATCTCCGTGTAAGGAATAATCTTGCCCTTTGTAGGCTGTCCGATCTCTCCAGCTGAACAGCTGATAACCGTCTTGGCAACTATCGCCTCACCGGCCTTGTCCGCCGAAGATACTGCCTTTGGCGTTTCTGAAGCTGACGAGGTCGCACTTCCTGCTGCCGCAGCACCTGCCGCAACAGCCACCGGCTCTTCATCTGCCTCCTCCTTCCATACCAGCATGGTAAGTCCGAACGCAACACCGCCGGATATCAGAAGAAGTATGGTATAGATTGCCGGGTTGTCTATGGTCAGGTAACCCGGAATACCGGTTACACCGTAAGCGGTTGCGCCTATCTTAGTTATGGCACCGAAGATCGCACCTGCCGCACCACCTATCATACCACAGATGAACGGCTTCATAAATCTGAAATTTACACCGAATATCGCAGGCTCCGTGATGCCGAGTGCAGCCGACATCGAAGAAGGAATGGCAACTGTCTTAAGCTTAGCCTGTCTGCACTTGATACCTACCGCAAGGCAGGCACCGAACTGAGCGAAGTTTGCCGCGGATGCAATAGGCATCCAGGTATTAAGTCCTACCGATGAGAGCATCCCCGCCTCGATAACGTTGTACATATGGTGAAGTCCCATAACTACCGTTGCCGGGTAGAGAGCACCCATTATCATAGCTCCCGGCGGGAACTGTACGAGCCACTCCGCTCCCTTTAATACATAATTCTCAAGTGTAGCAAAGATAGGTCCGATCACTACAAATGTGAAGAGCGCCGTTACAAATACCGTGGTTATCGGAACCACGAAGAGATCAATCATCTCGTTTACATGCTTGTGAAGCCATTTCTCAAGCTTGCTCATGAACCATACCGCAATCATTACCGGGATTACGTGTCCCTGATAACCGTGCCGTGATATCGAGCCGACCACATAATCACCTATCTGCAGATTACCGAACAGATTCCAGGTCGGTATCTTGCCCGATGTTATTCCGAAGAAGCTGTTAATCGCATCTTCACTGCCCACATTCCAACCGTTTAAGAGACCGGTGTGAACCATCATAAGTCCTATAACCGCCGCTAAGAATATGTTGCCGCCGAATACTCTCGCCGCCGAAACCGCTACTATAACCGGCAGGAAGGCAAACGCCGTATTGGCAACCATATCCAGGAATGAATACCAGTCAGTCTCCGCGAAAGAAGGGATTGCTTTACCGAGCGCCTCAACGACACCCATCATAAGACCGGATGCCACGATAGCCGGAAGTATCGGAACAAACACATCTCCGACCGACTTTAAAGCTCTCTTCCATGCCGGCTGCTGTGCTGCCGCAGCGGCCTTAACATCATCCTTCGTGGCTGCGGTCATTCCCGTAACCGAAAGGAACTCGTCGTAAACCTTGTTTACGGTTCCCGTTCCTATTATGAGCTGGAGCTGTCCGCTGTTCTCGAACATACCCTTCACTCCGTCAACATTCTCAAGCGCCTTCTTGTCTATCTTTCCGTTATCTTTTATGACAAGTCGAAGCCTTGTAGCACAATGCGCAGCCTGAGCGACATTATCCCTTCCGCCGATATGGGATACTATCTCTTCTGCACATTTTCTGTAATCCAGTGCCATTAAGATCACTCCTCTCTTTTATTCACCGCACCTTAATTTCGAATTCCTCCTTGGTTATTTTTTTGAATTCTTATTGAAAACGTTTACAATGTATTTTCATACTATCATACTTATCTGCCATTGTCAACAGAAAAAACAAAAAAGGCAAGGGACTTTTTTGTCCCCTGCCCGAAATAATCATATTTATAATCCGAGTTCACTGAAAGCCTTCGCAAGTCCGTCCTCCTCCACCGACGGACATACCATATCTGCTATCTCCTTTAGCGCCTCGGCTCCGTTCGCCATGCAGACCGAGGTTCCGACCGTCTGCATCATCTCAAGGTCGTTCATACTGTCGCCGAAGCCTATGGTGTCCTCATCCGTAAGACCGAAATGATCTCTCACAAGCTGCACGCCCTTTCCTTTGTCAAAGGCCCTGTTCACAAGCTCACCGTTTATACAACTGTGAGCCTTCACCTCCTGAACCACAAAGGAAAAGTCCTTTTCAAGAAGCTCTTTTGCCTCGTCAAGCTGCTCGGGCTTTGTGCACATCACAACAACCTTGTAGATAGGACTTCCGTCATACTCACTCATGGGTTTAATACCTAAGTTTTCCGAAAGCGCCTTTCTCCAGCGCTCTATCTCGCTGTTTCCCTCCGGCTGCTCCTTAAGAAACTCATCCATATTGTCATCGCCCCAGGAGCCGCCCTTGGCCTCTATGGTACAGAAAACTCCGTTTCTGTGAAGCACATCTAAAGCCGTGTCCCTTTGCTCGTCAGTCATCGGACAGTCAAAGAGCACTTCGTCGCCAACCGTCACATAACCGCCGCTGCTTCCCACGACACCGTCAAAGCCGTATTTCAAAAGCGGTTTGAGCATATCTAAGTTTCGCCCTGTACATAAGAATACCTTGTTGCCCTTCGCCTGAGTCATCTTGATGGCGTAAAGCGCGCTGTCCGGCGGTACATTTTCACCGGCACGGGTAAGAGTGCCGTCTATATCAAGAAATATCAGCTTCATGACTATATCGAACCCCTTTCTATAATCTCGTAGCCGAGTCTTATCTGGCTTATGGCCATGCTCCTGTCACCGTCCGCGATCATCTCCTCTATCAGCCGTACCGCAGTCTCACCGCACTGCTCAAAAAACAGCCTGACCGTAGTAAGCTGCGGAATGGTCACTCTTCCGGAGATACTGTTGCCGATACCCGCAACGGACACATCCTCAGGGATGCTCATGCCGGCTTCTCTTAACGCAAGCATAGCGCCCAAAGCCATTGAGTCTGTTGCACACAGAACTCCGTCTATCTTACTTCTCTTTTTCAGAAGCTTATTCATAGCCTCATATCCGTTTTCTATATCAAAGCCTGAGACAGTGCAAAGCATCTTCTTCGGATCAAGCCCCGCCTCCTCCATAGCCTTCAATGCACCGAGGCGACGTGTCTTGCCCACGGCCGCATCCTCCTCGATTGCGCCTATGTAAGCTATGTGCTTTCTCTTCTTCAGCATGAGACCCGCAAGCTCACGCATGGCGTTGAAATCATCATAATACACACAGGGTATCCCCGGAAATGACTGACCGGTAACCACAAGCGGGATGCCGCATTTGTCTATAGTATTACTCAGATACGGTGTCATCACCGTGCCCATAAGGATAATTCCTTCCATGCCGCCGCTTTCCATGGCCCGGATGTAACGCACTTCAAGCTCAGTGTTACCGTCCGCGCAACCGACTATCATGGTACGATCCGACTTCTTAAGGCCCGTCGATATTCCATGCATCAGATGTGAAAGTGAGTCCGAGTGAATCTTCGGAACTATCACGCCTATATGTCCCGTCTTGCCCGTGCGCATGCTTGATGCGGTCTGATTCGGTACAAAATGATGCCTTTCCACAACCTCGCTTATCGCTGACTTCTTTTCCTCCGAGAGGGAACCTCCATTGAAATATCTGCTCACAGCAGCAGGCGAGACTCCCGCCTCCTTCGCTATATCTTTTATGGTCATTGCCATTTCGCCTCCGTTGGTTAATTATTGTATTTCAAATCAGATTAAAACTCTGTCAAAAGCCATTTAAAACCGTATCCCGGTATAACAACATCCTTCACATCCTCAAGCTCACCGGTCACAAGATTGATGAACTCCTCCTTCTCATCTATCCAGGCTGTCTCGGGTGCATCATTGAAGTTAAACAGAGCTATAAGCTTCTGTCCCCTGTAATAACGGCCTATGCCCAGAATATGGTCATTCCACGCTTCAATTATCCAGGTATCGGCAGCATTCTCGAACACCCTGTGCTTTGCGCGAAGCTTGGTTAACTGTCCCAATGCCGTAAATATCTTATTCTCCCTGGTATCCTTCTTCTTTCTGTTCCCTACACTCTTCCAGCTCAAGTTACCGCGATGAAGATACCTGCTGTCATCCTTCTTGTGACGATCCGCATGATAAGTGTAGTCATTAAGTTGTCCGATCTCATCACCACTGTACAAGACCGGTATGCCGCTCTGTGTCAGCAAAAACGCATGGAGCATGATATCAAGCCTGATTGAACGCTCAAGCTTCGCTGCATCCGCTTCATATTCTGCAGCCTCTATACCACAGAGAGATGCGGTTGTCCCGCACAGTCTGGCATCTTTGAGCTTCGGATCGTCATTGTAAAGCTCTCCGCGCCCGTCGCAACCGTATATTTTGCCGGCCAGACAGTCGTTAAGAAACTTCTTGTGCGCCGCTTCCTCCATTCCGAACTGCTTTAAATACTCATAATCAAGGCCCCAGCCTATATCATCATGACACCTCAGATAATTCAGGAATACATACTCCTTAGGAAGCGCAAATACGGTGCCGAGCTGGTGTTTCATCAGCCGCACATCCTTAGTCGCAACCGTATGCCAGGTACTTGCCATGGTAGTTACATTATAGAGCATATGGCACTCGGGCTTCTCGACCGAACCGAAGTACGGAACCACCTTCGACGGCTCCATTACAACCTCTCCGAGCAGCAGAGTACCGGGACACACTATCTCGGCCGCTATTCTCATTATCCTCACCAGGGTGTGCACCTGAGGAAGATTTCGACAGGTCGTGTGAAGCTCCTTCCATACATAGGGCACTGCGTCAAGTCTGATGATGTCGACGCCCTGATTGCACAGGAAGAGCATATTTGCGGTCATATCGTTAAACACTGTAGGATTGTGGTAATTAAGATCCCACTGATACGGATAGAATGTAGTCATCACTACCTTGCCCGCCTCGGGACACCAGGAGAAGTTTCCCGGCGCCGTCTGTGGAAATACCTGGGGAACCGTCTTCTCATATTCATTCGGCTCATCCCAATTATCATAAAAGAAATACCTGTCCTGATACTCCTTCTCACCGGCCCTTGCGCGTCTTGCCCACTCATGTTCTTCGCTTGTATGGTTCATGACAAAGTCCAGACACAGGCTCATGCCTCTGCCGTGGCAGTCCATGGCAAGCTTAGCGAGATCCACCATGGTACCAAGCTCCGGCTGAACCTTCCTGAAGTCAGCAACCGCATAGCCGCCATCACTCCTTCCGGCAGGACTTTCCAAAAGTGGCATCAGATGAACGTAATTTATTCCACACTCCTGAAGATAATCAAGATGCTTTTTTACGCCCTTCAGGTTACCTGCAAAGCAATTGGTGTACATTAGCATACCGAGCATCTCGTTGCCCGTGAACCAGTCCTTTACCACATCACGTGCCTCGTCCCACATCTTCAGCTCTTTGCTTCTTGCGCAGTAATACTCATAGAGCATATCCGTAAAATAATCAAACGCCCGCATATCATTGTTATAAAGCTCACAGTAGAGCCACTTAAGCTCGTCATAATAAACCGACAATCTGTCGGTAAAGGTTTTGTCCCGATTTTTCTTTTCCATAAGCATATCTCCGTATCACATCGCTTGAAATAGTTGTGTAAACGTTTTCAAAAAGTATTATAACGACATATCCGATTTTTTTCAAGATGGAAATTAAATATTTGTATATAAATAATGAGCAGGGCGTGACCAAGCCGCGCTCTGCTCATGTTTATGCACCGGGGCGCCGTAAAGTATATGTCAGCAAAGCTGACCGGCGCCCCGCGCGCAATCAGGGTTCGACTGCGTCTTCCCTGATAGAATATTATTTATCCTTTGAACCTGCCTTCCAGCTTTCAAGCTGCCGGTTTATCTTCCTAATCTCCCTGCGATAGCTTGTATAGCAGATAAGCCATATAACAGCATACATAGCAAGCCACATAGCAAGCATAATCCAGAACATCAAACTGCCTAAGGTAAACCACCTCTGCAACAATCCGACGGTAAAGTACAGGACAAACAGCGGGATAAAGTGTGTCAGCGTTGCTCTGGTTATGCTCCAATGCTCCACCTCATAAAAGAAAGTCGAGCCCATAGCGTAAGCCCCGAAAAGCCCGCTCACCAGAAAATGCCTTACCACAAACCGGACCGAAATCTCGTCTGTGTCACTGTTTCCCGGCAGGAACCAGAAGAACGCGCCCACGGCAAGTCCCAAAGCGAATCCTATCAGAGAGCGAATGATGATCTTCTTTAAATTACTCTTCAAAGCGCCGCCCCCCTTCCTGCCTGAAGTCTTTCGAGCCTTTCCTCGATAGCCTTCACATATCTCCTTGCAACCCAGGTGGAGTCGCCATTCTCGAAATTAACCTTTATCGTACCCGCAAGGCTGAAATCAAAGCCCGAAACCTTGTCCAGGTTAACAATCTCAAACCTGCTTATGCGCACAAAATGATCCTCGTCGAGCAGCTCTTCAAGCTCCCTTAAGGTGTATCTCGCCTCATAGCTTTCCGAGAGAGTGCATATCAGAACCTTACGGTGTTCGGTATAAGCGCGAACAAGGTCCTTCTGGTTGATAAGCGTCATGATACTGCCGTTATAGCCCTTTATCTTCGGCAGATCATTTTCGTTCTCGGCCTCTATCGCTTCAATCAGCCTCTCTATGTCTGCTGTTTTCTTATCCGTCCTTATCACAATTTCCGGCACGGTGCATCCCGGATCAATCTCTATACGGATATTCGGTTTGTTCTTCATACCTGCTCCTAATAAGTCCTAAAGTAGTGCTCATCCGGATCCACCGGCATATCGCGCTCCTCTATATCGTTGATGCTTATGTACCTGCTTGTATCCATAAGCGAGAAAAACTTATTCACCGTCTCGGGGTTGCCCTGCAGTTCAAGCTCAACACTGCCGTCATAGCAGTTTTTCGCATAGCCGGTTACGCCGTAGGCCCGCGCGGTATAGTAAGCCGTGTATCGAAATCCCACGCCCTGCACGCGGCCCCTTACCACATAGTGCCGTCTTATCTTATTACTGTTTGTCGTGCCTTTTTCCTCAATCTTAGCTTTCATACTTTAAGTCAAACTCCGTAAATGTACTCTTCACAGCTCCGGTTGCATAAAGCCCAATCATCGTACCGGTAAAGCCGCTTGAAACCTCACTCGAAAGATACTTTGTCATGGCGCTTCCGAGCTTTAAGAACATATCGGGCGTGCCGCTGTTTGCCACGTAGAAATTATAATTCATATGATCCGCGGTCACCTTAAGCACCGCTTCCTTGCCCGCTAAGAGCACCTCCTGCTGCACATGCTTTATCCCGCCTATGTTGAGTCTTAAAACCGCAAATCTCAAGAAGCCTACCTTCTTTATCGCTATCTCATAGTGTTCATTCTCGCACATGTAAAGCGTCACGCCCGCTTCATCTGAAATCTTATTCGCAGGCTTTGCGCTACCCGACGTCCGGTTGTCAGCCTCACCGGCTTTAACGTCTCCTTCGTCCTCAGCCGCTTTAATTCCCTCAAGCGAAACCCTAACCGTGCACTCCATGTCAAAGTCCTTCTGTCTTAAGGCGAAAAATGTCGGTGAAGCCACATCATCAAGGGTTTTATCGCTTCCGTAAAGCACAACCTTACCGCTGTCAAACTCATACTTCGTCTCATCCGGATGACGCATATAAGCCCAGTCCAGATTATAATCGGTATTCTCAAAGGTGTACTCTGTTTTTATTTCCTGTTCAAAGTCGCCGGGTATCTCATAATACTCATCCGTCGTTCCATCCTTACCGCAGGTAAACCAACCCTCTTCATCAAACTTAACGGGCGTGAGGTAAACCTCTCTTCCTAAGTGGTGAAAGGGCTCCCAGGTGCCTATCTGCCTAAAGCCTAAGGTGACCATGTACCACTCGCCCGGCGCCTTCTCTATAAGGTCGCCGTGGCCTATTGCCTGGATTTCAAAGGGCGCCTTGTTGCGGTTTGTGAGCACGGGGTTTTGGCAATAGTCCTCATAAGGCCCCATCACATTTTTCGACCTCGCGTAGGTAACCATATGGCCGTACTCGGTTCCGCCCTCAGCAACCATGATGTAATAATAATCGCCTATCTTATACACATGCGGACTCTCTATGTACCTACCGCCCGATCCGTGCCAAATACATACCGCCTCGCCTATGCACGCGCCGGTCTCTATATCTATCTCAACCTGAAATACTCCGTTTCTTTTCACACCGTCGATTTCGTCTACTCCGTTAGACACAAAATAGCATTTGTCTCCGTCGAAAAGCAGCGACGGATCTATGCCGTCCCTCTCAACCTCTATGGGATCGGACCACTCCCCGTATATGTCATCCGTGTACACATAGAAATTCTTATTGGTCGAGTTGTTGTTCGTGACCATATAGAAGCGACCGTTGTTGTACCTTATAGTCGGAGCAAATACTCCGCCTGAGCTTCTCACTCCCTCAAGCATAACCTGACTCTTTCTTGTCAGAACATGACCTATCTGCTTCCAGTTGACTAAGTCCTCGCTCTCAAAGAGCGGAACTCCCGGAAAATACTGAAAGGAGCTTGTTACAAGATAGAATTTGTCGCCGGCCTTCACCACGCTAGGATCGGGGTAGAAACCGCTGATTATGGGGTTTTTGTATTACATTTTTTCCTCCTGATATTAAGGTTTTATCAAACTCTCCAGTGTCTCATACAGGCTGTCCGGGTCTATCGGCTTGGACAAATGGGCGTTAAGTCCGGCCTGCAGGCTTCGCTGCACATCCTCGTCAAAAGCATTTGCGGTAAGCGCTATGATGGGTATGGTCTTGGCGTCGTCTCTTTCCATAGCCCTTATGGCTCTCGCTGCCTCGAGGCCGTCCATTTCCGGCATTCGCATATCCATAAGTATCGCATCATAAAAGCCTGCCTCATGAGCCGCAAATGTCTCGACTGCTATCCTTCCGTTCTCCGCCCTGTCAGCCGTAATCTCTTTAAGTTCAAGTATAGCCTCTATAATCTCGGCATTTACATCCACATCCTCCGCAAGGAGTACATGCCTTCCGGTAAGATCCGCAACCTCCTTATCCTCGGTCTGCTCGGGTACAAAGCTTCCGCTCTTGGCATGCTCCGCCTTGACCTTCTCAAGCGCCTCGGCAGCGGAAATCTCCTGCTTATAGTCGGCAAGAGTTACGGCCACTGTGAAGGTGGTTCCCTCTCCCTTCTTACTCTTAACCTTTATCTCACCGTTCATCTGCTCGACTATACTCTTGGTTATGGACATTCCCAAACCTGTGCTGCCGTACTTGGTCTTGGTTGTCGCATCCTCCTGCGAGAAAGGCTCAAAGAGCTTCGGTAGGTATTCCTCACTCATGCCCACGCCGGTATCGGATATCACAAACTCCAGAGTAGTCTTATCATCATAATGAGCGACCTTCTCAACAATGAAATTCACGCTGCCACCCTCCGGAGTGAATTTGACCGAATTGCCGAGGATATTGATCAGTACCTGCTTCAGCTTCATATCATCTCCGACATAAAACTCATCAGGTCCACCCTTTAACTCCTGTGTATAAGCTATATCCTTCTCCCTGCACTGCCCGCCGATCATCACATTGATCTGATCAAGCAATTCGTTTAAGGAGAAAACCTCATTCTTTATAACCATACGACCGGCCTCGATACGGGACATGTCAAGTATGTCGTTGATTATCGACAGCAGATGGTCTGCAGAGCTTCCGATCTTTTGGAGCTGGTCCCTTGTTGTTTCCGGAATAGCCGGATCATTTAAGGCGATCCTGTCCAATCCGATTATAGCGTTCATCGGAGTACGAATCTCATGGCTCATGCTCGAAAGGAAGGCCGTCTTCGCCCTGTTCGCGCTCTCCGCGACGGCAAGCGCATCACTTAAGGCCTGGCTTTGGCTCAGAGTCTTCCTTGTCTCCGCATCCACATCCGTAAAGCCCATTCCGACAGCATGAACTATATGGTCATCTCTGTCCTCCGGGCGGCGCACGCCTGCCATGCGAAGCATCTCGTAGGACTCGGTTCCAAACCGCTTTACCATATATCTCAAGGTAATTATGCGTTCCTTCTCAAGCCCCTTTCTCACCGCATCCGGCTCTATAAACTTCAGGAATTCTTCCCTGTATTTCTCAGTTACGAAATTGTTCGCATAGGCCTTCATGGTCTCAACATAAGGGAATTCCTCTCCCTGCTTTAAGCCGCTTTCAAGCTCGGTGTGTTCCTGATAGCATATACCCTGGTTCTTATCCAAGTCGATGTAGTACACGCTTCTGTACTCCGAAGAAAGAGCCGTGATCATGCTGTTGGCCTGTGAATGCAGATTGGCCGTATACTCGCGCAGTCCGTTCCTTATACGATGCAGACGGTTGCCGAGCTTCATTATCTCATCCACCCCCTCACTCTCATCTTCGGTCACGGAAATCTCCTGATTAATCTCACTGGTAAGCTCGTCCACATCACGACTAAGCTCTGTTATCTCGTCAGTCATGGTATTCAATCGCTTGCTCATCCTCATGGTTGCGAAAATAACCATGGCTATACCAACCACAACGGCGATAAGACTGTTGAAAAGTATGGCCCGTGTCTGCTTGGTAATCTGAGCATCGTACCACTCCGCTGAGAAGTCAACCGCAACTATTCCGGCTACTTTTCCGTCAGAATCAAAGACCGGAGAATAAGCGCTGTAGAACCTGCCCCAGGCATCCGTGTACGGCTCCTCGTCAACGGCAGACGTTCCCTTTGCTGCAGTAGCCAAGGCCTCCGTGTACTCAACCGGAGCTCCGAATTCACCTGGGTCCTCTATGGCCGGATCCACCGTAAATGTAAAGCTCCCGTTACCCATGTCGCGAACACAATAGATGTACTTCAAGTCAATATTGTCCTGAAAGACCTTCAAGGTATCGTTAATAAGCTGATACTTCTCCGTGCCCTTGTCCTCAGCCTTTAAGTCACGCAAAGCATCACCGTCAAGCATGTCTGCCGCGGTGTTGGATATGTCGAACATTCTGTTGTGTATAAGGGTTTTCATAGCCGTCTTGGAATTGTTCATAAGAACAAGGCCCAGAAGCATGTTCGCCACGAGCAGCATGACAGAAATTGCGATTGCAAGCTGCACCGTGAAGCCGTGTTTTCTTTTGTTATTCATCAAGGTACCCTCTTACATTAAATAGTTATCCTTTATTCTAACATTTCTTAAAGTAAAAGAAAAGAGGGAACCGTCTCCAAACGGTTCCCTCTGAATAAACTTTATATATACGTTACTATTCACAGCCACGCAACCCACGTCCCGTCCGCTACGCGTCCGTCGCGGCTTCGCGATACCTGTGAAAAGTAATCTATTTATGCAAACTTCGTGGTGTTGAGCTTCACGCCCGGGCCCATGGTAGAAGCGATTACAACGCTCTTTAAGTACTGGCCCTTAGCAGCTGAAGGTCTTGCCTTGATAATTGCATCTATTAAAGTCTGGAAGTTGTCAGATAACTGCTCCTCTGTGAAAGAAGCCTTTCCAATCGGCACGTGGATTATGTTTGACTTGTCAAGTCTGTACTCAATCTTACCTGCTTTAATATCAGTGATAGCCTTTGCAACATCCATGGTTACTGTACCGGCCTTCGGGTTCGGCATCAAGCCCTTAGGTCCAAGGACTCTACCGAGACGACCAACAACGCCCATCATGTCCGGTGTTGCAACAACTACGTCAAAGTCTAACCAGCCATCGTTCTGGATCTTCGGAACGAGCTCATCGCCGCCTGCGTAATCAGCGCCTGCGTTAAGCGCCTCGTCAACCTTATCACCCTTTGCGAATACAAGAACACGAACGGTCTTACCTGTTCCGTGCGGAAGCACTACCGCGCCTCTTACCTGCTGGTCTGCATGACGACCGTCTACACCCAGTCTGAAGTGTGCCTCTACGGTCTCATCGAACTTTGCGCTTGCTGACTTCTTTACTAAAGCTACAGCCTCGCCTAAGTCATAGGTATTTGCTTTTTCTATAAGCTTTGCAGCCTCAAGATATCTCTTACCTTTTTTCATTTTAATATTCCTCCTGTGGTATTATCGGGAGCGACCCTCCCACCTATTTATAATTAGTCAACTACCTCTATTCCCATTGAACGGGCAGTTCCTGCGATCATGCTCATAGCAGCTTCAATGCTTGCAGCATTAAGATCAGGCATCTTTAACTCCGCGATTTCTCTAACCTTATCCTTGGAGATCTTAGCTACCTTTGTCTTGTTCGGAACACCCGAACCTGACTTGATGTTTGCTGCCTTCTTGAGGAGAACTGCTGCCGGCGGAGTCTTGGTTATGAAGCTGAAGCTCTTATCAGCGTAAACCGTGATAACTACCGGTATGATTGTGTCTCCCTGATCTGCTGTACGTGCATTAAACTCCTTGGTAAATGCAACGATGTTCACACCGTGCTGACCCAAAGCGGGACCAACCGGAGGAGCCGGTGTTGCCTTACCTGCGGGGATCTGTAATTTGATATAACCTTCTACTTTCTTAGCCATTATAGCTACCTCCTAAAAATATTGTGGTAATAACGGGGGATACCCTTCCACTCTGCATAACTCTTATACTTTCTGGATATCTGCAAAACCGATTTCTACCGATGTAGCTCTTCCGAAAATGTCTACCTCGATAGTCACGCTCTGCTTGCCGACGCTGATAACAGGACCGCCGCTACCCTCCCAGGCACCGTTTATAACCTTTATCATGTCTCCGACCTTTACGTCGAGCTCGATCTTCGGCGCAGAATCACCCGACTTGATACCGAGATTGATCATCTCCTTCTCGGTAAGCGGTACCGGCTTTGATTCCGGACCCACGAAACCGGTCACGCCTCTGGTGTTTCTTACCACATACCATGTCACATCATTCATGTACATATTAACAAGAACATAGCCGGGGAAGAGCTTTCTCTCAACCGTCTTCTTCTTGCCTGTGGTCTTTGACACCTCGACAACCTGCTGCACAGGAACCTCAACCCTTAAGATCTGGTCCTGGAGTTTTCTGTTCTCTATGGTCTTCTCGATATCCTTCTTTACCTTGTTCTCGTAACCCGAGTAGGTATGGGCCACATACCACTTAGCTCCGTTCGCCGAAGAATCCTCCTCTGGATCCATCATGGTATCAAGGCCTTCTTCAAATAATTCTGACATATGCCCACCTGCCTATTACTGAATTATGTAGGTTAAACCGATCTTAAGCAGGAAATCAACGCCTGCTATCAGAAATCCGAGTACAACCGATGCCACGATCACGAGTACCGACTCCTTCTTGAGTCTTTCCTTCGTCGGCCATGTAATCTTGTTGAACTCACCCTTAAGCTCCTGAAACCAGCTGCGCTTAAGAGCAGGTGAAGACGATGTCTCTTCCTTCTTTGCCATAGCTAACTCCTTTACTACTTTGTTTCCTTGTGCATGGTATGCGCCTTACAGAATCTGCAATACTTCTTGGTTTCCATTCTGTCCGGGTGCTTTCTCTTATCCTTTGTCATATTGTAGTTACGCTGTTTACAATCCTGACATGCCAATGTTATCTTAACACGCACTTCCTCCACCTCCGTTTTATTTAATTGCATGACAAACACACCAAAAAAAGGGCATTTCTGCCACGCGAAGAACACAATAACAGAAAATGCCCTTAAAGTCAAGCGATTTTTAAGTTTTTACTATATATTTAAAAAAGACATAGACGGGGACACGGTGTCCCCGTCCCCGTGTCTGTTATTTTACATACCCGTTCTTGCCAAACGTATGTTTCCGTTGTGTCTTCCGCCCGCACGGTCAATGATCCTCCAAGCAGGAAGAAACCGGCGATCAAAAACAGGATTGGAAGGATGTATCATCTTCTTTGTCTTTCCATATGGTTCTACTTTCTTTTGCGGCAAATGCCGCTGTTTATGATCATAGCTTTCAGACTATAATTCGACCTCATAGACCGCATGCCTTATTGCACCGGGCAAAATCTTATCTGCCAAAGCCTCCGCTTCATCGGTGACGGCATCAAAGAAGATGTTTTTGTCGTGAAAGTTTTCCTGCGCCTCGATGGCCGCTGCCTTCAGCATGCCTACCAGCGCCTTTTGATCCTTTGCGTAAAGGTACGAAAGGGACAGATCTCCGGAGGGTGTGTGCTGCACCATCATAAAGCTGTTTACGATCTCCCCGTCACTTACCGCAAGACAAAGGGTCTTCTCGCAGGAGCTTTCAAACCGTTCGGCGTCCGTGATCTCCAGATGCTCCATCGCCAGACTCAGTGCCTGATCTTTCAGCTCCTCCTTCAGGCTCCAGAACAGGCGCGGCCGGGGAAGCTTCAAGAAATCTCCTCCGCCAAAGCTCTCTATAAAATCCTCTGTATTTGAAAAATAACGATTATGGGAATACGCCACATCTACCGTGAAATCCGGATCATCCATGGACAGAAAGAAGGCGTACAGTCCGGTATCCTCTTCGATATCAAATTGCGCACGAATCGGTGCAACGCCCAGTTCCGCAACAATGTGCTTTACCTCCCTTATAAGTCCGGTTCCCACGCCGGCAAGACGCTTTTCTCCGACCACATACAGCCAGTCGATATCATATTGCACGCCGTCATAAGACAGAGCAATGGCGCCACACACGCTTCCGTCTTCCTCGTAAGCACCCAGGCAGATACCCGCTCCGTCAAAATAGCTTGCCGGAAGGACCGAGGTGAAACCGTCTAAATTTGTCGCATCAATTCTTATATAATTCATTCGATCTTATCCTCCTACTGTCCGCTGCCTGTCAATTCACGGAATTTGTTATATGCTTCTTCAAACTGTGTGATAAAAAACTCTAGTGTTTCCGGAACAAGCGGCATAGCTAAATCCACCTTTACATTCGAGCCGGTATTCGGTGATACATGGTATTTACTGTTGTAATAGGAATCCACGATCATCGAAAAAGTACTCTGTGCCTTTTGAAGTGCAAGGAATTCCGGGTGGCTGTCTACAAACTCCTGTACAAAGGGCAGATTCTTGGTCGTTCCCTCCATACAAAGTGACTTTTGTGCCATGGTCGAATATTTCGAAATATTCTTCATGACGTTTTCCATGCACGGTGCGTCAAGCGGCTGACCGTTTTTTAACGGTTCATACAGTTCTTTTTTCAGCTGCTCCGGTGTAGGCAGCGGATAGGACCCTGCGCCGGAGAAGGACCTCGTAAACTCCTCCATTACCATCTCTTTTAGGATTGCTTCACTTTTTGCCTTTTTTTCTTCCAGTTTTCGTATGATCTTATTGTTTTCCGCCGTCGTCCTTCCTTCTTCTTCAAGCTCTTTTTTTTCACGCAGGTCCATCGCATCTAACTCAAATCCCAGCGTGTAGGTGGAAAGATTGTTCAAATACTTCATGTTCCACTCATGTGCCTTCATATCTTCCTCGGAAACAGGCATCCAGTTTTGATCAAATTTTACCGAGCGAAGCATGGCGCCGCACACACGGGAAATATCCCGATCCGATCCCAGCTTTTTATGGATCGGCGCATACAGCGCTCTGTACTGCGGGTTTTCCAGCGCTTTGTTGGATTCCTTAATTTGCTTGTATTTCTCATAGGACTCCTTGTTAAACTGTCTATTTCCGAGACTGTCCGCTTTTTCCTTTATTTCTACATAGCTAAGTGTTTTATTGTATCTGTATTCCTCATCTTCCGCGGCCCTTAAATCATCCGCCACCTTGATCCTGTCATAGGTATCTTCATAGGCCTTTAAAGAACGCTCCATATTATCTCGTTTTTGTCTTATGACTTCCGCTTTTTCCTCTTCCGTTTCCCCCTCATGCTGATCTCCCGGATAGATTTCAAAATTTTTGCTTTCATACAGATTGTAGTTTTCCTTCAGCTCGAAGTCTAAAACTTGCGTAAAATACATAACGGTTTCCATGCGTGATTTAAACTGCTTGTCATTTAAGCAGTACTCCCTGCAAATGGGCTCATAGTCTGCCAGGTTATCGATACGCAGGGTCATCTTGTAAAGGTCCCAAATCTCTACCGGATTTTTTTTCAAATAATAGAGGGCGCCATGTTTTTTCAGATCCTGCGGTGTGGGAAGCTCAACGCGCGTCATTCTTTGATAGGCCTCTATGATCATGCGCTGCCGCTCATACTTCATCTTCGGATTCTTACAAGCCTCCAGCCAATTGTTGTTCCATTGCTCCTTCTTTAATTCCTCGCGGTTGATGGGCTTCCCGTTCTTGTCCCTTCGGATCGTATAAGTGACGGCAACCAGAGGATCCCGTCTGGAGTCTACGGTTTTGCCAAACACCTCTTCTCCGTATTTCTGTGCCTCCTTATACTCCGGTCTCATATACTCGACAGCCATGCTTTTCATCAACAGGGATAATTCCGCGTGCTCCCTTTTGGCATAGGGATTTCCGGAATCCTTTACCATCTTGTCAAGCTTTTCGGTATCGTTTGCCCCCAGAGATTCCTTCCACTTGGCGTCCGCATCGGATGCATACTTTTTCAGGGTCTTTCTCGCATCCAGGATTTCTTTTTTCAGATTTCTTTCGATCTTGTCAAAATCCTTGGATTCTCTTTCACGGAGGTTCCCCGCCTGATCCAGCAGAAGGGTAAGGCAGGAAAGCTTTGCCTTGGCGATACGGTACTCCTCATTTGACGCGCTTGTACTTTTTACCTTCGCGGCGCTGATCATACCTTCCATGCGGGCGCGCATGATCTCCTCCCTTTCGCGATAAACCTCAAGGGGCTTCTGCGGTGCCGCGTCCGGGTTTTCTTCTCGACTTCTTGCCTTTTCTTCCAGTCTTCTTGCCTTGTCAAAGCTTATTGCAGCCTTTTGGGCATTTTCCTTCCTTTTTTTTGCACTTCGATTTGTATGCTTCTCGGCATACGCATCCAGTTCTTTTCCGTCTGCCAAACCGAGATATCGTTCGGTCTTCGCATCCATATATTCCGAATTTTTAAAATAATAATCGGTACGCTCGGCAAAGGTGCTCTTCGCATTCCGCATACGAAGGTTTTCCTCTACAAAGTTGGCCGAATCCTCCTCTATTTCCGGATTCATTCCAAGTCCCAGAAGTTTTTGGTTTTCGACCAGATCGCGTTCAAGATCCACCATGGTCCCTTCCACCGACTCCTGCTGTTGTCTTTTCTTTTCAAGGTACTCTTCAAATTGTCCCATACACATCCTCCTTTAATTCAAAAATAAGCCTTTATATACAACCGAAAGCATTGTAATATCGTCAAATTGCGGTGCATCTTTCACAAACTCGTTCATCCTTGCACGTACACAGGAAAGAATTTCTCGCGGATCATCCGTATCAAGTCCCGAAACTGCCTCCAAAAGCCTCTCCTCACCAAACATTTCCTCATCCACAGTCTGAGCCTCCGTCACGCCGTCCGTATACTGCAGTATAATATCCTGCGGGTTTAAATATACGGTGTTATTTAGAAATGCCAGCTCCGGCATATCTTCCATATCCTCCTCATCAAACATGGCAAGGGGAGCACTCTTTCCTTTTTTCGGAAGCATTTCCCATTCCCCTTTTTTGCGTATGATCAGTTTCTCATGCCCTGCATCCGAATAAGTAAGCCTACCCGTAGAAAGCTCCAAAATACCGAGCCATGCGGTAACAAACATATCTTCATCATTGTTATCACATAACATAGTATTGACCGCGTACAATGTGGCCGCCGGATCCGGGTCATTTTGAATACTGATTTTGATCATCGTTTTTGCCTGCATCATAAAGAATGCTGCGGGAACGCCCTTCCCTGATACGTCCGCTACGACCAGTGCAAGATGGTCCGGATCAAGCAAATAAAAATCATAAAAATCGCCACCGACCTCCCTTGCCGGCTCCATGGTAGCATAGATATCCAACTCTTTCCTGTCGGGAAACGCCGGAAAACGGTTCGGCAACATGCTTGCTTGAATGTTGGTTGCAACATCGAGTTCCGCGCTCACGCGTGCCTTATGATCCGAAAGCTCCTGCTGCCGCAGAATCAACTTTCTTCCCTGATTGGAAATACGTGCACAGACTACCATGATAATAAGAAACCATAAGAATCGGATAAAGTAACCGTAACCCAGAGAGTTTTTCACCATAAGCTCCCTGTCATAGGATACTCCCTCCAAGGCGTCACTTAACCAGGTATTCTCCCCGAAATCGATTACTGTCCCCTTTGAAAGTTCCAGATAGTTCAGATCCAATACACCGTTTACCGAACCGTAAACCGTAGCAATCAGGAACAGTCCCACGGTAACACAGGCAACGATGATCGTTAGCTTTTTTGAATAATAACGGCACGAAATGACCGTCGGAATTGCCATCAGCAGTACGGCATTGTAAGTAAAAATAGCAAAGTTAGTAGCATATACATAGATCAGCACAGATATCAACGCATATTTGATCCATCGCTTTTCGTACTTGTTGCGCACGGAAATAATTCCTGTGATGATCAATAGGGCAACGTTAAAAACATTTACGATCCTGTAATCCGTCTTCTCAACATAGAATATGCCGAGTTCGAGCATAGCCCAAAGAATTCCGACTAAAAGGATCGTAAGAAACAGGATGATTGTAAGAACTCTGTTTGCCGTAACTTCGTTTTCCCATAAGACATTTTCACTTATTCCATTCTTTTCTTTATCCATAATATATTCTTTCCGTCTTCATAGGTATAGGCCACGGAATCCATTAGCTTTTTTACCATGTGAATACCCAACCCGCCTTCATGGTCTTCAAGCGCTTCCTTCGAGGTATCCGCATCCTGTTCAAGGGGGTTAAAAGGCACGCCGGAATCAAGAAAACCGATCTCTACCGAAAGCGGATTCTCCTTAACCTCTACATGCACCTCCGCATCTCCCACATTCGGATTATATGCATAGCTTACAATATTCACGAATATCTCCTCTATGGCAAGTTCAAGTTGCATTTGAATATCTTCATCCAACTCATATTCGGAAAGCTCGTCCATGACAAAATCGATCACTTCATCCAATTTGTCTTCTTCTGCGGTAACAGTCATACTGTTCATGCCTATTCCTCCTCGTAAAAATGACTCGATTACTTCGTAACCTATCGCTTCCTAGCCAACGGAAAGAATGGCGGTAACTCCCGTAATCTCAAAAATCTGCATCACCGAATCAGACACATTAATTGTTTCGAGTTTTCCTTTCTTTTCCTTAATCAGCTTATAGATATGACGAATGGAGCGGATTCCCGCACTCGAGCAATAGGTAAGCCCTTCCATGTTCAGCGTCACCTTGTCAAAGCGACCGGCAACATCCTCGAACAATGTCCTGGCATCCTTTGCGGTTGAAGTGTCCAATCTCCCGTTCATTACGATTTCGGCTTCCGTTCCGTTTTCAATAATCTTTGTTTCCAAATCCTTCATGTGTTACCCCTTCCTTTTTGATGCCCAGATGTATTTTTCTGTTATATTTTTCTGATACGGAGACAAGGGATGCGTTTCTTTCACAGCCTCCGATGTTTCCTCCGGTGCGGAGTCTCCTCCGGTCAGTTTTTTCTCGGCGTGCAGAATCTGCGCTTCGGTTTCCAGCACGCACTGCTTATCCAACAAACGTTTCAGTAGCGGAACCACATTTGCATTTAATGTGAGCATGGAAATCCGCGGGTATTGATCCTGCAGTTTTTGTTCAATCAAACTCTCGGCAAATTTCTGACAGACCGCCAGGATATACTGCGGTTTCTTTGCCGAGAAACCGAGCAAAAGCTCCACGAGGATCTCGTCCTCTTCTTTTGAAGCAAGCAAAATCGCACGGGCTTCGTAGTTGTCGTCGTAGGCAACCGCGCTGATATCCGGGTCGATTGTTTTCAGTCTTTCCTTATCCGCGCTGAAGCGGGCTTTGTTCAGAAACATGGCAACCTCTTCCCGCTGAAAAGAGACGAGATCCGAAAAACTGACCGCCTCGACCTGCGGGAATTTCATGCGCAGTGACTTTTCCACTCCGGCGGAGGAAAGCAGATCTCTTGTTTTTACGAAGATCACTTTGTCAGACTCTTCCATGGCATATTCCGCATCGGAGAGCGCAGTGCGTAATCCTTTTTCACTGTCCGGGAAATCACAGATCATCCTTGTCTTTCCGTTTATAAAGGCCTCCGATTCCGCCACCGAGATAAGCGCTGCATACGTACCTTCTTCACGATGCTCGGGCGGGATTGAAAAGTCAAGCAGCCTTGCATCCTCGTCGTTTACGGAAAGCCATACTGAATTGCCGTTATGATCAAAAAGACAGATTTCACCGTTTGAAGACACCGATTTTAAAAAGCTCATGCTGTCACCTCCTTGCGAAAGCACAAAAATGTCGCGTCGTCCGTCAATCTGTCGTCTCCGATCGTTTCCATCATGGCATCCTGCAAAGCGCCCACAAGCTCCTCTGCGTTTTGGTCGGGATTTTGCAGGAGCACCTCTCCCATTTTTTCTCTTGTGAATCCGGCTTTGATCGCGCCGTCGGTGTAAAGCAACAGCGTATCCCCGGGTTCCATGCGGATCTCATAGCTTTCGTAGGTTATATTCTCGATCACCGCCATCAGATACGAGACCTCTTCATTTTCGCAATCATGTATCCCCTTTGATGTAGCAAGAATCGGAGACTCATGTCCCGCATTCACCGCCGTGATGGTTCCTGTAGAAAGCTCGTATACACCGAACCAAGCCGAAAGGCATAAATTGCTTTCATTGGACGCCGCCAGTCGGTTGTTGACCGCCTCGATGAGCTCCGCAGGCGTAAAGCCCGTGGAAAGCTCAGCCATCAGATAAAGTTTAAAGGCGATCATATAGAGGGCTGCCGCATCCCCGCCGTCAAAAATATCCGCCACCACAATACCGATATGATCATGGTCGATACGAAAGAAATCGAAGAAATCTCCGCCCACCTTAGCCAGGCTGATCTGATCGGCATATATATCGATTTCCGAAATATCCGAAAAAAAAGGGTAGGCATCCGGCATCAGGTGATATTTTAGGGATGCCGTGATGGCCAGCTGGCGTTTTAGGCTTTCTACTTCTTCCGTCAATTCGTTGATTCGTTTTTCCTGATCCATGAAATTTATCACCTCACACTGCTAAAAAAATCGATGCAAAAAATCACTTTATTATACTATTTTTACGCCCTAAACACAAGGGGACACGGTGACAGGTTTTACTATATAATACGCAATACTACATAATGACCATGGCCTGCTTAAATACATTGTCGTACACATCCTCGAAATAATCCCTGTCATGAGTCAGGATACCGTCTATCGAGTCATATACGGTCACCGTGTTGGCGTCCAGGTCATAGCCGGTCAGCACGAGGCAGTGCTCATTGGTAACCCACTGGTACGCCCTGCCGTTATAATAGGTAGTGTAGCCGTCATACTTCGGCCACTCCCATTCGCAGGTGTGCCATACCAGCACGGGATATCCTGCGGATACAAACTGATACAAGTCACCTAAGTCTGTGCCCGTGTAGTCATAGGCTCTTAAGTTGCTTCCTCTTTCTATAAGGAAGTTATTGGCTGTTCTCTGAAGTCCCGGGGTATATATACCTCCGCCCGGATAGCCGTAAGGCGAGCCCTGGAAGCCCGTCACATAGCTGCTGCTGTATACAAGATAATTGTCCGCTATGGTAGTCTTGGAAAGCCCAAAGCCCCAGTAATTGAGAGCCATGGTCAGCGCAACTGTCTCACATCCCGATCGAAGCTCCGGTTTCTGGTACATGTGAGTCATACCCGACGCCAGGCTGTTGGAACGCTTAAGCCCGTCCTCTATAAATACCTCCTGCATGCCATCGTTCTCCGGAGCCGGCTTGCTCTTAAGCTTGATCTGAACCTGAAGCCCGTCAATATATTTCCAGCCGTTTGTCCAGCCGGTCATCTCGGTATTCTTGGCCCAGCCGAGCCAGGTACCGTTCTTTATGTGCACCCTGTAGTACACGTCACAGTACTTGTCCGCTTCACCCGTAAGCCATATCCTGACTGCTTCTATGTGATTATCTCCGCTCGCGTCTCCGAGATCGGAATATGTATTCTCGCCTATTATCCAGGTCCATCCCTTACCTCGACGGTAAACCTGATAGTTTATCCCTCCGTCGAACTTGCCTTCATTATGCGAAAGCCTGAGCCTTATCCTGTCAAAGCCTCTCTCATGCCCGAGGTCTCCGAGCACCGCGCCGTTCCTTGCATCGGCAAGCTCATCGCCGGATATGGATATCGCATTGTAGGCAACCGCATTCATGTCAGAAGACTGAATAAATGCTCTGCCGTTCTCCACCGGCTTCTTCGCAGCCTTTCTCACAAGCCTCAACTGAAAGCCTTCTATGGAAAGTCCGCACTGCTTGGTTCCGACCGTGCCGGAGTTTTTTGTCCACGCAAGCCAGCCAAGCCCCGTAACATACGCCCTGTAATACACATCATATGCCTTGGCAAGATTGCCTGTAAGCTTTACCTGAAAAGCCTCAAGCCTTAAAGCCTGCCCCTTGGTTCCCGAGTACTGACCGTCACGAACCCAGGGCATCCAGCCCTTATTCTGCACGTAAGACCGGTAAACTATCGAACCCGCAGGCATGCCGCTCGCCTTCTTTACCGAGAAGCCCTCTATCCTCTTGCCTGTCCTGACCTTGCCCGCAGTCCCTCCGCTCTTGATGCCGGTCAGATTACCGTAGGTCTGCTGATGCACCGTTATTGTTATATTCCCGTCCCCCGCAGCCAGAGCATCAATATCAAACCCGAAGACCGCGCCCGCAATAAAAGCCAGTGCAACCAGCAGCGCCGTAAACCTCTTTAATTTCTTCAGCTTCACCCTAATACCTCCTGTTGTATAATATGAAATTATGTCCGAAACCCACGCAACTATCAGTATTTTACCATATAATACATTCACAAAACAAGGCGTTTTATTCTTTATACTTTATAGTTTTAGCAAAAAAATGTTGAAAGACTGTATATAAATGTGGTAGTATAGCGCTTGTATTCTTTTTGTCACGAAAGGAAACCGCGATGCTTTACACTGAGCTTACCAAGAAGGCTATGGCATTTGCATACAAGGCACACGAAGGACAGGTGGACAAGGGTGGAGTCCCCTACATCTTCCATCCTTTTCATGTAGCCGAGCAGATGCATACCGAGGCTGAGGTTTGCGTTGCTCTTCTTCATGATGTGATAGAGGATACCGATTATACCGAAGAGGATATAAGAAAGCTTGGTTTTGATGCCGAGATAGTTGACGCTGTCGTAGCGATCACCAAGCTTCCGGGAGAGGATTACATGGATTACATCAGAAGACTTAAACAGAATGCGCTCGCACGAGCAGTTAAGGAAGCGGATATAGTGCATAACAGTGATGTAACCAGGCTACCCGGAGATGATAAGTACAATGACCGGCTGCTCAAGAAGTACGCGGCCGCAAAAAAGATACTTGAAAGCTGACATTTAGCGCCGGATAACTCCGGCGCTTTTTTAATCAACACAGGGTATTGTGGTTTTAGATGACGCAGGACAAACGCAGGTATGTAAGTACTAGGGACGCTCGCGCTCTATTTCACGACTTGCGGTTCGGGCTTAGCCTCCTCGCAAGCTCGTCGGAGCCCTGTCGCATGGGCGGTATCAACGACTCACTTCGTTCATCGGATACACGCTCCAACCCTTCTAAGCTCGTGAAAAACCTCGCTAAGAAGGGACGTCGCTCTATAGCCCTCTTAACTTACATACACTGCATTCGCCCTGCTGGGTATAGAAGAATGACAAAAAAGCAACTGGCTGTAACATGTATAGAATTACTCAAGGCCGCGTATCCGGCTACGGAGTGTACCCTTGACTACGACGATGCCTGGAAGCTGCTCGTCTCGGTAAGGCTTGCGGCGCAGTGTACGGACGCGCGGGTAAATGTGGTCGTGAAGGACCTCTTTTCAAAGTATCCCGATGTGGCAAGCTTAGCGGCAGCGGATGAGGATGCGATTGAGGCGATAGTCAGGCCCTGCGGCTTAGGCAGGAGCAAGGCAAGAGACATAAAGGCATGCATGACCGTGCTTCATGAGGAGTACGGGGACAAAGTCCCCGAGGACTTCGATGAGCTGCTGAAGCTGCCCGGAGTCGGGCGAAAGAGCGCCAATCTGATCATGGGCGATATATTTAAGAAGCCCGCCGTGGTGACGGACACACACTGCATCAGGCTGTGCAACAGGATCGGGCTTGTGGACGGAGTCAGGGATCCGAAGAAGGTGGAGATGGCTTTATGGAAGCTGCTGCCGCCGGAGGAAACGAACGATTTCTGTCACCGCTTAGTGGATCACGGCAGAGCGGTGTGCACCGCAAGGACGACTCCGAGGTGCGAGGAGTGCTGCCTTAAAGATATATGTAAGAAGAAAATATGAAAGGTTAAACCAAAGGAGGTAGATAAATGAGCGACGCGCTTATAGAACTTAAGGGTCTTGCGAAGAACTACGGAGACCAGCAGGTATTAAAAGGCATAGACCTTACCATTCAGAAGAATGAGTTTCTTACCCTGCTTGGACCATCAGGCTGTGGCAAGACCACCACACTGCGTATCATAGCAGGCTTTGAGGATCCGTCTGCGGGCGAGGTTCTCTTCGACGGCGTGGACATCACGCGTATTCCGTCCCATAAGAGGGAGGTCAATACCGTGTTCCAGAAGTACGCCCTTTTTCCTTTTATGAATGTGTATGACAATGTAGCCTTTGGGCTCAAGCTGAAGAAGATGGACGAGACCATCATCGACCACAAGGTTATGAACATGCTCGAGCTTATAGGTCTTCCGGACTTCGCCAAGAGGGATGTAAGCTCTCTTTCGGGCGGTCAGCAGCAGAGAGTTGCCATAGCAAGAGCTCTTGTAAATGAACCGAAGGTTCTCTTGCTCGACGAGCCTCTCGGCGCTCTTGACGCCAAGCTCAGAAAGGGCATGCAGACCGAGCTTAAGAAGATACAGAGAGAGGTCGGCATTACATTTATCTTTGTCACACACGATCAGGAGGAGGCGCTTTCCATGTCCGATACCGTGGTTGTTATGAACGAAGGTATAATACAGCAGGTGGGAAGTCCTACGGACATCTACAATGAGCCGGAGAACAGGTTCGTGGCGTCGTTCATCGGCGAGTCGAACATCATAGAAGCCGTGATGAAGAAGGATCTTCTCGTGTCCTTCGACGGCTATGACTTCGACTGCGTGGACAAGGGCTTTAAGAACAACGAGGATGTAGAGGTTGTCATCCGCCCCGAGGATATAGATATAGTGAAGCCGAAGAACGCGAAGCTCCACGGTGTTGTAAAGTCTATAGTGTTCAAGGGAGTTCACTACGAGATAATCGTCGAGACTCCGAAGAGAGATTACCTCATACACACGACTGATTACTTCGAGACCGGACTTGAGGTCGGACTGACCTTCGGACCTGATGATATACATGTTATGTACAGAATGGATTGGGAGTAGAAGATTATGAAGCATTATAATAAGCTTGTGAGACCGTATCTTATATGGTCCGTCTTGATCATACTGGTCCCGATCATTATGATCATACTTTATTCATTCACCACCGGTGGAAACGCCCTGGTGAACATCAGCTTTACCTTAAAGAACTTTACGAGGATAGGCGAGCCCATCTATCTTGAGGTCTTAAAGAAGTCCCTTATCCTCGGACTTATATCCGTGAGCATATGTCTTGTGATAGGCTATATCCTCGCATACTTTATAACGCGCTTTTCGGATTCCGTGCAGGATCTGCTTATCCTGTTGGTCACCATCCCCATGTGGATCAACACCCTTCTTAGAACCTATGCGTGGATAAGCCTGCTTTCCGACAACGGACTTATCAACTCATTCTTAGGTCTGTTCGGGCTGGATGCGCACACCTTTATGTACACGGACTTTGCAGTTATCATAGGCCTTGTGTCGGACATACTTCCTTTCATGGTCATACCGATTCACACCTCCATAAGGAAGATAGACCCCTCTCTCATCGAGGCGGCTCACGATCTTGGCGCGGACAAGTTCATGACCTTCAGGAAGGTAATTCTGAAGATGTCCATCCCCGGAGTTATAAACGGCGTAATGATGACCTTCCTTCTTTCAATATCAACCTTCGTCATACCGAAGCTGCTCGGCGGTGGTCAATATATGCTTGTCGGTAACCTGATAGAGAATCAGTTCATCTCTGTAGGTGACTGGAACTTCGGAAGCGCGCTTTCGATCATTCTTACACTTATTATCCTTATCGGACTTACGCTCATGAAGCGCTTCGACAGGGAGGAAAAGGAGGAAGCTGTCGATGGCGCAAAGAAGTAATAAGCAAGACAGGAAGTACAGAAAGAAAAACAGCAAGGCTTTATATATCATCTACATCGCCTGCATATTTGTCTTCTTCTACCTTCCCATCGTGGTGACGATGGTCTTCTCCTTCAACTCCTCAAAGAGCTTAACGAGAATGACCGGCTTCTCCTTCAGATGGTACGAAAGACTTATCAACGACGGCTCGATTATGAAGGCCGTATATGTATCGCTGACGATAGCCATATTTGCAACCGTTATATCAACCGTGCTCGGCACCATAACCGCTATCAGCCTTTCCAAGAACAGGAAGATAGTAAAGGATGTCGTTCACAACATCAACAACATAACGATTATGAGCCCGGATATCGTAACAGCTATCGGCTTGATGATACTCTTTTCATCGGTCATGATTTCAAAGGGCTACTTTACCATGCTGCTCTCTCATATCGCCTTCTGTACGCCTTATGTTATAACAAGCGTATACCCGAAGGTCAGACAGCTCGATCCTTCGATAGCTGACGCAGCCATGGACTTAGGCGCAACACCCTTTGAGGCTTTGACCAAGGTTATCATCCCCATGCTCAAGGACGGAATATATGCCGGCGTCCTGCTTGCGTTCACCATGTCCTTTGACGATTTCGTCATATCCTACTTCGTCACGGGCAACGGTGTGGAAAATATCTCCATCATCGTCTACAACATGACCAAGAGGACCAACCCGACCATAAATGCTCTGTCCACCATAGTTATACTGGTGATCGTCATCCTCATAATATGCTCTAGGCTCATGCCTCATCTCATCAAGACGCACGCCAAAAAGCTGCTTATCACGGGAGGCATACTTGTGATCGCACTTGCGATTTTTGCAGGCGTCCGCTCCGGCGGAAGGACTCTTCGCGTCTACAACGCAGGTGAGTACATAGATCCCGAGATACTTGCCGAGTTTGAAAGTGAGTATAACTGTAAGGTGGTCTACGAGACATTTGATTCAAACGAAAGCATGTACACCAAGCTAAAGAGCGGCGCGGAGTACGACATACTCGTTCCGAGCGACTACATGATAGAGAGGCTTATCAGGGAGGAGATGCTCCAGCCCATAAACTGGGACAACATCCCGAACGCAAAGGGGCTCAATCCCGACATCATGAACCTCGCCTATGACCCCGGAAATGTATACTCTGTTCCTTACTTCGTCGGTACCGTCGGAATCCTCTACGACACGACTGTTGTGGACGAGGAAGACCTTAAAGAGGGCTGGGAGGTGCTCAGGAACCCCAAATACGCCGGCAACGTGTATATGTATGATTCGGAGCGTGATTCCTTCATGATCGCACTCAAGGCATGCGGTTATTCCATGAATACCGAAAGCACCGAAGAATACCAGAAGGCTTACGAGTGGCTGATAGACCAGAGAAATACCATGGATGTGGTGTACGCCGGTGATGATGTGATCGACAATATGATATCCGGCAACAAGGCTCTCGCTGTGGTTTACTCAGGCGACGGCGCGTACATTATGTGCGAAAACGAAAATATGGATTACATAGATCCTCAGCAGGGAACCAACGAATGGTGCGACGGTATGGTCATGACCACAAACTGCAATGACGAGGAGCTTGCCGAGTGCTTTATGAACTATATGCTCGAACCGGATGTTGCGTCACGAAACTCTATCTTCGTCGGCTACACCTCTCCGGTAAAGGCAGTAGCAGACGAGCTTGCCGAGACTGAATTCGAGGGCATAAGCGCCTATGTTCCGGTCTTTGGCGGCGCAAAGAACGAAGTATTCAGATATCAGGAGCTTAAATTAAAGCAGTATATAGCAGACCTTTGGACAAAGGTTAAGGCATACTGATTCGATTACGCGGGCGCGCGAACCAAAAAGAGGACAGTCATCAAAGACCGTCCTCTTTTTTGTGTTCTTATTTTATTATAATCTATCGTCGCGGTGATGACACTATGATGTTCATCTTACCCTCAAGCTTTGCTTCACCATATCCAAAGGGAAGGATGAAGTGATCTCCTTTGACGAGCTTTTCGCCGTTTACGGTTCCCTCACCGTCTATCACCGACATCAGCATGCAGGCCTGATCCTGAAGTACGGTTTTCTCACCGTCCACATCCAGCTTCCATACCGAAAAATACTCACAGGTCACAAGCTGCTCCATGCAGGTATTCTTTGTTACATCCGGATCTATAAAGGGCTTTTCATCGACAAAGGGCGCCTTTATCACATCTATACTCTGCTTCACATGCAGGTCACGCGGCTTACCGTTTTGTAACCTGTCGTAGTCATATACCCTATATGTGATGTCGCTGTTTTGCTGGCTCTCCAGGATAAGTGTGCCGCCCTTTATGGCGTGCACCGTACCGGGATTTATCATGAAAAAATCGCCTGCCTTGACAGGTATCTCGCGGATGAACTCACTCCATCTTCTGCCCTCTATCATATCCTTTACTTCGGCACTGTCCTTGGCATTGTGCCCGATAACTATGGTAGAGCCAGGCTCGGCATCTATTACATACCAGCACTCGCTCTTGCCGTACGAACCGTTCTCGTGCTCGAAAGCATATTCATCATCCGGGTGAACCTGAATGCTTAAGTCGGCCCTAGCATCTATTATCTTAGTCAACAAGGGAAAACGCTCGCTCTTTAAGCTTCCGAAAAGTTCTCCGTGCGCGGCATAAAGCTCGGACAGCTTCATTCCGTCATACTCCGTTCCGGCTACGGTACAGTCGCCGTTTTGATGCGCGCTGATACCCCAGCACTCGCCGCAGTTATCAAAATCAACGGGATAATTAAACTCATCCCTTAGTTTATTTCCGCCCCATATCATCTGTTTGAATACAGGTTTAAGCTTAATCATTTCCATATTTTTTCAGATACTCCTTTATCGCTGCAAGCCTCTTCATCGACTGCTCTATATCCGGTTCATTTACGCCATAGTAGAACTTAATCTTCGGTTCCGTTCCCGACGGGCGTACCGCAAGCCATGCATTATTCTCGAGCTCATAGTAAAGTACATCCGACTGAGGCAGGCCGGTTGAGCCCTTTTCTCCCGTCGCAATCACGGTTCTTGTATCCGTTAAGTAATCCCTCACTGCTTCAACCTTAAGTCCGCCTATCTCCTGTGCCGGGTTCTCTCTCTGCTCCCTCATCATGTCCTGTATCTTTGCTGCACCGTCAGAGCCCTTTAATACTATAAAATCAAGCACCTCAAGATAGTAGCCGTATTTTTCAAATATATCCTTTAATGCATCGCAGAGTGTGCGGCCTTCAAGCTTGTAGTAGGCCGCAGCCTCGCAGAGCATTACAACCGCCGAACATGCATCCTTGTCCCTTGTATAATCACCTACCAGGCAGCCGAAGCTTTCCTCCATACCGTAGAGGAATATCTCCTTGTTGCCCGCATCATCGATAAGCTTTATCTGCTCGCCTATGTACTTAAAGCCGGTCAGCGTCTCCCTGTAAGCCATACCGTAGCTTTCCGCTATCACCCTTGCAAGATTTGTAGAAACGATGGTGCTGCAGACTACTCCGTTAGACGGCAGAGTTCCCATAGCCTTTCTTTCTTTAAGGATG
Organism: Lachnospiraceae bacterium; assembly: GCA_017525525.1. GTDB lineage: Bacteria > Bacillota > Clostridia > Lachnospirales > Lachnospiraceae > Coprococcus_C. The sequence continues at coordinate 24,568 of JAFXSQ010000036.1, read as the reverse complement.
TACTCCTCCATTATTGCACCGGTCATATTTCCGGAAAGGCACACATAGGGGTAAACTCCCTCCTCATCAAGCTCCGTTCCCATAAATGCTCCGTTCATATCCTTTATGTAAGCTCCGAGCCTGTCGGCATCCGGATCCGAGGCAAGCACCAGATCAGCATCTACTTTGCGTGCAAGCTCCAATGCAAGCTTAAAGGCATCCCTGCTCTCAGGGTTCGGTGACTTGACCGTTGGGAAGTTGCCATCCGGCTTCTCCTGTTCGGGAACAACATGAACCTTTGTAAATCCGAGGCGCTTTAATACCTCCTGAACCGGCACATTTCCCGTTCCGTGAAGAGGAGAATAAACCACCGTTATATCTCCCGCTGCCTTGTCAAGCACATCCGTGTGTATGAGCTGCGCCATCAGAGCCTGATAGTAGTGCTCGTCCATATCCTCGGAAATTATGTTGAACAACCCCTTGTCTTCAGCCTCTTTTAAGGACATAGTTTTGATGTCCGCGTAATCGGTCACCTTCGACACATGGTCCATAATGTTCTTATCATGTGGTGGGGTTATTTGCGCTCCATCCTCCCAGTATACCTTATAGCCATTGTACTCGGCAGGATTGTGGCTTGCGGTTATGACTATGCCCGCAACACAGCGAAGCTGTCTTAACGCAAAGGACAGCTCCGGCGTCGGTCTTAATGAAGGGAAGATGTAGGTCTTTATCCCGTTGGCATTTAGTGTAAGCGCCGCAGCCTGCGAGAACTCCGGAGACATGCGTCTTGAGTCATAGGCGATGCACACGCCCTGCGCCATTTTCTCTTCCCCAAGCTCCTTTATGTAGTTTGCAAGTCCCTGAGTCGCAAGCGTAACCGTGTAGACATTCATGCGGTTCGTACCCGCTCCGATCTCCCCGCGGAGCCCTCCGGTTCCAAATTTTAAGGAACGGTAGAACCTGTCCTCGATTTCTTTTTCATCGCCTTTTATAGATCTTAACTCTTCCTTCGTTGCCTCATCAAACACGGGAGAGTTAAGCCACTCTTCGTACGTTTCTCTGTAACCCATCTATATTCCTCCTGTATAATATGTAATGGCATGATTACTTCGTAATCCTGCCATAATCTAAGGCGGCATCCCAAAACCAAACTATATTCCCGGCTGCCTGTTACCTTAGTGCCGCCGTATTATTCTGATTTTAGTATTTCAAGGTTTCTGTCGATAAACTCACATCTCTGCTTCACACAGAGAACCGAGCGAAGCGGATCCTCCGGTGTGTTGAACACATAATCGATAAGTTTGTCTAACGTAGTAGTCGCCACATGAAGTCTGGTATCACTCGAAGCATAATAGATAAAGACTTCATTATCGTCATTGACCACGGCTCCGTTGGTAAAGACTACATTTGACACATCTCCCACGCGCTCACGACCAAGAGGTGCCAAAAAGAATCCGCCCGGCTCCGCGATAACCTTCGTAGGATCGTCTAACGCAGTCGCAAATGCATAGAGCACGTAGCGAAGTCCGGCAGCTGTATTCCTGACTCCATGCGCAATATGGATAAAGCCTCTGTCAGTCTTGATAGGCGGCGCGCCCGCGCCGTTTTTAGCCTCTGTTATTGTATGATACTTTCTCCTGCTGGTTATGATCTCCTCGTCTATGACAGGATTTGTGATGTCGTCACAAAGCCCGAAACCGATTCCTCCGCCCGAACCTGTATCGATAAAATCATCCATCGGCCTGGTGTAGAAGGCGTACTTGCCATCCACAAACTCGGGATGCAGCACAACATTTCTCTGCTGGGGAGAGCGAAGAGTCTTCAAGTTCGGAAGTCGCTCCCAGTTTACCATATCCTTTGTTCTCACTATGCCGGCTGCCGCAACTGCCGCCGAAAGATCATTCACGCTCTCGTCCTTGCTCTCGGAACAGAAAACTCCGTATATATAACCGTCCTCGTGCTCCGTCAAGCGCATATCGTATACATTTGTCTCGTTCTTTTCCGTGTCCGGAAGCAGGATTGGATAATCATGAAATCTAAATCCGTCCACACCGCTTTCACTCTCCGCAACCGCAAAGAAGCTCTTTCGGTCATTTCCCTCAACTCTTAAAACCAGATAATACTTTCCGTCCTTGTAAAGCGCTCCCGAGTTGAACACTGCGTTCACTCCGAGTCTTTCCATAAAGTAGGGATTCGTCTCGGTGTTAAGATCGTACTTCCAGAAAATGGGTATGTGTTCCCTCGTCAAAACCGGGTAACGATACCTGTCATAGATACCGTTATAAAATGCTGTCTTCTCGTTCTTCCTTGCGATGAGTCTCTCGTACTTGTCCTTCTCAATGTAATATCTCTCGTGTAACATCTTATCCTCCTTTTTAAGATCCTTCCTGTTGCTTCGCAAGCCCTCGCATTTGGTCCTAAGGGGTACCGCTTGCGGTGGATTCCTTAGGACATTGAAGGCCGGCACCTCAACGCTCCGCATTGAGGTCTGCGTCGCTTCGCTCAGGATGACACGCTCTTTCTTACCGCATGTCCGCGATGACACGCTGTTCTTACGTGTCACTCTGAGCGTAGCGAAGAGTCTTTATACATTCTCCTTATTATTATTTCCCGTTCTGTCTCTGACCGAATCTCTCTCGACGAGTTCTCCGCCGACTATCCGGATTCCGGTCTTGTATTCACTGTCGTCCAGCTTCCTCAGCATAGAGTTAGCCGCCGCATCGCACATCATATCCACATCCACCGCAAATGCGGTCAACGCCGGACTCGAAAGCTTCGCATATACAAAGTCATCAAACACCACGACCGAGCAGTCATCGGGCACATTGAACCCATTCTCCTTGAGCTGGTTCACGAGCATAAAGCCCTCCTCGTCACAGTTGCACACAAAGGCCTCCGGAAGCGGATCCGGAAGGACGATATCCACCAGCAGATCGTCGGCGTTCCTGTCTACTATCGGCTTCGGACACTCCGTAAAGCCGGACTCGAGCAGTGCCTTGGTATATCCCAGATACCTGTCCATGATAGAATTCGTCGCGTGCACATCCCCGACGAAGCGTATATCCCTGTGCCCCTTCTTGAGCAGATACCTTGTCAGCATATATGTACCGTATACTCCGTCCGAGACTATGGAATCCGTCATAAAAGCCTCATCATAAGAGTCCATGAACACGAAGGGAACACCTATCTCGGCAAGCATGCCGGTGTACTCCCTGCTCATCTTACCCATAATGATCACGCCGTCGACCTTCTTGTTGTCTATCATCGACGGAGTTCTAAGCTTCTTCTCGTCGGCTCTGGTCACTATCTCCAAAATGCAGAACACCTCATGCTTGGCGAAACATTTGACGAGCTTCTGATAGAGCATGGTGTAGTAGGTATTGTCTGCGATAAATGTCTCGGATACCAGCACCCCTATGCTCAGCCCCTGCTCAAACTTCAAGCCCTTCGAGCCTGAATTATACTTATAGCCCATCTCAAAGGCCTTGACCTTGATTTGCTCTCTTATTGCGTCGCTCACGCCTTCCTTGCCTGACAGAGCTTTAGAGACTGATACGGTGCTTAGGCCCAGCTCTTCGGCGATATCGCTCATTGTTACTTTCTTCATAACCCACCCCTTGTTATTAAGACTCTTCTCTACGTGTAAGAACTGACAACCCGCATCATATTGAGCATCGTGTCATTCTGATCGAAACGAAGAATCTTTTATTCATAGGGCAAGTTTATCACTCGTTTAAGTAAATGTCAATTTCATTTACTTAAATTTACTTTTCTTTTTTTGAATTGTTATACTATAAGTTGACATTTCAAGGAATACTTGTTAGAATCACAGAAAAACAAACCTTCTTTGCACAGTTTTGTTGATTGACACACACATGAATATCATGATAAACTACTAGTGGGTTGATTTTTTTATAATGCGTGAGTGTGCATTATTTCGAACAAAGTTGTTTTTTACTTTGTTCGCCGCGCCGAACGCGTGTCACGAAGTGACTATTTTCCTTACGCGTGAGTGCGCATTATTTCGAACAAAGTTGCTTTTTACTTTGTTCGCCGCGCCGAACGCGTGTCACGAAGTGACTATTTTCCTTACGCGTGAGTGCGCATAAAAAAAGAAAGAACCCGCCTGGGGAAAGCGGGTTCTCTTGCGTTATCTCTAACGCGAAGGAGAAATGTCGTACAGATTTCTCTGTACTATATGAATCTTGGGGGGATTCCATATATCGAAACCGCATAAGCGGAGTCGACTCTTACTTTACGTGAGGGCTCTTACGAGTGCCTCAACTTGTGTAGAATAATAGCAAAACGCAGAAGATAAGTATATCAATAATATGTATTTTTTTTAACGATAACACACTGTATTTTTGACAGCTTACGACCTGGGGGGGGAGTCGTTACTGCGCTGTGATTATGACTAAGTCATAATTCGCATCGCCCCGACTTTCGTCATAAGGGGTACCGCGAAGCGGTGGATTCCTTATGACATTAGATTGGGCCGGATTCGCAAGCGAATCCCGGCATTACATATTTACGAGGAGGTGTACCGATGGATATAAAGCACGAGATAAATCACAAGCTGTTTTTGCAACGCGAGGAGAATGTTCGACATACCAGTTATACCGCCGAGTTTGGCATGTACAAAGCTATAGCTTCCGGAAACCTTGAGCTTGTAAAAGAGCTCGCAAAAAAGTTTACAACAATAGAAACCGATGAGAATTCAAGCGAAAAGAACGGAGTTTTATCCAAGGATCCTTTACGAAACCGCATGTACCATTTTGTAATTCTTGCCGCCATGATATCACGCTACTGCGTGGAAGCCGGATTGGAGCGAGAGGTTGCTTACAATATGACGGATGTCTATATTGACCGCGCCGACCGCCTGGACTCAATCGAGAAGTTAGACGAGCTTCGCTGGAAGATGGTTGAGGACTTTACCGAGCGCATGAAGAGCGCAAGAAAGCAAAATGTATATTCCAAGCAGATAAGCCGCTGCATAGATTACATCTACGACAACCTGAACAAAAAACTCAGGATCAACGACATAGCGGAATACTTAGAGATGACGCCGGCGTACCTTTCCAAGCTCTTCTCCAAGGAGATAGGGATGCCTCTTTCCAATTATATAAGAGAGCAGAGATTAAAGGCAGCTGCGGAGATGCTTGAGTTTTCCGATTACTCCATTGCGGAGATCGCCGACTACTTTGAGTTCTCGTCACAAAGTCACTTTACGTCGACATTCCAGGAGTACTTTAAGCTGACTCCGAAGAAGTATCGCGATTTGCATTCGGCGAAGAAGATGGTATAAAAAGACATAATAAAGTAGCTAAGCCGCAGCTTTAGGTTATTGGCTCGGAGCTTTGCATAAGTTCGAACTAAGCTCGCAAGCTCGCTAAGGTCTCACTTATCCCGCTACAAAAAAATCAAGGTGCTGTGAAAGGCACCTTGATTTTTTTGTTGCTCGCGCCGAGAAAGGAGTTTATTGGCGACTTAGCTCGTAATGGGTTATTTTAGGACTTCATCTAATACATCTTTGATTTTCTTTACCGGAATTATAGTTAATCTTTCCTTGACTTCTTCGGCTACATCTTCCAGATCCTCCACATTGTCCTTCGGGATGAAGACCTTCTTTATGCCGGCGCGGTCGGCTGCCATAAGCTTCTCGGGCAAACCGCCTATGGGCATCACACCACCGCGGAGACTTACCTCTCCGGTCATTGCATAATCGGGATCGACCGCCTTACCGGTAACAAGCGAAGTCAATGCAGTTACCAAGGTTATACCTGCCGAGGGACCGTCCTTGGGAACAGCGCCCTCCGGTACATGGATGTGCAGATCGTGGTCCTCGAAAAGCTTTGCCTTCTCAGGATACATATGCTTCACTAAGCTTACCGCTATCTGCGCAGATTCACGCATCACATCTCCGAGCTGACCGGTTATGATTATCTCACCCTTGCCCTTCACGAGCATGGTTTCTATAAAGAGTATATCTCCGCCTGCGGATGTCCACGCAAGTCCCGTGACCACGCCTGCCTTTCCGCGGTTCATCATCTTATCATGTCGAATAGGCTTCCTGTCGAGATACTCCTTAAGCTTCTTCGGTATTACCGATACCTTCTTCTCCTCGCCCTTCACAAGCTTTACCGCGGCCACACGGCAAAGGGTGTCAATCCTCTTCTTCAAACCGCGAACTCCGGCCTCCATGGTATAGTCCGAGATTATCTTATCCAAAGCCTTGTCGGTTATGGAGAACTTTGTCTTCTTCAAGCCCATGGCCTTCATGGCCTTAGGAATCAGGTGCCGCTTTGCTATCTCCCGCTTCTCGGTGGCCGTATAGCTCTTGAACTCGATCATCTCCATACGGTTCAAAAGCGGCTCCGGTATAGTGTCTATTGAATTAGCTGTGCAGACAAAGAGCACATCCGAGAGGTCGTAGGGTACATTTACATAGTGATCCGTAAATGTATCGTTCTGCTCGGGGTCAAGCACCTCAAGCAAAGCGGAGGACGGATCGCCGCTCATATCCCTCGTAAGCTTGTCCACCTCATCGAGCACCATAACGGGATTCGAGCTTCCGCTCCTCTTTATGCCGTCCATGATACGTCCCGGCATGGCACCTATATATGTTCTCCTGTGACCTCTGATCTCGGCCTCGTCCCTGACGCCTCCTAAGCTCACTCTCACGTACTCTCGCCCCAAAGCCTTCGCTATGCTCTGTCCTATACTGGTCTTGCCCGTTCCGGGAGCTCCGACAAAGAGAAGTATCGAACCGGACTGACGCTTGTTTAACGCCATCACGGCCATCTGCTCTATGATCCTCTTCTTGACCTTCTTCATGCCGTAGTGATTCTCGTCTAAGATCTCCTCGGCCTTCTTAAGATCTATCTCGGATACATCTGCCTTCTTCCAGCAAAGCGAGGTTACAAAGTCCAGGTAATCATAGAGCATGCCATACTCATGACTGTCCTTGCCCTCCTGCTTCATGCGGTTAAGGACCTTCTCCGCCTCATCACGCGCTTCCTTATTCATGCCCGAGTCCCGGATAAGCTGCTCGAATTTCCTGATGTCCGTTACATTCTCGGGGTGGAGCTCGTCAAGCTTTCTCTCTAATATCTCTATCTGCTTCTTTATGGCATCCTCACGATAGATCTGCTCGTGACGCTCTGCCTGCTCGTTCTGCGCCTCACTCTCGACCTTAATCAGGGCAAGCATCTCGTAAAACGCCTTCTCCATCAGCTCGGAGCGCTCCCTCACCGAATCGGTCGCAAGTATCTCGTAGCGCTCATCATTGGACAGCATAAGCTGCTGCGAAAGCGAAACCATCATCTCGCCGATAGACTTCCAATGCATCACGTAGCCTCTGGCCATCATGCCCCACTGCGTGCCCTGGATATAGTTTACCATCGCACCGCGCATGTCATTTAATATCTTGCCGATCTCCTTCTCCGATATATCCTCGACATCCGGGCGCGTAACAGCCTCAAGAGTTATGTCATGTCCCTTGACCGCTATGTTGAACAGATCCATGCGCTCTAAAGTCCTGATGCCCACATTTCCGTCGTCATCTATACTCTCAACCTTTCCCGAGAGACCTATCGGATACAGGTCGTCAGGCTTGACCTCCTCGCGCTGCTTGTCATCCTTGAGCATGGCAAAGACTATATCATCGCCCACCTCGGCCTCCTTGCCCGCAAGCTCCTCGAAATAATCGTTCTGGAAGTAGAGCTTCACTCCGGGAACGATCAAAATGTTATAAAATGGTACTACCGTCATATCGTCACCTCTGTCCGCGTCATCCCCGATATTTACATACGGGAATCCGGTTTTTAGTCAAACATCAACTGCGTTTCCGTTATTGTTAGCACTCTTCTTTGTTGAGTGCTAAAGATATATTGATGATATACCATACACTGTATTTTGTCAAGGATAATGCACCGAAAACACCGATAATTCACAGAAATCCGTTGCTGTATTGTCAAAGAAATTCGATACTTACCAGGGTAAGGCCGCAGGCCTCAGCTGTCGGTCCTGCCTTAGCCCTGTCACACGCCTCAAGTATCTCCTTGACCTTCTCCGGCTCCATAAGTCCGGTTCCGACCTTTAGTAATGTACCCATTATAATACGAACCATATTATAAAGGAACCCATAACCTTTTATGGTCATGGAGATCATACTTCCCTCCTGTGTGAAGCTTATCTCCGTGACACGGCGAACCGTAGTTTCCACCTGAGTTCTAGGGGTGCAAAAGGACTTAAAGTCATGCTCGCCCACAAGGCACTCCGCGGCCTGCCGCATCTTATCCACATCTATGCGGTAATACATGAACTTCGAGTAGAGCCTTACCACCGGGTTCGGAAACCGATTATTCCATATCTTATACTCATAGGTCTTGATCGAATCGCAGTGCCTCGGATGAAAGTCCGGCGCCACCTCACAGGAATCGGTTATCCTTATATCCTCAGGCAGTCTTTGGTTTAACGCAAAAGAAAGCTTTTCCGCAGGTATCCGAGTCTGTGTGTCGAACACCGCTACATTTCCCAGTGAATGCACTCCCGAATCGGTCCGGCTTGCGCCTATCACCTTGATCTCCTCACCGAGCAGCCTTGTCAGCTCCCGGTTCATAACCTCCTCCACACTTATTCCGTTGTTCTGTATCTGCCACCCGCAGTAATTCGTACCGTCGTAGGCAACTATCATTTTAACTCTCAATACTTATCTCCGTTATTCGATTTATTTATCTAATCCACTTATATGTTGGCAGAGGACTCTCGTAACCCCAGTCCTCATCCGAATCCTTTACGACCAGGTCAAAGCCGCATTTCTCAAGGACACGGGCCGAGGCCGCATTGTCCGGCAGGGTGCTGGCGGTAATTATCTCTATGTCTGTCTCGTTATACAGAAAATCTACCAAAAGCTTTACCACCTCCGTGGCTATGCCCATCCCCCAGTACCTTTTAAGCAGGCGATACCCTATGCTAATCTTATGGATATGATCCCTGAAACCGTACATCTCGGCAATCCCGCAGAATTCATCCTTTACGAATACACCCAGGATAATCGACTCCTTAAAGCCCTCGTCATACAGGCGCTCAATCACATAATCGATATCCTCATATCTCTTCTCGAACAGAAATGTCGGCTCATGCTTGTACACCTCGCTCGTGGAGACAAGCTCATGCAAGGCCTCTTTATCCTTTCCGGTAATCTGCTTTAAGGTCACCCTTTCGCCCTGAATATACGGTATCTCGGTAAATAATTTCTTCATCTTGTCTCGTAGGTATCCCTTACATGCTTTGTCTCAAGCACCTCATACGCCGCTGTCTTGTCGATTATCGCCTTGAGAAGAGTGTCCAACTCGGAGCCGTCCCTGTAATCCGCAGGCGCAAAATATCGTATGCGGTTATTCTTAAGCATCTTGTAGACCTTCTCCTTGTTCTGCGTCTCAGGATTGTAAACCCCTATCGAATGCCCTCCGTTTATATTCACGAGCTTCATACACGGGATATCCGTGTCGCTGTCGCCGATGTACACCATGTTCCTGAAGGGAACGCGCATGTTCTCCGGCGCAAAATATTCATTTACCCCGTCGTCATTTATATCCAACACGCCCTTCTCTATGCGGAACAAAAACTGCGTCTTGTTAGTGTAGTTGATGACCTGCGCAGGCCACTCGGCCTCGCCGTATTCATTGTAATAAAAGCTGCTGGCGTAGACCTTCCTGAACACGCCCTTCTTCGCTATCTCGGTTCCCTCAATCATCTCTTTAAGTCCCGAGGAAATGATATAGTGCTCAACCGTTATCCCCTTCTCCTTGCCATAGGCATTGAGCCTGTCAAACCATTCCGCAACTCCCGGAAAAAGCTCAACCCTGCTGCCGTAGGCCTCAAGCTCCTTACGGTTAAACACAAACTTTCCCCTCGCCTCGTTCTTCATAACAAGCATATAGGCAAGGTTGCCATCCATATCATTCTCCAAAGCAAGCTTGTTGGTCTTATCCCAGAACGCTCCCACATCATATCCTACAGACTGTATGTAACCCTGCGCCTGCATATCCGTAGGCGACAGCGTCTTGTCAAAATCATAGCACACCGCCAATACGGTGTCCGAAGCCTTGTATTCCATCGTTCTACCCCCTAACCCTCTTTTGAATACGCAAAAACACTACCCGCATTTTAACACTTTTCATGCGGATAGTGCAATTATTTTATGGCCTCATACAATTCAGGCCTGCAATTTAGAGCATACATTCAGGCGCTCTTGCGCTCCGGGGCTAATCTGCTTTTTTCATTTTTCTGCTTCGAGGGTGTTGAATCGCCACCCTCCTTCTTCAGAGCGCTAATATTACTCACCGACTTATCGGTATACTCATTATTCAGACGCTCATACACCGGCATTTTGCCGTTAAGCGTATCCTTGGTTATGCGTATCTTTTGATAATCATGCTCAAGGGCGTAAAACTCGCTTCCGTCAAGGGTTGAGTCAAGGATGTTCATCAACGACCTTGCACCGAGGTTTTCCTTGAGCACCCTGTTTATAAGAATATCATAGGTATCACTCTCAACCTCAAGCATAAGCCCCTCCTTCTCAAACTCCTTTTTCTTCTGAGCTATCACTCCGTTCACCGGATGAAGCAGCAGTGCCATAAGCTCATACTCATTCAAGGCTTCTATGCGGACTATGGAGGTTATCCTTCCCATCAATTCGCGCACGGCTCCTATCTCTATAAGCTTGTCACGCAGGCTCTCGGTTTCATTTGCCTCGTTGTCGACACCGGTATCGATAAACCCGATAGGGTTATGCTTCTTTCCCTCGTACTCGTCGAGCGCGACAAAGGCGCCTCCAAGGACGAACAGGATTTCAGAGGTATCTACACCGCAGATTTCCGTTCCGGCTATCGCATTCATCAGCTGATACTGCGTGGCTGCATTCATGTTCTCTCCGCCATTCACAATGTTTGGCATGATTATCTTATCTACCTCATCTATAAAGATTACGCCTCTCATGCGGGTATTGTGCTCAGCACGACACTGTGTTTTCCACTGCTGAAGCATGCTTGATATGTCATCACCGGTTATACCGGCCGGTGTCTGCCTGCTGTAATCATAGATCATCACGCTATAATCCTCCGGCAGAAGATTGCTGTTCTTAAGCGTCATCATCAAATGCGTCTTTCCGCAGCCCGAAGGCCCTATCACAAGAATCGGATTCCTCACCTTGTGACAGATATGCTTATATACCGACATAGCAATCTTTTCCTTATATCTCTCCTGCCCGACCACAAACTTGTCAAGAGAATGCTTCAAGTACACGGGATACTTGTTAGATGCTAAGTTTACGGAGTTACTATTCATATTATTGTTCACTCGACATCACCTCTCTTTAAATCCTTTGCTTTGCCTCAGAATGACACTTAAGTGTCATTCTGAGGGCTTTAGCCCGAAGAATCTTCTATTTTATACACTATATGCACGCTTCACTACTCGTCGTCCTCGGAATCCGTTTCATCTTTGGCTTTTGCCTCGTTCTCAGTTCCCGAAGACGCTTCTGTCGCAAGCTGTTCCCTGCTCCTCTTAATCTGATTCATCAAGTCCGTCATGGTAAGCTCCGGATCCGGAACCTCAATTACAGCAGAGTCACTGCCGGCAGCAGACTCAGTCGGTGGAAAGGGAACTCTCTCTCCCTCATCTTCCAAAGGAAACGGAACATGGGTACCCACCTCGTGGAACGGAAGCTGAGCTCCTTCACTTCCAAACGGCAACTGAGCTTCATCTCTTCTCTCCGGGAACGGCAATCGAGCGTCTTCGCCTCTAAAGGGCAAGCTGTCATCACCGACCTCATCCGGCTTCCCGCTTCTCTTCATCTTCCTAAGCAGCTCCTTAAGTGATTCATTCTCCTCCTTTTCCTCCGGAAATCTGCCCCCGGCTATAGCCTGAAGATCATCCGCGTACTCCTGCGCTATACCTATACAACAGTGCTCCATCTCCCTTATGGTTTCTATCTCGATAGGGTTGTCCTTAAAAAACTGAGATATATGGATATACACGGAGCCGTTCTTCTCGAGTCTGATATTACCGCTCTTTAAGTAAGCATTGATCTCGCATATCCTCTCACAAAGCATGCCCCTGTAAGGCTTGGGACAGGTGATTCCGATCATCATCTCAATGTAGACTACCTCCGGCACCTCATCCACAACAAACTGCACATTGTAGGTTCTGTCCGGATAACCGAAGGCAGTTACCCAGCCCCCTCTCTTACCGCTCGTAGGAGCGTAATAATATCTGTGTATCGCCTCATCATTTGCAAGGTACTTCTCAATATTTTTGTTTGTAATATCCATATTTGTCTGTCCGAATACACTCATTATGATTTCCTCCTTTTCATTAAGTTCCTTCGCTACACGACAGTTTAGTCCGAAGGAGCTTTTTAATTTCAACTTCAAATTAACGCCTACAACTATATAATCGCTATTTTTACGTAAATATTGCCTCAAAACAAAAAAAGCAGAGAAAAAATCCCTGCTTTTTAAGGAAATCCATATCTACTTCGAGTTAGCTCCGTCCTTTGTCTTGTCGTAGAAGCTCTTCTTGTCGCCTGTATCAAATCCCTCGCAGGCATAGACAAACTGAACCTGAAATGCGGTAAGCTTTCTTCCGTATCCCGCGGAACCGGACTCATCGCATCTCTTTGTACAGATACTCTTTAAATCTGAACAGCGTATATAACGGGATCGACCACACATGAGTCGCTCCATCCATATTGTCACCTACATTCTTTAGTGAAGTCTTTATCGCCATTTTGGGACTGTACCTGCTACAGAACAGCCGCAGACTCTTGGCCTTGGTATTATCCGCCGATTTTGTCTCAACAGGCACAAGTACTCCTTCATAGTCAGTGATGAAATCAAGCTTCGCATCAGACTTGGTTCTCCAGAAATAACTTTCGACACCCATATATTTAAGCTGAGTATAAACGTAATTCTCAGCGATTGCGCCTTTATAATGAATAAAAGCCTCGTTTCCTTCAAGAACTGTTCTGTAGTTCAGGTTTGACTTTCTCCTAAGGAGTCCCACATCTGACATGTATACCTTAAAGTAGGTATAGTCAGCCTCACCCGATAGTGGCAACTCAGGAGTAGATACCATACAAAGCTTACCGACAATCCCCGAATTTACCAGCCATCTCAATGCATCTTCAAGATCCTTCGATCTCGCTCCCTGCTTCACATGTGAGAAAACAAACTTGTTGTTTTCCCTTGCTATCTGTGACGGGATTGAGTCCCAGATTAACTTGATCTTCACGGCAGTCTCCGGTGTGGTATGCTTTGAAAAATCATCCGCATAATCTCTTAGGATATTGTCCTGAACAACCTCAACTTCTTTGTAATCATGTGTCTCCGCCCAAGTCTTAACCGCTTCCGGCATCCCTCCGACAATATAATAATTCTTCAGGTACTTCTCAAAAGGAACCGTATAAAGTTCCGGGATTTCTCGGTCAAGCGGCATCTTCTTAATGCCGTCGATATATTTCCCACCGCCGTCAGCCCTCACAAACTCTTCAAAGCTCATGGGATACATATCAATCCTGTCCACCTTTCCCACAGGGAAAGATATCCCTTCGTCTTTCAAAGCAACACCAAGGAGCGAGCCCGCTGCTATGATATGCAACTCCGGCATTTCCTCACAAAAGTATTTTAATGATTGGATTGCTCTGGAACAATCCTGTATCTCATCAAATACAACCAGTGTCTTCCCCGGCTCAATAGCCTTTCCGAATATAATGCTTCCAAGCTCATCGATTATTCTTTTCGTATCAAAATCATAATCAAATACAGACTTAAGCCCGGCGTTGCCATCGAAATTGAAGTACGCCATCTCTTCAAATTCCGTCTCACCGAAATATTTTATCAGATAGGTCTTGCCACATTGGCGGACTCCGGTAACAAGCAAAGGCTTTCCAAATAGAAAAATATGTTTACATCAATACCTTTTCCACAGACGTGAAATACTTTTTCTGCGCAAATCCCCGTTCGTTTGATTCCAATTCCCACGCAAATCCCCATTTACTTGCCAAACTACTCTCAAGACAGGTTCTACTTTGGATTATCCCCATCGTCCGCCTTGACATACAGGCACTTCTGCTTCGTTGAAGAAAGCTTAATCTGTGCTCCCTTCGGAGCAAAGCAGATCTGATACGCCTCTATCATGTACCCGTAGCCGGAAGTTCCTGCCTTCTCGGTATTCTTTGCCCATGCCAGCCAGCCGAACTTCTCACAATAAGTTCTGTAGTACAGGTCGTAAAGCGTTGCCACCTGCCCGACACTTTTAAGCTGTATCATGGCCATCTTGTTCGTCTCGCCTCTCGTTCCCGCAGGAACCGAGGTATCCGCCGTGGTTGACCAGTCTGTCCAGCCTTTCTTTGCAAAGCACGCCCTGTACTTGATCTCTCCATCGATTCCGCTCATCTTAAGCTGTACGACCTGCAGGAGAAGAGCCTCCTTAGTGCCGGCATACTCGGTTGACTTCGGAGCAGCTCCAATGGGTGCTGTCTGCCAGTCCGTCCACGAATTCTTCTGCACATAAGCCCTGTACTTTAGGTTCACCTTCTTGATCTCGAACTCTTTCGTAACCGTGCCGGTATAATTGCCCTTGCCCGTTACAGTAACAGTCGCCGTTCCCGCAGCGGTATTGTTCTTGTAAGAAAGGGTGTAGTCCGTTCCCTTCACAAGCTTCTTTGTTCCGTCCTTAACAACCGCCTCCGGCTTCACGGCCGAACCGGTCCACGCCTTTGCCGTAATATCCGCAACCGTACACTTGGTTATGCTCCTGCTTGTAATCTTGAAATTCAGGTCAACCGAACCCGAGAATCCGTCAAGCCCGGTAACCGTCGAAGTCGCCGTTCCCACATTCACATTGTTCTTATAAGTCACGGCGTAGTCCAGATTCTTCTTTAATTTCACTCCCGCAAATGTACCGCTGACCGCCGGCCCTCTCTTATTACCGTTATACTCGATATCCTTAACCGAGAACATATCTGCCGTTACCGGACGCTGTTCTATCGTAAAGCTTACTGTCTTTTGCCCTATATACCTGCCGCATCCGTCAATAGTCACACTGTATTGTCCCGGGTAATTGCCGGTCTTGACAGTGTATTCATAGTCGTTCTCCGGCACGGTCTGTCCGTTATAAAGCACCCTGTCTACCTCCGGCACAAACACACGGCCGTCAAACACCGGTGAAGCCTCCTTAAGGATTATCTCAGCTATGCCTAAATAATAGAGTTCATACGGTTGTTTAGCAGCCACATTTTCAGCCCGGGCCTGAATCTGCACATCCCCGTCTCTCGTCCTGTCATAGAATGCTTTCTGCGCCCCTGTGTCGAACTCCTCCCCCTTAGCCACGAACTGCACCTGGAAGGCTTCGAGCTTTCTTGCGTAACCTGCCGAACCCGACTTTTGGTTATTTGCCGCCCATCCGAGCCAGCCGAACTTCTCGCAATACGTCCTGTAGTACATATCATAGAGATCCGCAACCTCTCCCTTTGCTGAAAGCTGGATCATCTCCACCCTCCGGGACTCGCCCTTGGTTCCCGCATATGTACTCGTGTCCGCCGTAGTCGCCCACTGTGTCCAGCCCTTCTTTGCGCAATACGCACGGTACTTGACAGCTCCCTTTACGCCTGACAACTGCATCTGTATTGTCTCCATACGGAGGTTGTCGGTGGTACCCGCAAAGTCGGTGGTATTCACCGCAGTCCCGATTGCCGCAGTCGACCAGTCCATCCAGTTATGCTTCTGAACATATGCTCTGTACTTCAGTGTAGCTTTCTTTATCTCAAACGTTCTCGTAAATGAACCTTTGTAATTGCCCTTGCCCGTTACGATAACCGTAGCCTTGCCCGGCTCGACATTATCACTGTACGAAAGCGTGTAATCCGTACCCTCGTACAGAAGCTTATCACCGTCCTTTATCGTCAGATCCGGTTCAACAGGCGAACCGGTCCATGCTTTTATGCCTATCGTGTCAACTGCACACAAGTATATATCTCTTCTCTCAACGGTATAATAGATCTTCTTTTCCCCGGTATAATCTCCGCGCCCGACAAGACGTATGGCATATTTCCAGGCCGCTGTCCCTGCCTCAACATAAGTCTTATAATCTTCAAAGGTCAGCTTCTTTTCGCCAAGCGTTACATTTTCTACCTGCGGAACAAAGAGGCTTCCATCGTACTCGAATGAAGACTCCTTCAAAGTAACTTCAGCATTGCTCATATTGTAGAGATCACCGTCCGAGAAATACACTCCGACATTAAACCAGTGTTCCCCTTTATAGTTTCCGCTCGACGCAGCCTTAAAACCTAAGGCTATCTGCTGCGCCGACTTATCATGTTCATTTTTGGTTAATGTAATCTCCTTGCTGCTGCCCTTAACACCGGTACCGAACGCGCCTAAGATGCACTTTTCCTTTACATATACCGCACGACCGTCCACCTTATCAACCGGTGTTCCGTCAGACTTCAGCTTCAGCACAGATATGGTATCTTCGACCATAAACGGTGGTGTAAAACTGTCGAAATCCGCCTTATTGCACTCATAGTCAAAGGGAATCATTCCACCCGTATTGGTTTTGACCTTCTTCTTCGCCGGATCAGTCTCAGGGTCGTCCGTCTCAAAGAACTTAACCATGGAGCTAAAATTGATTTCCTTCTTCCTTATCTCATAAGTAGGCATATCGTCGCTTTTTGGCTTCACGAGATTGAACACATACTTATCGGTAAGCTCCTTAGATATGTCCGGATTAAGTATGATCTTCTTTTCTCCGGCATTTTCCCCCTTTACGGTACCGTAGCCCTCTCTTGAAAGCAGCCTGTCATTCTTCCAGGTCCTGCTCTTATTTAGTGTCGTCAGGTTTGCATCCTTATACACCTTGTAGGTTATGTCCGTATCCGGCGTTCCGTAGGTCTTCCCCTGCCCTGCATCCGGAACAATGTAGACCTGCTCCTTCACCACCGGCTTGACTATCTTGAATTCCGCCGTGAGAATCTTAGGCTCATGGGTGTTGTCGCCTTTTAAGACAGCAATAGCCCAGTATTCTCCCACTGCTGTGGGTTTTTTGGTGGTTGTTATACTCTTTAATTCATCCTCCGGTTTATAAGTCAGTCTGTCAAAGCCATATTTTTTAATATAGTTCCCTAATTCACTGTATTTTTCCGATAATTGATTATAGCCTGTCGTACCTTTCTTTATATAGTACCAAATGACATCTTTTTGAGCGTCAAAGCTATAACCGGAATCTTTTTTTGTAACTGTAATCTGCGGATTTAATCCGCTTATGTTATCCGTGTCATACCAGGTAACTTTACCCGCCGAATCCTTATTTTTGTATAATGACGCTGTATTTATCTTCGCCGTAACCGGCAAATCATAACCATACACATCATAGAACTCATCAGATTTTTCTCCCTTGAAAGAATTCTTTCCTTCGACGATAATATGATAGTCTTCTCCGCGCTTATTCACCTTCAAATCGCCGGTAATCGTAAAATTCTCCTTTATAAACTTCTCATCTTTGATACAGTCATAGAATACCTCTTCTCCATCAGACCTGTACTCATTATGCTTTACGATAATGATGTGCGGAATTACATACCCATTCACCAAACATCCGTCAGTAACCATAAAAAAGTTGTTATATGCGCCAATAGGATATCTGTCATAAGCATCACTCAACCAAATCTTTCTGCTGGTATTTTTCCCGTCTCCATCTCTTAGTTCTACCGTGAATACCGTACTGACATATCCATCAGCCAAAGCAATCCGTCCGGTTCCGGATAACACCTCGTTAAGCACAAATACAAACAGGACCGCCATTACTATTATTCTTTTTAAGCTTTGGTTATTCTTCATGAGTGTCATCCTTTCGTTCCAAACGGCAAAATGGATAAAAAAGCACTACCCGCATTTTAGCACCTTTACTGCGGGTAGCACAAACAGTTTCGTAAAAAGGACTCCCCTGCCTTTTGACAGAGGAGCCTTCACATATTATCCCTTACTTCTTCTTATATGCAGGCTTTGAGCTTGTGGGCTGAGTTGCTGTTTTCTTAACAAGCTTAATCTTGATTCCTTCCACTCTGTAGCCGTAGCCAAGTGAGCCTGATATCGCATCGTTCTTCGCCCAGCCGAGCCAACCGAACTTCTGAACATAGGTCTGGTAGTACACATTGTAAGTCTTGGACACATCACCTGTAAGCTTAATGCGCACAGCCTCCATCCTGTAGCCATTCGCAGGCTTTCCGGTTATAGCGTTGTTCTTCACATAATCAAGCCAGCGTTTACCTTTTCACACCCAATTTCTATAGGCTTGTTTGCCATACCCTGAAAATGAAAGTTTACCGCAAATATGGGTTCATTCTACCACACATTTTCAAATAAAGACACTACATATTATAAAATAACAGTGTTTTTAAGGGGGATGTAGAATTTAAACTTACATACCGAATTTACATTTACAATTCAGGAAAATGAGAAAAATATAATTTTTCACACCATCCCCTCAAAAAGCACCTTCACGTCTACCTTCAAACACTTCTTTTTACCGGATTATGCAATTGCAAACACCGAGTTTTCCTCTATATCTCTAAGCTTATCGCCAAACTCACAATCCTTCATCCGGTATCTGCATGTCGGACAATAGTAGGTATTCTCTGCCTCTAATTCTGCACATCCACATGTCCAGCATTTTCCCATACTACCTTTTTCAATTTGAAATCTGTGCCTGAACGGTTTCATCAGCTGATTGATCAAGACAAATGAAAAGTGCTCTCTGTTGCAATAACAGTTCTCATCTTCGATGAGATTGCTCCATATTTCTCTTGCCAAGACATCATAGTAGTTCTTTCCGGAACGAAGCAAATCCTGAATGCGCAGGAGTTCCCTATGTAACTCTTCGTCAAGCGAAAGTAGATCAACAACGCCTGCGTATGATAAGAATATTTCCTCAAAGCAGTAATAAGTTGTATATCGAAAGTTGATCCCGCTCGCATTGCATATCTCAGATATGTCATCAAGTATATCTATTACTGCTCTTCCGCCTATGGTCTCAACACTGTCAAAAAACAGGATTACACTATCATGTTCATTCAAATCTTTCGGAATACTATAGACACTTTTCATAATATTCCTGTTGCCACCCGAAAATATGCAACTTACCTCACCTAATACTCTCTCGGTAATATATGCTTTTACAAACTGTCCTTCCGCACTATTTTCAGGCCCTTCACAGATAATGTATGTCACTAATTCCAACCCTCCACGCTGTATTTATACCTTAGCTCTACTCTACCGTCACACTCAACGAATTCCGCATAATAGTTTGGGGATATCCCAAGATCTAAAATTCTCCTCGATATAACCAAATATGTGTTGTTCTTATCTTCTCGTATCATGTTTACCTGTTCATCAGTCAGGAAAGCGTCCCCTCTGTCAATGATGATCAAATCTCCGGAACGATTCTTTATTTTGTTCATTTCTTCCAGAGAATCTATATATAGAACTTTGGATACATCATACTCCACATCAGGGTTTCCTCTGTTATACTTTTCGGTTGCCCTTATCACATACCCCAACAGGCTTTTCCCTGTTGCGCTTTCACCGTAAACCTGCGTAATCCTTCCGCGAAGCTCCAGATGAAAATGTATTCTGTTTTGAAATACAATATCAAGCACATTCGCCGAGTATGCACTAACCATATAAAACTACCCCTTTGTTAAGATTGCGTTCCGGTGTTCCATTAATCTTATAGTCTCTGTCCTTACACTTTGTAAGTCCCTGTTTATGCCTTAACAGAAAAACTGATTTATCGTCCTTCATTCTGTCCACATACTCAAACAGCACATCCAACGCGTTGTATCCGCACTCGGTTACATCTATTATGATGTCCTTCTGCCCTTCCTTGAAAAGATAACTGTAGCAAAGCACGGTCTTACAGCCCGTAGACAAATGAGTAATGTCCGTTACTCCAAACGGTGTCTTTATCGTCCCGAGTTTCTTGTCAATCAGTTCGGCATTGTCAACCTTCTTCATTATCTCAATGTCGTACTCATCAAGCGTTTCCGCAGATATCTTATAATCAAAGAAGGACTCAACATCTCCGATTGTTGTTTGCTGTTCACTTTTGGTAATTATATTTATCATTCCATAAGCCCCATATTTGACAAATATGTTTTTTTAACACTACCAACAAAAATGCACTACCCGCATTTTAACACTTCATATGCAGGTAGCGCAAATGTTATTTCAAATCATAATAGCCTCGATTATCTACGATGTCTCTTTCTTTTTGTTTTATTAACTATTTTTCAAGTTTTCAATTTTACTTTCTATATCCTGTATCTTGATAGACATCGATTTCGGATCAACTCCCAAATAATTAGCGGTTTCACCTCTGTTGTACGCTGCCAAGGCAATTTTCTTTTCTTTCAATTCATCCTCTAACTGATTTATCTTTTTCTCTCTCTTCTGCCTTTCCTTCATTTCCCGTTCCTTAGCAGGATCATGCGAACCACCGGAGTGTGATCCAATACTAAAACCTGAATGCGAATGTGAGCTTGCCCCTGAACTGGAAGTTGAATAATCGGCATCGGTGATAATATAAACCACAAAATGTATAACAATAATCAGTAGGAGCCCTTGAAGTATGCTGAGCACATTCTCTATGATTATCATCGCAAGCGGCATGACAGCCCATTGAGCCAATACAAGCAACAGCGAATTAAACATCGCTTTTGTTATTTTTATCGCTTTTGCTTCAGCATTCTTTTTAGACAGAACAGACATAACTATTTGCACAAATGCAAGAGCAAGGACAAGGATCATCAGCAGTCCTTCTCGCATGTAAGTTACCGAACCGGCTTCAAAGGATTCTGTAAATCCAAGTAAAAGCCCGTCATTCTTTATATTCGTCCACATGCTGTCCTTGTTACCTGCTTCCTGGACGTAATACAAAATAATCCCGGTTAATCCGGATATTATAGTGGTTACGAGACTGATAACAGATGTAGCTACACCTATCGAATGATACGTATTATCCCTAAAGTCCTCTGTGAGGTGCTTCTTTATATAATTACACGATGACCTTAACCGGTTAAACATAGAATACCTCCTTTTTTATACACAAAAACCGCCTGCAGACCGAATATACAACACCCTGCCTACAGACGGTATTGTTCGAAGATCAAAAAACTACAATATCCTTCTCATCCACCTCAGTACGTGGAAGCTCCTCCATCGACTCGGCGAACTCATGGAGGAAGTACGCCTGAGTAAGTATATCGCGCTCCGCCTTCAGGATTATCTCGGGAGCACCGAGTGAAATGAGCCTGCAAAGCCTTCTTGCGCGTATCAAAACCTGGTACGCAGCCACGCCCTCTCCGACCTTCTTCTCTGCGGCCCTGTATGTTCCCTCAATGTCATTCTCATCATTCACGAAATCATTGATGAAAGTCTCCCAAATCCAGAGAAGCGATTCTTCTTCATCATAAATTAGCCCCTGGCCCTCGATATACTCATCGGAGGGTCTGATTCCGAACTCGTGATCCTTATAGTACTTTCCGAGAAAATTAAGTCCTGCGAGGAGCATGTCAAAATCATACTCGAGGCCCTCTGCCAGCAAATTGTCGTAATTCATAACGCACTTATACACGGTATCATCCCTTAAGCCCTCATCGCCGTGTGGCCAGGACGGGATAAAGAGTACACTATCCCCTCTTGTCATATCGAACATGGTGCAAAAAATAGAATTAAGCATATTAATCCCTCCATTTCTTTTACACTACTTCTTCAACATTTACATACAATACTATCTGTCGAACCTTTTCAAATATTGCTTTCACAGCCCTTTTTTCGTATATAAATCTTATAAAGGCAAATGCAATTCGGGCAAAGCTGTAAATAAACTATCAGTCGGTAAAAAAACTTCATTTTGTCGGAAAATTCTATTTACAATTCTTGCGCATTTTTTTATAATGAAGCCTCAACTCAGAGACAAAGTGTTTTTTCATGAGAAAGGACGGTGCGTACTATGGGTAATATTATATGGAACGAAGAATCAATCCGCAAGGAACTCGCAAAGCTCGACGAGAAGACTGAACTCAACGGCGCTGATCTGCGCATTACATTCGACAACAGCATTCGTAGGCTCGGAGCCTATTCTCCTTCAAGAGAGTGCTTTGTTTTTTCAACCCACTATTTCTCAGATCCGGAATGGCCCGCAGAAGAAGCTCTTGAAACAATTCGGCACGAATACGCTCACTACATGGATCATATGCTTTACGGTCTGCACGGACCTCGCCAGAGCCACGGAATCACATGGAAATACTGCTGCCGCTGCGTCGGAGCCATCCCGGTGAGGTGCAACAGCGGAATAAGGGCCAAGTATTATCAGGAAAAGCACTCTCAGGAAGCAGAACTCTCAGAGCGTTTCGACGCATATCGCACAGGAGACTGCATCAAGCACCCCCGGTTCGGAATCGGAACAATCGAAGCTATCACGGGAGAGTCTATTAACCGCAGAATAACGGTTAACTTCCCCGACGTCGGCAAAAAAGAGCTGACCCTTGACTGGGTAGAAAAAAACTGCAAGAAGCAGGCAGCATAAGACTCCTGCCGTATCGCAAAGAACTCACGCAGTGGCCGCACAGCCCGAATAGCATAGAGTAACAAAAAACACTTCTTGATATCCTCTGCAAAATAGAGGGTATCCGGAAGTGTTTTTTCGTTGTCATCAGCTTATCTTAACAGACTCGATCATCTCCGCCGTCTGCTTCTTTTTCAGTATAAATTGACTACTCCGACTCCACATAGGCAGCCTCTTCCCATTCATCCGGGTGATACAATACATAGCATTTCGTCACCCCGTTTTCCTGCCATTGTTCAAGCATACGAGCAGTACCGGCATCATCCTTGTGCCATCCGGTCCAAAGCGGCGCAGGAATCATCGATACCGGTGTTCCGGGCACATATATGTTCCACGTTCCATCTATCCAGTCGGCTATCTCGAGATAATGGATTGTCAACCCGTTTTCTGTTAATTCATCGTGAGCTGAGTATTCATCCTTGGTATCCTTAGTGTCAAATGAATATGTATATTCATCTATCTGCTTCAGTCCGGTTATACTTGCAGTAGCTAAACCCTTATCAACACCCCCTGGACCGTTCCTGTCTCCCTTTGTAACAGAGATTACATACTCAGATCCGCTCTTTGAAAAAGTCAGCTCCGATAATCCCACCTGTCCTAAACAACGCTCATATTTTTTACCATCTAGCATGTCAAGTACTTCTGCATCAGACTTTCCTTCAACCCCATTCTCTTGCGAATTCTCATCCGCATCAGGGTCTGACATCGAATCATTTTCAAAGAGATACCAAATCTGGAAATCATTCACAATACCACCCAGATCTGAAAAGATCTGTTGCGAGCTTTCATTAGTATACCCTTTCTCATCCCTGAGTAACTGAGAGTTTTCGCTTGCATTATACGGACGTCGTTCCTCAGCAACACTTCCATCTGAACAGGTTAATTCTCGAATAAATATATCATCAGAATTATACTTTTGAACGTCCCATTCTTTTGACAAGTATGATATATCAGATAAATCCGTCATGGATATCTTGACAATCATCTCTCTTCCGGATATATCATTATGCCTACTCGGATTATCTATTATAAGATATTTTTTTCCATCAATAACGGATACATACATCTCGTACACAATCCACTTGTCATAAAATAATGTGAGGTCTCCTATTTTTTTATCACCATAAGCAATGCTCTTTTCCGCTTCAGGCAAGACCTGGTCTGTTTCCCTATGATATCTGTATATAGCCGCGGTCACCTTGTTTTTATCTTCTTCCGCAGTAATACTTGCAGTTGAGTTTATTCCACCCGAACCATACACCACAAACATTTCGTCAGTTCCATCCTGATCCAGATCCTCTATCGTCGCATAATATACACCTTCAAGATTCGGCTGTCTTACTGCTGAATCTGCAACATTTTCTTCTATGTTCAAATCGAGTTTTTTCGTATCTTTGTTGTATGTATACGAATAGCGTTTTGCATTATCAGCTGCCATAGGATCGGCCTCTACTACCGGCTGTGCCGGATCATAGATTCCGTACATAGGAATTAACTCGCAGGTCAGGTATTCATAGAGCTTTTCATAATCCGATTTTGTCACTTCCGTTGTTTCATCGATTATCACTTCGGATATCTCTTCCGTAACTGCTGTAGTACTTTCAACCGTCGCATCCTGTACCTCAGTTATAGCAGCAGTTGTTTCGGTTGTCCCTTCTTTTCCTCCACAAGCTGTAATCAAACCAAGCATTAATACCGCGCTTACGGTAAGTGCTGTTTTGATTGCCTTTTTCGAGCTTTTCGTCATTATTTTTTTCTCCTTTTTCTACTACAATATATTTATGGTTAATATCCCTTACAGCCAGTAAGGAATTATCCATCTTGTTGCTTAAGCTGTATAATGATGGAGCAATAGGTATGTCGGCTTCCTTTCTTGGACCTCGCGTCCGCAAAAAAGACTGAT
>JAFXSQ010000035.1 GCA_017525525.1 Lachnospiraceae bacterium | reverse complement strand
GTGCGATTATGACGAAGTCATAATTTTGCATCGCACCGACTTTCGTCATAAGGGGTACCGCGAAGCGGTGGATTCCTTATGACATTAGACTGGGCAGGATTGCTTTAGCAATCGTGCCATTACATATTATACGAGGGGGAAAACACTATGGTTAAGGTTTATTGCTATTCAAAATGTACGACATGCAAAAAAGCGCTGAAGTGGCTTGATGATAACAAGATAGGGTATACGCTGCTCGATATCAAGGAGGAGCATCCCGATGAAAAGACACTGCGGGAGTATCATATGAAGAGCGGACTTCCTCTTCGAAGGTTCTTTAATACCAGCGGACAGCTTTATCGCGAGATGGAACTGTCTAAGAAGCTTCCCGATATGAGTGAGGAGGAGATGTTCAAACTCCTCGCATCCGACGGGATGCTGGTAAAGAGACCGTTGCTCGTCACGAATGACACCGTGCTGACCGGCTTCAAGGAAACTGAATGGAAGGAAACATTATAAACAAACATTATAAACAAGCTTCAAGAGATGAACATATTTCCGAAACAGGCTAAGGCAGGAGGCAGATTATTTATGGAAATAAAGGATAGCCGTATAGATGCGGGAAAAGCTTTTGATTGGGGGAAAACCTCAGAAGAATATGCGAAGTTCAGGGACATCTACCCTGAAGTGTTTTATCAAAAGATTGTGGACAGAGAGCTGTGTGTTAAGGGACAAAAAGTGTTGGATCTCGGAACGGGCACGGGCGTGCTGCCGCGCAATATGTATCGTTTTGGCGCAAGCTGGACGGGCACGGATATTTCTCCGGAGCAGATAGAGCAGGCAAAACGTCTGTCGGAGGAAGCGGGAATGAAGATAGATTATCAGGCGGTGCCGACGGAAGATGTTGATTATCCGGATGGAAGCTTTGATGTGATAACCGCCTGCCAGTGCTTCTGGTATTTTGATCATGAAAAGGTTATGCCGAAGCTGGCGAGACTGCTTAAGCCGGAAGGCAAGCTGGTAATATTGTATATGGCATGGCTTCCTTTTGAAGATGAGATAGCCGGAAAAAGCGAGGAGCTTGTACTGAAGTACAGCCCTAAGTGGTCGGGAGCCGGAGAAACCAGACATCCTATCTGGATTCCGGACGTGGCTTATGAGTATTTCGACATGGAGGAGCACGAAGAATATGATGTGCCGGTTCCTTTCACGAAGGAGTCCTGGCACGGACGCATGAGAGCCTGCCGTGGCGTGGGCGCGTCTTTGTCCGGTGAAGAGCTTGCAAAATGGGACGAAGAGCACAGGAAGCTGCTTGAGACAATAGCGCCTGAGCAGTTTGACGTAAAGCACTATGCTGCGATTGCAGTTCTTAAAAGGAAACTTGGATAACTGGAGATTACCGATGATACTGAGAGATTACAAAAAAGAAGACGGGGATATTATTGTTTCATGGCTGAGGTCGGAGGAGGAATTATATAAGTGGTCTGCCGACAGGTATAATAAGTATCCGCTGCCGGCAGATCATATAAATGCAGATTATGTGGTTCAGCTTGAAAAGGGGCGCTTTTATCCGCTTACGGCTGTGGATGAGAACGGAGAGGTGCTCGGACATTTCATCATAAGATATCCGAGTGAGGAGGATGACAGTTCGGTGCGTTTCGGTTTTGTGATAGTGCATCCCGAGATCAGAGGCAAAGGCTGCGGAAAAGAAATGCTTAAGCTCGGCGTGGAGTACGCAAAGAACCGGCTTCATGCATCAAGGATCGATCTGGGAGTGTTTGAAAACAATGAGAGTGCAAGATGCTGCTATGAGGCGGTTGGCTTTAAGGAATACTCGCGGAGAGAGTGTGAGATGCCCATAGGGACATGGAGCTGCATAGATATGGAACTGCTTTTATAATATAATCGGGCAGGTAAACTGCCCGCAGCGCCGCGAGCGTGTCACGAAGTGACAGATTACCTTACGCGAGCGTGCGCATAATCAACAAAAAAACCGGCGGGTGACCGCCGGTTTTTTGTCAGAGTCTTAAGCTCTCTCAACCTTGCCTGATCTAAGGCATGAGGTACATACATAAATCTTCTTCGGAGAACCTTCTACAAGAGCCTTTACAGACTTGATGTTTGACTTCCAAATTCTGTTGGATCTTCTATGAGAATGGCTCACATTGTTTCCGAAATGAGCACCTTTGTTACAAATACTGCACTTTGCCATCTTCAGCACCTCCTTAACACAACGAATTCAACCGGCAATCAATGTCCGCCGATTGCGCAACAACGGTATAATAACAAAAATGTTCGCGATATGCAAGAAAAATTTTAAAAAAATTTCTTCTAAAAGGAATTATTGTTGATAAAGGACTGTAATATGGTATATAATTACCGATGTATGTGCAATTATAACAAAAATGAAAGAGGGGGGGCACAACTCTATGAAGACTAATATGTCAGGCGAGAACGGTGAGATATATGTTGAGAACGAAGTCATAGCTAAGTGCGCGGGTCAGGCGGCGGTCGGCTGCTCCGGTATAGTGGGAATGGCGGGAGTCGGCATGAAGGATGGCATAGCAAGGCTCTTGAAGGGCGATTCGGCATCGAAGGGCGTGAGCGTAACCGTTGATGAAGAAAACAAGCTGTCGATAGATTTTCATATAATAGTGGCTTACGGCGTGAGTATATCCGCAGTATGCGATACATTGATCTCAACGGTTAAGTATAATGTAGAATCCATGATAGGCCTTGAAGTAAAGAGCATCAGGGTCTATGTAGAGGGTGTCAGAGTAATAGATTAGGGGGTACGCGTGACTTGGGCATAAATACTTTGGACACGGAGCTTATCAAGAAGGCGGTTTTGTGCGGCGCCAAGAGATTAAGCGACAACAAGGATTATATAAATGAATTAAATGTATTCCCGGTTCCCGACGGCGACACGGGTTCAAACATGACTTTGACGATAATGTCCGCAGCAAATGCCGTGGCAGCTCTTGAGGATGCAGATTTTAAGACCTTTGCGAAGACATTTTCAAGCGGAGCCTTAAAAGGGGCGAGAGGAAACTCGGGCGTTATTCTCTCACAGCTGATAAGGGGCTTTTGTAAGGAGATAGAGGATGCAAAAGAGGTTGATGCGAAGCTTATGGCTTCGGCCTTTGTAAGGGGTGTTGAGACGGCTTACAAGGCGGTTATGAAGCCTAAGGAGGGCACGATCCTAACTGTCGCCAAGGCGATTGCGGAGAAGACCTTTGAGATTGTGAGCTTTGAAGCAGAGGATATAGAGTTTATAGCCAAGGAGGCGCTCGAATACGGCAATTATGCATTAGAGCATACTCCGGACCAGCTGCCCGTATTAAAAGAAGCGGGCGTTGTCGATTCCGGCGGACAGGGACTTATGGAATTCCTGACCGGCGCATTTATGGGCATAATCGGCGACATGGAGGTTAGCTTCAATGTGGCGCACAAGAAGTCCGTGGGCGAGGAGGGCGCTAAGCTTGACAGGCTTAAAACGGCTACGCTTCACAAGCAGATAAGCGTAGACTCGAGTGATATCTCCACCTCGGATATCAAGTATGGCTATTGTACGGAGTTTATATCCAATATTCCGAAGCCGCTTACGGAGGACGAGGTCGACAGCTTCAAGCAGTTCCTTCTTTCCATAGGAGACTCACTCGTATGCGTGGCGGATGATGAGTTCGTGAAGGTTCACGTGCATACCAACCATCCGGGGCTTGCGTTTGAGAAGGCTTTGGAGCTCGGATACCTCACGAACATGAAGATAGACAATATGCGTGAGGAGCATAAGGAGAAGCTTTCCATAGAGAAGCTTTCCATAGAGAAGCTTTCCATAGAGAAACTTTCCACAGAGAAGCTTTCATTAAAGGATGGGTTCAGTCTTGAGCCTCAGCCCGAGCCTGAACCGGAATTGAAGGATTTCGGTTTTGCGGCCTGCGCTTACGGAGAGGGCATAACCAATGTGCTTAAGGATATGGGTGTCGATTATGTGATTGAGGGCGGTCAGACCATGAATCCGAGCACCGAGGATATACTTGAGGCAGTAGACTGCATACCGGCTAAGACAGTCTTCGTTCTTCCGAACAACAAGAACATAATACTTGCGGCCGAGCAGGCGGCAAAGCTTATTGATAATAAGAAGATAGTCGTTATCCCGTCGAAGACGATACCTCAGGGAATCGCAGCCATGATAGGCTTTATGGATGAGAATTCCGCAGAGGATAACGAAAAGTCCATGAAGGCACAGCTTAAAAATGTAGCTTCGGGCCAGATTACCTACGCGGTAAGAGATACAAAGTCAGGTGAACTGGTAATCAAAAAAGGTGATTTTATGGGCTTAGACGATACCGGAATCTGTTCCTCGGGTTCGGATATGAAGGAGGTTGCCGGCAGTCTGGTCGAGCACATGATGAGCGACGAGTATGGTCTGCTCACTCTGTACTACGGGGCCGATGTGAAGGAGGAAGAGGCAATCAAGCTGCAAAGCTTCCTGGCGGAGCGCTTCCCGGATATCGACATAGAGGTTATGCCGGGCGGACAGCCTGTGTATTACTACATACTATCGCTTGAATAAGGCGTATGAGAGACCGATAATCTGTTAATGTGCAAAAAAAAGCACAATATGATGACTATTTTTATCTTTTTATATCATATGTATAGTGATATAATAGACATATGTTTTTTATCATAGGAAAACGGATCCGGAAAAAGTAAGACCGACCGTACAGTGTATGGGAGGTCTTATTTTTATGCGCACGCCCGCGTAAGGTAGATGCTGATAAAATGCAAACACTTGCATATATTCTTTATTTGTGTTAAACTATCTGCTTGTGTAAACATTCGTAAAATAGCGTGACAGCATGGGTGCATTTTCAGGCGGTTGCGCATATAAAAGATAAGGAGTTTAGAGAAATGGGTTTACTTGAAGAATGGCGTGAACACGCTTACGGATTAGATGACAGGACACCGGAGGGAAAGGAATTCTGGCTTGATTACTTCCAGAGAGAGAAGGCAATCTACGAAAAGCTGCTTGCCAACCCCGAAGGAGTTGTAGTGGGAACCGTAAAGGAGCTCGCAAAAAGATACGACATGACCATAGAGCTCATGGTAGGTTTCCTTGACGGAATAGATGAATCTCTTCGTCAGTCAAATAACTTAGAGGAGCTTACCGAGGACACAGAGGTAAAGCTTGACTACGAGCCCGAGAGCCTCTATATGAACATGGTTGACTGCAATGCCGAGTGGCTCTACACTCTTCCGGAGTGGGATAAGATTATCACTGAGGAGAGAAGAAAGGAGCTTTTCAAGGAGGCTAAGTCCAGAAAGACCATAGTAAAGCCCAAGAAGATAGGCAGAAACGATCCGTGTCCGTGCGGAAGCGGTAAGAAGTATAAGAAATGCTGTGGTGCCAATGCGTAAACTCTCTAATGAGCAAAATGCGGCGGTAACCCATGTAGACGGTCCGATGCTTGTGGTGGCGGGACCGGGATCGGGTAAGACCACCGTTATTACGGAAAGAATAAAGTATCTTATAGAATCTGCGGGAGTCTCTCCCGCAGATATTCTTGTTATTACCTTTACAAGGGCTGCGGCCTACGAGATGGAGCAGCGTTTTAAGGCGCTCATGGAGGGCAGCAGTAAGGGTGTCAGATTCGGTACATTTCACTCAATCTATTTCTGGATAATCAAGACAGCCTATAATCTTCCTGACGGTTGCGTGATAAGCGAGGAGGATAAAAGAAAACTGATATCGGATATCATGGCTGCAAAGAATCTAAGCTACGAGAATAAAGAGGATGTAATCTCGAGCGTTATCAGTCAGGTAAGCTTAGTCAAATGCGACATGATTGACATAGATAATTATTACAGCACGGATCTTCCCGATGAGGATTTCAAGACCATATACAGAGAGCTTGGCTCAAGGCTTAAAGCAAAGGGGCTTATAGACTTTGACGATATGCTGACCATGTGTTATGAGCTGCTTTCTTCGCGCGCGGATATTTTAGACCGCGTAAGGCAGATCTTTAAGTACATCATGGTGGATGAGTTCCAGGACAGCAATCTTATTCAGTATAAGGTGCTCCGGCTTTTGTCTGCTCCGTTAGACAATCTCTTTGCGGTGGGGGATGACGATCAGAGCATATACGGCTTCCGTGGCGCAAGGCCTGAAATCATGCTGAGGTTAAAAAAGGATTACAAGGAATTGGAAACGGTTTACCTTAGCGTCAATTACAGGTGCACAAGGAGTATAGGCAGGGCGGCATCCACGGTGATAAGCGACAATAAGCAGCGTTTTAAAAAGAGCCTGAAGACGGAAAGTGAAGAAGAGGGAACGGTTAAGCTGCTTAAGGTAAAGGACGAGAAGGAGCAGTGCGACAATATCTTAAGAAGAGTATTTGACTCGGTAAGACAGGGAATTCCGCTTGATAAGCAGGCGGTCATCTTCCGCACGAACATAGAGCCGCGAAAGCTGTGTGTGATGCTTGACGGGATGAATATCCCTTATACAATCAGCGATTCCATGCCGAACATATTCGATCACTTTGTTGTAAGGGGAGTGCTGGATTATATGGCGGCTGCTCACGGCGATTTGTCAAGGGAGAGAATATTAAGGATTATGTACAAGCCGTCAAGGTATATTAAAAGAGATTTATTGACGGATGATCCCGTAGATTTTGACAAGCTGCGCTACAGGTTAAGACAGAAGCCTTACGCTATAGATGATGTGAACAAGCTTGAGGCAGACCTGAAAATGATAAGAAAGATGCGTCCCATAGCCGCATTGAATTTTATACGAAAGTCAGTAGGCTATGATGATTACATAAAGCATTATGCCGAGTATAAGAATATAGCGGATGACGACCTCTTTGATATGATAGAGGAGTATGCGTCGGTTATAGCAGACATAGAAAGCTATGAGCAGCTATTACAGTTCATCGAAGAATACAAGGAGCTTTTGAAAAAACAGGTTAAGGCGAGCAGGAAGAAGGAAGGCTTAAACCTCCTTACCATGCACAGTGCGAAGGGACTTGAGTTTGATGTGGTCTACATCATAGATGCGGTTGAGGGAATGACGCCTTATAAGAAGGCGAAGACTGCAGCCGAGACGGAAGAGGAAAGACGCATGTTCTATGTTGCGATGACAAGGGCGAAGAATTCGCTATTTATATATGTTCCTGAGACCCTGCGCGGGAAGGATAAGGAAGTCAGCAGATTTGTGAAGAGTATAAAAAAGAGTGTAAAGTAGATTATGAAAGACCTGTTAAAATACCTAAAAAACTACAGAGTGCGTGCGGTGCTTGCACCCTTATTCAAGCTGCTTGAGGCAAGCTTTGAGCTTCTTGTTCCGCTGGTTATGGCGGCAATTATAGACAAGGGCATAGGTAATAACGATAAGGCTTACATATTCAAAATGGGTGCCGTAATGATTGCTTTGGGAGTGGTGGGACTTACCTGCTCCATAACAGCCCAGTACTTTTCGGCGAGGACGGCAATGGGCTTCGGAAGGGAGCTCAGGGCAGACCTTTTCAGACATATAACCTCGCTTTCGTATACCGAGGTGGATAAGCTCGGGGCATCGACGCTTATTACCAGGATGACTAATGATGTGAATCAGCTTCAGACCGGTGTAAATATGTTCCTGAGGCTGTTCTTAAGATCTCCGTTTATCGTCTTCGGTGCGTGCATTATGGCATTTACCGTGGATGTAAAGGTGGCGCTTATATTTGTTATAGCGCTTCCGGTGCTTGTGATAATAGTCTTCGGCATCATGTTCAAGAGCATACCGCTCTATAAGAAGGTTCAGGGGAAGCTCGATACCGTGCTATTAAAAAGCAGGGAGAGCTTAAGCGGCGCAAGAGTAATCAGGGCTTTTAACAGGGAACGTACTGAGGAGGAGGACTACAGGAAAGCAACCGAGGAGCTGACGCATGAACAGCTTTTTGTGGGAAGGATTTCAGCCTTTTTAAATCCGCTTACCTATGTGGTGATCAATCTTTCGATAGCGGCGCTGGTCTGGTTCGGGGGGGAACAGGTTGATCTGGGCCTATTAAAGCAGGGCGGGGTATACGCGCTTGTCAATTATATGTCCCAGATACTTGTAGAGCTTGTAAAGCTCGCAAATCTTATAATAATAGAAATGAAGACCATAGCCTCCGCAAACCGTGTGGCTGAGGTTTTCGCGGTAAAGAGCTCCATGAGCTTTGATAAGTCTGCTTCGTTAGACGAAAAGACTAACGCAAGCGACGGCGCTTTTATCAGCTTCAAGAACGCGGGACTCACCTACAAGGATGCGTCGGAGCCCTCTGTTACCGGTATAAACCTTGAGGTAAGAAGGGGGGAGACAATAGGAGTTATAGGCGGTACGGGTTCCGGCAAGTCAACCCTGATGAACCTTATTCCGCGCTTCTATGACTGTACCGAAGGAAGTATAGAGATAGACGGAAAACCCATAAGCGACTACGGAATGGAGGAGCTAAGAGGAAGCATAGGAATCGTGCCGCAGAAGGCGGCGCTTTTCTCTGGAACCATAGCCGACAACCTAAAGCTTGCAGACAGCAACGCTTCGGATGAGGAGCTTGAGATAGCGCTTAAAACCGCGCAGGCTTATGACTTTGTCAAGGAAAAGCCGGGAGGGTTAAAGCATTTTATAGAACAAAAGGGAAGAAACCTCTCGGGCGGACAGAAGCAGAGGCTTACGATAGCGAGAGCCTTGGTAGGCAAACCGCAGATACTCATCCTTGACGACTCGTCATCGGCGCTTGACTATGCTACGGATGCGGCTTTAAGAAAAGCCATAAAGGAACTGCCGGGAGAGCTTACGGTGTTTATAGTGTCGCAGAGGACTGCGTCCATCATGCATGCCGATAAGATACTTGTTTTGGACGACGGCAGACAGGTGGGCTTAGGCACGCACGAGGAGCTTTTAGAAAGCTGCGAGGTTTACAGGGAGATACATATGTCGCAGGATACAGGAACAGAAAAAGATTCTTCGGGCTTGCGAAGCAACAGGAAGAGTCTTAATGGGGAGGCGTTCGCATGAAAAGCAGGGATGTAATTAAAAGACTCCTTTCATACATAGAGCGCTATAGCGCATTTATGGCGCTTTCTTTTCTGATGGCGGCGCTTTCTGTGGTGTCCACGTTGTACGCTCCCGTACTGACCGGAGAGGCTATAGACAAGATAATATCCGAGGGAAATGTTGATTTTAATGGCATAAGCGATATCCTGTTAAAGCTTTTTATGACAATCGCCATAACCTGCGTGTCACAGTTGGTGATGAACCTGATCAACAATGAGATAACCTACCGCGTGGTAAGGGATATAAGAGTAGATGCTTATAATCACCTGAACTCGCTGCCGCTTTCGTACATAGACTCGCACAAGCACGGCGATGTGGTAAGCCGCCTTGTGAGCGACATAGACACGCTTGCGGACGGACTGCTGATGGGCTTTACCCAGCTTTTCACCGGAGCGCTTACCATACTCGGAACCCTGTTCTTCATGCTCAGGATAAATGTACCGATAGCCCTTGTGGTGGTATTCTTAACACCTCTTTCGCTCTTTGCGGCCGCATTTATTGCGAAGCGCACGCACAGCCTCTTTGTTAAGCAGGCAGAAACCAGAGGAGAGCTCACTTCCCTGGTTGATGAGATGGTGGGTGAGGTCAAGCTGGTTCAGGCGTTTTCCTACGAAGAGGAGGCCAACGAACGCTTTGCAAAGATAAACGAGGCTTTGGAGAAGGATAGCATGAAGGCGACCTTTTATTCATCGCTTACCAATCCGGTAACACGTTTTGTGAATGGGCTTTGCTACACGGCTGTCGGAGTGATAGGCGCCCTTAAGGCGGTGAACGGCGGAGGGATATCCGTAGGTATGCTGACTGCCTTCCTGTCCTATGCAAACCAGTACACTAAGCCTTTTAACGAGATATCGAATGTCATAACCGAGCTTCAGAATGCCATAGCCTGCGCGGGCAGGGTATTTGAGCTAAAAAATGAGGAGACGGAGAAGATATATGAGGGAGAGGAGGATATCGAAGTTAAGGATGGCGATATCAGTCTTGAAAATGTCCGCTTTTCCTA
Source organism: Lachnospiraceae bacterium (assembly GCA_017525525.1). Lineage (GTDB taxonomy): Bacteria > Bacillota > Clostridia > Lachnospirales > Lachnospiraceae > Coprococcus_C. Next base: position 13,751 of record JAFXSQ010000035.1, on the reverse strand, counting down.
CGATAAGAGCAGAGAGCTTATAAAATGTCTTAATTTAGATGTAAAGAAGGGAATGAAGGTTGCCATAGTAGGCCCGACGGGTTGCGGCAAGAGCACGCTTATCAATCTTCTGATGCGCTTCTATGATGTGGACGGAGGAAGCATAGCCTTAAGTGACAGGGATATCAGAACCATAAGCAGAAGCTCGCTTCGCCACGGCTTCGGCATGGTGCTTCAGGAGACCTGGCTTAAGACGGGTACCGTAAAGGAGAACATAGCCTACGGCAAGCCGGATGCGACGGACGAGGAGATAATTGCCGCGGCGAAGGCGGCGCACGCGCACAGCTTTATCAAGAGGCTTTCACAGGGCTACGATACATTTCTTGCTGAGGACGGAGGCGCTCTTTCGCAGGGTGAAAAGCAGCTGCTATGTATAGCAAGGCTTTTCTTAAACATTCCGCCTATGCTTATCTTAGACGAGGCAACCTCCTCCATAGATACGCGAACCGAGATAAGGATACAGAAGGCCTTCCACAAGCTGATGGAGGGAAGGACGAGCTTTATAGTTGCTCACAGGCTTTCCACTATTCGAGAATCCGATATAATTCTTGTCATGAAGGACGGCGATATCATCGAACAGGGAAGCCACGAGGAGCTTAAAAAGAAGGGCGGTTTCTACGCAGAATTGCTTGCTGCCTCAGTATAACAATCGCCTAAAAATCATTTGACCGTTGCAGAATTAAAATATATAATGATGTCATTTATAAAATATAGGAGAAAACCTATGAGTAACCAAAGAGAAGTCATAGCAGTATGCGGCTGTTGGCTTTATGAGGAAAAAGAAAATGCGTTTATATCGGAGCTGGTAACTCAGTGCAAAGAGCAGGATTATGTTGTTGCCGCTTTTAATTTCTCTGCGGATCCGATGGAAGGGGTTGCGGAGATAAGCAGGGAGACGAGACTGCTTGACATAATCGAAGAAACGGAATGCGCTGCGGTTGTTATCATGGGTGAGACTATTTCGAGCATTCCCATGCTGCATCAGGTAAGCGAGAGGATGCAAAAGAAGGGAATACCTGTTTTTTCACTTGAGAGAGAGCTTCCGGACTGTATAAATATAGAGATGAATTACGGCGAAGGCTTCAAGGATATGGTGCTGCATGTGTTAAGGCATCACAAGGTCAAGAGGCCGGCCATGCTTGCGGGACTTAAAGGCAATGACTTCTCTGATTTAAGGATAAAGAATTTCAGGGAAGCGCTTGATGAATGCGGCATAGAATTCGACGAAGAGCTGTTGAAATACGGAGACTTCTGGGACAGGCCTTCAAGAAAGGCCATGGAGGAGTATTTACAGCTTGATGAGCTGCCCGATGCGATAATCTGCGCCAATGATGCGATGGCGGTGACCGCGTGCGCATGCATAAAGCAGGCAGGCTTAAGAGTGCCGGAGGATATAATAGTTACCGGCTTTGACGGCATTTTAAGCGGCAAGCTTAACTTCCCGGCAATATCAACCGTGGCCCCCGATTACCAGGTGGAAGCAGCCTTGATCCTCGGTACAATAGCTGCGGCAAAACGCGGGGAGGAGATAGATACCTCTTACACACGAATGGTGGCCTTTAAGACCGTGCCGAATCTTTCCTGCGGATGTAAGAATCCGGGCAAGACCGCCGAGGAAATGGTCAATATCATGTCCGAGTCCACAACGGACCAAAAGTGGCATATGACGGCCATGAACAGGCTTCTCTTCGAAGCTGCCGAAAAGGACAGCTTAAACGATACGGTAAGCCTTTTGTCGACAGCTGTCAGTCTGTGGACGCACATTTTCCATTTTGTGGGAGTTTATGCTGATTATATAGATGCCGTGACGGATGTAAAGCCCGGCAAGGAGTGCGTTTCCGTACTGCGCGTGGAGGGCGGAAATTACTGTCAGGTTGGCGAGCACTACCCGGAGAGCGAGCTTATCCCCGGTTTTAACAAGCTTACCATGAAGGATAGCGGAATAAATATGTTCATGATAAGGCTGCTGCATACCCATACGGATGTGTACGGTTACATAGTGGAGGGCTTTGAAAACCCTACTGCAAGGGAGATGAGACGCTGTGAGGAGCTCGGTATGTTCGTGTCTACCGGATTAAATATTGTCTTGAAAAACCATAAGCTTACATGGCTCAATTCCAAATTAAAGGAAGTCAACAAGGTGATGGAGCAAGCCTCCACACAGGACTACCTGACGGGCATCTTTAACAGACGAGGCTTCTATGATGAGATCTCGGATATGATAAAGGACAGGATGAACCGTGGGATGACGCTGACTATATTCTCGATTGATATGGACGGTTTGAAGATTATCAACGATAATTACGGACATTTAGAGGGTGATTATGCCATAAAGACTATGGCTCTTGCCATAAAGAATTTTGTGGCGAGAAACGGTATATGCGCGAGGTTCGGCGGAGATGAGTTCGAGTGCGCGATAATCACGGATTCGCCCCTAAATATGGATGCGGACACCGTAAGAGACAGACTGAACGGCTACATAAAAAAGCATTCCGATACCAACAAGCCCTACGAGATAAGCGGAAGCGTGGGCAGCGTGAGCGCTGTTATAGACGATAATCTGGATGTGGATGCGCTTATGAAGGAAGCGGATCAGAAAATGTACGCCGATAAGGAGATACGACGCAAGGCGCGTTAGTGTAAAAGATTCTTCGGGTTAAGGCTTCAGAATGACAAGAATGTGTCACTCTGAGCGTTAGCGACGCAGACCTCAATGCGAAGCGTTGAGGTGCCGGCCGTCGATGTCATAAGGAATCCACCGCAAGCGGTACCCCTTATGACGAAATGCGAGGGCTTGCGAAGCAACAGGAAGAGTCTTAATGATTAGGAAGTGTAATGGAAAATCAATTCTCGAGAACGGAAATGCTGCTTGGCAGCGAAGCGATCGCGAAGCTCTCTAAAGCCCGTGTGGCAGTGTTCGGTCTGGGCGGTGTGGGCGGTTATGTGTGCGAGGCGCTTGTCAGAAGCGGAGTAAAATGCTTTGATATAATCGACGCAGACGTTTTAAGTGTAACCAATCTCAACCGTCAGATCATAGCGACTGTCGAATGCGTTGGTCAAAAGAAGACCGAGGCCATGGAGAAACGCATGCTTTCGATTAATCCTCAGGCGGATATAAGGGTTCATGACTGTTTTTTTCTTCCGGAGAATTCTTCGGAATTTGATTTTAAGGAATATGATTATGTTGTCGATGCGGTGGATACGGTTACCGCAAAGCTTGAAATAATACGTTGCGCAAAGGAAGCGGAGGTTCCCGTGATAAGTTCTATGGGTACGGGCAATAAGCTTAATCCGCAGGGCTTTAAGGCAACGGACATAAGCAAGACTAAGGTCTGTCCGCTTGCGAAGGTTATGCGCAGGGAATTAAAGAAGCGCGGGATAGAGCATGTGAAGTGCGTCTACTCCGAAGAAGAGCCCATAACCCCGGGAGTAGCGAATGAGGAGATTCCGGAAGGAAGGCGGGCGATACCGGGTAGCATCGCATTTGTACCTGCATCGGCGGGACTGCTTATCGCTGCCGAGGTGATAAAAGATTTGATTTCTTGACCGCGGATGTCAGTTGTGATAGTATAGCGGTTGCTATTTTTATATTACACAAGGAGAGATAATAAAATGAAATTATTCAAGAAGATAACCTGCGGACTTTTGATGGTTGCATGTGCGGCAGCTTTGATGACGGGCTGTGGCTTAAAGGGTACAAAGACATTCACGGTCGGCTTTGACGCCGAATATCCTCCCTATGGTTACATGGACGATAACGGTGAGTACACGGGCTTTGACCTTGAGCTGGCCGAGGAGGTGTGTAAGCTTCAGGGCTGGGAACTGAAGAAGCAGCCAATCGCATGGGACAGCAAGGACAACGAGCTTAATTCAGGCTCCATAGATTGTATCTGGAACGGGTTTACTATCAACGGACGTGAGGACGACTATACATGGTCCGTGCCTTATGTTGATAACAGCCAGGTTATAGTGGTAAACGTTGATTCGGGCATAGTTAATTTCGCGGGACTTGCAGGCAAGACCGTGGGCGTTCAGACAGCTTCAGCAGCGCTTTCGGTACTTACCGATGATGAGGGTCAGAAGGCGCTTGCCGCAACCTTCGGAAAGCTCCAGGAATTCGGAGATTACAACACGGCTTTTGTTGAGCTTGAGGCGGGCTCGATAGATGCCCTCGCCATGGATATTGGCGTTGCGCAGTATCAGATAAAGGGTCGCGGAGATGAATTTATAATCCTTGATGAGAAGCTTAATGCCGAGCAGTATGGTGTCGGTTTTAAGAAGGGCAACGAGGAATTAAGAGATAAAATCAACAAATCCTTAAAGGAGTTAAAGGCAAACGGCAAATTCGATGAGCTTGCTAAAAAGTATAATCTGTCGGATATGACCTGCCTTGAGTAAGAAAGATGGCTTTTGATGTTATGCTGCGTCAGCTTGCGGAGGGGATGCTGGGCTCGGTGCTCATCTTTGCGCTGACGCTGATCTTTTCACTTCCCTTGGGGCTTCTTGTGGCCCTGGGGAGGATGTCCAAGAATAAAATCTTAAGCGGCTTTATAGGGCTGCTTATTTCCGTATTACGCGGTACACCTCTTATGCTTCAGCTTCTCGTGGTGTACTTTTTTCCGTATTATCTTTTTGGCTGGTCCATCAGCGGCTGGCGCTTCCCGGCGATAATAGTGGGATTTTCAATCAATTATGCGGCTTATTTTGCCGAAATATACCGTTCGGGTATAGAGGCTGTTCCGAAAGGACAGTGGGAGGCGGCGCAGATACTCGGCTACAGCAAGTCCCAGACCTTTATGAGAATAATATTACCGCAGGTTATTAAGATTATCCTTCCGGCCATAACCAACGAGATAATCACTTTGGTAAAGGATACATCCCTTGCGTTTTCGCTTTCATACATGGAGATGTTTACCATCGCAAAGCAGATTGCGGCAAGCAATACGACCTTCACGCCGTTTGTCGTATCCGCGGTATTCTATTATGTATTCAATCTGCTCGTCGCATTTGTGATGAGACATTTTGAGAAGAAGCTGAGCTATTATTAAGCCGGCGTCATGTCTCACGCAAAGCTGAATAATAAGGCCGGCGTCATGTCTCACGCGAAGCGAAGGAGCTTTAAATATACGTAAAGAAAGGCATACTGATGTATTATGTAGAGCTTAAAAATGTAGAGAAGTCCTTTGATGATCTCGAGGTATTAAAGGGAATTTCGGTATCTGTTGCTGAGGGAGAGGTAGTTTCGATAATCGGACCCTCCGGTTCCGGAAAGTCCACGCTGCTTCGGATTGCAACTCTTCTTGAGACCATGGATAAGGGTGAGCTTTATTACATGGGCGAAGCGGCTGCCACTATGGGACCCGATAACCGTACCGTGTATGAGAAGCCGGTGAAGATCAAGGAGCTTAAGAAGGACTTCGGACTTGTGTTCCAGAACTTCAATCTGTTCCCGCATAAGAGTGTATTAAACAACATAATCGAGGCGCCCGTTCATGTGCAGAAGCGCGATAAGAAAGAGGTTATCGCGGAAGCCCGCGAGCTCCTTAAGAAAATGGGACTTGAGGATAAGGAGGATTACTATCCGAGCCAGCTTTCCGGCGGCCAGCAGCAGAGAGTGGCTATCGCGCGGGCGCTCGCGCTTAATCCCAAGGTTCTTTATTTCGATGAGCCCACATCGGCTTTGGATCCCGAGCTCACCGGCGAAGTCCTTAAGGTTATCAAGGCTCTCGCCGAGCAGAAGATGACCATGGTGATCGTAACCCACGAGATGGAGTTCGCGCGAAATATCTCCGACCGCGTCATATTTATGGACAAGGGAGTGATCGCCTGCGAGGGAACCCCCGAGGAGGTGTTCAACTCGGATAATACCCGTATGCAGGAATTTTTAGGAAAGCTGCAAAGGTAATGCGTTATTATATATAGGATTGTTTTGTGAAACGTGTTGTGAAATGTCATATAAACTGTTTTGTGAAACTTCTCGTGAATTGTTTACAAAAAAGCATAATTAATGTGTCATGTCTCACGCGAAGCGAAGGATCTTATTATTGCAGAATGAAAAAGTATTATGTATATATTCTTACCAATTGGAATAATCAAGTAATGTATGTCGGTGTTACAAACGACATTAACAGACGCTTGTATGAGCATAGGAATAAGCTTGTTGATGGTTTAAAAAAAGTATAATGTCGATAAATTGGTATATCTTGAAGAAACAAAAGAAGTAAATGATGCTATAGCAAGAGAAAAAGAGATTAAAGGGTGGAAACGAAACAAGAAAAACGAACTTGTAGAAAGTATTAATCCCGAATGGAGAGATTTAAGTAAAGAAAAAGATTCTTCGCTGCGCTCAGAGTGACACGTCCTTTACTTACTGTGCGTGCTCTCATGAATTGTGTTCTTGCGCAGATATGGATTATATGTTATCATTTACGGGTATTTTGAATAAAAAAATATTACATAAAGGAGAACAAATGCTATGATGAAACTTGTACTTGTAAGACATGGCGAGAGTGAGTGGAATAAGCTCAATCTCTTTACCGGCTGGACCGACGTAGACCTTTCAGAGAAAGGCCATGAGGAGGCAAAGCAGGCCGGCAAGACTTTAAAGGAGGAGGGCTACGATTTTGATGTATGCTACACCTCTTACTTAAAGAGAGCTATCCACACCTTAAACCACATCTTGGATGAGATGGACAGAAACTGGCTCCCGGTTAACAAGACCTGGAAGCTTAACGAGCGTCACTACGGCGCGCTTCAGGGACTTAACAAGTCTGAGACAGCTGAGAAGTACGGCGAGGAGCAGGTTAAGATCTGGAGAAGATCCTTCGACATCAAGCCGCCGGAATTAACGGATGATGATGAGAGATCGGCGAAGAAGCAGGATATGTACAGAGATGTAGATCCTTCACTCCTTCCTCAGAACGAGAGCCTTGAGACAACCATCGAGAGAGTTGTTCCTTTCTTTGAGGAGGTTATCAAGAAGGATATGGCTGATGGCAAGAGAGTTATCATCGCCGCTCACGGCAACTCACTTCGTGCCCTTGTTAAGTACTTCGACAACATAAGCAAGGAAGACATCATCGGTGTCAATATCCCGACAGGTGTACCTCTTGTATATGAGTTCGATGACAACTTCAATGTTATCAAGCATTACTACCTCGGCGACCAGGAAGCTCTTAAGGCTAAGATGGAAGCAGTTGCTAACCAGGGTAAGGCAAAATAAGAAATCATTACCGAAGCCGCAGTTATTAACGCTGCGGCTTTGTTTCTTTGCGCATGCCCGCGTAATGATAATTCATCGGGGGGCTGCCCTCAGAATGACACAAGTTTTTTTAGCGGAGAGTATTAATGGATAAATGGATAATACTCGGCATTGATGCCACGGATGACAAAAATAAAATAAAGAGAGCCTACAGGGAAAAGCTTTCTTCGGTAAATCCCGAGGATGATCCCGAGGGCTTTATGAGCTTAAGGAAGGCCTATGAGGAAGCCCTTGCATGGGAGGGAGACCGGGATACAGAAGAGGAGGAGCCTGTTCACGATGGTCTGTACGGCGAGCTTGAGCTGCTATATAAGGATTTTAACCGACGCATAGACGAACATGAGTGGGAGAGCCTTCTTTCCTCGGATGATTTTGTAAGCCTTGACTTATCTATCGAGTCTGAAGATACGCTACTTGCTTTTCTTATGGCGCATTACTTTGTGCCGAGCGGCGTGTACAAGATAATCGTTGACAGTCTGTCCATTAAGGACAGGAGGAAGGAATTCACGGAGAGGTTTCCGGAGAATTTCATAGACCATATTATCAATAATTCCATCTACGCGGACAGGATAGATTATTACAGCTTTGATGCAACAGAGAATGATGTGGATGCGTATATCGGCGCGTTCTATCATATGAGCGAGGCACTGAACAATTTCGATGTGGCCGAGGAAGCAAAGGTGTTGGAGGAGTTAAAAAAATATAAAACCTCGCACCCACACCTGAAGGCGTTGGTGCTTTTCCACAGGCTGCATGAGATTATCGACAGAACCGATGTTGATGACGAGGAAAAGAAGGAAGAGGCTAAGAAGCAGATAGCGTTGCTTCGGGAAGAAACAGAGGAGGCGCTGGAGCATTTCCCGGATGCAAGGCTGTTTCAGGAGCTTAACGCAGAGATTTCTTATATTCTCGAAGATTATGACAGGGCGGGAGAACTCTATGGGCAGATACATGAGGCGGACAAAAAGGCAATCAGCGCACTCAGGAGACTTGCGGAGATAAAGCTTATTCAGGGCGAGTATGAAACTGCGAGGGACATGTTTATAGATGTTCTCGATGAAGATCCCTATGACGGTTATTCAATGGACGGGATGATGCGCGCAAATGAGGGTATCATGGAGACCTTGAGAACTCAGATCAAGGAGGATGAGACTCTCGAGAGACCGCGGCTTGAGCTTGCCTGGTGCTATTACAGGAACAGTCTGTTCAATGATGCGCTTGATGTATTGAATGACTACACACCCACGGAGGATCTGCCGGAGTATTATAATTTGATGGGGAGAAACTATCTGTACACCGATGAGTACGAGAAAAGCATCGAGTGTTTTGAACAGTGCCGTAAGGCGGTAGAGGCAATTGAGCCTTCGGAAAGAAGCGACAAGGATAAGAACAGGTATCAGTTCTCGTTCTACTTTATAGGCGAGTCTCTTTCGAGGTTAAAGAGGTATGATGAGGCCAGGGAGTACTTTAAGAAGGCTATGTCAAAGGAGCATGATGGCATCATCTGCTCGTATGAGTCGCTGTGCAGGCTTGAATATGACTGCGGAAATTACAGTGCGGCTGTGGAATGCTGCGAGAAGACACTGGAGAGAGATTTATATAATTATGTGGCGAGGTTGTTCCTGGCGAAAAGTCTGTACGAGCTCGAAGAGTTCTCCGATGCGCTCTTTGCCTGCGAAAATGTGGTGGCTATGTATCCCACAAGCTCAGTGGCCTATGAGCTTATGATAAAGATATATCGCTCCTGCGATAAGAATGATGATGCCGAGGCGGTAATAAAGCGTTTTGAGGAACAGGGCATAAGAAGCGACAGGATAAGCTTCCAGAAAGCAAAGCTTCTGGCGGCAAAGGATGAGACCGAGGCGTCAATAGAGATTTTGGATGACATTATAGCCAATAAGGGGAATGAAGAGACGCCGACCGATCTTGAAGATTACTACGGCGTATATATGCAGCAGGGCATAAATAGGGATCTTGTCGGTGACTGGCAGGATGCGGTGTGGCTTTTTAAGGAGGCAGCTAAGGAAAATAGTGAGACCTTCTATCCGTATCTCTACATAGCCGACATCTGTCACGAGAATGAGGATTACATGCAGGCTGTTGAAAACTATTCGCGCGTGTCGTCCATGGCGCAGTCGCCCGAAATGATACAGAGGGTCTATGAGGGGACGGCTGCTGCATTCTCCTGTGAAGGCAAGTACAAGGAAGCCTTAAAGACTTATCTGGAGCTTGAGCAAAAGTTCGGCTATGACGGCGCTGACGGCGACAGCCGATATGTGATCGATCATGCGGAGCTTCTGGTGCGCATGGATAAGTTAGATGAATGCGTAAAACTGTTAGAGTTCTGCAGGGAGCAGCCATACAAGGACGGACTTATCCAGAGCTGTATCGGTAACCTGTGCTGTTTTCTGGGCAATGAAGGTCATCTTGCAAAGTCATACGAAGCATTTGAACTTGCGATAAAGCGTCACCCGGATGACTACTTAGCTTACAATTCAATGGGTGAGGTCTACCTTGATCACGGCAGGTATAAGGAGGCGGCGGAGCTTTTCAAAAAAGCCTTTGAATTGGATGAGGAGCACACCAGCTTTGCGGCTTCTTCATTCCTCTGTGCCGTTGCGGGCTATGATGACATAAATAAACCTGAGTATGAGGAGTTCGTAAGGTTTGCAGAGGCTTGCTTTACCGATGAACAAAGCTGTTACATTATGTACCGCAAGGCTGAATATATGTGTCTTACGGGAGGTGACCTTGATGAAGCATTAAAGCTTGCAATCATCGCGGCGAACGATCCTATGAGGGCATACGATACATTTGCGGGAAGGCATAATGTATGGTGCGTGGTAGGCGACATATACTCAAGGATGGGTGAGCACAAAAAGGCTGCGGAGGCTTACAGGGAGGCTTTAAGGATATTCGGCCACCACGCCCTTTACACCGAACGACTTTTAAGAGAAGAGGAGAAGATATAAGATGGTTTATTCGGAGGATGAAAGCTTTGACAAGAGGTTCTGCGTCGAGAGGAAGATATTCTATTCTGACTTTGATGCGAGCGGAAATATGCGCCTGTCGAGGCTCGGCAACTTCTTTCAGGAGTGCATAAATGCGCACTCACAGGCTATAAACAGAGGAATTGATTACTGCGTCAGTACAGGACGAACCTGGTATGTAATCGCCTGGAACATAGAGATCAAGAAGCTTCCGAAGATGTACGACAAGGTGAAGCTTTATACCTGGGGCTACGCCTACAAGCGTTCTCTCGGGCAGAGAAACGTAATCATGAAGGATGAGAACGGGGAAACCCTTGCGGTTGGCGATTCGCTATGGTCGCTTATGGATATCAATAAGGGAACGCCGCTTCGGATAGAGGATTCCGATATGGAGGGCTATGTGATATATCCGCGCTCGGAGGAGATGACCTACATGGGCAGACACATAGAGCTTGACGGAGCATTTGACTTAATCGATCAGATCAGAACCAGAAAATGGATGATAGACTACAACGGGCATGTGTCCAATGACAGCTTTATAGCAATAGCTTCGGAGTACATCCCCGAGGATGTGTCGGTCAGCAGGATAAGGGCAGAGTACAGGGCGCAGGCCAAGTACGGGGAGCTCTTAAAGGCCTACATGTCGGTAACGGGGGATAACACGCATATCATAAAACTCTGCGGAGAAGCGGAGGAAGATGTAAGGTGTGTGGTAAGCTTTTCCGTTGATTGACTCTAACACGTCAAAGTGATATAGTCAAAGAAGTTGGGAGGTGGCATTCGTGCAGCAAAGTGAAGCAAAGAATACAACTATCAAAGGAATTCTTTTTTGTCTTGTATGTATACTTATCAATATGCTCGGAAGGTTTATCGCGGGCAAGACGGGCACATCACTTTACATAGACTCCATAGGCTATATCCTGGCTGCCTGTCTCGGCGGTTTTCTGCCGGGCATAGCGGTCGGCTATATCTCTAATGTTATCAATGTCTTTCAGGGGATAGACAATCTCTACTACGGTATAGTCAGCATAATAGTAGCATGCGCGGCGACGATGCTTTACAGATCCGGCATTATGAAGAAGATTTGGGGCGCGATAGTTTCGGTCCTCGTTTTTGCTCTGCTCGGAGGCGGTGTCGGCGTTATCATAACCTGGCTTTTGTACGGCGCGGATCCTGAGGGCGGTATAGTATTTCAATTCTTTAGGGATCAGTACGCGAACGGAAATATGGGCTTTTACGGTGCGAGCTTTATCTCCAACTATGCGCTCGACATTATAGACAAGGCGCTTTGCACAAGTATTGTTCTTATAATTATAGCACTTATCCCGAAGAAGCTTCGCGATGAGGTAGACCTGAGGCATTTTAAGCAGAAGCCCCTTACCAAATCCGAGCTTAAGGAGATGAAGAGCAGCTTCTCGAGAACAACCTCCTTAGGCGCGAAGATCGTGATGATACTTGCCTTCTCGATACTAGCGCTCTGTGTGGTTGCGGGCATTATCTGCTTTGTCTGCATAGACCTTACGGCCGGGCTTAACATAGGTGACAAGGTAAGCTTTATCACCAAGGAGATTACGCTTTTCTCCGGCTTTGCGAGCATGGTCTTTGCCATAGCGCTATGGCTGGCGAAGTACCATCTGCTGATACCGATCAATACCATGTCCGTGGCTGCGGCGAAGTTTGCGTATAACGATGACGAGGCCATAGACGAAAATGTAGAGCAGATGAAGGCTCTCGATATAAGGACCGGAGATGAGATAGAGCATCTCTACGAAACATTTACAAAAACCATGGTTGACACGGTCAACTACATGGAGGACGCAAAGAAGCAAAATGAGAACTTGAACCGCATGCAGAACGGGCTGATCATGGTGCTTGCGGATATGGTAGAGAGCCGTGACAAGAGTACCGGTGATCACATCTTAAAGACCAGAGAGTACGCGAAGATGCTTGTCTTGAAGCTTAAGGAAAAGGGTGATTATCATCCGGAGATTGTGACGGACGAGTTCGTGGAAAATGTAATCCGTTCTGCGCCGCTTCATGATGTGGGCAAGATTAAGATATCGGATGTCATACTTAACAAGCCGGGCAGGCTTGACGAGTTTGAGTTTGAGATTATGAAGACTCATACGACCTGCGGAAAAGAGATTATCGATAATGTGATCAGCTTAGTGACGGAGGCAGGTTACCTTGATGAGGCGAAAAATATGGCGACCTACCACCATGAGAAGTGGAACGGCAAGGGTTATCCGACGGGACTTAAAGGGGAGGAGATACCTCTTTCGGCGCGTATTATGGCCATAGCGGATGTGTTTGACGCTCTTGTGTCACGACGCTGCTACAAGGAACCCTTCCCGATTGAAAAGGCCCTCGATATAATACGCGAGGACTCGGGAGTAAGCTTCGATCCATACCTTGCTCAGTTGTTTTTGGATAATGAGGAAGAAGTCAGAGAGATTGCAAAGATGAACTTAAGAAATATAGGATAGGCGTAATTATCATATTATTATCTTTATTTACAACTATTGTGAAAAACGCGGTCAAAATCAACAATGGCCGTGTTTTTTTTTCGTCACTTTTACAATATTACAAAAGCGTTAAAAAAGTGTTAATATACTCTTGGAGGGCTTGTATCGTAAAGGATTTTACGATGCGGTTTTATGTGCAGGGACATTTTCCCTGCTCAGGTTCTTTCGGCTTTAGGGGATGAAAGCCTGAAAGGATGGCAAGGTTTACGGTTTGGCTTGTATTCGGATGGGAGATGAGAAAAGTTGTTTAAGGCAGGAGACTACGTGGTAAGGGCAAACAAAGGGATTTGCAAGGTAGTTGAGGTAACGCACATCGAGACAAAAGGATACGATCCGGAGATACTCTATTATGTAATGAACCCCATATTGGACAAGGGTTCAAAGCTCTTTATCCCGACAGAGGTCGGTGATCAGACCTTCAGGTATGCGCTTTCAAGCGATGAGGCGCAGGAAATAATAGAGCGTGTGCCGGATATCGAGGAACAGACAATCACTGACAGCAAGCATCGCGAAAATGATTACAAGGAGGCTATCAAGAGCAATAATCCCGAGCGCCTTGTAAGTGTCATCAAGAACATCTACGCAAGAAAAAGGGACCGGCTCATGGCAGGCAAGAAGTCGCTTGCCGTGGATGACAGGTATTTCAAGTTAGCAGAGGACCTTCTTTACTCAGAACTCGCCTTCGCAATGGGTTGTGAGAAGGATGACATCCCCGGACTTATTGAGGAAAAGATGGCCGCTGTTGCTTAATTGAACAAAGTTCTTGAGAAAAGAGCGCCTTTGATATAGGCGCTCTTTTTTATGTGCACGACCGCGTAATGTAATCAGCCGCTTTGCGGCACGCGGTCGGCACGGCGATAAGTGAGACAGGAAATCTTTGATTTCCGTTGTCGAACTTATACAGAGTAGTAGGGTGCGACTGCGTCTTCCCTACTC
>JAFXSQ010000034.1 GCA_017525525.1 Lachnospiraceae bacterium | reverse complement strand
TTCTACTTCTTATACCCTGAAACCTCTATTCCTGTACCAGATACACAGAGATGTCCATTACTATGGCTCATCTATCAGAGGTAGATATAGTAAAAATTCCTTGTATTTTTAAGGAAAAACCACTTGACATTATAGGGAGGCGAATGAAGACAGCGACAGGATAGTGGTTGTGGCAAGGGAGTACACTCCGGCAGGAGCTAAGAAGGAGTTGTCGGACAGGCTTAAAGAGCAAGCATAGAGAGAAAAAAAGAAAAGGAGAACAAAAAAATGGGATTGGAAAAAGAGAAAAAAGTTAAAGAAGCGCCAAAGAGCGAAGTGGTTGTAACAATGGATGAGACAAAAGAGGGCGACTCCACAACCAGATATTCCGGTGCTGTGTGGTCAAAGGTTAAAGCTTCGAGGGATGTTACCGATGATGCGTCTTTTGAATTTCTTAGTACTGACAGCCTGGATTTTATCCGGATTGCCGATACATTAAAGCACCTTACATACGATGCGAACAAGACTTTCATTCATTGGAAGCGAAGTAATTCTTCGGATATGAAGGCGGTGATCAATGCTGTAGAAGCTATAGAACCGCTTCTTGAAGGCAACATAGATGATAATGAATATGAAAGGGATTTAATCAAAAAACAGATTGAAGAAGCTTTTGACAGGATAGCTTCGGATGCAGCCTATTATGTGAATAACCGTAAGCCGAAAACCAAGGAAGGGCAGTTCAGGCAGAAACAGGTAAAGAAAATACTTGATCTTGCAACAGAAGATAAAAAGAAATTAAATGACAGTTTTCAATTCTTAAAGAATACTTATGGCGGTAGTATGAGTACTTTTACATGGAAAGAATTATTTAAACTGTCAAGAACCGAGAAATATAAAGAGGGAGAAACAGGATTAAAGATCAGTACAGCAGGTGCGGGCACTTCGGACCTTTATGTGTTTGAAAAAGGTGGCAAAAAAGGATTCTTTAAGGAACGAGATGTAGTACCTTGGCAGGGGGAAGGTGCTGTTCAAAAGGCTTTAATGGAGTATCAGCAAGGTTATATTGATGTTATGGATAAGAGTTTGGAAGGTAGTGAAGAGTATAGTAAGGCAGAATTAGTAGTGCAGTTATGCAAAGTATTGTTTACAATGAGCCAAGAAGACTTAATCATTACTATAAGCGGCTTAAGTGAATTGATTCAAAGGAGAAAAGGTGTCTGGGATGATTCTTTGGTTAAAGCTATCATTGAAACTTGTAGCAATCGAGCATTAATAGATCTGTTTATGAGATGTCAAAAAGAGGACAAGGAGGGAAATGCTTCCTATGCCAAAATACCGGTTCTTATTGAGACACTTAAACATTTGGGCAAAATGGAGAATATGATCAAACAGACCGAGGGTGCGGGGCTTGTTCCGGGAACTGATCTTACGGCAAGAAATGTAGCAACCACAAAGCTGGCTGAAATCCTTGGTATAGATGATATTGTTGCAAAGAGTGAGCTGGCTCAGGTTGAGGTTGGTGGGAAGGTATTGGATGGAATTCTGATGGAGGAAGCTGAAGGAATAACTATATCTGACCTCCTGACAAGGGAGGATGGGTGCACATTTCGGTATTCTCCAATGGCATTAAAGCAACTATCCTGTCTGCAGATATTTGATGTTCTTTGCGGGCAGACAGACAGGCATATGGGAAACTATCATGTCATCTATTCGAAGAAAGACGGGGTCGTGACAGTTGAAGGTATTAGGGCTTTTGATAATGATCTTTCTTTTGGAACAATGACATATAGAGATTTTGTTGGAGGAGGAACAAATGCAAGGTGTCCGGAAAGAATTGTATCGGAAACAAAAAAAATTGACGGGGTGCAAAGACAGTCAGATTCTTTGGAACTGGTGATTCCTTGCGTAGATTTTGATTTTGCACAGATGGTAGATGCTCTTACTCCCGCCTATATCGAATACGTTCTCACAGGATTGGTATCCAAAAGGGAGATAGACGCGGTGGGTGAAAGACTGGAGGGATTAAAGAAGGCGCTTGAGAAAGCAGCCAAGAAGCCCGGCGTTATGATTGATAGTGATGCCGGCTGGGAGGCATTCAGGGATCGGGCAGAGCAAAAATTAAGCGAGCCAGAAAAGAAAAGCATAAGCGGTATTTCTTATATGACGAAATACTTTCTGGGTTTAAAATAAACACCTGTCATATCGAAAAAAGGTTAGTGGAATAGTGCAAGGAGACTGAACATGAACATAGAAGTGATACATGAAGAAAGCGTAAAAAAATACATGGGGCTGTTGACGGCTGACGAGATACTCGGGCTTGAGGAAGACCGCTTTTCGTGCATAGGAGCGTATGATGAGGAAAGTGGAGAGGCCTTAGGCATAGTCACGGCGCAGATACAGCCGAGGCATATCACGATAACAAGGCTTTTTACAGCTCCGGAGAAAAGAAGAATGGGTGTGGCTACAGCGCTGCTGGACTTTATCACCAAGCTTCCGGAAGGGGTAAGAATGACGTTCTATGTGATAGCCACAGAAGCGGAGGCGGATACGGACTTTCTCTTAAAGAGAGGCTTTACCGAAGCAAGGAGCAAGTACTCATACTTATCCTGTAAGCTTGAGAACTTTGCAGGCAACGCAGAGGTTAACAAAAAGGACGGTGTGGATATTGTTACCATAGACCGTGTTGATCCGAAGTTCCTTTCGGAGTATATATACGAGCATAAGCCAGATACATTCTTCCAGCTTCCCGAACCGGAGCTTGACATGGAGAGGTTCTCCGACGGAAGTCTGTGCTTTGTAAAAGATAAGAAGATATGCGGAGTGATGCTGCTTGAGGAAGCGGAGAATTATAACCTTATCAGCATGGTGCGCTATGAAGACGAGGAAAGCTATGATCAGCTCTTTGCGGTGATGAGAATGGTACTTGATTCGGAGTACGCGCCTTCATCAGAGATTCGCTTGCTTATCTGCGATGAAAAGGAACGCGAGGCTTTCGGCGGCTTCTTTGAACAAAGCAGTGAGCTGCCGGTAAAGATATTCAAGAAAAGATAGGTAAAGGAGTTTTGAGTAAAGGAGTTTTGAGTAAAGGAGTTTTGAAATGGAAGAATTAGATGTAAAGAAAGCTCTGAAAAAAGAAGAACGGATGCTCGTTAATTCTATGTACGACGTTCAGTTGAAGAATTCTCAGTTGTATGGAGATTCCGAGTTTGCATACAGGGATATGAATTCGAGGTACATTGCACTTGAACAGGCAGCGCTTCAAGGTGACAAGAGGGCCGAAAAGCTTCGAGAGCATAAGCAGAGAAAGAAGGAGATTGAAGCTTTATGGCACAGTACAGCTACCGTAAAAGCCAATACTCTGCTTCGCAGAGCAGAGGAGGATCAGGACGAAGACCCTGCTGAAGTGATAGTAACCGATAAGAGAAAGAAGGAGTTTTACGACAGATACAGCATGGAGGATATGGAGGTTCTCTTAAAGGGAAATGTATGGGGAAGCAATTCGCAGGCATACAATGATGTTGTAACGGATCTTGAGCTTTTTAACGGTCTTGAGCGTGGAAAAAAGGATACTTCTGAAGTCAGGAAGCGCCTTGTGGAAAGCTGTGAGAAATACCTGCATAAAAAGCATCCGATCACGTCCAAGGGAAAGATAAGAAAAGCCATGATTGAGAGAGTGTATGAGAAATTCAACATATCTAAGAGTGGCGCTGCAGACGAATCTGATGATGTGACACTCGGAGCAGAGAGTTTAATAGCTGAGAAAAAACAGCCATTTGAAACAGCCATCGCCTCAATTGAAAGAATGAAACATGCACAGGGCGGTATAGAGGCTGTTCCGGAAGACAAGCTTGTTGAGATGGTTAATTCGGCATTTAAAGCACATATTGAAGCTGTTTTGTCAAGCCAGACTCGTTCAGGAGGGTTCACTCCGGCTCAGAAAAAGGAAATTGATACAAATCTTGATCAGCTTCTGAGGCTGCTTTCTCATGAGAAGGTTGCTCCGGGACAGGCGGATAAACTGTCTGTAAAGTTCATGAATGCAATGGGGATATCGGGAGTGGTTCCGGCAGGGCAGGAAAAAGCTGTCAGTATGGAGCAGCTTAAGAGAGACGCACAAACTACCTTTATGAGCAGTTATCCGGCTCTGTATACATTTGTGAATAAAGCATGTGAAAAGGATCCGGCAAACTATATTATATTTGCAACACTGCTCGGATATAACCAAATAAATGGGTAGTGTAAAGAAGATTAAGAAAAGGATTCTTCGGGCTAAAGAGGATATTAGTAAAATGACTTCGTCATTTGCGTTTCTCCTCTCAGAATGACACGTGTCACTCATAGCGTAGCGAAGAGTCTTATAAAGGTATAAAAAATGGGAGAAGAAAAAAAGGATACGCTTACTGCAAGGGAAAAGGGAGACATATACTGGAGAAAGCTTAAGTATTATCTCGCTGCAGTCAAAGAAAAGGAAAAAAAACAGGCTTCCGAAAGAACCGGGCGGAGCATAGCGCAGGATATACTCTCGCTTGACGGTGAGGCTGTAATGTCTGAGCTGAAACAGGGACGGTTGTGGATAAACGGAAATGAATTTAAAAAGAGACCGCCGACTGCTACGGGCGAGGAAGCATATAAGAACAGCATTCTTCTTGTGCACATGAGTCTTAAGTATTTCAAAGAGGTGCTGAAAAAGGCGAAGAAAACTCCGGGAGATGAGATAGAGCAGGCTGTAATGAAGCATGTAGAGAAGACACTTCCTGTGATAGAGCTTGCTGTCACCACATGGTTCGCGTCTAATGGGATAGACATAAAAACCGGTGAAGAGGTCAGACCGCAGAAGAAGGCAGAAGCGGAAAAGAAGCTTGAGGATATACTTAAAGCTTATGAGGATGAGATTAAGAGCTTTCGAAGAAATGTGGCCAAAACAACGGTTAAACGTCTTATGACGGAGGATGAGATGAGACTTGATGAGGAAGACGCGGAAGATGAGTTCGGCGATATCGAAGCCTCCTATGTTGACGTCGAGGAAGAGTATCAAAGTCTGTTTGAGGAACACAGGGAGCGCTTTATACTCAACAAGAACAAGATAGGTCGGGCCCTAATGGAGCTTTCGGTGCTTAAGGGTAAGATAAAGCATTTGAATGAACTGATGGGCAGACTGGGTGCTTTGGTCGAGGAGAAGGGACCGTATGAGCAGGCTAATTCGGTTATGACCTACAGGATTGCGCTTTGGGAGTATCAGGATTTTGTGGAGGAGCAGCTTGCTGCCGCTGTTTGGGTCAAGGACGCCTGCGAGGGGCTTATCAGAGGCGTTCTCCTGGGTGAGAATGTCGATCCTCTTATAGCAAATTATATACGCGCGCATTGGGGCGCGGATGTTTCAACGCTGCCACTCAATGTCAAGATAAAGGAGTTGCCGGGGTTTGTCAGCCTGGATTCAATGTCTGATGCCGATGTGGCAAAGTACAGCTTTGCCGGGCTTGATGAAATCAGGACTATGGTTTCTCAGCTGGAGGAGTATAAAAATACTCATGAAAGGCAGTTCAGCTGCCAGACGATTACAGGGATGCTTTTTGATAAAGAGGAGCTTGTGGATGTAGCGGGAAAGGCCAGAGCCTTGCGCAACAGGCTCGCGCACGGAATTGCGGGAGATGAATTTGCTTCACTTACACGTGAAGAAAGGCTGGAGCTGACAGAGAAATGGGTAGTAGTCGATACCATAGCGCGAGTAGCGTATATGGTTATCGAATACAGCAGAGAAAGTGAGAAAAAGACTCTTGACGATCTTGTCAAAAGCTATGCGGAGGATTCCTGTGAGATGAGTTATCTTCTTCAGGAGAGACGTTGCAGACAATGTGTGGAGAGTTATTTGAGAGGGAAAAATAATGTATACGGATAAAGCGATTTATACGGCAAATCTGTCTCAATACAGTGACTATATTCCCGGTAATTATCACGAGCAGATAAGGGTTGGCCAGCTTTTGGCAACAGCTACCTATGACGGTGATCCCGAGAGCGGGTACTTAGTCGGAGTTTCGGTAACCGGAAGTCACGCGGGTTGGCTTGAGCTTGTATGGATATGCATGGGAGAAAACTATAAACAGAAGGTGCAGGCTGCGGATTTTCTGCGCTATGTTATGCGACGCGCGCAGAAAACCGGAGAATACGTCGGCGCATTTACCGAAATACATATGGACGAGAATACCAATGGACACAGGGATATCTTAAGACTGGCCGGGATGGAGCTTAAGGAGGCAAAGAACAACATTTACGAGCTTGCATTGTCGGAGGTGCAGCACGAGGATATGCTCTTTTCCGCCGCCAAATCGACGGATTGTCTGTTTCTTGAGGAGCTTACCGAGGATGTATTTGAAATGCTTGAAGAAAAGCTTCAGGACGACAAACGTCCGATACCTGCTCCCGATTATATAGACTGGGACAGCTATATACAGGAGCTTTCGCTGATATGTCTGGAGAAGGATGAGGCGGTGGGACTGATGCTCTTTTCCGAAGAGAAGGATTATCTTGTCCTGGAGCTTGCCTACAGCGCATCCTCAAAATCCATGCCGGGCATGATGGGAACGGCGCTTGTAAGGGCACGGGAGCTTTATCCGCCGGATAAGAAGATATTGATGCCGATAGTCGGCAAGGGAGCGGCGGATATAATCACGCGTCTTGCGCCCGAGGCTCGCAGGGGAGATATCCTGCAGGCCGTAACCTGGTTTGATCCGACGGAGCGCGGCAAGGCCATGGAGTATGTGCTCGAGAAGATGACAAAGTAGAGATTTGAAGACCAGAGGTGATTGGGATGCCTACACAGAGTTCGGTAAAAGAAAAAAGCGGGATTAAGATCAAGGAACCTAAGAAGTACCAGGTGATCATGCTTAATGATGATTTTACGACCATGGAGTTCGTCGTAGATGTACTGGTGGATATATTCAAGAAAGACAGGGCAAGCGCCGAGCAGATCATGATGTTCGTGCATAAGAACGGGAGAGCTGTTGTAGGCGAGTATCCCTATGATATAGCGCTTACGAAGACTACGGAGGCGCTTGACAGGGCAAAGGCGGAGGGCTTTCCGTTCAGGATGACGATTCAGGAGGCGTAATTATTAAGATGCGTATATCAAAAGAGGTTTCAATGATCATACAGGGAGCGCTTAAAAATGCTCTGTCAAACAGTTATGAATACGTGACTCCGGAAAGTTTATTGCTTGAGATGACGCTTAACGATACATTTCGCCGCGCCTTTGAGGCCTGTGACGGGGATATCAAACTGCTCGGCAAGGATCTGATGGCCTACATGAAGGAATACATAGACAAGAACGAGGATGAGGATCCTCGGCTGTCTTTGTCGGCGCAGCAGGCTTTGGCTTATGCGCAGCTTCATGCGACCAGCAGCGGCAACGAAGAGATGAAGATGAGACATCTGCTTCGCGGCATATGGAGCTTAGAGGAGTGCTACGCCGTGTATTACATGCAACTTCAGGAGGTCGAAGAGGTCGAGCTTTTAAGAAAGATTGCCGAGATTGAGGATGACGGAGACGAAGATGCCGGTTACGACAATGACGAGGCTAACGATGAGACTTATGATGATGAAAATTATGATAGCGACGAGTCTCGTGTCGGTGGGGCAGGCGTGATTAAAGGCAAGAATAAGAAGGAGGACTCGGCCAAGGACTGGAAGCTTTATGCTCCTTGTCTTAACGACACCTTAAAGGATGTAAATCCGCTTATCGGCCGCGAGGAGGAGCTTGAGCGGACTATACAGATTCTGTGCAGGAAGGACAAGAACAATCCTCTTCACATAGGAGAACCGGGAGTCGGAAAAACAGCGATTACCTACGGACTTGTTCAAATGATAAGAGAGGACAGGGTGCCTGAGCCGTTAAGAGGCAGCAAGGTCTTCGCTTTAGACCTTGGCGGCATGCTTGCCGGGACCCAGTACCGTGGCGACTTCGAGAAGCGTTTTAAGAAGGTATTAAGTCAGGTAAGCAAGGAGAAGAAGCCGATAGTTTACCTCGATGAGATACATAATATTGCCGGCGCCGGCGCGGTGGGAGAGAGCTCGTTTGATGCGGGAAATATGCTTAAGCCATATCTTTCGGACGGGCATATACGCTTTATCGGCGCGACAACATTTGATGAGTATAAGAAGTATTTTGAGAAGAAAAAGAGCTTGGCGCGAAGATTTCAAAACGTGGAAATCCGAGAGCCGGGTGAGAACGAGACGGTAGAGATATTAAAGGGCTTAAAGGATAAGTACGAGAGCTTCCACGGCGTGAGCTTTGAGGAAGGACTGCTTGAGTATGCGGTATCCATGAGCGCAAAGCATATCAACGAGAGGTTCCTGCCGGACAAGGCCATAGATTTAATCGATGAGGCGGGAGCGTACAGAAAGCTTCATCCCGTCGAGGGTGAGGTGCAGACCGTAGGCAAAGATGTGGTAAATGAAGTCCTGACGAAGATATGCCGTGTGCCCATAGAGACGGTGGAGACGGACGAGGTAAGCGGGCTTGCTACTTTGGAGCAGCGAATCAAGTCGCAGGTATTCGGGCAGGATGAAGCGGTGGCCCAGGTAGTTAATGCGATCAAGTTCTCGAGAGCGGGACTCTTAGAGGAGGGAAAGCCTCTGGCGAGCCTCCTGTTTGTGGGTCCTACCGGTGTTGGTAAGACGGAGATAGCGAAAACTCTTGCGAAGGAACTCGGCGTGAAGCTTGTGCGATTTGATATGAGCGAGTACGGCGAGAAGCATGCGGTGGCTAAGCTTATCGGTGCGCCCGCGGGTTATGTGGGCTACGAGGAGGGCGGTCTGCTCACTGAAGAGATAAGGAAGAACCCTTCCTCCGTGCTGCTCCTCGACGAGATAGAGAAGGCACATGCGGATATATACAATGTGCTTTTGCAGATGATGGATTACGCTACGCTTACGGATAATCAGGGCAGGAAGGCTGATTTCAGGAACGTGATCATAATCATGACTTCAAATGCCGGTGCAAGCCGATTGGGCAAGCCTACCATAGGTTTTAAGTCGGGCTATGCAGATACAAGCGTGCTTGAGGAGGAGGTTAAGCACACCTTCCAGCCGGAGTTTCGTAATCGTTTGAATCGGATAGTCATGTTCAACGGTATGGATGATGAGATGGGGCTTAAGGTCGTGGACAAGAAGCTATCGGAGCTGTCCGATATGCTCGCGAAGAAGAATATAGACTTTTCCGCCTCCGATGATGCGCGTGAGCTTGTGAAGAAGAAGGGCATAAGCAGGGAATACGGTGCCAGAGAGGTTGACCGTGTGATAAGAAATGAAATCAAACCGCTGCTTGTGGATGAGATCCTTTTCGGAAGCTTAAAGAACGGCGGAAAGCTTCTTGTGTCCGCTGAGGCCGATGAGTTTAAGGCGGAGGTTAAGAAGTAAGATTAGAAACAGGATAGAATACGGCCATGTCGATTTTCAGGTTGCTTGAGAACAAAAATATATTTCCGGATCCGTCCCTTGCCGAGCCTGACGGACTGCTTGCGGTGGGCGGAGACTTAAGGGTTGAAAGACTTCTTGCAGCTTACAGACAGAGCATCTTCCCGTGGTATGATGCGAAAAGTCCAATACTCTGGTGGAGTCCTCCGGAGAGATTTATTATAAACCCCGAGGATATACATATATCGCATTCCATGAGGAAATTCATGAGAAAGCATGACGTGAGGATAGAGGTCGGAAGAGATTTTGTCGACACGATAGGGCGCTGCAGGGCGGTGCACAAGTCGGAAGGAGAGTGGATAATCGACGAGATGGTGGAGGCCTACACGGATTTAAGCATTGCAGGATATGCGACGGGGGTTGAAGCCTTTTTCGACGGAGAGCTCGCCGGTGGTCTGTACGGAGTCGTGATAGGGCGCTGCTTCTTCGGAGAGAGTATGTTTACCCTTATCGAGAACGGATCCAAAGTCGCATTGATTATGCTTGCGAAGCTGCTTTATGAAAGAGATTTTGTTATGATCGACTGCCAGTTTCATACGGACCACCTTGAGAGCATGGGAGGGATAAGCATCAGTCGTGAAGAGTATTTAGACCTGCTTCATGAGGGAACCCGGGGGAAGCAAACCGGCGCAGAGATTATAAACGGAATATATGAATATATGGATTAAGTGGAATTAACCCGATTTTATGGCAGCTGGTTCTATTTGATTTCAGACAAGCAGTTAGTGTAAAGTGACTTATGAAAAAAGATTTATGAAAAAAGCTTTTTGGGGCTAAAGCCCCCGGAATGACACGAGGGCATATATGGATAAATTCAAGGAAACGATAAAAAGAGAATTCACAGGATGGAAGATGTGGCAGGTTATCTGGCTGGTGTTTGCAAACTTGACCATACTTGGGGTTTCTCTGTATCAGGAGGACACATGGATTGGAATTGCTGCATCGGTTACCGGAGTATTCTGTGTAGTCCTCTGCGGTATGGGCAGAGTGTCGAATTACGTGTTCGGGACCGTCAATGTCATACTTTATGCATACATTGCGTGGGAGGCAAAGTATTACGGAGACGTGATGCTGAACCTGCTCTACTATCTGCCGACGAATTTTATAGGCTGGGCGGCGTGGAAAAAACACATCAACAGGGATACGAATGTCGTGTACAAAAAACGTATGACATTAAAGCAGGATATCCTGCTTGCTGTAATAAGTATAGCGGGTGTTGTCGGATACGGGTATGTTCTTAAGCTTTTGGGTGGAAATCTTCCTTTAGTAGACAGCATGAGTACCGTATTCTCGGTAATAGCGCAGATTCTTATGATAAAGAGATATACCGAGCAGTGGGTAATATGGATTGTGGTCGACGCAGTGTCGGTCATCATGTGGGTGGCTGCTCTTTATACAGAGGCGGCAAGCGTGGCGGTTCTTCTCATGTGGGCTGTGTATCTGGCGAACGCGATTATTATGTTCGTGAAATGGTATCGCGAGTCAAAGCAGGCTGAAGCAGTGTGAATGTGATGACGGCGCGGAACGGTTATATTAAGAGATTCTTCGGGCTACGCTATAGTATTGACACGGTGCGAAGAATGACGGTGGAGTGTCACTCTGAGCGACGCGAAGAGTCTTGATATGGGGTAAGCAAATATGGTTAACGGAAAGAAGTATAAGGTTGGGATGTACGGCGGCTCATTTAACCCGCTTCACTTAGGGCATCTTGAGTGCATTATAAAGGCAGCGGGTCTGTGCGAGGAGCTGTACATTGTGATTGCATACAGGGAGAATGAGACAGATGTTCCCGTGAGGGTTAAGATAAGATGGATATATCAGCTGACCAAGCACATCGGAAATGTAAAGCTCATCTGCCTGAAGGACAGGGCATTGGAAAAGAAGGACTACACCGAGGAACTATGGGGGGAGGATTGCAAGGAGGTAAAGGCTCGGATTGGAAAGCCGATAGATGTGGTCTTTTGTGGAAGTGATTATGATAAGGACAGCTTCTGGAACAAGTGTTATGAGGAGGCGGATTTCGTAGTATTTCCCAGGAATGAATATAATTCCACGGACATAAGGAACGATGTCTTCGGGCACTGGGACTGGATGCCGCAGGTGGTAAGGTCCTACTTTACCAAGAAGGTACTTCTTATAGGGGGCGAGAGCGCGGGAAAGTCCACTCTGACTGTGAATCTTGCGAACTATTTCAATACAGTCTACCTTGAGGAGGTGGGCAGGGACTTGTCAGAGCTGTCCGGGACAGACGTGTACATGCTATCCGAAGATTTTACACGGATATTGGTTGAGCATAAGGCGAAGGAGATGAGGCTTATCGAGAAGAGTAATAAGGTGTTTTTTGAGGACACGGATTGCCTGGTGACACATTTCTTTCTGGATTTTTTGGAGGATGAAGGAGCGCAGAAGAACGGTAAGCTGGCAGATGCCATAGCCGAGCTTAACTCCTACGATCTGATTCTCTTCCTTGAGCCGGATGTGGAGTGGGTGCAGGACGGAGACCGAAGTGAGATAATCGCAGCTGACCGAAAGAAGTACAGCGATATGCTTAAGGAGTATTACTTAAAGCACGGCTTTAATTTCAAGGTAATCAGCGGCGACTACAACGAGAGATTCGACAGGGCGGTCGAGCTGGTAAGAGAGCTGATTGCATAAAAGCTTAGATACATTTATTATAGAAAAAGGCAGATTGAAAAAAGATTCTTCAGGCTGAAGCAATCAGAATGATGCTACGTTTCATTCAGATTGCTTGTCACTCTGAGCGTAGCGAAGAGTCTAAATACATTCAGGAGGGTAAAAAATGTACAGCAATGTAAAGATTATTGAGCATCCGCTTGTAAAGCACAAGATATCGATACTCAGAGACAAGAATACGGGGACAAATGAATTCAGAAAGCTTGTTGAAGAGATAGCCATGCTGATGGGTTACGAGGCCTTAAGGGATCTTCCGCTTGAGGATGTGGAGATTGAAACGCCGATAGAGACCTGCATGACGCCGATGATCACGGGCAGAAAGCTTGCCATAGTTCCGATTTTAAGGGCCGGGCTCGGTATGGTCGGAGGAATTCTTTCGCTTTCTCCCACTGCAAAGGTAGGACATATAGGCATATACAGGGACGAGGAAACTCACAAGCCGATGGAGTATTTCTGTAAGCTGCCTCAGCCCATTGAGGAAAGGATGATAATCGTGACCGATCCGATGCTTGCAACCGGCGGTTCGGCAGTTGATGCAATCAATCAGATCAAAGAACACGGCGGAAGGAAGATAAAGTTCATGGCTATAATTGCAGCTCCCGAGGGCTTGAAGAAGCTTGCAGAAACGCATCCGGATGTGGAGATATATGTGGGACAGCTCGACCGCGGCCTCAATGATGCAGCATATATCTGCCCGGGACTTGGTGATGCCGGAGACAGGATATTCGGAACAAAATAAGAGGCGTGACCTGAGTAGAGTGATGGTATTGTATGGACAGGATTGTAGTGTTATGCTAAAATAATGAAGTATTCCTTTTGCGTTGGATTCTGCCTCTTTGTGAATGTAACGATTTTGTAACATTTAGTGTGGATAACTTGGTAGTTTTCAAAAAACTATCATATTCATGTGCACATAATATGATTTTGATATTTTTGCAAAATACATCCGCAAAAATGACCTCGCGAAGCCTTATAAATCAAGGGTTCCCGAAGTCGAGGGTAGAAAAGGACGCCGCCCGAGATAGGGCATTGACACACTCTCGCGGTGTACCCATTTCGAGGTTCTCCCAGCTCAGTAGAAAAGGACGCCGCCCGAGATAGGGCATTGACACAATTCTCATATTCTACCTCCTTTATATATTATCCGGATGTAGAAAAGGACGCCGCCCGAGATAGGGCATTGACACAATACGAGAGACACATGATTGTTCTGTAACTCCTTCCTGTAGAAAAGGACGCCGCCCGAAACAGGGCATTGACACTCCTTAAGTGTTTTCTCCTGAAATGCGTTTGCCATAGTGTAGAAAAGGACGCCGCCCGAGATAGGGCATTGACACTGTAAACTGTATTTTTTGAGGCAAATACCGGATACCCGGTAGAAAAGGACGCCGCCCGAGATAGGGCATTGACACATCTTCTGTCTCTCTTTCTGTGAGAAATATATTGGTCTTGTAGAAAAGGACGCCGCCCGAAGCAGGGCGTTGACACCACTTCATCTGTACAAAAGAGGAGGTTAGACGAGCATGAAATGCCCGTATTGCAATAACGAAATGGAGATTGGCATGATTCAGAGTGCCATGGAGCTGGCTTGGAAGAAAGGTCTCGAAAGAAATGTTAAGAGAGCGGCTGCGTCAGAAGGAGCTGTTGTTCTGTCGGGGTTATCTTTTTCAAGAGGATCGGCGGTTATGGCGTTTCATTGCCGCGGCTGTCAGAAAGTAATCATAGATTATAAAAGCCCGCAGTGTGATCTGAATCGTATGCAATAGTTGGCGCATGGATACAAAAAAAGCTGCCGCAGGTTTTTAAACTGCGACAGCCTTTTTATCAGGCATTTTTCTTATCTTTGTACAACTCTATGAAGCTGGTGTCTGTTTTGAGGATATGCTCCATCATAAGGTTTGCCAGCATGAATATGTTCTGGTCGTACTTCCCATCCTTGAAGAAAAGCTCACATATGTACTTGATTCTTTTCAGCATCACCTCGTATTCCGGGTCGGTCTGATCTTTGAACTTACCGGCCATTGCATCCTCGCGAAACTGGATTGCGGGGTTGACTACGCGAAGCTTATTTGAAAGATTGTATAAGTAGTCTGGATTGTCCTCGGGGTCGGGGACGAGGCGAACCTCGTCCACCATCTCATTCTTGTAGGTTATCTCAAAATGCATATTATCACCGGCCTTTCCTATAGCTCCAGAACCTCAGGTAAATCCCCGCTCTGTTCGAACGAAGCAAATACGTTCTCATCAATCATCCTTCTGATCTGTGAGGTTGCGTTCCTTACTCCGAGCCCCGAACGGAAGGCTTCCTCTGCAATTTCCTTGCACTTTTTCTTGGATACCTTAAGCTCTATACCGTATGTCTCACTGAGCTGCTTTATGGGAGAACCGGGGTGATCGCTTATCAGATACTCGTAATCCTCCTTGGTGAGGGGGCGTACATTGCTTATCATAGTGCTTCTGGAGACAAGCTCCGGAATTACCCCGAAGTCTATCAGGTCGTCGAGATTAAGTTTTCTGTCGAAGGCTTCAACATGCTTTGCTGCGGAGGAGGTAAAACCGAAGCTGCGCTCACTCTCCTTCTCAGCTATTTCTTTTGCCTTCTCAGCAAATGAACCGCAGAACACAAAGGACATCTTCGAGGTATCAAATACCTGCTCGGTTTTGTCCTGCTTGATACGGACTATCTCGCCCTCAACAAGCTTTAAAAACTCGCTTTGAATTGTGGATGACACGTTATCACCGCCCGATGAATGCTGGGGCTTTGCGCATTTGTCAAATTCGTCAAAGACGATTATGTAATCCTGGTTCTCGGCGTCTACTCTCTGGAGGAAATCTGTGACCTTGTTTCCTCCGCTCCAGCCCTCCTTCGAAAGCTTTGCGGCGTTGACAACGACAATTCGCGGCCAGAGCTTCTTTAGGCACTCCATAACGTAGGTCTTTCCACTGCCGGAGGGACCGCATACGAAGGCTCTCGACGTTATCCCTCTTAAGTGGTTATAGAGAAGCATCGCTGCATCCTTGCAGTACTCCTCCTGTTTGTACACGTTCTTAAGCAAATATTTGTAGATTGAAGCGGGGTTGTTAAGGTCAACCTCCGCCGTCTCCGGTGAAGGCTTGACGGAAGCCTTGGAGGAGGAATTTGGCTGTGTCAGCTTCGCACGGGGCCTTGGCGAATATGTCTTTGGGATCGGCTTAGGGACATTTGGGGCCTTCCGCGAATGCTCATAGGGGATGTAACCCGGCTCATAGAAGAGCTTCTCGCGTGTCTCAGCGGTCTTGCCTGTCTCGTTAAAATCTGTTGTCTTGGGGTTTGAATTCATAATGCGCCACCTCTTTCTTTGATGTTCAGACATAAGATAATGCCTGATGCATATATATAAAATCATCATGTACGAAATCAAGCTGTGTTTAAAGTCAACAGCGGTATTTGAGCGCAGTTTTTATCCTTGCGCAACTATTCAATCCCCGGATAGGAGGTGGATATTGCAGCAAAATAAAAAGAGATGAAAAACTTTTTTCGGTTTTCCATCTCTTTGGCGCGCACGTGTATTACCTGCCTGATTGAACTGCTGCATTACTTTCCGGACTGAGTGTTTATTTACTGTTCATATAGAGTTCCCTTGAAGTGTTCGAGCAGCAATGGGACAACTCCGTCGTAGCTGTTGCTGCCGAGGACCTCGCCCTGGGTTTCCCAGCCTACGTCCGCTGTCTGCTCAGCTGCGCTTTTAAGGAAGTCAAAGGCTCCGGCTCGCTCGTCAAATTCTGCCTGAGCCGCAGCTAAGCTTTCGGCCTTGTCGCGAAGCACCGTATCCGAAAGCTTTATGCTCTCATAACTGTTTTTCGTCTCTTCGTCGAGATTATTTACATAAGAAGCATAGGCTTTGTTTACATAGTAGTAAGCATCATAGTACCCCGAGTACCGAAGCGTCGGATCCTCACTTGTCGTGCAGGCAAGAAAGCTTAAGTAATTCGCTTCATTTTCCTTATAGTAGCCTTGATGGTGCGAGGCCTCATGCGCAAAAAGCGAAGGATAATCGAATCTGTCTATGTACCTGTTCCAGGTAAGCTCCATGGTGTAGGGATAGGTGTAGCCGGCTATGAACATGTAGTCGAGAACCTCGGAGCACCATGCTGCTTTAAGCTTGGGGTAATAGCCCGAAAGCCGTGGGTATCTGTATGAAAGTCTGTGCATGGATATGCTTATCTCTTCACGGACTGTCTCGTTGTCAGGCCAGATCACGGTGCCGGCGTCATTGCGGGGAACGAGCTTTGCCTCCTCGTTGAGCTTGAGAATCAGGTATTCTCTTAATGCGCGAAGATGAACCGCGTCGCAATCAACCGTGGTTTCGTATCCGCCACCGAGCAGTCGGCCTCTGAAGGGTATGCTCCAGTTCACGGTATAGATGAAAAGTATGATGACTACATACATCAAAAGCCCCTTCAGGAAATGAACCGTCGCTTTTTTGAATCTCTCTTTTTTATGAAGCGGGATCAGCAGAAGAGCAAGAATAACCGCTGCGACCAATGCAAAGGCGGAAAGATACATCAGAAGCTCGCCGAGTATGAAAGGGAAGAAATCCGTAATCCTGCCGCCTACGTCTGATATAACAGAGTACAGCGTGTCGGTGTAAGCATCACAAAACGCAGCGCTTATTGCTATCAGGTTCAGCGCTGCTGTAAGTATGGCTATGACAATCACAAGCTTCCAGTAAAGCGACAGTTTTTTCATGGCACCAAATCTACATTTTCGATAAACCGGTTTTTTCCAACCTACAGTTCTATCAATATCGCCCTGCACGGAGCGCCATCTGCGCCGCCGAGGTTGATGGGCGCCGCATTTAACAGATATATTCCCTCACGTATATCGTCAAGTCTTATTCCCTCAAGCAAAACTATCTCTTTCCCGAGCATTATATGGTGAACCGCTGCCGGCGCATCTTCGGGACCAACGGTCTGCGACTCATTTCCGAAAAGAAGTATTCCTTCATCTGCAAAGACTTGGGCAGCGCCCTCGGTCACGGTTGCCTTGCCCTTGACAAGAATCCTCTTATACGCATCCGAGGTAGAGACTGGCAAAGCGGATTCTGCCGATGCGTTTCTGGCTTTGCTTAAGATATTTCTTGCATCATCGGCAGTCAGATCCCCGACGTGCTCTGCGACATAAGCACTGCCGACGAAGCGGTACAGAGCAACCTCGTCTATCTTCTTGCCTTCATCGATAAAGTGATAAGGTGCGTCAACATGCGTCCCGTTGTGCGCGCACATCTTAATCCCCGTTAGGTTGCATATCTCGCCGTCGCTCTTCTTCATCATAACTATACGCTCGGGCTGCGGATCCCCCGGGAAAACAGCGCAATTAAAAACCTCCTGTGAAATGTCGTATATCTTCATCGGATTAACCTCCTTGCATAAATATCTTACGGCATGTTTACTTCGTAACCTTGCATTCTTTTGCAGTCGCTACATTTTACCATATTCTATTCTTCTCTGATACCCTTTATATAGGATATTCTGTAATCCTGTCGGCCTTTTGTAAGCTTTTCTTATGCTTGTATATCTGTGCAGCTAACAAACGCTGGAAAAACACCGGAAATGTTAGCTGAATGATGTGATTATACGTGTGTTTGCGGTCCGTGCGGCTAACAAACGTCGGAAAACTGCCGGTTATATTAGCTTATCCAATAATTAGCGTATTTATAATGGTGGCGACGGCTAACATCTATCGCTTTATAATTCGTTTTGTTAGCTGTTTGTTTCTTGCCGTATACTTACATTACACTTTTCAGGCACTTTTCTTATACACAGTCTACCCATTGTCACTGAATTGTATATGTGTTATAATTTTGAAATATGTATCAAAGAAATATACACATAAATGTGATACAAGGGAGGAAAATGTGATGGCTAAGAAGGCAGAGAAGAGTTTGACATTTGACGAGATACTCGCAAAGGTAAGAGGTATAGCTGCTCAGACGGATGTATCCGGAGTTGGCTTTATGGCTGTACAGATCAACTTGACCGGGGACAACGGCGGTGTGTTCTACGTGGAGGTTAAGGACGGCAAGACTTCGGTTGAGCCGTATGAATACAATGACCGTCAGTGCGCGATAACCATGAAGGCTGATAACTTTGTAAAGCTTATCGATGGTGATCTTGATGCGGTAGCTGCATTTACCTTAGGAAAGCTCAAGGTTGACGGTGATATCGGTAAGGCGCTTGAGTTCTCGAAGGTTGTAAAGAAGGATAAGTAGTCGATAGCTTTAATTATCATTCAGGGAGGTAAAAGGGATGCCATTTATCAATTCTAAGGTTACTGTTCCCGTAAGCGAGGAGCAGAAGGAGAAGATTAAATCAGAGTTTGGCAAGGCCGCTTCGATTATCGGCAAGCCGGAAGCTTATGTGATGATAGGCTTTGAGGAAAACTGCAGCCTGTACTTTGCAGGAGAGAAGCTTGACAAGGGCGCTTACGTATCGGTTGATATTTTAGGCTCCGGCAATTCGTCGGCCTTCGACAAGATGACCGGAAAGATATGTGAGGTTCTTAAAGCGGAGCTCGACATACCTTCAAACCATGTGTATGTTGAGTACAGAACTACCCCCGACTGGGGCTACAACGGAAGAAACTTTTAGCGTGTCACGAAGTGACAGAATTCATTGCGCGGACGTGCATAAATAATCGTGTAGGGAAGACGAAGTCGCACCCTACACGCAGCGCCGTCCGCGTGTCACGAAGTGACAAATTACATTGCGCGGACGTGCGCATAATAACAGGCAGGGGAGACGTATCAAGTCTCCTCTGCCTGTGTTTCTTTTTTCGTAAGCTCTATTCTTTCCACGCGGTTTCGCTCGACCTTGGTTACCTTAAGGTGAAGCTCGTCGGTATCCGCCTCGTCGCCTTCCTCGGGAAGCTTGTCTAAAAGCTCTATCATATATCCGGCCAGCGAGTCGTAATTATCCGATGTAAGCTTTAACGAGAGGGCATCGTTGATGTCGTCGAGCTTGACTGACGCATCCACGTCGTATTTGTTGCCGCCCATATCGACTATGAGTTGAGCCTCGTCCTCGTCATACTCGTCTCTAATCTCGCCGACAATCTCTTCGATTAAGTCTTCCATAGTTATGAGGCCCGAAGCGGCTCCGTACTCATCCAAAACGACCGCCATGGTTACCGAGGACTCCTTCATCTCGGAGAAAATCTCGGCTGACTTTTGGTACTCGTACACGAAGAGCGGGCTGCGCATAATCTTTTTGATGTCGAAGCCCTTGATTCCTTCGGTTTCCCGCAGAAAGAAAAGGTCCTTCATGTAAAGTATGCCGACTATGTTTTCCTTGGTGTCCTCGTATATCGGTATTCTTGAAAATGTTTCCTCGATGAATATCTTGACCAACTCGTTGTATGGTGTGTCGATTGAGGCACAGACCATGTCGGTCCTCGGAATCATAATCTCCTTTGAGAGCGCGTCGCCGAAGTCGACCACATTTGAAATCATAAATTTCTCTTCGGACTCAAGCACGCCTTCCTCGTGGCTGACATTGACCATGGTAAGCAACTCGGACTCGGTAACCGTTTCCTTTGCGCCATCCTTAGGGATGCCGCACAGTCTGAAGATTACTCCGGTAATCAGGTTCAAGATCCATATGACCGGGGTAAGTGCTATCATAAGCCAGGAGATGGGATACACGAAAAATCGTGACATGCCCGTGGCATAGTAGGTTGCCAGTGTCTTGGGGGTTATCTCGCCGAAAATCAGCACCAGCAGTGTGAGTATTCCGGTTGCGGCGCCTAAGTATATGCTGCCGAACTTCTCGGTGCAGTAGGTGGTGGTGAGAGCGGAGGCGGCGATGTTTACCACATTGTTTCCGACTAATATGGTAGACAAAAGCTTGGCCTTGTTCTCCGAGACCTTTAAGACCTTGGCTGCGCTTTTTGAACCCTCGTCCGCAAGCGCTCGAAGCTTGATGGGGCTTACGGAGGTAAGGGCTGTTTCGGCCGAGGAAAAGAAGGCCGACAGGATTAGAAGCAGGATGATCAGAATAATCATATATCCTTATCCTCCCCTTTTTTGTTCATATCGTCAATCAGGTGCTCCATAACCTTACGCTTGATGAAGATATCGTAGCCTAGAAGTGAAAGGAAGATGAAGTTCTTTAGGTATTTGTTTTCCTTCTCGGGATAGTCCGCTTCGGATATATCAAGAGTTTTTAAGATGCTCTTTTCCGTCTCAAAGTATTGCTTTTTCTCAAGCTTATACAGGGATTCATACATATCCATAAGGGGAGTGTCCATAGTGTCCCCGCCGGAATTGCCCTCGTCGTAGAATTCATTTAACAGCGGCTCAAAGAGAGTCTTTATGTCGCCAATCGAGATTACATTCTTCATGTAATAAATGATGATCAGAAGTATGATGTGATCGGCGTTGTAGCGCTTTTTCACCGGAGGCGGAAGGAGATCGTTCTTCGTGTAATTGTTGATCATGGTCTTCGTCAGAGTTTTGTCTTCCTCGCTCCTCTTATAGCCGGAAAGGTACCGGTCCATGAAGGTGGTTACCTGTTCGGCGTAGAGCTCGACCTTCGGTATCTCGTCGGGTTGAACGTAGCCCTGCTTAATCCACTGTCTTATCTGGTTTTTTATGTCTTCTTTATCTATATCCATAAGACTGTTTGTGTTTCCTTTCGATATAAAATACATAACTATATCTTGCAATGTCCGTAAGACTGTTA
The DNA here is from genome assembly GCA_017525525.1 of Lachnospiraceae bacterium. Taxonomy (GTDB): domain Bacteria; phylum Bacillota; class Clostridia; order Lachnospirales; family Lachnospiraceae; genus Coprococcus_C. The sequence continues at coordinate 15,485 of JAFXSQ010000034.1, read as the reverse complement.
AGTGTTTTGTCTGTTTCAAAATGCATAATCCACACCATTATAAACAAAGGCAATAAAACTTGCAACTGTAATATTTTCCATTGATAATTGCCCGTTTCAGTAGTAAAATAGAGGTTGGTTTTTTGCAGTCGGAATTACATATCAAAACGGTAATTTCAGAAAGGTATAAGGTGATTAGATTTGGAGAGATTACTTTCGGTAGTTATACCCTGTTACAATTCAGAGGAATACATGAGCAAAGCGGTTGCCAGCGCTCTTTCGGGCGGGGAGGATGTGGAGGTCATAATAGTCGATGACGGTTCCACAGATACCACTCCGGAGCTTGCGGATGTGTACGCTGCCAAATTCCCGGGCAGGGTTCAGGTTATACATAAGGAAAACGGCGGACACGGAGATGCCGTTACACAGGGGCTTTATAAGGCAACAAGCACATATATCAAGATTCTTGACAGCGACGACTGGCTTGATAAGAAGGCCTTCAGGAGAGTGCTTGAGGTGTTAAAGAAGCATCGCAAGCCGGAGGAGCAGATTGACTGTGTTATATCAAACTATGTGTATGAGAAGGTCGGAAAGCGTTACAAGAGAGTTATGCGCTACCATGGTTCGCTTCCGGAGAACAAGGTCATCGGCTGGGATACAGGAGACAAGATAAAGTTCGCGAAGTCCCAATATGTGCTTATGCACTCGGTTATCTACCGCAGGCAGATGCTTGTGGACATGGGGCTCGTGCTTCCCAAGCACACCTTCTACGTAGATAACATTTACGTCTTCGAACCCATGCAGCATGTAAAAAAGCTGATGTATGTGAACGAGGATCTCTATCGTTACTACATCGGTCGCGACGATCAGTCCGTAAATGAAAAGAATATGATCAAGCGTATCGATCAGCATATAAATGTGACGAAGATTATCATTGATTACTTCTCGGAGAACAAGCCGGACAATCCTCAGCTCTATCGTTTCCAGAGGCAGTATGTGGATATGATGATGTGTATTGCGTCAAGTATTTCGCTGGTTGCGGGAACCAAGGAGATGCTCGAGAAAAAGAAGGACATATGGAATTACCTTAAGGAGAAGGATCCGGCGCTTTACAAAGAGCTCAGGCATACACTTCTGGGTGTGTCCATGAACCTGCCGGGGCCGGTAGGACGCAAATTATCGGTAGCGGGTTACAGGATAGTGCAGAAGTTGTTCGGATTTAATTAGAAGAAAGCTTTAATTAGAAGAAAGCTTTCGGCAGCGGGCTACAGGGCAGTGTCGGAAGCTGTTCGGGTTTTTATTAGAAGGTTTATATATAATACGGAGTGTACAAAGCGAAAGGAGAAATATAAACAATGGCAGTATTTGGGTTTGGGCAGCTTATTAATGTGTTAAAGAAAAATCACAAGACGATAGTTTTGACTGACGGTAATGACGCGCGTATCTTAGAGGCCTCTTCGCGACTTCTCGCGAGCAACTTCCTCAAGCCGATTCTCATCGGCAACCCGGAGAGGATTTACGAGGTGGCTGAGGAGAGCGGTTTCAATATCCGCGGCGCGAATATAATCGATCCCTATAACTTTGAGGACTTTGACAAGATGGTGGATGAGTTCTATGAGTTAAGAAAAGAAAAGGGAGTTACAAGAGAGCAGGCGATAGAGTTCCTTCACACGAATAATTATTTCGGAACCATGTTGGTAAGAATGGGCTATGCGGACTGTCTGCTCGGTGGCGCCTCATACTCGACGGCCGATACCGTGAGACCGGCTCTGCAGCTTATCAAGACCAAGCCGCATAATCACATCGTATCATCATGCTTTATCCTTGTCCGTCCCGGTGCCACAGGTGAAAACGAAGTTCTGGCTATGGGTGATTGCGGTATCAATATTTCTCCGAGTGAGGATGACCTTGTGGAGATAGCGGAGGAGACCATAAAGTGCGCGAGGGTGTTCGGCGTAGAGCCTAAGGTAGCGTTCCTTTCGTACTCAACCGACGGCTCCGGCAAAGGCTCAGATGTGGACAAGATGAGGAATGCCACAAGGAAGACCAAGCTCAGAAATCCGGATGTTCCGATAGACGGAGAGATGCAGTTCGATGCTGCTGTATCTCCGAAGGTTGCTCAGAAGAAGTTCCCGACCTCGCAGGTTGCTGGACACGCGAATACATTTATCTTCCCGGATATCAACGCCGGAAATATAGGCTACAAGATAGCGCAACGCATGGGTAATTTCGAAGCCTACGGTCCGATTCTTCTCGGATTGAACAAGCCGATAAATGACCTGTCGAGAGGCTGCAACGCAAACGAGGTTTACTCGATGGCCATAATTACAGCGGCATTCGCGGCTGTTGAGGAGCAGGAAGGATAACTTGATAACAGAAACAGGGCGGGCTGACTATATGTCAGCCCGCCCTGTTTTTAGGTGTCTGATATAATTCTTATTAGAATTCTACTGCCTTGATCAGTGTTTCCATCTCCTCCATGGTTCCGCCAAAGTCGATGCTGATGGCAAGGTAAGTATCGTCAACAGTGGTCGCAAAGCAGTAGAAGCCGTCGCTTACACCGCCGACCCAAGTCACGCCGTTATTTTCGTAAGTCTTGTCCTCAAAATCAAGACCTGACATAATCTTGGCTACGGCATCTTCACCGGTACCGCTCATGCAGGTGTAGGAAACCTTGCCGCCGGTCTCGCTGTTGGTCATCACATACTGGGAAGGAGCTGCGTCCTTGAGCTCTTCGTAGCCCTCGGGGATATTGACCTTACCGACCTTCATATCAAAAGTCTTGACATAAACGGGTGCAGCCTCTGTTGTTGCTTCTGTTGTAGTCTCTTCGGTAGTCTCCTCTGACTTCTCCTCACTCTTTGCTTCCTCGGTTGTATCCTTTGCTTCAGCCGAACCTGTGTGCTTTACAGAGCCGAGAACAGCCTTGGCCTCATCTGTGTCAAACTTATATCCTGCAGATGATACACGAATCATGGTTCCGTCTATGGTTGCATAAGCCTCGAAACCGTAACCGCCCCAGCCGTCGCTATACTGGAAGCCTGTCCAGTCGGTTCCGCCATAATTAGCCTTTACATCCTCCTGCTCGTTGGTGTAGGTCTTCTTGTTGTAATCATAATTCTTCTTTATGAGTTCCTCGCCGTCTGCCTTAAAATCAAAGTATTTGAAGCTTGAGCTCTTAACCGAGAAGTATCTTGTATCGTTCTCGTCGAATACATCACCGATGGAGAACTCAAAGCCTCCGGGTACGTCTACGGAGAATTCACCGGCAGTCTCGGTTTTTGCCTCGGCGGGTGCCTCGATTGCAGCTTCTGTTGTTGCTTCTGTTGTTGTCTCGGCAGCCGCCTGTGTGGTAGCTGCGGTTGTTGTCGTTGTCTCGCTCTTTCCTCCGCAGGCAGCAAGCGAGCCTAAGAGAAGAGTGGCGCTTAATATAAGTGCAGATTTCTTTGCAAACTTTTTCATCTCGTATTCCTCCTGAAATAAAGTGGTTAATACATGTCATGTAAAAGACTGTCCTTTTACGGCGCTTGATTATACTATTGTTTTTTCGGCTCGTCAATACTGCTCGGTCGGATTGGCGTTTTTTCTTGTATTTTCACTGAAAATGTGATAACATGAATCGATTATGCTTTTTAGTTATGTAAACAAATGATATGGGAGATAAAGATGTTTGACAGTCATTTTGCTTTTGGCGTGGCTCTTGCCGCGCTTCTGATATGTGTTGTGAACCTTGTGTACACTCTCATCGAGCACAGGACCGACAAGGTTCAAAACAAAATATACATTATTATAATAAGCATTCTGATAATCAATTCCGTCAGCCTTCTGTGGACTGCTGACTGTAAGGAAAAGCTTGATACATCGGAGCTTGCGAGGGTGGGGATATACGTTTCAAGGTATATCTATTTTGCTACGCACACGGCTCTGTGCCCGATGTTCTTTTATTATGTATGCAGCGTGAGCGGCGTGCAGTTCAGGCTTTCCAACTTAAAGTCGATACTTCTGTCGATGTTTTTCGTGATAACAGAATTCCTGGCGTTGACCAATCCGGTTACGAGGGTGATATACACGGTTGACGATGATTACGGCTTCCACAGGAACTGGGGTGAGTACCTAATCTACCTTGCGGCAGCAGTGTATTATGTGATGACCTTTGTGATTCTGTTTTCCTCGTGGGATGTGCTTTCGGGCAAGAGAAGGCTGGCTATGGTTTTCTTCTTCCTGCTGGCAGGCTCAGGAGTTTTAGTCCAGCTTTTCATGCCGGACTTTAAAATCGAGATACTCACTGAGGCCATAGGCTTTACCGGAGTTCTTGTTGCGGTTGAAAATGAGGATGACCGCATAGACTTCGGCATGGGCTTTTACAATCGCGCGGCGCTCAACTTAGATATGAAGAGCTGCGTGCACAACATCCGATTGGTAAGTCTTATTATCATCCGCATATCAAATACCGAGATCGTGTCGAAGATGACAGGCAAAGAAAATATGGGTATCATCTCCGATATAGTGGGAGGATATCTGACCTCGATAGTCAAGCGTTATAATATATATGTTCCGAATCCCGATACATTTGTCCTTGCCGTATACGACAAATCGGTACGTGATGTGGAGAAGATGGCACAGGAAATCAGTGAGAAATTCGATACTCCGTGGGAATACGGAGATATGAATATCCCGCTTTACGCGACACTGATGCTCACGGACATTCCGGGGCGCATATCTTCGGGCGCCGAGCTTTTCTATATGATAGACAGCCCGTTGCCCAAGGATATAGATAAGAAGATTCTGTCGGGTGCGGACCTTGATTACCTAATCCGCAGACAGGCTGTGGAGAGCGCAGTGTCGCGAGGACTTGATGAGAACAGCTTCGAGGTATATTACCAGCCCACATATCATGTAGACGGTAAGCTGCACGGCGCCGAAGCGCTGCTTCGTATGCATGACAGTAAGCTGGGCAATGTGTTCCCTGACGAATTCATACCCGTTGCCGAGCAGATAGGACTTATAGACGACATAGACGATTATGTGCTTGACTGCGTATGCAAGTTTGTGAAGACAGGAGTTCCGCAGAAGTACGGCATGGACAGCATCAATGTAAATCTCTCCGTGATGCAGTGCATGAAGCCGGGCTTCGTGGAACGGGTGAGCGGTATCGTTGAGTCTAACGGAGTAGACAAGCATTTCATTAACTTTGAGATCACCGAGTCCATAGCGGCCAGTGATTACCGTATATTGAGCAATGTGATCAAGAGATTGAAGGCGGACGGTTTCATGTTCTCCATGGATGATTACGGTACGGGTTATTCCAACGTGAGCGCCGTATTCTCGCTTAATCTCGATGTGGTAAAGATAGACAAGAGTCTGTTGTGGAATGCTGAGAAGGATGAGCTCGGCATGGTTATTTTAGAAAATACCATTAGGATGATACAGCAGATTAAAAAGAAGATACTTGTGGAGGGCGTGGAGACAATTTCTCAGATAGAGCTCTTGAAGTATCTTAAGGTTGATTATCTCCAGGGCTTTTATTACTCGAAGCCCATACCGAAGGATGATTTCGTGAAGCTGATAAGCCAGGGGGCTTAAAGGGAGGAAGCTTATGCCTGCTATTTCGAACGACTGGGCGGATGCGCTTAAAGAGGAATATAATAAGGAGTACTACCGAAAGCTCTTTAATTTCGTGGGCAGGGAGTATGCGACGCATAAGATATTCCCTCCGGGGGATGATATCTTCAACGCCTTTCATATGACGCCGTTACATGAGGTAAAGTGCGTGATAATCGGGCAGGATCCGTATCATAACGACGGACAGGCGCACGGTCTTTCCTTCTCGGTCAGGGACGGAGTGGAGATACCGCCTTCACTTGTGAATATCTACAAGGAACTCAAAGACGATTGTGGTTGTTATATACCTCACACGGGCAATCTTACAAAGTGGGCAAAGCAGGGAGTGCTTTTGCTCAATGCAGTTCTGACGGTGCGAGCTCATCAGGCGAATTCGCACCAGGGCATGGGCTGGGAGGAATTCACCGATGCGGCTATACGCGCGGTCAACGTTTTGGACAAGCCGGTCGTATATCTGCTGTGGGGAAGCTACGCGGGAAAGAAAGCGCAGATGCTTGACAATCCAAAGCAGCTTGTGTTGAAGGCACCGCACCCGTCACCGCTTTCGGCGTACAGAGGCTTCTTCGGGTGTAAGCATTTCTCAAAGGCAAACGAGTTCCTCAAGGCTCACGGCGAGGAGCCGATTGACTGGCAGATAGAGGATTAGACCTCGCTATAAATATAGATTTATTAGAAAAGAATTGGACTGACATGATAGACAGAATAAAAGAGATATACTCAAAGAAATACGGACACGGACTGATATTTATATATTTGTTGTTTTACTTCCCGTCATTCTTCCTTATAGAAAGAATTGTTACTTCGGATTACTATATCATACATTGCGGACTAGATGATAAGATACCCTTTTGCGAATACTTTGTTGTACCTTATCTGCTATGGTTCCCTTTTATGTTCGCGGTGCTTATCTACGAATTCCTGAATTCCAGAAAAGAATTTGAGAAGATGTGCATCTGCCTTATGATAGGCATGACGCTTTTTATAATAGTAAGCTTAGTGTGGCATAACGGTGTTGACTTAAGAAATCAGATTGTGCATCGTGATAATATATTCTCGGCCATGGTTGACATGCTGCATGATGCTGACACGCCGACAAATGTGTTCCCGAGCATACATGTCTACAATACGATAGTATGTCTTATCGCCGTGCTGACTGCAGAGGGGCTCAAAGGAAAGAAGTGGACAAAGCTCGGAGCTTTTGTGCTGAGTGTGCTGATAATACTCTCGACACTGTTCTTAAAACAGCATTCGGTAATAGATGCTGTGGCCGGAGCGGTGCTTGCGGCGATAATCTGCCCGATAGTGTATAGTAATAAGATTCTTCGGGCTACGCCCTCAGAATGACACCGGAAAAGAAGTTGTGTCATTCTGAGCTAAGCAACAGGAAGAATCTTGGAACTGAGGCAAAGTGATGAAGATAAGATTAACAGACGACTTTGATGTAAGACGGATAGCGCAGAGCGGTCAGTGCTTCCGCTGGAATATGATTGATGACGATACCTGCCGCATAGTGTATGCCGGCAGGTGTCTTTATATGCGCACGCCTGCGCAAGGAAAATTGCCGCTTCGCGGCACGCAGGCGGCGCAACGAGCAGACTTCGACTGTGTCTCGTCAGCTCGAACAGAAACGCCTGCGCAAGATACCCTAACTCTTGAACTTGACTGTGACGAGCAGGAGTATGCTGAAATCTGGGCGCCGTACTTCGATATGGACGAGAACTACGCAGCTATCCGCGCAAGGATTGACAGGGATAGTGACGCCTTCTTATACGAAGCGTCCGAGCATCAGAAAGGCATAAGGATACTGAGACAGGAGCCTTGGGAAGCTTTGATCAGCTTTATCATATCCCAAAACAGGAACATCCCTGCCATAAAGAATTCCATAGAGCTTTTAAGCAGGCGCGCCGGAGAAAGAAGAACGGACAGGCGTGGCGAGGAGTACTACACCTTTCCGACACCTGAGGCAGTGCTTGCATTATCGGATGAAGAGCTTAAAGATTGCCGTCTCGGCTACCGTGATGTCTATGTGAGAAGGGCGGCGGAGCAGGTGGTTTCGGGGGAGCTTGATCTTGAAGCGCTAAAAAATGCGGATGATGAGACCGCTATGAACACCCTTACCGCCATGTACGGCGTGGGCAAAAAGGTTGCAAGCTGCATGCTGCTCTACGGCCTGCACCACTTGAACGCCTTTCCCATAGATGTGTGGGTAAAGCGAATACTCGCCGATTACTACCCTGAGGGGTATCCTTTTGAAAAGTACGCGCCGTACAACGGAGTGTACCAGCAGTACATGTTCGCGTACTACCGTGGATGATATAATAAAAAATGAATCTTTTCAGCTTTTTGTGCGAAAAAAAATGAAAAGATTCATTTTTTTGTTTGACTAAGAACTGTATAAATGGTAATATCCAAACAAGGAAGTGGCAAGACACATAGACATAATATCTAACGGAGGGCTCATTATGTATAGAAAGTTTTATGAAGAGCTGAAAAAGTGGGAAGAGGATAAGGTTCAGGAACCGCTTCTGGTAATTGGAGCAAGACAGGTTGGAAAAACCTGGCTGATAAAACAGTTTTGTGAAGATACATATCAGGACTATATATATATCAATCTGGAGGAGCGAAAGGATATAAGCTCTATATTTGATGGAAACCTGACTCCCGAGGATATACTAAGGAACATAAGCATTCTTTTGGGAAGAAGTATAAATAGTGATACCGCCATTGTAATAGATGAGATCCAACAGAGCGAGCGTGCAATCACATCACTAAAGTATTTTTGTGAAGCCAAAGATAATTATCGTATAATATGCGCCGGCAGTTTACTTGGAATTAAAGTTAAAAGATTTGAAAGCTCATTTCCGGTAGGAAAGGTATTTATAAAGAATATGTACCCTATGGATTTTGAAGAGTTCCTTCTTGCAGCAGGGGAAAATCTCTTAAGAGATGAGATAAGGGTGGCGTATGCCAAAATGTTACAGCTACCGGATGCTATACATAATAAGGCATTGGCGCTATATCATGATTATCTGATAACAGGTGGTATGCCCCAGGTAGTTATGAGCTATCTCGAAAATGAAAAAAGTGTTTTGTCATTAAACAGAGAGCTGCTCGATTATATAAGGCTCGCATACCTTGCGGATATGTCTAAGTATGTGACAAATGTTACTGAGACGGCTAAGATAGCAGCAGTATACGAGTCGGTACCAAGACAGCTTGCCAAAGAAAATCCCAAGTTCAAATACAATGAAATAAAGGGGACGGCAATAAAAAGAGATTACTACGGTCCCATTGACTGGCTTGCGGCATCACAGATGATATATAAGATTAATAAGCTCGACTCTCCTGAATCGCCGATAAAAGCATATGAGAACGCAGACAGCTTTAAAATCTACCTTTCCGATGTTGGTTTGCTGTCGAGAGTGTGTGGGATTAATCTGCAGGATCTGCTTCCTGATAATCACAACATATATAAGGGTGCAGTTATCGAAAACTATGTGGTGGAGCAACTGATTGCAACCGGCAAATGCTTGTATTATTTCAAGCCTGCCGTGAATATGGAAATAGACATTATTACAAGTATAGATGATAATGTAGTACCCATTGAGATTAAATCAGGTCGCCATAAGAAGTCGACCAGCCTTAACAATTACATGGAAAGATACAAGCCGAAGTATGTGATCCGCATATCTGAGAATAATTTTGGTATGATGAATAATATAAAATCGATACCGCTGTACGCGACGTTTTGTATTTGAAAAATAAGTCTGGTAATTCCAGCAGGCTGAGGACATGGTTACTAATCATACTCAAATATTCCTTGGACTGCATCGGAAATATTCATTATAGCATCATAGGGGATTGAGTCGGAGAATGTACAGCTTCGGCTTTTCGGATCGATAAGCTTTAGCTGTTCACAGATTGCGACTCCATTTGTGCCGTTCCTGCCGGTTATGCTGATGTGAAGCGGACCGGGATGATGCTTTTTTAATATAGGACATACATGAAAGAATCCTGTATACCGGATGAATGAGTTGTTGCTTATGATAAGATACCTGTCTCTTAATCCGTCTATTCTGACGATATCTCCCTGTGAATATTCTGTCAAAGCATTTCCCTCCCTGCCGGCTCGCCCCAGTCGTAATCAACTATATCTATCTTGCCGTCGTATTCAGCTACACGTTCTTCAAAGGATTTGTGTTTGAAACGCTTACGAAGAACGAGGGCTCCACTTTCGACTTCTATAGTCAGTTCGTCAGATAGTTGTATATCAAGTTTTTTTAATACTGTTTGAGGCAGCCGTATTCCGAGACTGTTTCCCCATTTTCTTACTGCTACGGTATCCATATTTTTGTTCTCCTTTATAGTGTATAATATGTTTATATGTATATACAATTATACAATATAGACTTTAATAGTCAAGTCAGATTTAGGTTTATTTCCAATGCGATATAGGGTAATAATGATAAAAAATCTTGCAAGGCGTATATATACTCTTTTATAATCGTGTTGTATGTATTATGAGATTTAAAAATCGAATGATTAAGGATGGAGATGACGTGAAGATGATTAAAAGAAACGGAACCAAAAAACTTGCATGCATACTTGCGCTCGGTCTGGCGCTGTCGCTTACGGGCTGCGGTAATGAGAAAAAGAACGAGACGACTGCAGTGGTAACAGAGAGTACTGCAGCTAAGGACACAAGTGCTTCCTCGGACGGACTGTACGCTTCGGAGCAGGAGGTTGTGGACGCACCCGACTGGGTGAACAATCTCGAGCAGGCGCAGTCAAAGGATGTGAATCAGCTTTTTATAGTCGGTGCCATGGGGATGGATAAGACGACTGCAAGGATATACATGTGCGAGAGAGACGAGAGCGGTAAATGGAAGCAGATTTTATCTACTCCTGGCTATACGGGGCTGAAGGGTATGTGTCTTGACGAAGACCACAAGGAGGGTTGTTTACAGACACCCATAGGAGTTTTTCACTTTAATAAGGCCTTCGGTATAGCCGATGATCCGGGCTGTGCCATCCCTTATGTCAAGGTTGATGATGATACCTGGTGGTCAGGGGATGACCGCGAAGGCATGCATTACAACGAGATGATCGATATAAAGGATTATCCGGATCTCGACAAGACCAACAGCGAGCATATAGTGGAATATGATTACCAGTATCAGTACTGCCTGAACATTAGCTTCAATGAGGAGGGCGCAGCCGGCAGGGGCTCGGCAATCTTCCTTCACTGCTTTGGCTCTGAGAAGCCTTATACAGGCGGCTGTGTGGCTGTCCCGGAGAACAAGATGAAGCTTATTATGCAGAAGGTAAAACCAGACTGTGTTGTAGTGATTGATTTGTACGATAATCTTGCCCCGGAGAAGTAGATACATAAAGAAAAAATGATAATCATGTTTGGTAGTGTCAATTCATATATGAAAAAACGCGGTGGCTACCTAAAGAGCAAAAAAACTAGAAAAAGGTAGCCAAAATAGTCGAAAATCAGGAAAAAAAGCACGCGTGTGGCTACCAAAAGAGCAAAAAATCTTGGAAAAGGTAGTCAAAATAGTCGAAAAGAAGGAAAAAAGCACGTGGTTGGCTACCAAAAGAGCAAAAAAGCAAAGAAAAGGTAGCTAAAGCTAAAAAGACAATATTCAAAACAGGGAAATGGCTACTCAAATAGCAAAGAAGCGGAACAAGGAGGGTGGAAAAATGACTTTAGAAGAGTACATGAGAGAACTGATATTGATGAGCAGGCAGTATGGTCAGGAGGAGGAGTTGTACCCGCTGATCAATATGCTGCTACGGGAAAATGATAATGTGAGACATTTATCTGTGAGGGATGTTCATGGTAGTAATAGCGCTGGTATAAAAAAAGAGATGTTATATGGTTATGTATCATTTCCGGATCTTGTGATCTTGAATGAAAAATATTTTCCGGAAGAAGGCAGCATAGTTGATAAAGAAGTGAATAAAAGGGTTGGTTATATAAATGAAACAAAAAAACTATTATATGGATGCGTGGAAGTAAAGGCATTGGGAAAAAAAACAGTATTAGAATCAATACTTAATGGGGATACATATGTTTGGAAAGAGCAGTTGTTGAATAATAAAATATATATAAAAAAAGAAATAACTCCTTTAGGACAACTTATTGGAGAGTTATTATGGTATGGAAAAGTATTGTATACAAATGGATTGTGTTGGTATTGTCTTGAACTTCAAAATCCAACAAAAGAAGAATTGTGTGGAGAAATAATTACTAATCAATTAGAAGAACAGCAAGATTATATAACGAATATAATAAAACCGATAAAGGTTGAGATAGAGAAAAAAATAAAAGTTCATAGTAATATAATAAAACTAAATGGGGCAACTACAAAGTTTTTTAATAATTTACTAAATGAGTATATTAATTCACAGGCGAAACAAGGAGAAACAGTTGAAATAACTTGCTTGTGTATTAATATTGGTGATTTGAGTTGTGTGGATAATTTTATAAAAGATAAAACAAAGCGTATAAGTGATATTACTGATTTTATTAAAGACTATCCATATATTGTCTGGCAATGGAACCGCTTGAAATACAATCTTGCAAGTATCGACTGGTGTGGCACTAACAAAGCAGAAAAATTCCTGCTAAAGCCCCAAAAGTGAAACCTTCAAAATTCTGAAGACTTTTTTTATCATAATATAGAAAAAGCATAAGGAGGAAATCGTATGACACAGGAAGAGTACAGGCAGGTTGTTAAGCGGATCAATGAAAAGATTGAATACATCCAGCAGGGTAATCAGAAAGTCTGGGAAGAGCTGCAGCCGGATGTAAGAGCATTTCTCAAGTCTTGTGCAAAAAGAAGGATCAGAGGGTATAATGTTGAGAACCCGGAAGCGCTGGTAACTGAACTGGCCTCTGCTGGATTTGTCGGTTTCATGCAGGCGATACCGAAATATAAGGGGACAGAAAAAGCCAAATTCACAACCTATGCAACCACGTGGATTAATGGCGAGATATCGAAGGAGCTGGACTTTGAATTCAATTCGGCGGGATATAAAAAGAAACCGATTAGTGTAAAGGTAACAAAGGTAGCGCCGAAGAGCGATGATGAGAAGGATATGCAGGCTTATGAAGCTATGCTCTCCAAGGCGTTGGCGCAGCAAAGAGGGAATGGTGTCCAATTAGAAGAATGCAGTAATAAGGGAAGCTATGCTAATGAAAGGAGCCTTATTCAGATTCTGGATATCTTAAAGATGATGACAGATGAGGAACACACTCTGTCCTGCAACCGGTTGAAAAAACTGCTTGAGTTATATCGGAAAGCAAAGTATCAAAATGCAACAACCGTCGGTGCAGATAATACTTTCAACAGGATGATGGGTGAACTGCTCCTGGAAATAAATCCCGCCATACATACGGAAGACAATGATGAGGATTACAGGATTAAGTATAAGAAGTATGATGAGAATGATCTGAATAATCGTGTTAAGATGGATACAAAAAATCCGAATAAGGTGGGAACAGCGCCGGTTATCAATGGATTACAGTATGTTCATGATTTTGATCATGAAACACTGGATAAATTGATCCAGGTGGTTAGCTTTTCGGATATGTTTTCCAAAGAAGAGAAAACAAAAATCATCCGCAAATTGGTTAAGACGGCAAGTGTTTATTACAAAACACCGTATATGAACGGGGACGACCTGAGGTTCAATCCGTCGGCAATCCATGGCAGATTCTCTTCTCGAAGTATGGAAGATAAAAGAGGCTTTGCAGATAAACTGAAGATTCTGCAGGATGCAATCAATAAGTTCGCTCAGGTACAGTTCATCTTTAATCGTTATAATGATGAGCATGAGCTGACACCGACCAGAAATCGATTCGTACGCACGCTGAGCCCATATCATATTATAGTATATCAGGATAATTATTATTGCATCGGAAAGAAGCAGGGAGATGACCGTGTTTGGCATTACCGCATAGACCTTATGTCCGAAATCGAGATAATCCGTGATGAAGACGGAATGATCGTGCCGATTGAGATAACTGCATTTGAGGGCTTGCCGATTTCGAATACACAGTGGGATCCGGAACTATATATGTCGGAACACTTGTTTATGGGTTATGATGCTCCGCAGTACATCAAAATAAAGATATTATCAACGGATTATACGCTATTGCATGATTCCTTTGGTGATCATTATGAAAAAATAAAAAGCTGTATGGAGAAGAATGATAAGGGTAAAACGCTGCAATATGATATCGTTGAAGTAAGAACCTCTCCGGAGATGATTGTTCAATGGGCTATGCAGCAGGGGTCCAAGGTTGAGATTATGGATAAAAAGATCAGGGCAGCTATCCGCAAAGAAATAGAAAAGCTTAAGACACTGTATAACGATGACTGAAAACTGACTGTTTCAGTATCTTCAAAATTTTGAATAAAAAAAATATCATAATATATATGCACGAAAAAGATTTGCTTCGGCAAGTCTTTTTTGTTTATGCACACGCCCGCGTAAGGTTTTTTGTCACTTCGTGACACGCGGGCGGCGCGGCGAGCAGGGTGCGACTTTGTCTTCCCTGCCCGATTTTTTGCAGGGGCACCGTAAGAAATATGAATGAGTAAAGAAAGGAGAAAACAAGAATGAAAGAGAACTGTATTGAGGATGTGTTTGAAACAGAAGATGACATCATGGAGTCCGAGTGTCAGCTCTGGGATGATGTGATGTCTGATTTCTTTCCGGATGCAGAGTCTGAGGAAGAAATCGAAGAAGAACTTGACGACTTATTTAACGATTAAGAAACGGAGGAAAGAATTATGGCAACAAACAAGCATGTGAATGAGTGGTATGCAATGCACAGAGAATTGATAGACCGTTGTGTGGTAGATGAGAATCACATCCTTACCTCAGAGTATGGGCATAAGAAGGGAACCTACCTTGTTTCAGTGCTGCTTCCCGAGAAGAACCTTATGATTCCGATGTATGCAGGGGAGGCCGGAGCGGATGATGAGCACGACAGAAGTGTTGCGGATCGCCTGAAGGAGCATCTGCATCGCTGGCTTGGAACTTATACTGCTTATTATACCGGAGTTCGTAAGAAGGATTTGCTGAAAGGCAAGATGAAGTTTTATCTGGAGCTTGTGGGAGAGGCGGACAGACTTGAGGACCGCAAGCAGAAGGAAACCGAGATTATTCTGACAGAGAAGCCTTATCTTCAGTTCGGGCCGTTCAAGAAGTACGATTCGGACTATGACGGCATCGACCTGTGCATCGTTCCTTTCAAGGGGACTCGCCGCAAGGCTTTACTGAATGCTCTGAAGGAGAGGGGGATTGAGATAGAAGAAGGGGAGCGCCTGCTTGACCGTATTATGGACAAGTCGTTCAAGCCGGATTGGGAATTGTGTGCGGAGCAGAGATGGGTAAATAATGTGATTGCTGTAGAGCTTGAGCAGGAAATGAAGTACTGGACGGAAGAAGAGTACATGGAGGTAAAGAGAATTGTGGATTCAGGTCTCGAGTGTCCGGAGGATAGCAGAGGATGTACGAGAAAGTACCTCGTTAAGGTGCTTTCCCATGCGCTTGCGTAAAATGTGTTCGATGACGTTCAGTAACTGTGTTGCAAATGCCCGGGCGGAAAAATCTCCGTCCGGGTGTTTTATGTGCACGACCGCGTAATGTAATCAGCCGCTTTGCGGCACGCGGTCGGCACGGCGAGTAGGGTGCGACTGCGTCTTCCCTACTCGATTACACGCTCACGTATTGCAATAATAGCTATATTTTGAGGGAGGTGCGATTATGACGAAGTCTTAATTTGCATCGCACCGACTTTCGTCATAAGGGGTACCGCGAAGCGGTGGATTCCTTATGACATTAGATTGGGCAGGATTACG
>JAFXSQ010000033.1 GCA_017525525.1 Lachnospiraceae bacterium | reverse complement strand
GAGTAGGGAAGACGCAGTCGCACCCTACTACTCTGTATAAGTTCGACAACGGAAATCAAAGATTTCCTGTCTCACTTATCGCCGTGCCGACCGCGTGCCGCAAAGCGGCTGATTACATTACGCGGTCGTGCACATAAAAAATGCCTCATATCGCTATGGGGCATAAAACAAACATAATCACTTAGTCGCCTCTATCATCCGGACTATACCGTCGGCTCCGGAATCTCACCGGATCGGCCTCAAATGAGGTTAGCGGGCTTTACCGCCGGTGGGGAATCTCACCCCGCCCCGAAGCAAGCTATATAATAGAACAATCCTACCCTTTTGTCAATAGCTTACCACCGATGGGGATACACTTCTCAAAACATTGCTACATTCCCGCCAAGCTTCACAACCTCAGCCTTGAGCTTTTCGATCAATGTGTCTTTGGACTTGAGCTCTTGCTTATTACCACTCCCGGCTTCTATTAACTACTTCCTCACCCTTATCAAGGCCTCGAGAAGCTTTATTATTATAAAATAAGCTATTGTCGTGGCAAGCAGAGGCATATAGGTCTCCAGCCTGTCCTTGCGCATGGTGTCGAAGGTCTTGGTCAGGTCATAGACTGCTATGTACCCTACCACTGAGCTCATCTTCACGACACCTATCACGCTCTCACGGAAATCATCCACCAGCTCCCTACCCTTCTCTTTCTTAAGCTGTGAGAAAAACTCCCTGCCGCTTATCCCGAGCAGCCTGTACCCATCCTCAAGCTTTCCTTCATCTATCTGTCCGGCGCGCTTTGCGATGTTGCGGCATACCTCCTCGCCAAAGACGAGGATAAAGCCCGTAAGCGCCGCAACAAAACCTCCCATCTTCAGGTCCCTGTAGTAATAGTAATAAAGCGACATAATGATTATTATCGGCGGCAGGCCTTTTATAAGCCACATCACAAACTTAGTCAGCTGCCTTACGACCAGGAATCCTTTTTTAGAGAACATGTACATGATCACACCCCAGGGTGCGCCAAACAGCACGGAAAGTCCTGTCAGTGAAAGGGTGGTACCGATACCTTTTATAAAATTCACATCTGTAATAACATCTAACATATCTACTCCTCTTCTTTAGCCGTACAGGCTTTCTCAATCTCATCCGCCCATACCGCGCGTTCGAAGGAAAGCGTATAGTAGTCGTCATCATAGGCATCATACGGCTTTTCATAATACTTAAGCCACAGATAACAGGCATCGACTACCGAGGTCGAATCTTTAAGCTTCGCATCGAGGTCGCTGTAGGTATCTGTTCCCAGAAGATAAACTATATAGTTTGCCTGCATCTCGGGATCGCCTATGTTAAATGCATAGCCCTCACCGCCGCCGTCGGGTGCAAACCACTGCTCTGCGAATCTGTAGAGTTCGTCCTTGTTCTCATACGCGGTAAACTGTGCATAACCGTAGCCACCGTCTATGTTAACCCACATATCATAGTCGTTGTAATAGCCGTTGGTCATGTTGTTGGTTCGCGACTCCAGAAAATCCTTTTTATCGATTCTCCTTCTGTTCACATCGTCGGTATACTCGCCGTCCTCCACGCTCCAGAAGTCGTTGTTGTAATCCTCAAGGTTTGCCGCCACAAGGCCGGACTCCGCCTTAAGATTGCACATCACGCCCAAAACAGCGTTCTTATTCTCCTGAAAATGATCCGTCAAAAGCTCCCACAAGAGCTCCTCCTCGGTCTTGCCTTTAAGCTGCGCATATTCCTTATAATTGGCGTCATCAAACTTCTTCTCAAGCTCCTTGCTTACCGGAAGTCCGCTCTTCTTAAGCTGCGATTTCGGAAATGTGAGTTCAAATATAACAAGAATCACTATTAACAGGGCGCATATCGCCGAGAAAACCTTAATCTTCTTTACGGCCATCACTCCATGCTTGTCCTCTTTAATTCGTCTTAAGCGGTTCATGTTTCGGATACGCTCTTCTTCATAGAGTGTCCTTATCCTCTCTTCACGCTTTTCACTGTATTTCTTTCCCGCAATCCGCTGTTCGTGAAAGTTATACAGCCGCTCCTTCCTCTGCATCCTCGCATTACACGCTTCTTCAGCTTTCTTCAAGATACGCTCGTTGTCCATCACTGTCTCCTTATATACGTAAGCATCACATCTTCACCGATTGTTTCCACAGCACTAAGCTTCATACCGTATGCTTCCTCAAGCCTTTCAACGCCTCTTCCGCCTACGGGAGTTTTCGCTTCCGTGCCTCCGATAAGCTTCGGTGCAACAAAGGCTCTTACCTCATCTACAAGACCTGCGCGCACAAAGCTGTCAGCCAAAGCGCCTCCACCCTCCAAAAGAATTCCGTCTATCTTCATCTCACCCAATTTGTCTAACAGGATAGACAAATCTATCTTCTCACTATCCTTATCAAGAGGGATGTCAAGCAGCTCGACCCCTGCGCTTTCAAGCATATCGGTCTTATCATCACCGCACAGCCCGCTGTTATATGCAACAACCGTTCTTATCTCCGCTGCGGTTTTGACAAACTTCGCATCCACCGGCAGCCTTAAATGTCCGTCACACACTATCCTCACAGGCTGGCGCACCGCGCCTCCATCCGGAGCTTCACCTCTGTAATTTAGCATCGGATCATCCGCAAGAACCGTGCCCGATCCGACCATAATGCCGGTCAGCTCCCGGCGCATTTCCTGTACTCTTTTTCTTGACTCCTCGCAGGATATCCACCTGCTCTCACCCGTTGAAGTAGCTATCTTGCCATCCATGCTCATGGCGTATTTGAATACGATATACGGTCTCCCGGTTGTTATGTAATGAAAGAACACACGGTTTATGGCATCGCACTCTTCCTTCATAATCTCCGTTTCAACCTCAACTCCATGCGCCCTTAAATAATCTATTCCTTTCCCGGCCACAAGGGGGTTCGGATCGTTCGAACCCACATACACCTTTTTAATGCCCGCCTCGACAACCGCTTCAGTGCACGGTGGCTGTTTACCCGTGTGACAGCAGGGTTCTAAAGTAACATACATGACCGCGCCTTCTGCGCTCTCCTTAAGGCTCTTTATGGCTTCTCTCTCCGCGTGAAGCTCACCGTACTTTGTGTGGTAACCCTCGCCTATTACCCTTCCGTCTTTAACGATAACAGCTCCCACCAAGGGATTGGGGTTTACCGCGCCCGTTCCCCTTAAGGCAAGCTCTATCGCTCTTTGCATGTATTTTTTGTCAAATGTATTGTCTGTTGTATTATTCATTTGAAACCTCTATATAAGATTCTTCCTGTTGCTTCGCAAGCCCTCGCATTTCGTCATAAGTGGTACCGCTTGCGGTGGATTCCTTATGACATCGAAGGCCGGCACCTCAACGCTTCGCATTGAGGTCTGCGTCGCTTCACTCAGAATGACACACATCCCGCACGACACACGTTCAGAATGACACGCATCCCAAACAAACACAGTATACTTTCAATCTATCTTATTTTCAAGATAAAATCGAGTAGGGAAGACGCAGTCGCACCCTACTACTCTGTATAAGTTCGACAACGGAAATCAAAGATTTCCTGTCTCACTTATCGCCGTGCCGACCGCGTGCCGCAAAGCGGCTGATTACATTACGCGGTCGTGCACAT
>JAFXSQ010000032.1 GCA_017525525.1 Lachnospiraceae bacterium | reverse complement strand
CGCAAGCTCGTCGGAGCCCTGTCGCATGGGCGGTACCAACGACTCACTTCGTTCGTCGGGTACACGCTCCAAACGGAGTGCGAGGAGGGGTGCAAATGACGAAGTCATTTCTTGCATGCGCCCCGACGATTGGACACGACGTAAGTGAGGCTCGAAATCTTTGATTTCGTCAGTCGAACTTATGCAAAGCTAAGAATGAGTCGTGTCATTACATAAACGTCCTGCGTGTTTTTAGTATCGTCGCCCGATATGCGTGACCGTAACGGATAGTAATAATAACGGACATGAATAAAAGATCATTACAAGCATTGGAATTTGATAAGATACTCGAACTCCTGGCGCAGCATGCTGCCTCGGATATGGCGAAGGTGAGGTGCATGCGGATTGTGCCGCAGAGGGATATAAATAGGATTGTAGCTCTACAGGAGGAGACTCGAGACGCCTTCTTAAGGTTGGAAAAGTACGGGAACTTAGGCTTTTCGGGGCTTTCCGATGTGGGAGCGGTGATAAAGTTGCTCTCGGTGGAAAGCGTGCTTTCGGCTAAAGAGCTGCTTTCGCTTGCGGGACTTCTTGAGGCGGCTGCCTCGGCGAAGAAGTACGGCGACGGAGAGGATGTCGGACTTCCTAAGGCTATGGACTCTCTGACGGAGAGGTTTGATATGCTTATTCCTCTTGCTGATGTGTCGGGAAGGATAAGGCATGCGATCATCTCTGCGGATGAGATAGCGGATGACGCTTCATCGGGTTTAAAGGAGGTCAGAAGGAAGCTCAAGGCTGCGGATGACAAGCTGCGCCGTGAGATAGACAAGCTTCTTAAGAACGACACTATAAGGGATATGCTTCAGGACAGCCTGGTTACCACGAGGGGAGGGCGTTACTGCCTTCCGGTAAAGGCTGAGGCCAGGTCCAAGTTCAAGGGCATGATCCACGACCGCTCGGCTTCGGGTTCCACGCTTTTTATAGAGCCTGAAAGCGTTGTGAACATCAACAACGAGATCACTGAGCTTACCGTGGACGAGCATGCCGAGATAGAGAAGGTCCTTGCCGACTTAAGCCTTATGGCTGCTTCGGTTAAGGAGGATATAGAATTTGATTTCAAGACACTTATAGAGCTTGATTTTATATTTGCCAAGGCGAAGTTCGCCAGGACGTACAGATGCACGGAGCCCGCATTTAATGAAGAGGGCAGAGTTGAGATCAAGGCCGGAAGACATCCGCTGCTCGATAAGAAGACGGTTGTACCTATAGATATTAAGATAGGAGACGGCTATAACCTTTTGATAGTTACAGGACCGAATACCGGCGGTAAGACCGTATCGTTAAAGACCTTAGGGCTCTTTACACTCATGGGACAGGCGGGACTTCACATACCTGCGGACGAGGGAAGCACGCTTTCGGTGTACAACGATGTCTTCGCGGATATAGGTGATGAGCAGAGCATAGAGATGAGCCTTTCTACATTCTCATCTCACATGAGCAATATTGTCTACATCGTTAAACATGCGGACAGCAAAACCCTGTGCCTGTTCGACGAGCTTGGAGGAGGCACGGATCCCGTGGAGGGTGCCGCGCTTGCAACTTCCATACTCGATTACTTAAAGCAGATGGGCGCCACGGTTATGGCGACCACGCATTACAACGAATTAAAGGTGTATGCCATGTCCGAGGAGGGCGTCGAGAATGCGTCCTGTGAATTCGATGTGGCGACACTCACACCTACATATAAGCTCAGGATAGGTATACCCGGAAGCTCGAATGCATTTGCCATATCAAGCAAGCTTGGCCTTCCAAAACACATAATTGAAGCCGCAGGCTCGCGCATGGAGCAGGCCGACAAGGATATGGAGAAGCTGATAACCGGGCTGACCGAGAGCAAAAAGCAGGCGGAAGAGGCAGCTGCGGAGGCGGAGCGTTTGAGGCAGGAAGCCGAAGAGCTGAAGACCTCTCTTGAAAAGAAGGAGAGCGCTCTCGATGAAAAGAAGGCTGAGATACTTGAGAAGGCGCGAGAGGAAGCAAGAGACTTAATCGACGAGGCCAAGAGCCAGGCGGATAACGCTATAAGAGAGTACAACAAGTGGCTCAAGAATCCCGCAAGGGCAGATGTCAAGGCCATGGAGGACAGGAGATCCGGCCTTAGGGAGAAGCTGGATAAGCTTGACGGGGATGCTAAGGCAAAGCCCAAGCAGACCTCCAATCACAAGTCCGGTGATTTCCATATAGGAGACATGGTGCTTGCGTTAAATATGGGTACCAAGGGAACGGTATCGTCGCTTCCAGATTCCAAGGGCTACCTTACGGTACGCTTAGGCATAATGAACACAAAGCTTCATATGAGTGAAGTATCGATAATAGAGGAGCCAAAGAAGCAGAGCACGGTTTCGCGTACTGTGTCAAGCAGCGTCAGAAGCAAGGCACTTACCACATCTCCGGAGATAAATGTGATCGGTAAGACTGTGGACGAGGCCTGCTCGATGCTTGATAAGTACCTTGACGATGCGGCCCTGTCCAACATGTCGCAGGTGACTATAATCCACGGCAAAGGAACCGGAGCCTTACGAAAAGGTATCCACGAATACTTAAAGAGAAATCCCGTAGTAGCGTCCTTCCGTTCCGGTGAATTCGGTGAAGGAGAGTACGGTGTAACTGTTGTCAATCTATAAAAAGCGCCGAGCCAGAATACGTGGTTAAGGCGCGTCACTTAGGAGGAAAAGCATGGAAAAACAGCGTATTCTGATAGTCGATGACGATGAGAACATAGCGGAGCTGATCTCTCTGTATCTCACGAAGGAGTGCTTCGGCACCGAAATCGCGGGTAGCGGGCGCGAGGCTTTGTCCGCCGTGGAAACCTTTGAGCCTCATTTGATAATATTGGATATTATGCTTCCGGATATGGATGGCTACGAGGTTTGCGCCGAGATAAGAAAGCGCAGACAGACACCGGTTATCATGCTCTCTGCGAAGGGCGAGATCCTTGATAAGGTGCTTGGCTTTAAGATAGGCGCGGATGACTACATGGTGAAGCCCTTTGATTCGAGTGAGCTTGTAGCCCGTGTCAGGGCTGTATTAAAGCGTTCGAATCCGGCGCCGGAGATATCTCAGGTCGCGCAGGAGACCGAGCATCAGGGCGAATATGTGGAATACGACGGCCTGCTTATCAATATTACGAATTACATGGTCATCTTCGAGGGAAAGCAGATAGATATGCCGCCCAAGGAGCTTGAGCTTCTGTATTATCTGGCCAAGCGGCCCAATCAGGTTTTCACCCGAGACCAGCTGCTTGACAGGCTGTGGGGTTATGACTATATCGGTGATTCAAGAACCGTTGATGTGCATATCAAGAGAGTGCGTGAGAAGGTGACGGGTGACCAGGAACACAATTGGACCATTGCAACCGTATGGGGCAAAGGATATAAGTTTGAGGTAAGATAATAATCAGCCTATGAAATTCCTTAACAGATCTATTTTTGACAAGATAATACTTGCTTTCCTCGGAATAACCGTGGTCGCTTTTACCGCTTTGCTTATCTATACGGTCAGGTCCACAAGGGCGAGTATCGAGGAGGAGAGAACCGAGGTTTTGACCAACGAGGCGTTCCTGATATCCGAGCAGACAATCGTTATGTATATCAATAACATCTACGATATAGAGCAGCTGCAGGCGAACCTTGATTACTATTCGAAGTCCCTTGATGCCAGCATATGGTTCTTCAATGAAAAAGGTATAAAGGTTGCGGCTTCGAAAGCGGAAGGACATCCGGATTGTCCCGCAAGCATCAAGCTTCTTGATTATGACTTTGAGCTTGAAGCCATGCAGACCTTCTCGGGAAAATTCTACAACCTCTTCCCGGAAGAGGTTATAACCGTAGCCATTCCCATTAAGACCGACGGAAAGGCTGCCGGAATGGTTATGCTTCATTCCACGGTAAGCCAGCTGCATGAGCTTCAGAGGAAGATGGTGAATAATCTCTATGTGCCGTTTTTGCTGTTCGTTATCATAGGCTTCGGCTTTATCGGAATTGTCTCCGGTAAGGTCATTCGACCGGTAAGGAAGATAGTGGATGCGGCAGAGGAGTATTCAAAGGGTAATTTTGAGGTAAAGACCGGCGTCAATCAGAAGGATGAGGTAGGTCAGCTTGCTTCCTCGCTTGAGTACATGGCTTCGGAGCTGCAGAAGCTTGATGATTACAGGAAAGCATTTATATCAAATATATCGCATGACTTCCGTTCTCCGCTTACCTCGATTAAGGGCTATGCCGAGGCGATGATGGACGGTACCATACCTACCGAGAAGCAGGACAGGTATCTGTCTATCATAGTAGACGAAACCAAGAGGCTTTCAAAGCTTACCAACAGTCTGCTAGAGTTAAATGATTTCGATTCCTACGGAATATGGCTTATGCCGAAGGATTTTGATGTGATTGAACTCGTGAAGGGCGCGATAAATACTTACGAGGGCAGATGTATAGAGAAGGGTGTGTCTATCATATTAAACAATCACGCGAAGGACACTGTCGTATTTGCGGATAAGATGAAGATACAGCAGGTCATCTACAATCTGCTTGACAATGCGTTTAAGTTCACACCGTCCGGCAAGCATATTTATTTTACCATCGTAGACAAGGGCGATAAGGTGTTCATTTCCGTGAAGGACGAGGGTATGGGCATAGCCAGGGATGACTTGAAGAAAATCTGGACCAGGTTCTACAAGACCGATGCTTCAAGAGGCAAGGACAAGAACGGTACGGGTCTCGGACTCTCGATAACAAAGGAGATAATCAAGGCTCACAAGGAGAATATAGATGTTGTCAGCACCGAGGGAGTCGGCAGCGAGTTTACATTTACGCTTACAAAGGCTGAGGCCAAGGACAAGAAACAGACAGGCATCACCGATGTTCTGACATCAGAAAGGAAATAAAGAATGAGATACATCAATGAACTTCGCGATGGAGAAAACATATCATACATCTATCTATGCAAGAAAAAACAGGTGTTGAAGTCCAAGGCGGGTAAGACATATTATTCGCTTATACTTCAGGACAAGACGGGAACTGTGGATGCCAAGATCTGGGAATTGAGCTCTGCCATAGAGCACTTTGAGGAGCTTGATTACATTCAGATTGATGCGCAGATAACAACCTTCAACAATGCTCTTCAGGTAAATATTAGGCGCGCGAGGGTTGCACGTGAGGGCGAATATGATGTGACGGATTACATGCCTGTTACCAAGAAAAATGTGGATGAGATGTACAAGAGGCTGCTTGAGCTTATCGACGGCGTGGCCGATTCGCATCTTAACGCGCTGCTTAAGAGCTTCTTTGTAGAGGACAAGGAAATAGCCGAGGAGTTTAAAAAGCACAGCGCTGCAAAGGCAATTCATCACGCCTTCGTCGGAGGACTCTTAGAGCATTCACTTTCGGTGGCAGAGCTGTGTGAATTCATTGCGGGAAGATATCCTCTTATCAATCATGATCTTTTGGTAACTGCGGCGCTTCTCCATGACATAGGAAAGCTAAGGGAGATATCGGCCTTTCCGGAAAATGATTATACCGATGAGGGACAGCTGCTCGGACATATAGTGGTAGGCGCTATGATGATCTCCGAAAGGATAGATAAGATAGAGGGTTTTCCCAAGAAGCTGGCGGATGAGTTGAAGCATTGCATATTGGCGCACCATGGCGAGCTTACGTACGGATCTCCCAAGAAGCCGGCGCTTATTGAGGCGCTTGCGTTAAGCTTTGCGGATAATCTTGATGCCAAGCTCGAGAGCTTTACCGAGACAATTGATAACAAAAACGAGCAGAGGGGCTGGCTCGGGTTTAACAAGATGTTTGATTCTAATATACGCGCGACCGGAGAGTAAAAAAAATGCTTGCGTAATCTGAGTATATGTGCTATACTCTTCGTTCGTGGTATATTTTTATATTCCTTGCTTTCGCTGTAAGGGCGAAGGCCATTAGTCCATAAGGAGGTGCAAAGACATGAACAAGTATGAGTTGGCGTTAGTCGTTAGCACAAAGCTTGAAGACGATGCGAGAGCAGAAGTTGTCGAGAAAGCTAAAGCTATAGTCGAGAAGGCCGGCGGTACTATCAGTGATGTCGAGGAGTGGGGCAAGAAGAGACTTGCTTACGAGATTCAGAAGATGAAGGAAGGCTTCTACTATTTCATCCACTTCGATGCAGACGCTGAGGCTCCGGCAAAGATTGAAGCTAATGTTCGTATCATGGAATCTGTTCTCAGGTATCTTTGTGTTCGTGCTGACGAAGTGTAAAGATAAGGAGAGAATTATATGAACAAAGTCATTTTGATGGGAAGACTTACAAGAGATCCCGAGATAAGGTATTCACAGGGCAATGAATCACTTGCTATCGCAAGATATACTCTTGCGGTAGACAGAAGATTTACAAAGAAAACAGGTGGAGATGAGCAGACAGCGGACTTTATTCCGTGTGTTGCATTTGGAAAGAGCGGAGAGTTTGCTGAGAAGTACTTTCACCAGGGAACTAAGGTTTTGGTGTCCGGAAGAATACAGACAGGCAGCTACACCAATAAGGATGGAAACAAGGTTTATACTACCGAGGTTATAATCGAAGAACAGGAATTTGCTGAGAGTAAGAATTCACAGGGTGGCGGCGGAAACAGCGACGGAGGTTTTGACAGACCTGCGCCGGAGAACGCGAGCGCCGATGGATTTATGACCATACCGGGTGGAGCTGAGGACAGTCTTCCGTTTAAGTAGGAGGTAAATTATGGCATACAATAAGGATAACTCTAATCGTGGCGATGCTCCGATGAGAAGAAGACCTATCAGAAGAAGAAAGAAGGTCTGCGCATTCTGCACCGAGGAGAACGCTGTTATTGATTACAAGGATGTTAACAGACTTCGCAAGTATGTATCCGAGAGAGGAAAGATCCTCCCGAGAAGGATTACAGGTAACTGCGCTAAGCATCAGAGAGCTTTAACAGTTGCAGTTAAGCGCGCAAGACACGTTGCTATCATGCCTTACGTAATGGAGTAAAACATACGCCGTCGTACATAACAATGTACGGCGGCTTTTTTAGTGACGCAGTCCCGGTCACATATTAAGTACGCAGGACGTTTATGTAATGACACGACTCATTCTTCGTCGTGTCCAATCGTCGGGGCGCATGCAAGAAATGACTTCGTCATTTGCACCCCTCCTCGCACTCCGTTTGGAGCGTGTACCCGACGAACGAAGTGAGTCGTTGGTACCGCCCATGCGACAGGGCTCCGACGAGCTTGCG